>JANWIN010000001.1 GCA_025449905.1 Candidatus Saccharimonadales bacterium
CATATTATAAACTATTTATTTGATTGAATTTGGCAAATTTAATTTAACTATCGTGTGTCCTAGTATAACGTTTAAGCTAATTGCGTGAAAGGCCCGTGCACAGCCAGCTCAAATAAGCTATAGTGGAGCTCTATGAAGAAAATGTTGTCCAAGCTTAAGGGGCCGAAGCAAGAGTCTACAGCCAGTCACTCCGAACTGGAGCATTCGCCGGTAGCTGCGCAACCGAAACCCCATAAAAGTAGTCTGCTAGCAACCATTGCCATCTTAATTTTAGCGCCGATTATGGCCTTAATTCTAACGGCTTTTGTGTTTCGGTCTTACCAAGTTGACGGTTCCAGTATGACCAGTACACTACAGCCAAATGATCGTTTAATTATCGACAAAATTCCTAAAACTTGGTCCAAAATTACCGGCCACACTTACTTTCCGGAGCGGGGTGATATCATCGTTTTTACCAAACACGGTTTGGACCAGTATGATCCAGGCAGCAAGGAGCGTGAACTTATTAAAAGAGTTATAGCCCTGCCCGGCGAACGAGTGGTTGTTAAGGACCGCAAATTAGTTGTTTATAACAATCAATATCCCAAAGGCTTTGAGCCAGATAAAACAATGGAATACGGCTCCGTGATTGATGGTACGCCGGGCAATATAGATGTCACCATACCGGAAGGCGAATTGTTTGTATGCGGTGATAATCGCTTTGACTCGTTAGATTCGAGGATTTTCGGGCCAATTCCGGCTAAGGATGTTATTGGCAAGCTAACCTTTAGGCTGTTCCCCCTTGGCGAAGCCAAGAAGTTCTAGTATTGCGAAGCCAAGAAGTTCTAATTTCCAACAATTCTTGAGGTAATGCGCCTCAAATCATCATCTGATTTGAAGGCGACTTCTAATTTGCCGCCCTTGGCCAGGCGCTTAATCGAGACTTTGGTCGCTAGTTTTTGGGCAATGGCTTTAGTTTCTGCGGTCTGGGTGTCAACCCGGGCGATGGCTTTAGCAGCTTCTTTGTGCCCGGATTTTTGGGCGGTGACATAGTTTTCGGCCTGTCTAACCGTCCAGTGCTTGCTGATTATCAGCTCTAGTAATTCTTCCTGGGATTTTTTGTCCCGAAGCGCTAAGATTGCCCTCGCATGACCCTCGCTAATCTTGTTTTGTTCTAGAGCCTCTTTGGCTTTTTCGGGTAGTCCAAGCAACCTAACGATGTTAGTTACTGTGCTGTGGGCTTTGCCCAGTCGCTTGCCGATAGTCTCCAGGTCCATGCTAAATTGGTCGCGGAGCTTTTCAATCGAAGTCGCCTGCTCCAGAGGTGATAGATCAACGCGCTGGACATTTTCAATCAGCGCCAGTTCTAGCTTTTGTAGGTTCTCGACACTTCTAACGATGGCCGGCAGAGACTCCAGACCGGCAATTTTGGCGGCCCGCCAACGACGCTCGCCGGCAATAATTTCATATTCATCACCTTTTGGCGTCACAATTATCGGCTGCAGCAGTCCGTGTTCTTTAATTGAGTCAGCCAGCTCGCTTAAAGCTTGCTGGTCAAAACTGCGGCGCGGTTGATCGGCATTGGCTTTTATAACTTTTACTTCTATCTTTTGAATCCGCTCATCGCTATTACTAAGCAGTGATTTATCAAATTCCTTCGGTATTAAGCTGTCCAGTCCCCGGCCAAGACCTGTTTGTTTAGCGCTCATGGTTTTATTTTACCCTGTCCAGCAGTTCTTTGGTTAATTGTTTATAAGCCCGGGCACCTTTACTCCACTTATCGTGTTCCATAATGGTTTTTCCGTGGCTGGGGGCTTCGGCCAAGCGAACATTTCTAGGCACTACCGTGTCAAAAACCTTGTCGCCAAAGTATTTTCTAACTTCACCGGCTACTTGATCAGATAAACTGGTTCGATTGTCATGCATGGTCATTACCACTCCCAGTAGTTCGAGATTGGGGTTAAGGCCGCCTCTGACCCGCTGTACAATGTCTAGCAGCTGGGTTAGGCCCTCCATGGCGTAATATTCAGCTTGTACCGGGATTAGGACCAAATCTGCAGCCGCTAGAGCATTTATACTAAGCAGTCCCAAGGCTGGCGGGCAGTCAATAATAACAAAATCATGAGTTAAGTTGCTTAAGGCGTCGCGCAGGCGGCTTTCGCGCTGTTCATGGCTGGCTAGTTCCACCTCAGCAGCCGCTAGGCTGGCGTTGGCCGGTAGAAGGTGCAAATTATCGATATTGGTACGCTTTATGACCGCTGTAACATCAGCACTATTTAAGATAACGTCGTAAATGGAGCCGTCTAGGGCGTTTTTATCAATACTCAGGCCGCTGGTAGCATTGCCTTGGGGGTCAAAGTCAATTAAAAGAACGCTTTTCCCCTGTTTGGCCAGGTAGGCTCCCACATTTATAGCAGTAGTGGTTTTGCCGACGCCACCTTTTTGATTAAGCACAGCGATTATTTTGCTCATGTTTATGTCATTTATTCCTGTTTTAGCCTAGCATTATTTATATATGCAGTAAAACTAACTATAACTAGTATTATAAGGCTAGTAATCTACGGTTAGTTATAAATTAACTCCTTACCTCAGATGAGGCTAATACTTAAGTAACTTTATCTAATGGTCTTAAGATAAATATAACGAACTATTTGCGTGAGGTTTAAGTTTTGATTTCGCATATGCGTAGCTGAGTAATCAACTAGTAACAGATTGAATATGTGATTCGATTAGATATTTATTATGTCATTTTTATTTTTGTTAGTGGTAACGTTTATTATAAGTTTAAGCCAGCTGGCTGTCAACCCGCCCTTTAATATTATTCAAGCCCGAAAATTATTTATGCAATTTTGCTAATTTTGATTTTGGAATGCCTTTGGCGATGGCCGTGAACTTTTTTTACTCTTTTTTTGGCCTTGTAGCGAATGGCCGTAACTTTATCGGCCTTGGTTTCTTCTAATAGCTGGGCACTGACCTTGGCTTTTTCAACTGTCGGATTGCCAACCCTAACTTCTTTGTCGTCAATCACTAGTAGTGGTTCAAAGCTAATATTTTTAGAGTCTTTTAATAATTCCACCTCAAGAGTGTCGCCTTCTGTCACTAAATACTGCTTGCCGCCGGTCTGAATAACTGCTTTTTTCATCTTATCTAGCCTAACAGAGATAGATATGACTGTCAAAGGAGTTAAGCTTTGGTGATTCGGATGGTCGCTTGCAGGCCTTCAATATTAACTTCTTGGCTAAAATCATATTTATCTTTTTGGTTAAGACTTTTAGCTAGGGTTTCCTGGAGAATAACGGTTTTATATTCATTAATGGCCTTCTCCAGCGGCTGGCTATCAGTTTCAAGACCCAGATGAATTCGGTCTTCAACCATAAGATCGGCATTTTTACGGCCGTTCTGGATAAAACGAACTAGTTCGCGCATCAATCCTTCGGTCTTGAGCTGGTCAGTGAGTGTTGTGTCAAGTACAACTTTAGAGTTCACCTTGCCCCAGTTAATTTCTTTAACATTTAGCTCGTCAGCAATGATTGACTGATATTCATCGGGAAGCTTGGGGACCAATATTTTATTCAAAGGTTGGCGGACTTTAACACCGGCTGCGGCTCTTTGGGCTAAGCCTTGATTGATGTGCTCCCTGGCTTGGGCCATGTCTGTGATGATTGTTTCGTCCACTTTGTCCGCCTGCGGCCAATCTGTTAAGTGAACGGACTTGGGCAAATCAGAACCTGTAGTCAAATCCGAGTATATTTTTTCACTGATAAATGGCGCCCATGGCGCTAACAATTGACTTAATCTTACTAAAACAAAGTACAAGGTGCTATAGGCCTGTTTTTTATCATTATCGTTCTCGCTTTTCCAAAAACGACGGCGCGAGCGCCGAACGTACCAGTTACTAACATCATCTAGAAGTGTAAAGATTGGTTCTAGAGTATGAGCGATGTGGTAGTTATCGGCTTGCTTGGTAGCTGCCTCTATAGTTTGGTTTAATCTGCTTATTATCCAGCGATCTAAGATGTTAGTGCTGTCTGGTGAACTTAAATTCTTAGGTGGTTTAAACTTATCCAGCGACGCATAAGTTTCGAAAAATTTATAGCTGTTTGCCAGCGTCCCCAAGACGTTGCGATTTAGGTCTTTCATACCATCTCGATTAAATCGCATATAGTCAGCCGTTTGAGTGGCCTGTGTACTCGATAACAGATAGAGTCTTAGGCTGTCAGCCCCTTCTTCATCAAAAACCTCTTCCACCGGCGGGTAGTTATTAAGCCGTTTACTAAGTTTTTGGCCGTCGGCCGCCATAATCATGCCGTTGACCACGACATTCTTAAAGGCCGGCTGGTTAAAAATGATAGTGGCCACCACATGCTGAACATAAAACCACAGCCTGGTTTGGTCTAAGCCTTCAATAATAAAATCGGCTGGAAAAGTTTTATTAAACTGTTCTTTATTTTCAAAGGGATAATGGAGCTGGCCAAGGCTCATGCAACCAGATTCAAACCAGCAATCTAAGACTTCTTCGACTCGACGATAGGTTTTGCCGTCTTTTTTTATGACTACTGCGTCTATACCCGGCCGATGCACATCTGTTAGGTCAAGGTTCGGATCACCGACTAACTCTCGTAACTTGTAGAAACTCTCGACGACTAGATAATCGTTATCATCCTCGCTGTTAACCCAGATAGGTAAAGGCGCGCCCCAATAACGGTTGCGGCTAATCGCCCAATCCCTGGCTCCTTCCAGCCACTTACCAAAACGACCGGTTTTAATATGTTCAGGAACCCAATTTATTTCTTCGGCAGTTTTTAATAAATCTTCCCGAATCTCGGAAACTTTTATAAACCAACTGTTTATAGCGAAGTAAAGTAGAGGAGTTTCACAGCGCCAGCAAAACGGATAAGTATGGGCGGTTGTTTCGGCTGAAAAAACATAACCTTTTTTAGTCAGATGTTCAATTATGTACTTGTCTGCCTGTTTGAAGAATTTGCCTTTTATTTCATCAAAGCCTATACCGCCGGTGACTTTACCGCTGGCATCTATAGTTGATAGGACCGGCAGTTGATACTTTTGCCCTAGTTCCAGGTCATCTTCACCAAAAGCTGGCGCCACGTGTAAAATACCCGATCCGTCTTCGACGCTTACAAAGCTCGCCAGATGAATTTTATAAAGCTTATCCTTGTCTTTTACGTCATCGAGTTTAAAAAGGGGCTGATAGGCCTTATTTTCAAGCTCCGAGCCCTTTATTTCACGTTCAACCTTGTAATTTTGCTCATCAAGAACCTGTAATCGCTTTTTGGCGAGTATTAGCACTTCTTCTTGGCCGTCATCAGTGGTGTGTTTTACATAAACATATTCTTCATTAGGATTAACAGCAATGGCCGCATTGCCGGGTAAGCTCCAAGGGGTGGTTGTCCAAGCAAGTAAAAAGGCCTTTTCGCTCTTAAGTTTAAATTTTACATACAGACTAGGGTCAGGTACATTATCTTTGTAGCCATCGTTAACTTCAAAATTTGATAGAGGTGTTTCACAGCGCGGGCAATAGGGGGTGGACTTATAGTCTCGATAAAGCAGCCCGCGATCGTTAACCTGGCTCAGTGCCCACCAAACACTTTCGGTGTAGTTAGGGTCGACTGTCGCGTAATAATTATCATAGTCACTCCAGCGTCCTAAACGCTTTAGTAAGCGTTCCCATTCATCCTTGTACTTAAAGATTGACTGTCGGCAGGCATCGTTAAACTTATCAAGCCCCAGCTCTAAAATCTGCTTTTTCCCACTAACCCCAAAGTCTTTTTCAACAGCGTACTCCACCGGCAAGCCATGACAGTCCCAGCCGTTTCGGCGAGGCGCATAGTAGCCGCGCATGGTCTTATAACGAAGCATGGCATCTTTAATACTGGTTACTAATGAATGCCCGAAGTGCGGCAAGCCATTGGCAAAGGGTGGCCCGTCATAAAAACTAAAGCCCTTTTTACCTTGGCGCTGCTCAAGAGATTTCTCAAAGATTTTTTCCTTATCCCAAAGTTTAAGGATTTCTTCTTCGATTTGGCTGAATTGTGATTTATCGCTCATGGTTTTAGATAAAATAAAAAGTCCCGCTTTTAGGTAGGAGTGTTGTTATTATTAACACGGTACCATCCTACTTGGGACTTAATTTACAGTGGTGACGGGCTTAACCGGCGAGTTCTACTAGGCTAGTGCTTTTCTTCCCGCTCCATCGCAGTTGATAGCTGCTATTCGCTGTAAAAGCGAACGGATTTAGCACTTACAAATATAGCTTAAGCTGACCCCAAGCGCAAATTAAGACTGAACATAATATGTTAGTTCGTCGATTAGTGGCGGCACCTCATCGCCAACCCAGCTTTTTACCAGTTGACCGTCGTCGGCAAGAGCTAGAATTGCCGGATAGGCTAGTACGTCGTACAAACTAGCGGTGGCCGTCCCTTCCCTGGTATCAATATCGAAAACCTCAAGATGGCCTATTGTTCGACGCCTCTCGAACTCATGCAAAAATTCTTCAATCCGTCTGGCATGTTCAGATTTGGCGCGATATAAGACACAGACTTTCATCTTGCCTAATACAATAACACAAGAGTGCGGCTAACTATCTAGCTACACCCTGTAGTGGAACCGCAAGACGAGCAAACATAACAACTACCGGCTCGCTGAGTCTGATTACCGCAGTTGTAGCACAGCGGTGCTGTATTATCATTCTCCGCTGGCTTGGTAGACTTTGTTCGGATTGGCTGTAGTTTCTCGGTCTTGATAGGTTTGCTGGCTTTTGGTGCCTCAACTATTTTTTCAGTTTTAACTTCTAGATCTTCTTCTAAAAGACTGGTCTGATCTTGAGGCATATCGTCTATTGAAGCTAGGCCTAATTCTAAGAGG
Source organism: Candidatus Saccharimonadales bacterium (assembly GCA_025449905.1). GTDB lineage: Bacteria > Patescibacteriota > Saccharimonadia > Saccharimonadales > JANWIN01 > JANWIN01. Next base: position 6,862 of record JANWIN010000001.1, read on the forward strand.
TCGTCAAATGACAAGTAAGTGAGCGCTAAGCGCCTAAAGACGTAGTCAACCAGCGAAGTAGCGGTTTTAATTTCCGGATCATTAGTCATACCGGCCGGTGCAAAGGTCATATTGGTTAAGGCAAAGACGTAGCTCTTAAGCGGTACGCCGTACTGCAAACCATAACTGATAGAAATAGCCATGGCATCCATGATACCAGCTAAGGTGGAGCCCTGTTTGGCTATTTGCATGAAAACTTCACCAGGGGTACCATCTTCAAACTCACCGACAGTTACAAAGCCCTTACTGCCGCCAACAGTGAAGGAAAATGTTTTAGCCGTTCGAATTTTTGGTAACTTACGCCGAACAGCGCCATGAACCATTATCTTATCCAGCAAAGGATCAGTAGCTTTGACTGGAGTTGGCTCTTCTTTAGCACCGTCTTTCTTGGCCATACTCAATGGTTGAGCAACTTTACAGTTGTCGCGGTAAATAGCTACGGCTTTAAGCCCCAGTTTCCAAGCGTCCATATGCAATTGCTCAACGTCCTCGACAGTTACATCTTCAGGCATATTAACTGTTTTACTGATGGCTCCCGACAAAAACGGCTGGACGGCGGACATCATCTTGACGTGACCAAGATAGTGAATGGCATTATCGCCCATGGAGCAAGCAAAGACTGGTTCATGATCTTTTTTCAGATGCGGCGCACCTAAAATAGATTTCTCTTCATCAATATAATTGATAATGTCATCAATCTGGCTCTTCTTGTAGCCCAGGGCTTTTAGGGCGCGAGGCACAGTTTGGTTAACAATGCTCATGGTGCCACCACCAACTAGTTTTTTAACCTTAACCAACCCTAAATCAGGCTCAATACCGGTGGTGTCACAATCCATCATTAGTCCTATGGTGCCTGTTGGTGCCAATAAGCTAGCCTGTGAATTTCTAATACCGTAGAGTTGTCCTAGTTCTACAGCTTCATCCCAAGAAGCGGCAGCAGCGCTTAGCAGTTCTTCCGGTACTAAACCGGCATCAATCTTGGATACTTCCTCGCGGTGCATCTTGAGAACGTTAATCATGGCTTCGCTGTCCTTGTGAAAGCCCCCGAAAGGACCGACCCGGCGAGCGATTTTAGCACTTGTACCGTAAGAATGGCCGGTCATTAACGCCGTTATCACTGCTGCTTGAGCTCGGCCTTCATCAGAATCATAAGGTAAGCCTTGAGCCATCAACAGCGCGCCTAGATTGGCGTAGCCAATACCTAATTGTCGGTAAGCTTTGGCCACTTTGGTAATACTTTCAGTTGGGTACTCGGAATAACCGACTAGTATCTCCTGAGCAGTAAAAATCAGCTCAACGGTGTGTTTAAAGGCCTCGATATCAAAAGTGTCATCTTCTCTTAGGTACTTAAGTAAGTTTATAGAGGCCAGGTTGCAGGCCGAATTATCCAGATGCATATATTCACTACAGGGGTTAGAAGCATTGATACGACCGGCATTCGGCGTGGTGTGCCATTTATTAACGGTGGTGTCGAACTGCATACCCGGATCTGCGCACTCCCAAGAAGCTTCGGCTATTTGCCGAAATAGAGCTTTGGCCTTAACAGTCTTGGCAGTTTTGCCGGTTTTAATAGCTTTTAGGTCCCAATCATCGTCGTTAGCCACGGCTTGCATAAACTCGTCAGTTACACGCACCGAGTTATTGGCATTTTGGTACTGCATAGAGTAGCTGTCCTTACCGTCCAAGTCCATATCATAGCCGGCCTCAGATAATACTCGAGCTTTGCGCTCCTCAATAGCCTTACACCAAATAAATTCTTCGACATCCGGGTGATCAGAGTTCAAAATAACCATTTTGGCGGCTCGTCTGGTCTTGCCGCCGCTTTTAATCGCCCCAGCTGAAGCATCAGCCCCGCGCATAAAACTAACCGGACCAGAGGCCGTACCGGCACTTTTACCCAGCTGTTCGACAGAAGATCGCAGCACGCTAAGATTTATACCTGAGCCAGAACCACCCTTGAAAATCATACCCTCTTCTCTGTACCAGTTAAGAATAGCCGGCATAGTATCTTCAATGCCGAGAATAAAGCAGGCACTAGCTTGCTGGGCCCGCTCGGGAGCACCAATGTTAAACCACACCGGTGAGTTAAAAGCTGCTCGTTGGGTAGCTAGGACGTACTTTAATTCTTCTCTGAAATCTTCACTTTCTGATTCACTGTCAAAATAACCTTCTTGGAGGCCCTGTCTGGTAACTGTATCAACGACTCTGTCTATCAGATCACGAAGAGAAGATTCCCGGCCGGCCGTACCAGGGGTGCCTGTAAAGTACTTCTGGGCGACAATATTAATAGCGTTAAGCGACCAGCCTTCCGGAAATTCAACACCTTTCTGTTCAAAAACCGGTTTACTTGTAAATGGATTATTAATAACCGAGTCACGTTTGACCCATTTTAGATTGTCATATGCTTTGGTTTGGGGGCGAGTGAATAACCGACTAACCCCTAGGATTGTTGCTTGTCCCATAATAACCTCATCTTAGTTTAGTTTAATTTTATTTTTTGTTTAGAGCACCCCACTCCTCTTGCCTCCTAGTTCGAGCTCAGCTAATTTTACCTGAGATCAATTTTGAAGAGGCAAGAGGAGTGGGGCTAGCTCCCCTCGGCATTCAGACTTTTCTTAAAAGCCCAGGGGAACTAGCCGGCACTAATCTTTTACATGGCCAGTTTTTAGTTCACGTATTTGCGATAATTCTCTCTCAAAGCCGGCAATATCCTTAAATCGCCGATAGACACTGGCGAATCGGACGTAGGCCACTTCGTTAAGCGGTCTAAGTTGATCCATTATCAGTTGTCCAATTTTGCTTGAGGGAATTTCGGAGTCACCTTGTTCATAGAGCTGCTGTTCGATATCAGCTACTAATCTTTCGATTTGTAGGCTGCTGACCGAAGTCTTTTCACAAGCCCTAAGGAGACCAGCCATCAACTTTTCGCGGTTAAATAACTCTCGGGTGCCGTTATTTTTAATCACTACTAATTGAGGCCTTTCCAGGCGTTCGTAGGTGGTGAAGCGATGTTGGCAATTGGTGCAAACCCGACGGCGACGAATTGCCTCGCCATCAGCAACATCCCTTGATTCTATGACTTTAGTATCATCTTGCTGACAACGATTGCACTTCATTAACTCTCACCTACCTCCTTATTACACTCTAACAAACGCTAGTTAGCCCATGCAATGTGCTTTCTGGTTGGTTTAAAGTGTGCAAAATATTTGTTCTGCTTAAACGTACTAGCACTATGCTATTTTCCCTATATATAGTGTCTACGCTTTCTAGAATAGCTCTAGCCATAGCGCTTTGCAATACATTATATGCTGTATTATTTATTACAAAAAGGGACGTTTTACTCTTTTTGCTTATTCTTTTTAGTAAGTTTGCTTGGGGCGTGACTTTTTAGACGGCGTAAAAATGAAGGTTTTTCGAGCTCATTTTCGTGAACCGTTCCGTGAATAACTTTATTATTTTTGTCTTTAGAAGTTTTATCATCAGCTTCCTCATGGTTGTCTAGGGCCCAGATATTAGGTACGTCCGACTCCTTATGAAAGTCTTCGCTTCCTTCTTGATGGGCTTTCTCGAGATTCATATCTAGATCAGAAATCTCACTGTCATCGGCTTTATCAACCGGTGGCAGTTCCTCATCTTTATCAGTAATCGTTGTTTCATCATCTTCCAGGGGTGAGGAAATGACTCTTTTGGCATAATACGACATATCAAAACCGGTGGCTACAACAGTAATAATGATTTCGCCTTCCAGTTCCGGATTGATAGTTGCGCCAAAAATAATACTGGCATCGGGGTCAGCAGCCGCTGTAATAACTTCGGCGGCGGCATTAATTTCGTGCATTGACATATCATGACCGCCAATAACGTTAAACAGTACGCCGCGGGCACCATCAATTGAAACTTCTAAGAGCGGTGATTCAATTGCCTGCTGAGCGGCTGTAATAGCCCGATTCTCACCTGAAGCTCGGCCAATTCCCATGAGCGCAGAACCGGCGTCTTTCATTACAGTCTTAACATCGGCGAAATCTAGGTTGATTAGACCGTGAACAGTTATAAGGTCAGCAATTCCCTGCACGCCCTGACGTAGAACGTCATCGGCGACCTTAAAAGCCTCAAGCAGAGGCGTTTGACGATCAATAGTTTGCAACAATCTATCATTTGGAATAACTATTAAGGTATCGACTGCATCACGCAGTTTTTCAATGGCCGCTTCGGCATTGCGGCGCCGTTTTTCGCCTTCAAAAGCGAATGGCTTGGTGGCAAAACCAACAACCAACTCATCTAATTCCTTGGCCAGATTAGCGACGATGTGGCCGGCGCCACTGCCGGTACCGCCGCCAGCACCAATGGTTACAAAAACCATATCAGCACCCTCTACAGCATTACGTATCTCGTCAATTGATTCTTGGGCAGCTTGCTGGCCAACCTCCGGGTCAGCACCAGCACCCAGTCCGCGTGTCGTGTCTTTGCCAATATGAATTTTGGTTTGGGCTTTGGAGTGATGAAGTGCTTGGGCGTCAGTATTAACGGCAATAAACTCAACGCCTTCGACACCAGCATCAACCATTCTATTAATTGCCGCGCCGCCGGCGCCGCCTACACCAATAACTTTTATTCGGGCAAACGTTTCAACTGGGGGGGCAACTTGTGGCATATGTACCTACTCTTTTACTCACTAAATATGGGGGTAGTATATAGCAATAATTATTAAACTTCAATGAACAATTTTCAATATTCACCTGGGTGCTATAGTTAAAAAACCGAATACAAAAAGGCCTACGTTAACCCTTAAAACGACGCAGTAGCGACTCAACTGAACCAAAAATACCGCCCGAGTTATGATGCTGATCATAAGCTGGCGAGCTAGGCATTAACAGCATATCCAAAATCATCAGACCAACTGCGCTGTAATAAATTGGATCATCAATTTTGTCGATTAAACCGCCTATGGTCTGCAATTTACCAATGCGAGCTGCCAGCTGAAGTTTGTCACTTACAAAATCTGCTAGTCCCGGCAGCTTGGCTGTGCCACCGACCAGCACGACGCCACCTGGCAATTTGCGCGAACGTCCAATTTTTTTGAGTTCTTTGTCGACGTATTCAAGTAACTCTTCCAAGCGTGCCTCAACGACCATATGAATTTCTTCGTTATTAAATAGAAGTCGTTGTTTGCCGATAGTAATGGCGCTTTTTCGATAATTATGAGCGCTATCGAGCGTTGCTTGCTGAAGTTTAACCATTTCGGCAATATCTAAATCAGTTTTTAGACCAATAGCCAGATCATTTGTGATATTTATACTGCCGATCGGCAGCACGGCAATATGCTGGACCTCGGCATCTTCAATAACCACCAGGTTGGTAGTACCGGCGCCAATATCAATTAATACCGTTCCGGCTTCACGCTGTTGTCGGCTAAGCACCGCTTCGGCGGCGGCCAGACTAGAGACAGTATGATGAGAAGTACGGATACCGGCCTTATCAAGGGCTAGGTCGAGGTTGCGAAGGTTGGGTGTAGCAGCTGTTAGAATGTGAGTGTCAACCTCTAGTCTAACGCCCTGCATACCAACTGGGTCTTTGATATTGCCCTGACCGTCTAAGTGATAATTTTTAGCAAAGACTTGAATAATTTCGCGGTTGGGCGGCAGTTTTACAATGGTGGCGGCTTCTTCTACCCGCAGTCGGTCTTCGGTAGTTATTTCACGATTAGCGCCGCTGATAGCAATAACACCTTTGGAGTTAGTGCCAATAACATGCGAACCATTAACGTTCGCTGTGGCAGAAGTAATATGCACGCCAGACACTCTTTCAGCCTCATCAACAGCTTGGTGAATTGCCTCGGTAACATCGTCAATATGCACGACTATGCCCTTACGCATACCGTTGTTGGCGGCTGAGCCATGGCCGATGATTGATGGTTTTCCGGTTTCTGATTTTTCGTCTATCATGCCAACTACACATCTGACAGCCGAGGTACCTATATCAATACCAACGAAGTGCGATTGGTTTTGTTCGCGCATATCGGTAAGTATACCGCTTATTCTAGAGAATTTTCAATGCAAGCTTTAAAGCGCGGTTAAAATCTCTGCCCCGGTTGGTGTTATCAGTATGGTGTGTTCAAAGTGAGCTGAGCGGCTGCCGTCCCGAACTAGAACTGTCCAGCCGTCATCAGCGGTGTAAACTTCATAGCTACCAATAGTCGACATCGGCTCAATAGCAATCGTCATGCCACTTTTGAGGACCGAGCCTTGGCCGTTATGGCCATAATTAGGTACGTTCGGTTCTTCATGAAGCTGATGTCCAACGCCGTGGCCGACCAGGTCACGAACTACTCCAAAACCGGCTTCTTCCAAAACCACCTGAATAGCTTGACCGATATCACCGACATGAACACCGTCACGTACAGCGTCAATGCCTGCTTCAAGCGCCCTTTTAGTTGTTGCTACCAATTTTTCAGAAATTTTATCTTCAGCTGGGCCGGCTATCAGACTAATAGCCGAATCAGTGATCATGCCCAGGTAATCAACGCCAAAATCTAGACTTACAATATCGCCGTTAATTATTTTGTGCTGAAATTTGGGGATACCGTGAACAACTTCCTCATTAATTGATACACAAAGCACGTCCGGAAAACCCTGATAACCTAAAAATGCCGGCTTGCCTCCCAACTTTTTTAATTCCCGAGCGGCCTGGTCGGCTAGTTCTTTAGTTGAAACTCCAGTTTTAACATGCGGTTTTAAAGTTTCTAAAACCGTAGCCAGCATCTGGCCACTTTCGCGCATGGTCCGAATTTCAGAATCTGTTTTAACTTTGGTAAGCACTTTTTAAGCCTTGAGAGCTTTTAAAATGGCCTGATGGACTTTATCGGGCTCTACTTCTGCATTAATATCATAAATTGGCAGGCCCATTTTTCTAAAGTGCTCCAAAATTGGCTTGACGGCTGTTTCGTATTCCACGAAGCGTTCTTCAATGGCTTTATCGCTATCATCAACCCGGCCGCGACTCAATAAACGCGCCTTCACCTCCGCTTCACTGACCACTAAATGAATGACGGCTGTTACTTTCAGCTGGTCGTGTTTAACTTGGCCGAGCAGCCAATCAGCTTGAGCTGTTGAGCGAGGAAAACCATCAAGTACAAATTCTTCATTTATATTAATAAGGTGAAATATTTTTTGCACCAAAGAGATAATTTCCTTATCGCCCAGTAGTTTGCCAGCCACCATTTGCTGACGCCTTTTGCCGCTAACCAGCATTCTTAAAAATTCGCCGGTTGACAGCCACGGCAATGCCAGTTTATCGGCCAATTTGCGTCCCTGAAGACTTTTGCCGCTGCCAGCTACCCCCATAAATATAATCACACCAGTTTCTCCTTGACTAAACCGGCAATAGTTGCGCCGTCAGCTCCGGCTCCGGCTTTTTGCTTTACCAAGCCGATGATTTGACCCATTTTTGCCGGGTCCCTACCTACTTGATCAATAGCTTCATCAATTAATTTTACAAGCTGTTCGTTACTAATTTGTTCTGGTAAGTATTTTTCAATTAAAGCTTTTTCTTCGAGTTCCTTGTCTGCTCGAGCCTGCTCACCACCGCTAACATATAAGTCAGCGCTCTCCTGACGTTTCTTGGCTTCCTTGGCTAACAGTTCAATTAGTTCATTTTCTGCAAGGCCGCTGTCTTTTTTGCCACTAGCAATTTCAGCATTTAAGATAGCTCCTTTTAAGCCGCGCAGGGTGGTGACAGTTTCTTTTTCTCCCGCGAGTAGTGCAGTTTTTAAATCCTGCTCAATTTGCTGCCTAAGTTTGGTACTACTTTTGTCCAAGTTTAATCTTCTTGAGTTTTAAATTCTTGCGCTCACGGCGGACAATTGCCCTAGCTCGGCGCTCCCGCTTACTTAAGGGCTTTTCAAAATATTGACCTTGTTTGGCTACCCCTAACAAGCCTGACTGTTGAACCTTTCGATTAAAACGCCTCAGTAAATTTTCCAGTGACTCTTTAGAGTCTTTGCGCGATACCTGTATCATCTTATGCGCATTTTAGCTTAACAGAGGTAGCATTGCAAGCCCAGCCATTTGGGCACCAATAGGCTGGGCAAGAGATTATTGATTAGTGCGAGCTCTTTGAGATTTTAAAACGATGCTTTGGAGCTCTTTAAATATCGCAAACTGGCGGTTAGTGTGATAAATCTTGGTGTTACCTTGTTTTTCAGAAATTAAAAAGCCGATTTTTTCCAGTCTTTTAAGCTCCCGCTGAATGTTGCCGGCGTCTTCTTTAATGAGTTTAGCCAGGCCGCGGACATGTGTTTTAAAATCCGGGTACTTGGCATAGACCACAATAATTTTACGTCTAACTCGTGATGTAATGAATACGTCTAGCATAGTCTCTATTGTTATTAGAACAACGTTGCGTCATCCCAAGTATAGACCGAGTGCTTTGTTAATTCAAGGCAGTCTTTAATTTTATTGAAGGTTATAATAAGTCTGTGAATTACTACGAAGTCTTGATTTCTGATGCGCGTTATCAAGGTAAAAAAGCCCTGTCTTACTCATTTGACCAAGTTTTAAAGGTGGGGCAAATAGTTAAGGTCCCCTTCCGAGATAGGCTAACGCTCGGTGTTGTTATTAATAAAATCAACACCCCTAAGATAAAAGTTAAGCAAATTGAAGATAAAATTAGCAACGTTGTGCTGCCTGTTAAAAGTCTGAGATTAATAGATTGGCTTATAGGCTATTATCCGGCTGGTTTAGGCTCAATAGTCAGGCTATTCGTGCCAAGTAGTCTGTTGTTGAAAAATAGCGTTGTAAAGTCCGCTTCAAAAATTAGTAATATTCAAAAATTACCACAACTCACAGGCGAGCAAAAAAATGCTTTGCGCTCGATTTATAAACTTATGGGCAAACAAAGCACGGTGTTGCTGCATGGCGAAACGGCAACCGGCAAAACGCGCGTCTATATTGAATTAGCTCGACGAGTTTTAGCTAAAAATAAATCAGTTTTAGTTTTAACGCCCGAAATTTCGCTCACACCCCAGCTAGTTGATAATTTTAAACAGTCATTTAAAAGTCAGGTGCTGGTGGTCCATTCTTCACTGACTGCTAGTGAGCGCAGGGAAATTTGGCTAACTATTTTGGACTCCAAGGAGCCATTAATAGTGATTGGCGCCCGTTCGGCATTGTTTGTACCGTTAGAAAACATCGGTTTAATAGTCGTCGACGAAGCCCATGAATCATCTTATAAACAAGATCAAGCGCCTTACTATAGTGGCTTAAGAGTGGCCGGTAAGTTAGCCCAGCTACACTCGTCCCTACTGGTTCTAGGAACAGCCACGCCAACAGTTAGCGAATATTTTCTGGCAAAAAATAAGTCAGTCCCCATAATTAGGCTTGAACAAAAAGCTATTAAAGTTAGTTCTTTAGACAAAAAAGTAGAACTCATCAGTACTAGAGACCGCGATAATTTCAGTAAGCACGCGTATCTATCTGACAGCCTTCTTAACCATATCCAGATAGCTTTGGATGGCGGCAATCAGTCACTGGTTTTCTTAAATCGGCGCGGCACCGCCAGAGTCGTGGCTTGTCAAAATTGTGATTGGCAAGCTCTCTGCCCTAACTGCGACCTACCTCTGACCTACCACGGCGACAGCCATTTGATGCGCTGTCATACCTGTGGCTATCGCACGCCAACGGTTAGTAACTGTCCTAAATGCGGTAGTAGTGACATTGTTTTTACTTCAATGGGTACTAAAGCCATAGCCGATTCGCTATTAAAAATTTTTCCACGGTCCCGCTTAGCTAGATTTGACACCGACAACCTACAAGCCGAGCGCTTTGAAAAGCATTATCAGGCTGCCCTGGAGGGCAAAATAGACATCCTAGTTGGTACGCAGATACTAGCTAAAGGCTTAGACCTGCCTAAGTTAGCGGTCTTGGGTGTACTGGGGGCTGAAACTAGCTTATCTTTTCCCGACTACACTGCCGAAGAACGAACTTATCAACTAATTCGGCAGGTTTTGGGCCGGATTGGCCGTGGACACCTTGGTGGCCATGCCGTAATCCAAGCCCGAAACACTAAAGATCCGATAATTACTAGCGCCGTTAATAATGATTGGGCAGGTTTTTATAAAAGACAGCTTGAAGGACGCCGTAAATATCTTTTTCCGCCCTATTGTTACTTATTAAAGTTAACTTGTCGTCGAAAATCTAGGGACGGGGCTCAAAAGGCTGCCGAAAATTTGCTGAATCAGCTGAGGCAATTGCCCCTAAAGGCTAGAATTGTTGGCCCAGCACCTAGTTTCTATGAGAAGAGTCGTGGTCAATATGAATGGCAACTCATAGTTAAGGCAAAAAACCGAGCTGAACTTTTAAATGTTGTGGCTAATTTACCGAGTAATTGGACCTACAATTTAGACCCGTCAAATCTCCTGTAATCGAAACAAACCTACGGTACTATCACCCCACAAAAACTTTGTTTTTTTTGGGGGCCCCGGTTTTTCTCATCGCGTCGGCAAAAAGTGTGATTTTTGCTCGGGCTGCTCTTTTCCCTTTACGGAAACTACAAAAATAGCTCTGCTATACTAGTGCAAATGACAGCCACTAAAGAAAATATTATAGTTTTGCCAAATCCTCATCTTCGACAACGATCAAAAAAAGTTGGTATTGTTAGTGATTCTATTAAGCAACTAGCCGAAGACATGGCTACGGTCACGCTAGATTGGGAAGCCAGTCGTGAACATGAGGTTGGCGTTGCTTTAGCGGCTATTCAAATTGATCGCCCCTTAAGAGTAATAGCAGTTCGTAATAATTTTGACAACAAAGATGACAAGACTTTTAAATTTTTTGTTAATCCGCAGATTACTAAGTACGAAGGCGAAATCGAAGAAGACTATGAGGGCTGTCTAAGTGTCAAAAATATCTATGGCAAGGTTCCCCGCTATCAAAAAGTCCGCCTGCGGGCCGTGGACTTAAATGGCCGCGAAGTACGCTTAACCGCTGAAGGTTTTTTAGCCCGCGTTTTACAACATGAGATTGACCATACCAACGGCAAGATGTTTGTTGACCATATCGAAGGCAACAAGAATGCCTTTTATAGATTAACTACAGCTGGAAAATTAGAAAAGTTGAACTATGACAAAGACATTGCTAATATTTTTCGGTAACGAAAAATTGGCTACCGGGTTACCACCTGCCAAGCCAATTATCCGTGATGCGGCCGTCGCTGCTGGTTTTGAATTAGAACAAGTTGTAACGGGTAGTCTTGGCGAACTGACCGACCACAAGGCGCAGCTAGCGGTTCTAGCTGCATACGGCAGGATTATTCCTCAATCAGTTTTAGATCAATTTTCCTTGGGTATAATAAATATTCATCCTTCACTACTGCCCCAATATCGCGGTCCCACCCCTATAGAACAAGCCATTTTGGATGGAGCAACCAAAACCGGTGTATCAATAATGCGTTTGACTGCCGGTATGGATGAGGGGCCAATTTATAAACAAAAAACTCTGCATTTAAAAGGTAGTGAATCAAAAGTTGAGTTAGCTCAGAAACTCCAGCTTCTGGGTGCTGAACTTTTAACAGAGGTATTGTCCGACATAGCGAATGGTAAATTAAAACCTCGTAATCAACCCCACCCCAACCGGGCAACATATTGTAAGCTACTAAACAAAGAGAATGGCCATATAGATTGGACTGAATCGGCGGAGCAAATCGAGCGCAAAATCAGAGCATATCTTGGCTGGCCTGGTAGTTACGCGCGTCTTGAAGGAAAAAACGCAATCATTACTCAAGCGCATGTAGAAAAAATCGAAGGAATTGCTGGAAAAACTCTTGTTAAGAATAATAATTTGATTGTTTACTGCGGCAGTGAAGCCTTAGTTATAGATAAAATTAAGCCAACTGGCAAAAATGAAATGTCTGGAACTGAATTTATACGAGGTTATATCCGTTAAACGGCTGGCTGCGGGGGTTGGTTTTTAGAAGCTTCTAAAATTTTGTTGGCTGTACCTTTTATCTCGGTTTTTAGTGTCTCTAGCTCGTCAGCCACTACCTTTTTATAGTCCGGGAAGTTGGTTTCCAGCCACTTTAAGGCTCCGGCTTCGTCGTTTTTATCTATAAAACCTTCAAATTCATCCAGCTGGTCATTGCTCATCTGATCGGCTAGCTTCATGCCGACACGCATCTCTAATGTTTCATAGATATGCTGCAGCATGCTGTTCTTTTGTTCGGCTGGCAGATCACCTAAACCCAGTTCTTCAAGTAGGTTGTTGTCTAGTTTAAACATTTTTGCTTATCCTTTCGGTTTTATTTTAGCAGAGGTTATCTATTTTAAAGCGTATTTTGTTGAGGTTGATTTTCTAAGAATTGAGCTAAGCTGTGATAGTAGTTAACTATTCCGTGGAAGTTTGGAGTATTAGCTGCAGTGTAGATTGGACCGCCTGGAGGACCAAATTCTAAGTATGCACCTGCTCCGCCGCCTTGATTGTTACCAATGATGTGAAAACCACTAGCTTTTAACAAATCATCATAATGCATATTCATTGGTGTGGCTGCTTCTGCACCACCGAAGTGATCTCGTGCATATAACCATTCGTAGCGATTATCAGTTGGGTGGGGTGTCCAGTTAGGACCCTTAGGTTGTTCTGGAGGAGCTGGTGGGTTTGGACGTCCACCAGGATTTTCGGGCTTACCGCCTCCGTGATGAAATATAGCATCTCCCACTAGATAACCAGCCGCACCGGCAACTGCACCAATTACAGCGGCACCCATGTTACGCACTAGGTTGCGTTTCATATCTTCTTTACCGCGTGCTTCTGTCCCGGCGGTAACTGTCCCTGCTTCTACATACCCGCCGCTGACCGCTGCATCATCGATAGCCTTGTCAATTCTTTCAAGTTCATTTTCACCTCTATAAACAGCCTTTTCTCTAGCAACACGTAATGCGTCGGCTTCTTTATCAACCTTCATAGCCATTAATCGGCGAGACACTATAGTTGCAGCTGTTGCGGCTAGCCCAGCTCCAATTACAGGGCCCGCTACAATTGGAGCGGCAGCGGCAGCAGCTGTACCAAGAAGAAATCCCGGTACGCCAAGGGTTAATGCTTTCTTAGCCATTTTGCTGATACCCTCTTTTGAAAACATCTTCTTAATGCCAGCTTTGGTTAGAATGCTTTCACCTAGCCCCCATCTACCCCAAGCATCGTAGAACCTAACCAAAGCCTTGTTCTCGCTTTGAGCGAGTTCTGCTTCGCCTATTCTTTTAAATAGGTCATGATTGTCTACGATTGCAGCTACGGCGCCAGATTGAAAGATTATTTTATCTATGTCTTCCTCAGAAATACGAAGGCCCTGCATTTGCTCTCGTGCCTTTCGAGCAACATCGGCACCAGCAGCATTTCTTGCTTCATCACGTCTTTGCTTGGCAGCTTCCAGTTTTCTTTTACCCCAAGGAGTAAGAAACGCTCGTCTGTCGGCGCGCGCACGCAAGCGTACGTATTCATCATCTGCAGCTTTAAGCTCAGCCTGCAAATCCTCAGATACCTCTATGTTAGGGTCTATCGCTTTAGGTAGTTCAGTTTTACCAGGAAGAAGTTCTTTTGGTTGGTGGCCAGCTTCGATGGCTTTTGGACCCTTGCCTTGGCCAGCTTCTATAACTTTTTCAACTTCCCCTAACAGCCCTGCAGCCGTTTGTGGATCATAATCTTTAGGCAGCCTGTCTTGTACATAGGCTTGATAAGCCTCTTCGCCACCTTTGTGGCCTTTATAACCTTCGGCGAAGGCTTTTTGGGCACCCTCGTCGTGTAAAAAGTCATATTCTTGTGGGAACTCACTTTGTACTTGAGTGCTTGAATCAACATCCTTTAAGGCATAATTTGCGGCACCTTCCTCGAGAGTGTGCCCGTAGGCAGTCAGAACATCATCACCCTTAAGGTGTCTTTTCTTGCCCTGTTCATCAACACCATAAACATGACGACCAACTACCTGATCGGTTTTGTTACCCTGTTCATCGTGACGATAAAAATTCTCAGCTTCCAGTCTTTCAAACTGTTGTAGCTCTTTGGGTAATACCGGTGCTTGTTCGCTCATTTTTTTATACTTCTTCTTTTGAAAGTTTTTATTTTTTGCTATTTTGTTATTTAGCAAGTCTATTTAAGCATAAACGTCAATATTAATCAAGTCTTTTATCATAAATATGACTAAATTACTAATAAATTACAGATTATATATATCAGTTTGTAATTATGACAACAACACCAAGATTATAATGCCTGCCAAAAGCGCAATGGCCGTCCAGAAGCCACTAGTGACGGCTTGTTTGTAGAGCGGTGGTTGGTCCTTGGCCAATTTTTGCGACTTATCCGTCAGTTTACCAAGCTGAACTTTAGACTGTTTAGCTTTCTCAAGCAGCTTTCGCTTTACTTCAGCAGCAGTTTTTGGCATCGGAGGCTGACTAGCATCCGTTACTCTGTCTTGACCAGTGTCATCCTTATCTTTACTCTCATGACGGCGCTCATAAAGACTTTCGATTGGCAGATCGTTAGCAGCCGCTACTTCTACCCTTTCCATAACAACTTCTGGTCTCTCTTCTTGGTCAACTTTAACAACTTTTTCTAAATTATTCTTGTTCAGCGGTATTTCTTCTATCTCTTGATCAATTTGTTGAGATTCTTGGACATTCGCTTTCTTGGTTTTCTTGTCTATCTCTATCTTTTTATCCAGTTCTGCTTCAAAAGCTTGTTTGCTATCTTCTATTTCTTGAATCTCTTCTTTAGCTGACTTAGCTTCTTTTTTAAGTTCGGCTTTAGTATCTGCTTTTGTCTCCATTGTAGCGGCGTTAACAGCTGGGTTTTCAATTCGCCCAGCGATATGGCCTATTTGTTCTGGTCCCGGTTTTTGATGATGGTCTTTGTCATTATCTGTTTCTGGCGCGCGCATAAATTTAAATTTTTCCAAGAAGTCATTTTTAGAGCCAGGTTCTTTGTGATTCTCTTGCTCTATTGGATTGGTTGTTGAGTCTTCCATATACCAAAACTTTGTAGTTAAATAGTACGCTCCCTGGTTTCGCGCGTAAATACCTCTAGGTGGTCACCTTCGTGAACATCCAATTTCGATTTGGTGGCTAAACTAACACCGCCCATTTCGCCTTCTGGGATTTCGTGGACATCTTGCGGGCCACTTTTGAGGTTAGTAACCTCCACCTCAGCTAATTCTTTACCATCGCGGACCAGTTTGGCTAAAGCCGGCACGCTTAACTTACCCTTAGTGACCTCACCACCGCAAATGACTTCGCTCTTGGTGGTTTTAAAGACACCACGAACCACTAAACGACCCAACGGTGTCTCGACTATCTCTGGCGCTAGCAGGCCGCTAAGCTCGTTCTTAACATCGTCAATTAACTCATATATGACGTTAAACTTGCGAATTGAGACTTTATCCCGGTTAGCCAAGCGTATAATTTCCGGACTAGCCGTGGCATGAAAGCTATAAACTATAGCTTTTGAGGTGTGGGCTTGATGGACGTCACTTTCACTTACCGCCCCAATGCCGGAACTAACAATTCTAACGGCTACTTCTTCGCTATTTAGAGCTTTCAGACTGTCAATAACCGAAGTTAACGAGCCTTGGACATCAGCTTTAATAATTAAGTTAAGTTCGGTAAGCTTGTTGCTGCGATTAATAATGTTTATTAGTTCATTGCTACTAAGATTAGACTTGCTGGCACTAGCCTGCCGCTGTGTGCTGGTTTGAGATGACTGATTTTTAGCAGTTTTCTCATCGCTAACGACCACAAATTCGTCACCAAACTCCGGAAGGGCTTTAAAGCCGGCAATAACTGCCGGAGTGGCTGGCGGCGCTTCAGCTAATTTCTGACCATCGGTAGATTCTAGGTTGCGAACTTTGGCATAAACGCTACCGGCGACAACAAAGTCGTTAGGTTTGAGTACGCCTTCTTCAACCAGGGCAATAGCCATCGGCCCGCGGCCGCGCTCCATGTGCGACTCAATTATTAAACCGCTGGCCGGCACATTAAGCTCAGCTTTAAGCTCCTCAACATCACTAACCAGCAGCACCATGTCTAAAAATTCCTTGATGCCCTGTCCGGTTTTGGCCGATAGTTCAATAACAACCGTGTCGCCGCCCCAGCCCTCAACCAAGACCTTTTGGTCGGCCAATTCTTTTTTAATTTTGCTGGTATCCCCACTTAATTTATCGATCTTGGTGATGACGACAATGATTTTGACGTTGGCTTTTTGGGCAAAACGAATGGCTTCAATAGTTTGCGGCTTAACGCCGTCATCAGCTGCCACTACTATAACCGCCACGTCGGTCAGTTCAGCCCCGTGTTCGCGAATAGCCGCAAAAGCTTCGTGACCCGGAGTGTCTAAGAAAGTAATTTTGCGCTTGTTGTGAATAATCTGGTAAGCCGAGATGTGTTGAGTGATACCACCAGCCTCGTGTTTAGCTTTTTGGGTCTCGCGAATAGCATCTAGCAGTGAGGTTTTACCATGATCGACGTGGCCCATGACCGCTACAACTGGCGGCCGGGCCTGGCCTTTGGAGCTGGCCTTTTTATCCCTGTTCCTAGAGGTAGTGCTTGGGGCTTCGCCTTTAACAAGTTTAGTTTCGGGCTGAAGTTCAGTGGCAATAATTTGGGCTGTGTCAAAGTCCAGGCGCTCGTTAAGCGTCACCATAACACCATTTTTCATCAGTTCGGTAATAAGCGTAGAAATTGGAACATCAAGCTTTTCGGCCAGCGTACCGACGGTCACCATGTCTGCGATTTCAACTGTTTTAGAACTCATTCGGTACTCCTTTCTGGCGCTTTAGGCTTTTACATCTTTGGCGCTGTCCTTCTTAGTAGTTGCTTTGGCTTTAACTGGTTTTTTCTTAACAACCGCTGGTTTAGTCTTGAGGCTTAAGGCTATTTTGCGGGCCTCACTGTCGATATCTATAATCTTAAATTTCTTCTTTTCATTAAGTTGGAAGATTTTTTCAGGGTCAACACTGTCATCATCACTCATTTCCGAAACGTGCACCAACGCTTCGACGGCTGGACTAAGCTGCACAAACGCGCCAAAAGGCGTGATGCGAGTAACTTTACCCTCGACATGGTCGCCCTTTTTAAGATCTTTGGCTTCGTGTAGCCAGGGGTCTTCGGTCATTTGTTTGAGGCTTAGGCTTAAACGATCTTTATCGATAGCAATAATCTTAGCTTTGACACTTTGTCCGGTTTTGATGTACTCGCTGGGGTCGTCTACACGTTCCCAGGAGATTTCCGAGATGTGGATTAGGCCTTCGATGCCATCAACATTAACAAAGGCGCCGAAGTCAATTACACCAGTAACCACGCCTTCAACTTCATCGCCAACTTTAAGCGAGGAAAAGCGGTTCTGCATATCATCTTTGATGGCTTCTTTTTCCGAGAAAATCAGCTTATTGTCCTTGCGGCTAACATCTAAAATGCGGACTCTCAAGCTTTTGTTAACCAGTGAGTTGAGCTTTTGCAAAATCTCATCCTTATCAGCTCCCGAGACTCTTGGATAATGGCCAGCAGCCAGTTGTGATACTGGTAAAAAGCCACGGATACCTTCCATCTCGACGAGCAAGCCGCCGCGATTGGCGTCATAAGGCATAATTTCAATAATTTCTTGGCTTTCAAAGACATTTTGCAGTTCATCCCAGCCACGGTCTTTGGCCGCTCGCTTCATGCTAAGCAGTACTGTGCCGTCATCAAGCTCCGGATCAACTACGCTGGTTGTGACCTTCTCACCCTCTTCCAGTTTTTGACCATGGCCGATTTCACGCCGCATAACAACGCCCAGACCATTGGCTCCAAGGTCCACCCATAGCTCATGCTTGCGAACGGACTTTATTGTACCTTCTACAACATCTCCAGTCTTCAGCTGGGCAATTTCTGAGCTGGCTAGCAAATCATCCATGGTTAGAGTGGCAGTTTTTGGCACTTTAAATAAATCTCCTTTAACTTGTATTCCCAGTTAGGTGCATAGGAATTGCCCCCTAACGATTATCAATATTATATCAGAGGAACAGAGGCATAGCAAAGCTTGCTTGGCCTTGCCGAGTACTGAATGTAATGTCCATTACATATCTGTTAAGCTTGCTTAAGTAAAGACCTGGTGACATGCTAAACTAAAGCCATGTATTTGGGGATTGATATCGGCGGGACCAAAACTCTCCTGGCCAGCTTTGATGATGATGGCCATATTGAGCAAACCGTTAAGTTCCCTACTTCAAAAACTTACAGTGAATTTCTGCAAAACGTTAAACAAGAATTGCCAAAATTAGGCAACGCCAAATTTATAGCCGCCGGGGCTGGTATTCCCGGAAACCTGGATCGTCAGAAGGGTGTGGTTACATTACTGGGTAATTTACCTTGGAAAAACGAACCTATCAAGGCTAATTTATCAGAAATTACTAACTGCCCGGTAGTTATTGAGAACGACGCCAAAATGGCTGGTTATTATGAGGCCAAATTGTTTCCAGATTTTAGAAAAGTGCTTTATTTAACCATTGGTACCGGCATTGGCATAGCTGTAATTGAGAATGGGGTTATTGATACTGCAAAGTACGACAGCGGTGGCAGCCATATGCTAGTTGACCACAACGGCAAGCAAGAAGTATGGGAAGGATTTGCCGCCGGACCAGCAATTGTTAGGCAGTATGGCAAAAAGGCTCGAGAAATTACTGATGTTGAAACTTGGCGCAAAATAGCTAATGATCTAGCTATTGGAATCAAGCAGTTATTGATCGAGACTAAACCGAATGCAGTGATAATTGGCGGTGGGGTTGGTTCGCATTTTGATAAATTCGGCAAGATGCTGGAGAATGACCTAAAAAATAGTGCGGATCTAAACATACCGCCCATTTTTGAAGCCAAAAGACCAGAAGAAGCCGTAATTTATGGCTGTTATGAACTAGCTAAAGCAAGTCATGAACAAACTAGTAATTAAGTTAAAAAAAGACTACCCAGATATTAAATTTTCAGCCGGCAAGCGTTTTACGTGGTCGCCTGAAGATAAAATGGTTGTGTTTAAAACATCGGCGCTGATAAATAAAGTCGCGGTTTGGTCATTACTGCATGAGGTTGGCCATGCTCTGCTCGGTCATACCATATATGATAATGATTTCCATCTTTTGAAATTGGAGGTTGAGGCATGGCAAAAGGCTGAAGAACTAGGCATTAAGTATAGCCACCCGATTGATTCCGAGCATATTCAGGATTGCCTAGACACTTACCGCGATTGGCTTTATAAACGCAGCCTCTGCCCTGCCTGCAGCACTTCGAGTCTGCAGGTTGATGAGCGAACTTACCGCTGTTTTAATTGTGGAACGGAGTGGCACGTCTCCAAATCACGCCTCTGTCGCCCCTACCGGCTAAAACAAAAAGAAGCTCTGATTTAGAGCCTCTCTTGTGTTGCTGAAAAGCTTAAATTATGCGCTTTTCTTAGTTCGACGACTGATTCGTCCGCCCTTAGCGCCAGCTTGACGAGCTAGTTCGCGGTTTGCGAAAAATCCGCCAGTTCGGCCCTTTTTACCACCGACAGCACCGATTTTTGCATAAAAATCTGCACCGTATTTTGCTTTGTTAGTTGCAGCAGCAGCTTTGCCGCCTTGTTTTGTTCCAGCCATTATAGCCTTCTCCTATCCACCCGTTTTATAAGTGTTATTCGGAATTAAAAAGGGCCTCGTCGAGACCCTCTTTCTATCCGAATTACGCTTATGATATCACTAAATACCGCTCATGTCAATAACTATTGGGTGTTCTCTCTCTAAAGACCAACTAAACCAATTGCTAGGCCCATGCCCAGCAGTGTGACCAGCCAATTACCGGCATTGATAGCCGTGGCTTTCCATGGTTTTTGGCCAAATAAGCTGCTGCTAGCAGTTGTCGGCAAGACAAAGCCCAGCCATATCCAAAATCCGGTAGAAACAGCGGCCATGGTAAAGGATTTATCGGTGTAAAATACGCTAGACAAGAATGCGACGTGCGCCAGCACATATGCCATTAAGATTGAGAGCACCAACATGCCGCCAATCGCCTTTGGCGCGTCTTTTTGAGCCTTTTTCTCGTCTACTTTCTCTAATTTCATCCAGGTTTTGCCAAAAACCGGCTTGCTATACCAGATGCTGCCGACAACCATTGATACCAATGTAGCAGCTAGCACTCCCCAGATATTAATTTGTACGTCCATTATTACCTCCCTTAATTTATAGTCTTAATTATTGCTCGCTAGAACTTAAATTTCAACAAAGTTAGGTTTTTTACTGACAAAGCTGGTTTAATAAAGCTATATTAAAGGTTGAATGAGGAGGATTTATGCAAAAAATTACACCGTTTTTGTGGTTTGATAAAAATGCCGAGGAGGCTATGAATTTTTATGTCTCTGTTTTTAAAGGTTCGCCCAGCAAAGATGCCGCCGATTCAGAAATAGTCAATATTTCCCGCTACCCGCACGGTTATTCTGAGGGGCCAATGGCCGGTATGGAGGGCAAAGTCTTGACCGGTATCTTTAAACTGGCTGGTCAAAAGTTTATGTGCCTAGATGGTGGGCCGATATTTAAGTTTACAGAGGCTGCATCGCTTTTTGTGTCGTGTAATGATCAGGCTGAAATTGATTATTTTTGGGGTAAGTTGTCAGCGGTGCCAGAATCTGAACAATGCGGTTGGCTGAAGGATAAATATGGCTTAAGCTGGCAAATTATTCCGCAAAATATGGAAGATTTCATGGAGACAGCTGATGAGAAGAAAACCAAAGCTGTTATGGACGCCCTGCTACCTATGAAGAAGATTATTGTGGCCGACCTAGAAAAAGCCGCCAAAAGCTAACTTCTAGTATAATTTGATCTATGAAAAAGAACACAAAAAAGACAATAAAAGATAAAAAATGGTTGTTTGTATTTACTGGAGGGCTGCTAATATTGATTTTGCTGGCTTTGACTGTTTTTAATCCACCGCAATGCCCGGATTACTATACCCAAGCCCAGGTTGACGCTTCAAATTGTATTATTGGTGCCAATATAGGCCTAGGCATTGTGTTAGTTTTTATTCTGCCAGTCATTCTAATTACCGCTGCTATACTAGGGGTTCACTTTATGTTTCTTGCATACCGTGAACTAACCAAAAACTCTAAAAGCTCCAAGAAAAAATAAACCAACGAGACTATAATAGTTTATATAAATATAAGGAGGATGGTTATGGGGACATTTTTAGGAATTCATGACATGGGTGGTGCGGTAGCCGATGATATGGTTACCCAAAATTGGGAAAAGTATAAAGCGGCCTGTGTTAAAGCCGGCCTAAGTCCTAAGCACGCACACGCTAACGCGGCTCAGGGTAAAGCGTTTTGCGTAACAGAGGCGAGTAGTGCCGATTTGGTCCAAAAAGCTCATGATGACGCCGGCGTACCGGTCAACGAAATCATCGAGGTCAGAGAACTCAGTTAGTCCATCAAAATCTGGATTAAAAAATAGTCTTATTATTTGGGTTGTAGCAGGCTGACGCGGTTACCCTCGGTGTCATTAATTGACATCCAGAGGCCCACGCCTGGAATCATTTGTGGTTCCAGAGTGTGTTTGCCCTCATGTGTTGGCAGCCCGTTAATCTTGCCACCAGCTTTTTTAACTTCTTTTATGGCTGCTTTTATATCATCAACAGCTATGACTACCGATGGCGGATGTGAGCTGGGATTCTTAGTTTTTTCGTAAAACCCGCCGTTAATATTGCCTTTTTTCTGAACCATGCCGTTTTTATCGGTGTCAGTAGTTTGGGCGACAACATAGTTGCCCATTTCTTCGCCAAACTGCTGAGTTTTCCAGCCAAAAACGCCTTCATAAAACTTAATCATCCGCTTTTTATCTTTATAACCCATCTCAAAATGCACTACCGGACTCATCTTCCCCATAGCAAACCTCCTTTTATTACAATTTCTAGTATACCCAAAAATAAATTGATTCTTTTGGTATATTTATTACATGTTCGAAGAGGCTGATAGGATTGCCCGGGTATCCAATGGGCTAGAACAAGCTTGGAAGTGGAGAAAGCATTCAACTGGTATAGTTTTGGGTGGTTGGGTGATTGGCGGGGTCGTGGGAGTAGTCACCGGTAATTATGAATTGGGTGGAATTGTGACAGGAGCATCTAGTATAGTCACTGTACCGATGGCTGCTGAAGCTCACGTTGATGTCAAGGATTATCGTCGTGATTTAATAGACCTAATAGAGCAAATCGACCCCCAACCAAAATAGAAAAACCTGCCTTCCAGCGGGCTATGGCTTATGATCTTTGTGCTGGCGTCTTGCTATTTTCCCAGGGCTCAGGCCCAAGTATTGTCGCCGCCGAGGGGCTTAACTTCTGTGTTCGGGATGGGAACAGGTGTATCACCCTTGCTATGGATACCAGCATAAAAACCACAATTTTAGAAAGCAATTTGTTAAGACAAACGGGTGCTGATTTGCACCAATAACCAGTCAAATGCACTGGTCCAAGAGCCAGACTCGCTAGAGTACGACTCATGGAACATAAAAAGTCAGTGTCCCTATTAGTACGCTTCGGCTCCATGCGTTGCCGCACTTCCACCTTGCGCCTATCAACCAGATCGTCTTTCTGGGGGATCATAGGGAAATCTAATCTTGAGGGCGGCTTCG
>JANWIN010000002.1 GCA_025449905.1 Candidatus Saccharimonadales bacterium
AAAGGCGTTAGTAGCACCAAAGCCCACGGGACCAGCAATTAGTAACGAAACCAATAGCAATACAGCTACGGCTCTTGCCAACCTCTTCATTTACTGACATAATATACACTAATCTCACTTCTTTGTCAATATTACCATAATATGGTTAAGTAACTACTTTTCTCTGGCAACAGAGGTGCGGTGTAGAATATGGAAATGGCTATCAAACCTACTTGCGATATCTGTGGTAAGGAACTTAAAGAGTTTGGTGCACTATTATTTAGTCCACCAAATAAAAACAGTGAAGTTAAAAAATTCCACCTCTGCAAAAGCTGTTACAAAAAGTTGAACTTGAAATAAGCGTTTGTGCTTGCATAAGACGACTGCACTAGATAAGCTGATGTCTGCTATGGGTATTGATGCAATTGTTGGCTTGCAGCGAGGAGATGAGGGCAAAGGCCGGTTTGTAGATATGCTGGCCGGTGATTATGATATTGTCGCCCGGTTTAACGGTGGTAGTAATGCCGGGCATACTGTCGTCCAGCCAAATGGGCAAGAGTTGGACTTGCACCAAGTGCCTTCTGGAATCGTGCACGAAGGTGTGGTTAATGTGATTGGCAACGGAACTTTGCTTAATCCTATTAAACTGGTTGAGGAGATTGATTATCTAAGAGCTCACGACATAGACGTTATACCTAAACGGAACTTATTTATTAGCTCAGGAGTTCATCTAGTTTTGCCGCATCACATATCCTTGGATGAAATTCGTGAAGCCGGAGAAAGCAGGCAGGGCAGCACCAAAAACGGTATTTCGCCGGCAGCCGCCCAAAAGGCTGATCGCAAAGGTGTGAGAGCCGAAGAAATTAATAATGACGTAGGAAAAATATATAAAAATATAGTAGAGGGTCTTCAAGCCCAAATAGAATTAAGACGGGAAGCTGGGCTTGAGCCGTTGGAAGAGGCAGAAGATATTGCTTTAGATTATATTGCTGCCGCCTTAAAACTAGGAAGTTACATTACTGATACTGTCTGGTATCTAAATAATCAATTAGAAAAAAAAGATGCTAGGGTCTTAGCAGAAGGTGCGCAAGGTTTTTGGCTGGATCCAGAGCACGGCATGCACCCATACGTTACCTCCACACCGACAACAACGGGTGGAATATTGCTTGGCTTGGGTGTTGGCCCTGAGCATATTGAAAGAGTTATAGGTGTGACAAAGGTAGTTCAATCGCACGTAGGAGATGGGCCATTTGTAACTGAAGTTCACGATCAAACTCTGCTGGACCTACTACACGGCGACAAGGACGCAGTTGATGGAGAGGTTGGAACCACAACAGGTAGAGTCCGTAGACTTGGCTATTTGGACCTGCCACAACTTAGGCGAGCTAATATGGTAAATGGCACTACAGAAATTGCAGTGACCAAACTTGATTGGCTCAGTCGCTATGGTGAGGAAATACCAGTTTGCGTAGACTATGTTAGAAAAGGGAAGCCATACTCTGTCTCCCCAGATTCGGCACGCAAGTTAGAGCAATGTGAACCGCAATATTCAAATTTGGAGGGGTGGAGTGAGAACATACAGGATGTTACACGATTTGAAGATCTGCCAGAAGCAGCACAGGATTACATTGAATTTTTAGAAAAGTACTTAAGTAAAGATATAACAATGATTGGTGTTGGTCCTCAGCGCGACCAAGTAATTACAAGGTAAGACTAAGCAATTACAATTTAATATGCGGCATAGACTCGATCATGCCGCTATTTGTTACTCGAAATAACTGCGCGTTTTTACGATGATCATCTAAGCTTCTTGACTTAGTATATTTCATAGACTTTATCAATGCCTGTTTACATAGCTTGATAACAGACTCAACCGGCCCCCTGAAATGGACTTCATCATCTACACCTTCAGGTAAAGGAGTCTCTTCGCTGGCGCCCACATAGCCTCGGGCTGCAGCTCCGCCATCTTTAATAGAGCTGGGCGAAGCCATACCTCGATATTTTTTATAAATACGGCCGTCAGGACCGGTTAATTTCTCACCGGCTGCTTCTTCGGTGCCGGCTAACATTTTACCCATCATCACTGTGTGGGCACCTGCTGCGATGGCAATGCTGATATCGCCATGGTTTCTAATACCGCCATCTGCACAAAGTGGCACATCTAAATCCTCAACAGCAGAAGCACACTCATAAATAGCCGAGACTTGTGGCTTTCCAATACCAGTTTCTATTCTTGTAGTACAAATTGAGCCAGGTCCTTGGCCAACCTTGATACCATCTGCGCCAGCCTCCGCCAGCATTCTGGCAGATTCGCCGTCAGAAATATTGCCAACTACAACATCAAGGTCTGGAAATTCTGATTTAAGCTCATCTAACGTTCTGAATGCCCAGTAAGAGTCGCCATCAGCACTATCTAAAACTACAACGTCTAAGAAATCTGAGCTTCCTCTCATTAGCTTAACCCGCTCAATGGCCGATTCGTTGGTAGGTACTGCTGCTGCCACTCTTAGCCTATGGTGACTGTCCACGTTATGAGTGCTATCGTTGGCTCTTATGCTGCGTTTAATAGAGTCGTAGATATAAAGTCCTTTGACACTGCCATCGCCATTAATAAGCGGTAAGGTGTTAACTTCTTCTTTTGTCATAAGCGTATAAGCCTCGTCAACTTCCACATTAGCGGGCGCCTTAACTACTTGATCGCTCGGTGTCATAAGCTCGCTAACTGTTTTTGTAGAATCTTCGTCCCGATAACGAAAAGTCCGGCCGGTAATTAAACCTACAAATTTACCATTATTGTCAATCACTGGGAAAGTTCTAAAGTGATAATTCTCAGTTTCACAGCGATTAATAACTTCCTGTAAACTGTCGGTCTCGTTTACAGTCTTGGGATTGGGAATAAGCCCACTATTAGCATATTTAACGGTTCTAACTTTTGCCTTTTGCTCCTGTGGGCTAAGTGCGGCGTGAAGGACGCCCAACCCGCCAAGTTCAGCCATCGAAATGGCCATTCTGGATTCTGTAACGGTATCCATTGCCGCACTGACAAACGGCGTATTAAGTTCAACATTTCGAGAAAAACGACTACTGATATCAAGAGGATCGGGCAGGGGATTATCTGGATTAGCTGATGTCCGCAGCCGCACATCATCAAAAGTTAGCGCTAAACCTTGTTGCTCAATTCTGTCAAAAAACGCTACTTTTGCTTCGTTCACCTAGTCTCTATCCTTGCTGCCCCCAATTATTAAATAATTCTAGCATATTTTTTTGCTGGATGTGGTTAGAGCTGTTATAACGAAGTTAAATCGAGTTAATTTTTAACTGCTGTTGCTGCGTTAATACGACCGGCCGACCAGTAGGTGCCTGTACCGGTGATTTTTTGAGCAGTCGATTGCAGGCGCGAGCGGACTTTTGAAGCCGAAGTGCCATATTTAGAAGACCAGATTAAGCCAACCGTGCCAGAGGTCATAGGTGTAGCCATAGATGTTCCGGAAAGATAGCCATAGTCATGCGGACCGCCGATTTCGTAGTCGTTATTAGGTAAGGTTGAAAAAATATCAACGCCGGGAGCGGCTACATCCACCCATTTATTACTGAAGCTAGAAAATGAAGCTTTTTTGTCTTTATTATTGGTTGCGGCTACGGCAATAACATTGCTATAAGCACCTGGATAAGATTTGCTACTGCAGCCACAATTACCAGCGGCGGCCACTACAACCACACCCTTATTCCAGGCGTAATTGATGGCATTTTCCAAAGTCAGCGACGGCCACGAGCCGCCAAAGCTCATATTAATAACTTTGGCGCCGTTGTCGGCCGCCCAGGTAATTCCATCAGAAACGGAGCCGTAATCGCCGGAGCCATCATCGTCTAAAACCTTAACATTGAGCAGGGTGCAGGCCGGGCAGGCGCCAGCCACACCCTTACTGTTATTAGTGTCGGCAGCAGCAATGCCAGCTACGTGCGTGCCGTGGCCAAACAGGTCGTCAACAGTCGGCGAAAGGGAAAAATTATTCTGAAGGATGAGCTTATCTGATAAATCATCGTGGTCTTGGTCAATGCCGGTGTCTAAAATAGCTATCTTGACTGGGCTGCCGGCAGCTAATCCCTTAGTTGTGTCCCACGCCCCAGCGGCGTCAATATCGGCATCAAATTTACCAGCCACGCCATTTATGACTTGTCCGGTGTTAAGAAAACCCCATTGACGGGCAGTGAAGTAAGTGTCATTTGGCGTAAAAAAGACCCTAGCGGTGTGGTTGGGCTCGACAAATTCAACTTTCGGGTTAGCGGCCAGCTCATTCATTGTTTGTTTACCTAAAAACTTTGGAACTTTTAGCGAGAAAACACCGAGTTTTTTATTTTTTTGGACATCTTGAGCGTCTTGATTATCTAGGAGCTTGCTTGATTCTTGCTTAGTTACACTATCTTTAAACTTTACAAGTAGGCCGGTAGTTTTTATAAAGCTTGAGGCTTGAGCGCGGCTATAAATAGTCAGGACTAGACAGGCAATGAGAGGCATGGCAATTAAAACTAGCTTAAAAAGTTGAATTTTTTGTTTTGGCATTTAAAATTCTTATCCTTAGATTATTATAAAAGTTAATCTTTGTAATTGCTAGTGCTATTAAGTACTTAGTGATAAAAATGTTACAGTCGGTTTTTAGGCGGTTTGTTATTATTGGCTTATGAAGTTGAACAGAGAATCAGGTTTTAGTATTATCCTTACCCTTATAACTCTTCTGGTTATTGGGGCTATTGGAGTGGTGGCATGGCGAATTATTGATAAAAACAATAGCCTAGCCGACACCAACCCCATCAAGCCACCAATAGCTTACCAGAAAAACCTTGAAGAACCCGTTAAGCCACTGCGGGTGGTGGCAGTCGGTGATATTGTCTGTGAGCCCGGCGTCAAACCACCAAAAGATCAAAGCTATTGCCAGTCAGATAAAACCTACCAATTGGTTAAAAATTTAAACCCGGATATAATTTTGGGCCTTGGCGACCTGCAGTATAGCGATGGGACATTTGATAAGTTTAAGGCCGCGTTTGATAAAAATTGGGGCAAACTCACTGATATTTTATATCCGTCGCCCGGAAACCACGAATATTACACCAGCGGGGCAAAAGGCTATTACCGTTATTTTAAAGATAAGCTTCCGCAGCAGCCTAGCGCCGCAATCGAGACAGGCTACTACAGTTTTAACGACGGTGGTTGGCACTTTATTTCCTTAAACTCTAACTGTCAAGACATTAGCTGCAGCGAAAATTCTCGCCAAGTCAAATGGCTAAAAAACGATTTTAGCACCAGCCAGCAGACCTGCACAATAGCCTATTGGCACCATCCGCATTTTACTTCAGGTAAATATTCCGATGACTTGGAAAGTAAAAATCGCTCCATCATATTTTGGCAAAAACTTTATCAAAATCAAGCCGATATTGTCTTAAATGGCCATGATCATATATACGAAAGGTTCGCACCGCAAACACCAGGGGGCCAACTGAGCAAAAAGGGTATTGGGCAGTTTACTGTTGGTACTGGCGGCAAGTCGCATTACAGGCAAAAAATTAATTACCTGACCAGTCGCAAGGTAGTTGACGATCAATTTGGGGTATTGGAGCTTAGTTTAGGCAAGGGATCTTATAGCTGGAAATTTATATCTATAGACAATAAAATTTTAGATTCTGGCAATCAAACTTGCCACTAGAATTTATAAAGTATCCATTTTTGGCGCTTAAGCGCTGGCTCTTTTTTAGGCAATTTGTAGACATAGCTAACCGCTTTGGCACCCGGCTTAAGTTCGGTTTGAAGTTTAGTCTCCATTCGAGCCATATATTTAGGTATTAAGAAAACGAAAACTACGTCCGCCTTGCCAACAGGTGCCTGCCAGAAATTAGCCAGCTTGATTTTAGCTGTAGGATTCTTAAAATTTCGAAGGTTGGCCACCAGCCACATAACCGGATTTATTTCATAGCCTATAGCTTTGGCGCCGCGCTTGGCCGCCGCTGCCACTAAGCGGCCATCACCGCAGCCCAGTTCTATGAATAACTGGCTATGCTTAAGCTGACAGTCAGCTATAATTTTTTCAACGTCACGTCTATAAGTCGGTACCCAAGGCGCGCCAACTAGCCCGGCCAGGGCAAAACCGCTAACCAAAAATAAAAACAATAAAATAAAGACCACTATAATCAGACTAGCATAGCTGGGTAACTTATATAATTTGGCGGCTTTTGCTATCCTATGGGTAGAATGAGCAAAGACAAGAAGGCATCTGGCGACCTCGGTAAAATTTTGACATGGCTTCTGATAATAGGAAGTGTTTTTGGCATTCTAGCTTCGGCAATTATTATGATCGACAAAATAAAATTGCTAGAAGATCCAAATTTTGTACCATCCTGCAGCATCAATCCGATTATCAGCTGTGGTTCGGTAATGAGCTCATCTCAATCTCATGTATTTGGTTTTCCTAACCCAATAATTGGCCTAGTGGCATTTGGGGCGCTTTTTGCGATTGGTATGGGGATCCTGGCCGGCGCACGATATAAACGCTGGTACTGGCTGGGGCTGTTAGCCGGAACAATTTTTGGCGTAGTTTTTATACATTGGCTATTTTTCCAGAGCGTTTATAGGATTAATGCACTTTGTATATATTGTATGGTGGTTTGGGCAGTGACTATTCCGATTTTTTGGTACACCAAGTTATATACACTTGAAAAGGGATATATAAAAATTCCTAAAAAACTAGCCCCGGCGACGGCTTTTGCCCGGCGCCATCATTTAGACATATTAATTGTTTGGTATTTGGTTATAATCTTTCTAATTCTTCAACATTTTTGGTATTACTTCGGCCCCTAGGCCTCATGCCTTAGGGAGTCTATTGGGTCTTTCTTTGAAGCCTTAAGAGCAGGGATTATCCCAAACAAAATACCGAGAGCGATAGCCATTATGCTTGGTAAAATTAAAGCCTGCCACGAGACCAGCGGCTTTAAGTTAGTCAGAATATGCAGGAAGTAGTTGGCAAGTAGCGCTCCAATTATTCCTAAAACAGCACCGGTTACACTCAAAACCAGCGCTTCAAACCAAAAAAGCCTAAGTAGCTGGCGGTTGGTCGCCCCTAAGGCTTTGCGAATGCCAATTTCACGAGTGCGCTCTGTAACTGAAAGTAGCATAGTGTTCATTATGCCAATGCCGGCCGCTAAC
Organism: Candidatus Saccharimonadales bacterium; assembly: GCA_025449905.1. Classification (GTDB taxonomy): domain Bacteria; phylum Patescibacteriota; class Saccharimonadia; order Saccharimonadales; family JANWIN01; genus JANWIN01. Next base: position 7,172 of record JANWIN010000002.1, read on the forward strand.
AGGGCAATGGTAGCTATACCGGCAATAAAAGCGATAATTTTATCAACGACTTGCTTTGAAAAGGCTGCTGATTGCTTCTGGCTAAGTACGCTTAGGTCATTCTGCCCGAAGTGCGATTTAAATAAGCGCTCTTTAATATCTTTTGCTAGACTCTCGGACTGGCCTGGTTTTGCCGGTTTGGCCAGTATTTGGACAATTTGATTGCTGCCATCACTAATCTCTAAGCTGGTTTGATAGGGGATAAAAATTGCTCTATTAAAATCCGAACCGAGTACCAAGGTATTGGGTTGAAAGGTTTGAAACACGCCCTTGACTACAAAGTTTTGGCCGCGAATTGATAGGCTGCGGCCCAGTGGCACGTTTTCCTTAAATAACTCTTCGGCAATGGTTCGGCCGATAACTACTTGATGGCTTGTATCGTCTAGCGGACTAAAGAAGGTGCCGAAATCCAGATCTTGATTTATTAGCGACCGAAAGCTGTCTTCAACGCCAAAGATAGAACCGTTTAAGTATTCTTGTTCTTCGGTCTTAAAACTGCCAGCTACAAAATTCACAGCTGAGACCTGACCAACACCATTAGATTCTTTAACCAACTTAAGATCATGCCCAGATAAACTGCCGGCGCCAAAGCCCAGACCATAAGTCAGATTAATGTCAGCAGCTTGACCATTATTTAGCCTGAACGGCTGGCCTGGACGAACGGTCACCAAATCTTGCCCGGCCCGCTTGGACTGAGTGTTAATTTGGTGCTTGACGCTCGCGCCAAGACCAATGATAGTGGCGATTGAAACTACAAAAACTACAGTGCTAAATATCGCCAGTCCACTGCGCCATTTCTGACTGCGCAGCATAGCAATGGCCATTTTAAAATCATTGCCCAGCATCAGCGCTTGCTCCTTTTGGGGGTAACTTTTTTACCACGCCGCTTATTCTTAGTCTTGTGTTTACGTTTTTTGGACGTCTTTTTGTCGGGGATGGCTTGCATCAGCGCTGCGACACCGGCAAAATCATCCTCTTCGGTTTTACGCGGGAAGAGATACATAACTTTGCGAGCCAGCTTGGGTACATCGCCAATTGGCGAGGCTTCATCATGGACTATGGCGCCATCATGCATATAGACCACACGACTAGCGTAGCGGGTTAATTCTGGGTTGTGGGTGACCATTAAAATTGTGTTGCCAGCTTTATGAACTTCGCTTAAGAGCTCCATAACTACGCGGCTGGAACCACTGTCAAGATTGCCGGTCGGCTCATCGGCAATTACAATTGCCGGATTATTAATAAGTGCGCGGACAATGGCTACCCGCTGGACTTGGCCGCCGCTAAGTTGACGGGGCATAAAGTATTGGCGATCATGCAGCCCGACTTCTGCTAGCATATCAGCCGCTTGTTTAAGCCTCTTGGTGCGGCTGACGCCTTTGTAGGCTAGGGGCAAGGCAACATTTTCCAAGACGTTGAGTCGAGACAAAAGGCTAAATGTTTGAAAGACAAAGCCGATTTTATCACGGCGGACTTTGGCTCGTTGATTGGCTCCGGTACGAGCTACCGAACGACCGCTTAAGCGATAACTGCCGTGAGTAGGCTTATCTAACAGGCCAATAATATTAAGCAGAGTGGTTTTGCCAGAACCGCTGGGACCCATAATGGCTATAAATTCGCCTTTTTCAATTCTAAGGTTAACCTCGTCCAGCGCCACGGTAGTGGCATCGCCGAAGCCGTACAGTTTTGATACGTCTTGAAGTTCTATCATCGCCAGACCCTTTTCGATGTTAGGCTTTTGTTAATACAGTTTACTCCTGTATTTGCCAGATACGCAAGGAGTTAATCAAATATTTTTCGGTATAATTAGCGGCAAGGAGAGGTGGCCGAGTGGTTTAAGGCGCACGCTTGGAAAGCGTGTTGAGGCGCAAGTCTCTCGCAGGTTCAAATCCTGTCCTCTCCGCCATTTGATAAAATAGAGTCGTGAAAATAACAAAGTATGAGCATGCATGTTTATTGGTAGAGGAGGATAGCGATAGGCTAGTGATTGACCCTGGCGTGTTCTCTAAATCTTTTATAGATTATCAAAATATTAAAGCGGTTGTTGTAACCCATGTTCATCAAGACCATTTTGACCCGGTGCATTTAAATAAAATTATCTCGGCTAATCCTAACGTTGAAGTCTATTCAACCGAGCAGGTAGCTAAAGAGTTTAACAGCTCGAAGGTGAAAATAGTCACTGGTGGTGACAATGTCGCAGCGGGACCATTTAATTTAGAGTTTTTTGGCGGACAACATGAATTATTTCAAGACACACAAAATGTTGGTATCTTAGTTAATGGCTCACTGTATTACCCGGGTGACTCATATTCAAAACTAACTACATCAAGCCAATTAAGTATCTTAGCGACGCCTGCTTCTGCCCCTTGGCTAAGGGTTACTGAAGCAGCTGATTTTATAAAAGCCTGCAAAGCCCAAAAGGTTTTTCCATCGCATAATGCCTTGCTCTCCGAAATAGGTGAGTCTATTCAGTACGGAATTTTATCAGGTGCCGCCAAAGAAGCTGGCAGCGACTGGCAAGTGCTAAAGACAGGCGAAACGCTCGAACTCTAAGGTGTGGATAAATCGCTTGTGCTTACTCTGATATAGTTATAAAATAACGGAGTTAATACATAACAACAATAAAAACTCACTGTAACGAAAGGGTGGGCAACATAAATGAAAATTAGTAAAAGGCAACAGGGTTTCACTATCGTGGAACTTCTAATCGTAATTGTCGTCATTGGTATTTTGGCGGCGCTGGTTATTACGACCTTCACAGGTATCCAGCAAAAAGCACGAAATACCGAACGACAAACTGACATTAAGGCCATCCATGGCCAGGTAGAGGCTTACTACGCCCAATCCGGTAAGTACCCAACCCTAGCAAACCTAAACGACAGCACTTGGAGAGCAGCTAACATGAAGGGTCTTGACGTTGAAGCGTTGAAGGACCCACGAGGTAGTGCCTCGACTCTAGTCGCAGCACCAGCCGCTGACACTTACGCTTATGCTGTAACAGCTAGCGACGATACGGCTTGTGACAACTCTGCTAAAGACTGTGCTAAGTACACGCTAACCGCTACATACGAAGGTGGTGGTACGTTTGCTAAGAGCAACCTAAACTAGACTAAGCTATCGACTGATAAAAAAAGAGGTCTGCGAGAGGCCTCTTTTTATTTAAATTTTCAGTGTCTTAAAATTGTACAAGAAAGTGACGATCGTCAATATCTTGTACAATTTTAGTGGATGGTGGTGCCGACGGGTTTGCCGCTGACGGCTTTTAGCAGGTTGTCTTTTTTAAGGGCATCAAAGATGATGATGGGCATTTTGTGCTCAAGCGCCAGGCCAAGAGCAGCCTTGTCCATAATTTTAATATCAATGTCTTCAACGGCTTTTTGGTGAGGTATGTTATTCAAGCGAGTAGCATTTTTGTGCTTTGCTGGATCTTTATTATAAACTCCGTCAACCTTGGTAGCCTTGAAGACACCATCACAACCTAGCTCTAGACCCAGCACAACTGCTGCAGTATCGGTTGTTACATACGGCCGTCCACTGCCACCAGCCAGAATCACCACCCGGCCTTTTTGCAGATGCTTGTTAGCTAAACGATGGACAAAAGGCTCAGCTACTTGTTCGGCAAAGATATTACTAAGGCAGCGTGTCCGCACGCCTTCGTCTTCAAAAATGTCTGTTAAGGCTAGGGCATTAATCATGGTGGCCAACATGCCCATATGATCAGCCGTTACGCGCTGGATACCGTGGCCGGCAATTTGGGCCCCTCGCACGAAATTACCACCACCAACCATAATCACCACTTGCGTGCCTGCAGCGGAGATTTTCTCTATCTCTTTGGCCAGCCAAGCGGCCAACTCTGGATCAATACCATTATCAAATTTACCGGCTAATTGCTCACCAGAAAGTTTTAGTAAAACTCGCTTGTATTTGACCATATAAGTTCTAGCGGTCAATCTTACTACAAGTTATACTGGTAGCGCAATGAAGATCTATGCTTGGAACGTTAATGGCATCCGTGCCGTTCATAATAAAAAACTGTTTCTGCCTTTTATTGAGAAGCACAAACCAGACATTCTAGGCTTAGGCGAAACCAAAGCTAAGCAAGATCAATCTGAAGTTGATTTGCCGGATTATAAAGAATTTTGGAATTCAGCCGAGAAACCAGGTTATTCCGGCACAGCCATTTTTAGCAAGGTTGAACCGTTAGAAGTCGAGCACGGCCTGCCCAAAAGTATTATTGATAAATATAAAGTTACCGGCGATATTTATGGTGACCCCAACAAAGAAGGTCGGGTCATTGCCGCTGAGTATGACAAGTTTTTTTACGTGGTGGTTTACACACCCAATGCCAAGGATGACTTGAGCCGAGTTCCATTACGTCATAAGCACTGGGATCCAGCTTTTTTGGCTTATGCCAAGCAGCTGGAAAAGAAAAAGCCAGTGGTTTTTAGCGGTGACTTAAATGTGGCTCACACCGAAGATGATTTAGCCCGGCCGAAAGAAAATGATGGCAAGAAAGGCTTTACCAAAGAAGAGCGCGAAGGCTTTCAGAACTTTCTTGACGGCGGATTTGTTGATACCTTTCGAATGTTCACTAAGGGCAATGGATACTACAGCTGGTGGACGCACTGGGCTAATGCCCGCGCCAGAAACATTGGCTGGCGCATAGACTACATTTTGGTATCCAAAAGTTTAAAGAGCAAAGTCAAAAGCGCCCAGATTCACGCTGACGTCATGGGCTCCGACCACTGCCCAGTCAGCATCGAACTCGATATATGAAAAAACATGTTGTATTGTTCGTGGTTGATGGAAATAAGATTTTGCTGGCCATGAAAAAGCGTGGTTTTGGGGCTGGCAAATGGAATGGGACCGGTGGCAAAGTCGAAGACAATGAGTCATTCACGCAGGCTGCAATCCGTGAAAGCCAGGAAGAAGTCGGTATAACACCCATTAACCCGACACCTATGGCGGACATTGTTTTCGAAGAATACCACGATGGCCAAAAACACGAGTTAGATGTCCGCGCCTTTGTTTGTCGTAAATGGGAAGGTGAGCCTACTGAAACCGAAGAGATGGCACCCAGATGGTTCCAGATTAATGAAATACCTTATACCAAAATGTGGTCCGATGATCCATTTTGGCTGCCAAACATTTTGCGAGGCGAAAAAATGAAAGGCAAATTTGTGCTTGACGAACACGGCCAGATTAAAAGCCAATCCATAAAACGGATCCAAAAAATAACATTATGAAGAAGTTTGCGGTTTTTGATATTGACGGCACGCTGATACGTTGGCAGCTTTACCACGCCATCGCCGATGTATTGGTAAAATTTGGCTACGGCGATCCTACGGCTTTTAAAAGTGTTAAAGAAGCTCGTATGCGCTGGAAGCGGCGCGAACATGATGAATCATTTAAAGACTATGAACATGCGCTGGTAGAGGCTGTTGACGAGGTATTTAAGAAGCTCAACGTCAGCCAATTTAACAAAGCGGTTGACATGGCCTTTGACCAGTACAGAGACCAAGTTTACACCTATACGCGGGATCTGATATTGAACCTAAAGAAGAAAGGTTATTTTTTGTTAGCTATTTCCGGCTCTCAACAAGAGATAGTTGAAAAAATAGCTGAATATTATAGCTTTGATGACTGCGTGGGCAGTAATTACATCCAAAAAAACGGCAAGTTTACCGGAGAAAAAATAATAAGAGGCTTTGACAAACATAAAATCTTAACTGAACTGATGAAAAAGCACGGATTATCTCATGAAAAAAGCATGGGTGTTGGTGATAGCGCCGGTGATATAACCATGTTAGAAATGACAGAGCGGGCAATAGCTTTTAACCCTGAAAGAAAATTATTTGATCATGCCCAAAAACGAGGTTGGAAAATTGTCATTGAGCGCAAAAACGTCGTTTATGAACTGAGACCAAAAGATGGCCGCTACCGACTCAAAAAATGACACTCCTTAAAATTGTACATAATCGTGACGATCGTCACAAAAATGTACAATTTTAAGTGGTAAGCTAAGTAAATGGATGAGTATTGGAAAAAGCAGACGGCAGATAAGCCGTTATTTCCAGACCTGCTGTGGAGTCGGCCAGAGATTAAGCAAGCCCGCGGCAAGCTTTTAATCATTGGCGGCAATGCCCATGGTTTTGCCGTGCCAGCACAAGCCTACAATGAATCTCTAAAGGCCGGAGTTGGCGTAGCTAAAGTGCTTTTGCCAGACGTTCTGCAAAAAACCGTTGGCAGTATTTTTGAAACGGCCGAATATGCACCTAGTACACCCAGCGGCAGTTTTAAGCAGTCAGCTCTGGCCCAAATGCTAGACTTAGCTAATTGGGCAGATGGTGTATTGATTGCTGGTGAGTTGGGAAGAAACGCCGAAACCGCGGCATTAATAGAAAAGTTTGTTGATAAATACTCCGGCCAAGTAACAATTACCAGGGATGCGGTAAATAACTTTAATTCTTCCCCAAACACTGTACTTGAAAGGGCAAACACTACTTTGGTTTTAAGTATTGCGCAACTACAAAAGCTGGCTAGTGAAGCCAAGTTTGATAAACCCCTGACGTTTGATATGGATATTTTACGCTTAGTGGAGTGGCTACATGAATTTAGCCAACAATTCGAAGTAAGCATAATAGTCAAACATCTAAAAAATATCTTCATAGCGGCTGGCGGGCAAGTAAGTTCTACTAAACTAGAAAAAGATATAAAGATCTGGCGAGTCCAAACTGCCACTAAGGCGGGCGTTTGGTGGCTGCAAAACCCAATTAAAGAATTTGAAGCTTTAACAACTTCCTTATTGACAAATTTATTCTAAAGTAGTGAAATAAACTGCATGTACACAGATATCGGTCCCGACTTGAGGCGAGCATCAGATGCTATGCTTCAGCATACTTTTAGAGGAGAAGGCCCTAGGCAAGATAGATTGACCGAATTGCAAAGACTTGGCCAGCATCTAGGTGGGTTAGTTCTGTTGGATTGGCCACAGTCGCATGAGTATGAGCACGAAGGACTGAGAGCAGCCTTAGTTTTAGCTTGCCAACCTGCGATGGAATCTTTAATTGGAGGTTCTTTGTCGCATGAAACCCCTGAAGCTGTAAATAGAAACTTACAATATGTGTCTAGGTTCGCATTGGAAGGGCGTTTATTCAGCCAATCAAGACGCCGTGTATTTGGTGAGTTGAGCGAAGCTGCAGTCTTATCTTTACTATGGTGGGGTGCGGAAAATGGATACGCTGACGAGAACAGCTACTTCCTGCCATCTACGACTCGTCAGGATAGTAGTAAAGGAGGCGGTTTACAGAATGGAGTTGATATAGTGGGTAAGTTAAATGATAGAAAAATTGCTGTCCAGGTTAAAACATCTAAAAAGAGAGCATCTCGTCCTTATGCAAAAGGTATTAGTGTAGTTTCTACAGAGGAAATTACGCGCTCTGAGGACGCTACTAAGAGCTTAGCCCTTGCATATGCAAATAACAGTATTGGCTTTTTGTCAGCATGTTTTGAACGACTGGAGCTTATGATATCTAATACGGCCGAAAGGGCGAAAAGGTCACAATTCAACCCTGCTAATTATAAAAAGCCAGTGATAACCCACAGAACTCGCCGATAACGCTATTTATGGTGGGCGAGGTGGGAATCGAACCCACACACCTTGCGGCATACGATTTTGAGTCGCACGCGTATACCAGTTCCGCCACTCGCCCAGTAGGTTAGAACAACAGAGATAAGTGTACTATACTTAAGCTAAGAATGGACCCCAAAAATCCTACTGGTTTTAGCTCAATGCCAACTTATGGACCCGCAAATGATTCTGGGCATGCCGATTCCGATGAACCCGAAAAAGGTCCAGCGGCTGATTTGATTCGTCAGAAAATTGAAGCACTATACAAAAAAGAACCGCCAGCCAAAGAAGAGCTCAAAGAAGCCAAAGCCGAGATAGCTAAGGCGCGCTCCAAGCATCAAAAATTCATGTATGAGCTGTCGACTTCCGGCAAACCCTTGGCCGAAATCCAAACAGCCTGGCACAAGTACTATATTGACTTGCCGGATAATGAAAAACACGCCGTCTGGCAGGAGTTTTATGCCGAGCATGATAGAACTTCCCACTATGCAAGGGCCACCCAAGTGCAACACCCAGAGCCGGAACCGCCAAAAGCTTCGCCTATCCAGCACCACCACGCTAAACAGACCCATCAAAAGCTTAAGACCGTCAGCCAGTAAAAAGCGCAAATAACCGGCACCGTAAATACCAAAGCAAAGCTAAAAACCAAACAACACTTACAGTCTCTAATGTTTGGTTTGGGTATGGGCTCATTCGTAGTCTTAATACTGCTGTTTAGCTTCTTTAATGAGCGGATTATCGCGCCGTTTATTTCACCTAGCCGCAGAGTTAGCTCAACGCCAATAATTATTGATCAAAGTACGGCCGCCATTAGCGCCACTCCAGAAATTATTATTCCTAAGATAAATGTTGAAATCCCGGTGGACTATAGCCAAGACACCATTGACGAGGGCGCTATTCAGAAATCACTAGAGAATGGCGTGGTGCACTATCCAACGACAGTAGAACCAGGCGAAAAGGGAAACGCCGCTTATTTTGGTCATTCCAGCAACAATATTTTCAATCCTGGCAAATATAAGTTTGCCTTTGTACTGCTGCGTAAGCTGGAACCGGGTGATGTTTTTTACCTAACTAAGGACAAAAAACGCTACGTCTATAAGGTTTACGCAAAGAAGATTGTCGAGCCATCTGTTGTCAGTATTTTAGATAAGCAGTCAAAAATTGCAACTGCCACTTTGATTACTTGCGACCCGCCGGGTACGTCGCTGCATAGGCTAGCAGTTTTTGGTGTCCAAATAGCGCCAAACCCAGCAAAGAATAAGACTGGCCAAGTCAAAATTCACGGCCAAACTACGGTGCTTCCCAGTAACTCGCCAAGCTTGTGGCAGAGGCTCAAAGATTGGTTATTCTAAGGCACTTTTAGAGCTCCACTGGTTAATGCAGAGCGCCCCTTAACTTCAACTGATGGTGAGACAGCGTATAGCGCTTCATAGCCTTGGTCGAAGAAAACAGTTTGTGGCGAACTAGCCGCCGTTAGGGTTTGACCATTGAGGCCGTCAAATTCAAATACAATAACTTTATGCTTATAAACGGCTTGCAAACGGTGGCCATCCATCCATTCAGCTTGCTGGCCTTGGCTAAGCTTTGACGCAAGATCAAAATAATATCGACGATCGTTCTCAGCATCATAAACAGCAAAACTGCGACCGTTTTGTAGGGCCATAAAGCGGCTATTTTGGGACAATGAAGAAAACTTTGGTGAATTTAATCTTAGGGTTACCGCCGGCGTTAACAGCCCAGCCTCTTTTTGTCTTAAAAATGGAAAGGGATCTTTATAGATATAGGCCCGATTTTCACTTCTTGCCCCTGCCATGATTAGCCACTGACCTTTAAACTTAGCCAGATCCAGTAAGTAACTGGTACCAGCTGGTAAAGTTCTAATGATATAAGTATTACTGCTGTCTTTTACCTGTATAGATACTTTGTTAGTCTCCGTACTTGACGAAGTGGCGTAGAGTACTGTGTTGTTGCCAAATGCCTTGTAGGCGACCACATTGCTCAAAAAATGTTTCGGGTTGCGATTTTCGAGAGTTGCGGTCCGCAAGGTTTTACTGTTAAAAATAAAGTAGGAGTCGTACTTCTTATCATGCAGACTGATTTTGGCTGAGCCAACATTGAGTATCTGGCTTAGATTAGTGGAGCTAGTGGGTGATTGACGGTCAATCAGAATAAACTCACTGCCATTTTTTAGGCTGTGTTTGACTAACAAGTGTCGGTTGTCTGAAGCCCATTCAACCGCACTCAGCCGCCCAGAGTTTGAGCTAAGTAAATTTGAGGCAAGTGACAATTCCTCCGGATTTTGATCGGGGTTATTTAGATCAAATAGGTCAAACTTAGTATTCGAGCCAGGCTGATTAATAATTAGCCAACGTTTATCGAGGCTTTGCGAGGCAAAGGTGGGCAAATGGGAATAAAGTTGTAAATCTTTAGGCTTAATTTTTTTAGGAAACAGGCGCGGGTAGACCAGCTGCTCAATGCTGCCACCGTCAAGGGAGAATGTTTTTCCCCAAGTTCGATAGCCATCACGCTTTAGTTCAACTTTATAAAGACCAGCCGGAATAGTTAGGCGAGTGTCCGTATTTCCTCTTTCTTGATCATTAACAAAAACTCTGGCAGATTGCGGCTTAGCTGATAAGTAGACCAAGCCGTTTTGGATTACTTTGCCGGTTTTGCGGTCCAAATCGTAACCGTAAGTGCGAAACAGCACAACCATTGAACCTAGTGCTAGAGCAATGGCCATTAATATATAGCCGGCCACCAGCCGCCGCGAACGAGCCTTCCGTTTCTTAGGGTCGAGGAAATCCATAAACTATATCTATTTTACATTAGTACTATGCATTACCTGTCTGCGTTTTATCATTAAGGTTGTCAATCAGCTGCTCGCAGAGTAGTATATTTAATTACGATTTAATTTCTAAAGACAGGAGAGGGTAAGCTAAAAGTGGGAAATCCCAAGAATGTAATTGCGCTAAATGGCAAAATTTATGATGTTGTGACTGGTGCATTTACCGGCAAATTACCTGACTTTTCTAAAATCCACAAACCAACTTCGAAAATTAAAAGCGCTCAAAAGCAAGGCCATTCTAAAACTATTGACGGGGTAGTCATTCCTGATAAAGCTCATAATCATAAACCTCACTCAAAAGCTCAATCTCACTCCAGGCATTCCTCGCGTCATTTAACTCACCGTCAACCTCAGCACGCCAAAACTTTGATGCGCTCGACGGTAAAAAAGCCAGTACTAGCTAAGCCGACAGTTAAAAAAGTTAGCGGACCAATAGCCTCGACGCAGGCAACGTCCAGCGGAATTAGCGGCAGGTCAGTTCAACGGGCCAGACGCGCAACACTGGTTAAGAAAAGTAAGGATGTTGTGCGTTTTGCCACTGCCCAGTCGCAAGTTGTTAAGCGTATGGTGCCTTTAAGTGTTAAGTCACCAGGCCATTCTAGGTCAGGCAAGCATCGGTCTAGCACTTCTAGTGCAGCTACTGCCGAAGTTATTGCCAAGCCATTTATTAGAGCCAAAAGTAGTTCGTTTGCTAAGCACCCTAAAATCAGTGAAGTCAGACCAATTGAAGCTAAGAAGCCCAAAGTTGCCTCTAAAAGTCTTACAAAAAAAATAACTCCACTTAAAAAATCAACCAAAATTATACTCTCATTAATAATCGTGATTCTACTTGCTGCTACGCTTGTTTGGTATTTCCTGCCGGAGCTTAAAATTCGTTTTGCTAGCATTCAGGCAGGCTTTAGCGCCTCACTACCAACTTATCAGCCCGCAGGTTTTAACCGCCAAGCCATCAATTATAAAAACGGTGAAGTAACCTTGGAATATAAATCTAGTAGTAATAATAGGGGTTTTGCCATTAAGCAAACTGCTTCCAGCTGGAATAGCGAGACACTGCTTGCTAACATCGTTAAGCCCAAGCAAAAACCTTACCAAAGTTATCAAGAACAGGGTAAAACAATTTATATTTATGACGGCGCTAATGCTACCTGGGTAAGCGGCGGAGTTTTGTACCAAGTTGCTGGCAACTCCAACCTTAATAACAACCAGTTACTAAATATAGCAAATTCGCTTTAGCCTAATCTGCTACAATCTATCTGATGAGTGAGGTTAGAACTCGTTTTGCTCCATCTCCGACAGGCTTCTTGCATGTAGGTGGGCTAAGGACGGCTTTGTTTGCCTGGTTAGTTGCTAAGCAGGCGAACGGCAAGTTTCTGCTGCGCATAGAAGATACTGACCGTAGTCGCAACGTTGAAAAATCTGAAAAACACATCACTGACTCGCTGGAGTGGCTAGGGCTTAAGTGGGATGAAGGACCATTTAGGCAAAGTGAGCGACTGGAGCATTATCATCAGTGGGCTCAAAAATTAGTTGATGGTGGCCGGGCTTACGCTGATGAACGCACACCGGAAGAATTGGACCGAATTCGCGGTGAAGAAGCAAAGGCTAAAAGACCTGTATTATTTCGTAACCACCGGCCAAAGAACCCGAACAAATGGCAAAAGGGCATGCCACTAAGGTTTAAGTCAGAGCCTAAAGCCTACATATGGCAGGACAGGGTGATGGGCGAACTCAAGACCGGTGAAGAAGCAGTTGATGATTTTATTCTCATTAAAGCCGATGGCTTTCCGACATACAACTTTGCCCATATAATTGACGATCATCTAATGAAGGTAAGTCACGTTATTCGAGGGCAGGAATTTTTATCCAGCGTGCCGAATTATTTAAACCTATATGAAGCGCTTAGTCTCGA
>JANWIN010000003.1 GCA_025449905.1 Candidatus Saccharimonadales bacterium
ATTTCCCAAATTAAAGCCGACTTTCCGTTTGTGCCGTGGGCGCCGGTTATTTTTTCCAGCAGTGTCACCGGACAAAACGTGACAAAAATTTTCGGGTTGGCAAGTGAGATTAATCAGCGTCGCAGTCAGCGCATTCCAACGCCAGAACTTAATAAATGGTTAGGGCAGGTCGTGAGTGAGCACCCGCCAGCCGGATTAAAAAATCGTCAGCCTAAACTTAATTACGTGGTCCAAGAAGATGACGCCACCAACTTTAAAATCTTTGGCGCTGGCACCGGCTTCTTACATTGGAGCTACAAGCGCTATTTAGAGCGCAAACTGCGCGAAGTTTATGACTTTGCTGGTCTGCCAATAAAACTCTGGTTCATCGAAAAAAGTTAAGCCGCTCGGGCTAATACTTCGTCTTGGCGGATTAGAGCATTCGCAACGAATTCAGAACCAGCTATAATTACCGATTTTTCTTGATACATTAAGTCTTCAGGACAAATGCCTCTTTGCTTTGCAAAAGCCATGGCGTATTCGCCGAGTATAGGATAAGTAGTCCTTCGAGCTGGACAACCAGAACTGTTTCTAAACGGGTCAGCATCAGAAGCATTTACTTCTGCTAGAGTCTTTCTTAAAAACACTTTCGTTGAGCTGTTCAGGCTCAATGCTCCATCAGCCAAGGTAAACGGAGAAGCGCTAATATTGCTACCGAGTGGGTAAGCAAGATCCTCATTTACAAATTGCAGGTTTGTTGATACGGAGCCGTAATATCCATGTGGAGCTTTAGCTAAGCTTAATAGTGTGGCTTGAAAGGACTTGGATCTTAGCATATTAGCCGCAGATGTTAAATCAATTGTTTCTTCACTTGCCGTATAGTCATATTCAATAGTTCCGCGTGTTTTTTGGCTTCTAATAGCTCTGAATGTCAATAGTGGCAGAGTTGCACCGCTGTAGAGTCCCTCGCATAAAACTTGGTTAAAGTCCTCATGATATGTAAAACCTACTTCCTTACCTTCTTCATCGATAGTTCGGGTAGATTTAATTAACTCATTTTCGGGACTACCGTGTTCCTCAAGTTCAGGGGGGTAGTGAAAATTAACTACTGCGTCAATGGCTTCTTGCAATGAACCACAAAATGGACCCAAATTGGCTAGAGTAATTGGGCTATCAAATGCATCAGGCGTTAGGGGTTGCCAGATCTGACCAGCCTGGTCGTAAAACTGGGCACCTAAGTAATTAACAATAGGCCCAAGTTCTTCTTGCTGGAACTTTTGCCGTGGAAAATGCTCCGGAACTGGACAATTCATTTGAATTATTATAACATACTTGTCAAATATACGCAACATTGGGCTATACTGTTCTGGTATGAGTCTTTTTGAAAGAAAAACAGATTACGGCAAAAGTGAGCCGCTATATAACTTAAGCTCACAAAAAAACCTGGTTATTATTGGGCTGGGCAACACCGGCAAGGAATATGATGGTAGCCGTCACAATATTGGTTTTGCATGCATTGATAGCTTGGCTGAAAAGCTGGAATTCCCAAGTTGGGTAGAGAAGAAGGACTTAAAATGCCTATTTACCCATCGTGAAGTAAACGGCGCAGGGGTTATTCTTATAAAACCAACAACTTTTATGAACTTAAGCGGTGAGGCCGCCCAGGCAGTCAGTCACTTTTATAAAATCCCACCAGCCCAAATCGTAGCGATTTATGACGAGCTAGATATCCCGTTTGGCCAAATTAGAACTAGGGTGGGTGGCACTTCGGCTGGTCACAACGGGGTAGAATCGCTATTAAAACATATCGGCAAAGATTTTGGCCGAGTGAGAATAGGTGTAAAGAACAAATTGGTCTCTTATGTCGATAGTAAGGACTTTGTGCTGGATAAATTTACCAAAGAAGAGATAGAACAACTGCCGGCCCTAAAAAGGGAGGCCAACGCCATTTTAAGCGAGCATATTTATGGCCAGCCGCTGTCGAGCGAAACCCGCAGTTTTCTGGTTTAAATAAAAATGAGTCTCAAGAGGGGGTGGGCACCACTTGAGACTCAACTTCAGAGGACAAACTCGTAGTCCCCAAACTACACCCTTCAACCCACCCGAGCGAAGCATCGGCGTCCAAAACTCCTTAAAGACGTGTGCCGTCCACCTAAAGCGGAACATCTTGGGGATTCGCTTTGAAACCGGGTCTCCGAAACTGCAAGCAGCTTGGATTATAAGTTAAAGGGAATAGTTTGTTTTAGAGCGCGTATCCAAAAAGATTTGGAAACGCTAGAAAAGTGGAGGGTAACAACTTATTTAGCTAACGCTCTAAAACGTCTAACTATTTCCATCTTAAAAAAAAGACAGAAGTGTTAGAATTGGGGTGTCTATATTCTCACGAATGAGTTTTTAGACACCTTATATAAGGTGCGTAAGAAGACAAATGTCAACTTACAGGTTGCAATTTTAGCAGAAATGTTTCATTATGTCAATACTTTTAAACCTTTTTGTAATTAATACAAATTATAAGCATAAGTTTGACTTTAACAGAGGCAAATTATGAGTATTCGGGCACTAAAGCTAGTCCCATCTAGCAAAAACTACCCCAGAGCACTCCTTAATATCGCTCAACCGCCAAAGCAGTTGTTTTGGCTGGGTGCAATACCTGAAAAGTTACTGGCTAATCCCTGTATAAGTGTTGTTGGTAGCCGAAAGGTCTCCCCTTACGGCAAGGCCGTTACCTCTAAAATCGTCGGCGATCTAGCCAAGCAGGGAGTTGTTATTGTAAGCGGTTTGGCACTTGGGGTAGACTCAATAGCGCACGAGGCAGCCCTAAAAGCTAAAGGCTTAACTATCGCTGTCTTACCCTGCGGACTGGATAGAGTCTACCCGGCCAGCCATCACCATTTAGCTAAAGAAATTTTGCAAAAGGGCGGTGCCTTGGTCACTGAATACAATGAAGGAGAGGAAATCTTTGCCGGTAACTTCATAGCCCGCAACCGGATTGTTGCGGGGCTGGGACTAGGTGTGCTAATAACCGAAGCGGCCGAGAAAAGCGGCACGCTGCACACCGCTAACTTTGCGCTGGAGCAGGGTAATGATGTTTTTGCCGTACCCGGAAATATTACCAGCCAAACTTCTAAAGGCACCAATAATTTAATAAAAGTTGGCGCGGCGGTCGTAACTGACGCCGAAGATATCTTAAACGCTCTAGGAATTGAATCAAAAACGGCCGACAAAAGGGAAGTATTTGGTGATAACGAGCAGGAGGTAGTAGTTCTAAAGTTGATAGCCAACGGCGTAACTGACGGTGAAGAATTACTAAAAGCCAGTGAATTTGAGCCAACACTATTTAACCAAACTCTGACAATGCTGGAAATAAACGGCAAAATCCGTTCTGAAGGTGCTGGACAGTGGACTATAATATAAATAGCTAATGGAAACTAAAACCTATATTTGGATGGGCATTTTTGTCGGCTCGATTGCCGGCGGCATTATAGGCAGTCTGCTTGATAACGGAAATGTCTTTGGTCTCTGGGGCATCCTGTTAAGCACCGTGGGTGGTTTATCCGGTGTTTGGGCAGGCTACAAACTGGGCAACAGCTAATTTGCATTAATATAGGCCATCCAGTACTCTTGTGCTTACATGGCAAAAAACTTAGTGATCGTAGAGTCACCGGCCAAAGCTAAAACTATTGAAAAGTACCTGGGTGCAGACTTTAGTGTCCTGTCTAGTGTTGGTCATGTTCGTTCTATTCCAAAGAGGACTAAAGACGGTACAAAGCCGGTTGATATTGATAATGGCTTTAAGACTGTCTACGAGATTGACCCGGAAAAAACCAAGATTATAGCTCAGCTAAGGAAAGCTGTGCAGGAAGCTGATACGGTTTGGCTGGCGACTGATGAAGACCGGGAGGGCGAGGCTATAGCATGGCACTTGTGTGAAGTATTAAAATTAGACCCAAAAACTACAAGACGAATTGTCTTTCACGAAATTACTAAGCACGCCATTGAAGACGCAATCCAAAATCCACGCTCCGTAGATATGAGTCTGGTTGAAGCCCAGCAAGCCCGCCAGATATTAGACCGGATTGTCGGTTTTGAATTATCACCAGTAGTTTGGCAAAAAGTGCCCGGCGGTAAATCGGCCGGCCGTGTACAGTCACCAGCTGTCAGATTATTAGTTGAACGCGAACGCGAGATTGAGGCTTTTGCAGGTTCAGCAGAGTTTAAGGTAACGGCTGAGTTTAGAACCAAGGGTGGGGTAGTAAGGGCTGAGCTGCCTAAGCGTTTTGAAAAAGAGGCCGAAGCCCAGAAATTCCTGGAGAGTTTAATTGGTGCCGACTTCTCAATCAGTGATGTGACAACCAGTCCGGGGACCAGAAACCCCAAGGCGCCGTTTACCACCAGTACACTGCAACAAGAGGCCAACTCTCGGCTAGGTTTTAGCGCCAAAGCCACCATGGCCGGTGCTCAAAAGCTTTATCAAGACGGTAAAATAACTTACATGCGTACTGACTCGGTTGCTTTGGCCGGTCAGGCATTATCCCAAATAACAAACTATATTAAGAAAACCTACGGCAAAGAATATCACCAGATCCGAGCCTATAAAACTAAGTCAAAAAGTGCCCAAGAGGCGCATGAGGCCATTCGGCCGACGGATGTTAACAAAGAGCAGGTCAGTAGCGATAGCTACAATCAAAAACTTTATGATTTGATTAGACGACGGACTTTAGCCAGCCAGATGGCGCCGGCTAGGCTGGAAAAAACTGTCGTTACTATAAAAATTTCCAGCGGGCAGGAAGTTTTTGAGGCCAAAGGCGAGGTTATCATTTTTGACGGCTTTTTGAAAGTTTACGGTGTAAATAAAAAAGAAGACGATATACTGCCGCCGCTTAAAGCTCAAGATTCTCTGGATCTGACCGCTGCCTCAGCCCGCCAAGTATTTGCAAAGCCGCCAGCTCGTTACACAGAGGGCAGTTTGGTTAAAAAACTCGAAGACCTAGGCATTGGCCGGCCCTCAACCTACGCCACCATTATTAATACGGTACAGGTTAGGGGCTACGCCGAGCGTGGCGAGAGTGAAGGCACGCCGCGCGATGTTATAGTCTTGAGCTTTAAAGATAAAAGGGTGATTCGCGAAGTCGAACAGGAAAATACCGGTTCCAACCAGGGCAAACTAGTGCCAACTGCCAGCGGTGAAGTGGTCAGTGACTTTCTAACCGGACACTTTGACGCCATTGTTGACTATGACTTCACAGCAGATGTAGAAGAGAAATTTGACGAAATTGCTGCCCATAAATTAGAGCGCAACAAGATGTTAATGAGCTTTTACGAGCCATTTCATAAGTTGATAGAAAAATCTGGAGATGTTAAGCGCAGCGAAGTAGCCCAGGCTAGGGAAATAGGCAAAGACCCAAAGACCGGTCTAATGGTTTTGGCTCGATTTGGACGCTATGGCCCAATGCTGCAGCTAGGCAACCCAGATCCGGACGATAAAGAGGCTGAAAAGCCTAAATTTGCACCGCTGCCGGAAGGCACAAAGATAGAAAC
This sequence comes from Candidatus Saccharimonadales bacterium, assembly GCA_025449905.1. GTDB lineage: Bacteria > Patescibacteriota > Saccharimonadia > Saccharimonadales > JANWIN01 > JANWIN01. Next base: position 5,518 of record JANWIN010000003.1, read on the forward strand.
GGTGAGGCTGGATCAAGCTTTGGAAATGTTCAAATTGCCACGAGAAGTGGGCAAGACTAAAGATGGCGAGACTATCTTGGCTAATATTGGCCGGTTTGGACCTTACGTGCAGGTAGATAAGCTGTATGCCTCTATAAAAGACCTCGATCCGCTTAAAATAACCGAAGAGCAGGCTAGAACGGCTATAGAAGAAAAACGTAAAAAAGAGGCTGATAAATACATTGCCCAGTTTGAAAACGGTATAAATATCATTAACGGCCCTTATGGGCCGTATATAACCGATGGCAAGAAGAACGCTCGCATCGCCAAGGATACTGACCCCAAGAAAATTACTGAAAAAGAGGCCAAAAAGCTGCTAGAAGCCGCACCAACTAAACGTAGACGTTTTAAAGCCAAAAATAATAAATAATACAACATATTTTTCCACAGTTCCTCTCGATGGTGTA
>JANWIN010000004.1 GCA_025449905.1 Candidatus Saccharimonadales bacterium
ACGCGGGTGTAGCTCAGTTGTTTAGAGCGCTTCCTTGCCAAGGAAGAGGTCGAGAGTTAGAGTCTCTTCACCCGCACCAAGCATAAGCATTTTGGTTCGTTTTTGGTACAATCTATTTATGAACAAAAATCAAAAAGGTTTTAGTGCAGTCGAAGGACTGTTAATTTTAGTAATAATTGGAATTATTGGAGTTGTTGGCTGGTATGTAGTAAATTCAAAGGACAAGACCAATAAAACTTATGATAATTCTACCCAATCCCAAGCAGAGCCACCAAAAGTTACAGAAAAACACCTAGAAGTTAAGAGCTGGAATATCCACATTCCAGTTACAGGTAAGCTTAGTGATTTGGAGGTAATGGACCCAATGCCTTCGTCCTATTCTAGTCACGGTGATGAATTTGCAAACATTATGGCCCCAGCCCTAGATAAAAATTGGAAATGCGAAGCTGATAGTGACGGCATGAAAGGCACAATAGGAAGTATCTCTAGAACTACGCAAGTAAAGAGAGACGGTCCGTATGAACCTCTGGTGACCAAAAAAGTAGGTAAATATAACTACGGCTTTGAAAAAAGTGGGTCAAATTGCACAAAAGATCCTCTTTACCAAGAGTTAGTTGATGAATTTAAGCTAGCATTTAAAAACTTAATTGCAGATTGAAGAAATTAGTGTGTAATTCCCACCTCTCACTTAGATAGCAAATAATCCTGATAAGGCACTTCCAATATCTTCCTCCACCGAGCTATTTCATCTCTGATACAGTGTAAGTTTTTTCCTACTTGCTGCACCAAGTAAAAGCGATTTGAACAGTGAGAATATAAATTTATGGTTTAAGAATGCCAGCGGCAGACCTTACGCCGTTTTTAAGTGTTTGTTTCCATACCATGTTTCCGCATTGATCCATACCATTGTAATAATCCCACCATGATTTACTGAGCACTTTCTTTTTACCAATGTAGGACCCGGTATTTCTAAAAGTTACCTTGGATTTCTCTAAGTCGTTACAGCTATCAGTAAGGCCCATATATCGTTCATGAAATGTGACAGGGGATCTTATTTGTCCAAATGAGTCTGGCACATAAATTCGGCCAATACGTTTGGTTTTTCCACTCTCTACTGAAGTGATCTTGGCCGCCCAAATACTATTGCTGTCTTTAGGGTTAGAGTATCTATAAATTGTAAGACGATAAGTGCGGTTTTTACGCCAATTAAAGGGAATGCGCACACTGTAGCCAGTACCCTCACCACCAAAAGTTGTACCCCAACCATCGCGTTCTGCAATACCACTAGTGACATTCCAAACACTAAAGATAGCCATTTTACCTATCCAAACTGAACCATTATAGCCGTTAGTTTGTAATCCGGTATAAAGGTTATTACCATTTGTGAAATAAGGACTCAAAGCATAATAGTAGTAGCTTTTAATGCCAGGCGAGACTTCTACATCAATGTCTGTAAATATTTTTGTATAGCCCTGCTCACGGTCGATATTGTTCCAATAAGTGTCAATAATATGTCCAATGAGACCGGTTTGAGCTTTTGACTTTAAAATCGTATGAAGCCTGGTCGATACAAAGAATACTGTAAGAAACACGATAATGAACAAAAATAAGATTTTATATAAACCAGAGCGAGGTTTTAAGAAGTTTTTTACTACTATTTTGTTTGTATTCATTTGGCCTGTATACCAAGGCTATTATAGCAAGTACTCCTGATAAGGTACCTCCAGTATTTTCATCCTCCGCTGTATAGCGGAGAGCCATCTCATCTCTGATAGTGTGTAAGTTTTTTCCTTTCGCTGGACAGCGAATGCTGCACCAACATAAGTTTTAATACTTAGCTCAATGCGGGCTATAATGTTTGGCAGTGGGCAAGCGTAAGAAAAACAAAAAAAGTTTCATGAAATCAGCCGTTATCGTACTCTTCGGTTCTGTTTCGGCCATCTTTTTGGCCTGGAATTTTTCACTCACGGCCCCCAAATTACCAGACCCTCCGTTAAAGGAATTAGCTAGAGCCCACAATATTGATCTAGGTGTTCATTTAATTGCCCAAAGACTGAACGATAGAATTTATCCCGACTTAGCCAGCTCACAGTTTGCCTCTGTGACCGTTGAAGGCCTTCATTTTAAACCAATAAATCCAAAACCGCAGAAGTATGACTTTAGTAAACCAGATAAAATTGTTTCGTTTGCCGAGAATCAGAATATGCCCGTTCAGTTTCATCATTTGGTATGGGGCGATGCTCATTTTTTACCAGACTGGTTAAAAAAAGGTAATTTTAGCAAAAAACAGCTACTTGAAATATTGCACAATCACATAACCAGGATAGTCGATCGATATAAGGGCAGGGTTAGAGAGTATAGCGCTGTTAACGAAGCGTTTACGGAAGCACAGCATGTTTATGGACTACAAAACTGGTGGGCCGACCATATTAGTAATGACGTTAGTCTTCTTGATAAATTTTTCATTTGGGCACACCGAGCCGACCCAACAACAAAGTTGCTGTTAAACGATTTCAATAATGAAACCAAAAATAGCGTTTCTGATGCCATGTATGTATATCTTAAATCCGCCAAAAACAAGGGTGTGCCGGTTGACGGCATTGGCATGCAGATGCATATAAATGCCTCACATCCCCCCAAGAAAAATGACGTAATAAATAATATGAAGCGTTTTGGCAGAATAGGTACGCCGGTCTATATCACAGAGTTTGATATAAATACAAACTCTGTTGAGGGCAATGATGCTTATAAAAATGAGCTTGAAGCTCAAATTACTTACGATATGGTTAGGGCTTGCATAGAATCGAAAGCCTGTAATAGTTTTAGCGTATTTGGCCTAACTAGTAAAAACGATACACTTAAAAAAATCATGGGGACTAATTCTAGATCCTACATGTATAACAGCCGCTTCAGACCTAGACCTTCCTTTTACTCATTTCGGCAAGCTTGGTTAGACCCATAGCATATATTTAGTAACTTGTAATTTTTTTAATAGTTATAAAACCCAAAACAGGCTACAATTTGCCTATGAGAAAATTGGTTGTTTTAAGTTTCGTTTCGCTTGATGGGGTGATACAAGCGCCGGGCGGGCCAAAGGAAGACACTTCTGGCGGGTTTAAGTATGGCGGTTGGACGTTTCCGTATTTTGACGTTTTTGCAAACAAGATTATGGCCAAGCAAATGAAACAGCCGTTTGCTTTACTACTTGGTCGAAAAACCTATGAAATATTTGCTTCTTACTGGCCAAATAACGGAGATCAATGGCCGGGCGTTAATAAAATCATGAAATACGTTGTCTCCCACAAAAACATTAAGACCCCTTGGGAAAACTCGCAGTTAATCACTGGCAACGTGGTGACTAAGCTAAAAAACCTAAAAAAGAAAAACGGTCCCATGATGCAAGTTTATGGCAGCAGCAAGCTCACTCAAACGCTTTTAGAAAATGATTTGGTTGATGAACTATGGCTAAAAATCTTTCCTATCACGCTAGGTAAGGGTAAAAAATTATTCGCCGAAGGCACAATCCCAGCCGGCTGGAAATTAATTGAATCCAAAACTTCGCCAAGCGGGGTGATATTTGCAAACTACAAACGGGCTGGCAAGGTCAAAACCGGTTCATTTGCCTAATCTTGCTCATGCTTGCAAAATGCAATAAATAGTGTATCGTTTGTTTATGCCCGAAGTTCCTATTCCGGCCAGACAACCAGCCCCAGACAACATTGTCGCTGCTCTAATACCGGAGGATGCAAGACCGGATACTTTTAGAGCTGGCAGGATTGAGGTAGATCCCGCTAGGCATGATGCTGTCCGGTTAAGCGATAGTGAGGGAGTCACGCATGAGGCAGTTGACCTAGAGCCTGACCCGGAAGATCCGGAAAGCTTACTAGGAACTTTAATTATAGAAGACGATAAAAGCAGTGAGAAACGTCGAGTAAAAATGAAACGACTGGTGCAGGAGTCAAAACCATACCAATTCTTGCTGGTCGATCACAAAAAAGAAACCTCCGCCGTAATAGCCATTTCGGCCGTAGCAGTAACAAGCTTGATTGTTCGCCGAAGACGAAAAAGCTGATTAAAAACAAATATTGTAAACCAAGCGAAGCTGTTTACAATATTGAGAGGAGAAGCATAGCATAAGGATGAAGCTTTTGACCCATGCGTCAAAACGAAATAAAAGCGAAAGCTTCGACGAGGCGCGATGGCCGAGGAGTTAGGCAAGGGTCTGCAAAACCCTGTACACGAGTGCGAATCTCGTTCGCGCCTCCATACACCACCCCACAAAGAATCCTCTCTTTGCGGGGAGCCCTACTTGGGCGAGTGGCGGAACTGGTATACGCGACGGACTTAAAATCCGTTGGCTGAATAAGCCTTGAGGGTTCGAGTCCCTCCTTGCCCACCATGTGACATGGTTCGCCTTTTGGCGGACAATGTCACATTATTAGCGAGGAAGAACCCGTGCGGCTTAGCCGAGGGTTCGGTGTAGTGAAATCACGCGCAGAAGTTTACTTCGAGCATGATTGAGCGGAAAAGTGTTTTTGGCAAGTGCCAAAAATGTGCGCTGTCCCTCCTTGCCCACCACGTCAGAATTAACATTTACCCTGCAAGAATTTTTAGCAATCAAGTGGCTAAAAATTAACAGGGTAAATTGTTTTTCTTCCTTTCAACTTTGTAAACAGCTGCGCTTGGTTTACAAAGTTGGGCTAGATTGACACCTTCCACCCTTGTTATAAAACATAAATTTACCGGCTTAAATGGCCGGTTTTTTGTTAAAATTTGCCAAAATAGCGATAGAAGTAAATAATATTGACAAATAGCAAAGAAAATGCTAATATATCCACTGTAAACCATAAGTTTTTAGTGGGACTATTTATATGGCATTTACCCAACTCGAAAGTAGGATTCCTTCCCTTGAGGGAGAAATTGAGTCTTTACCTCCAGAGCTCAAAGAGGCTCAGGAGGAGTTTAAACTTTGGGAAAACGAACTTGCTAATGGTGTAATAAGCGGCCTTGAAGACAGCGACACTAGTGCCTTTCAAGAAATAGAAGAAAACTACAATTTAGCGTTTGGTAAATTGGTTACCCAACATCCTAAATATCAAGCATGGGAAACTCGCTCGGGGGGTAGGGCAGAGCATAGACGCAGGAGTGTAGCTGAAGCTGAAGCCGCGCATGCCAAACAGCGGCTTGACGCATTAATCAGCAGCAAAACTTCTGGCATTGACGCTGAAACTGAACAGCCTGTTGAAACTGAGTCAAAAGAAGAGTTGCCGAAAAACCACCAAATTTTCTTAGGTAGTTTGCGAGGACGTATAAACAAACTAGGTATATTAGTTGGCCATTATAGCTACGAAGGCTTTAATTACACCATTGGTTGGGGTGTGCGCAAAAGTTTATCTATCAATGAAAAAATAAACGATAAAATGCCAGATCACTGGAGCCGAAAACACAAAAACGTTGTTAAGATAGCCGGTGCAGTAGCAATAGTCGGTGGAGCCCTTGCTGCTAAAGTTGCTACTGATATTCACATGCCAGGGTTGCCAGGCCTAGAAGAAACAGACGTACCTGTCAAACCACATCCTCGTCCAAGACTCTCTACTGATCAACATATGGATAGTGCATTGCGCAGTGCCGGCGTCGAACAGGCTACGCTCCATGACCTCCACTCTAAGGCCGAGAAATACCAGACAATTAAACGCGCCTGGCGAAATGACCGTCAAGCAACTACCGATTTTCTAAATAAATTTGAGGAAAATAAAACTGGCGCTAAGAAATTCTTGGCTGATGTTGCCCGTACCCAGCGATTGGAAGCAGCTGGAGTGGATCCGGCAACTATCGTTAAAATTAATGCCAATGCTGACGGTATTAAAGAATTTGTTAGAGCTGTAAATGCTAACCCTCAGCGGGCAGCTGACTTCTTTAGCTATTTGAACCATCAGCCAATAGATGTATCTGGTCAATACGGCTTGCCGAAGGGCTATATGCACCAGGCAGGTTCTGACTACATGTTTGATGCTATGCCTGGAATGCGAACAGATAGTATTTGGAAGGCTGCGGAGGCTAGCCTCTATCGTCACTTAGGCCACCAGCCTACACCTTCGCAAATTAATGCCCTGAAGAACCTGGTAGGCGACCGCAACTTGGTTGATGGCGAACACGTCGTCATTACCAAGGAACAAATTGAAAAAGCTTTGAGGTCAGCCTAATGATTGTCAAAGAAACATATATTAGACAAGAAGTTATCGACAGTTTGGTAGCTGGTACTTTTGAAAAAGATTTCCTTGACGCGGCAACTAATGATTTGGTTGGTCACGACATTATCGCCGAGGCCGAGTCTGTAATAAAAGAGGCTGCACCAGAACCCGAGCTTGCCGCAACCCAAAGTTCGACCGTAGAGCCAGACAGCCGAGAGCATATAAAACCAAACAGGAAGCTTCTAAACGCCGCAGCCTTATCGCTTAGCCTTTTTGTAACTGCAAGCCCTACAATTACTAAGACTGCCGAGTCTATATTTTCTAGAAGTCATTTAAAAGTTGAAGAAAAAGTTATAGATAATATTGAACTATCAAAACCAACAACACCAGACGCACAAGAAACTCCAGAAGCAGATCCCTATAGCGAAACCATTGCTAGTTTAGTTCCAAATGAAACCAGCGAAGATCAGTTAAACCTGCTTAAATTTGCTGTAAACTTTATACCCGTTCAACTTGATGTTAATGTCATAAATACACCAAAGGAACAACTAGCTGCTAAAAGAGCAGAAGCTCAATTAACTGTGTTAAAAAACTTTATGGAAGCTCACAAAAATGACCGCGAGCGTGTCGGGAAGTTTTTTGCTGAATTTCATTATCAACAAAACCAGCTCAAATATATTGAAGCTGCTCAGAAGCATGATAAGGAAGCTGCTTATTATTGGTCCCTAAATCGTGACCAGGTTAACACAGGTATACAAAAGTCTATTGACGAGGGGCGGCTTAAGTTTAAAGAGGATGAAGATGCCGGGCTTGCAGCCAAAGTAAATGAAGACTGGAAACACCCAAATAAAATGACCGACGATGCAGCACGTTTTATGTTAATGGTGGCTGATAATTTCAACATCACTGTCAGCGCTATAAGCTCGGAACACCATTGCCCATCGGAACACTGTGATTTAAGAGCTTTTGATATTTCCAAATTCATAAACGGACAGCAAGTTGAGAGGTGGGATGAATTGATGACCTTTATCTACGGTCACAAAGAGTTTCTTGATCAATTTATTTCTGATCCATTACCTAAAGGAGCGTATCTGCTTAGTGATGGCAAAGAAAGCAACTATCCTTTAAAAACCATTATTGCCCATCGTAATCACGGTCATGTAAGCGTCAAAGTATCTTCACAACCACCAGGCATGCCGGCTTTCAGCTATAGTGGTTTGCGGGCTTCACCGGATATGCCATTATTTGTGGGTGCAATTCAGCCAGATCAAGAACCAATAACCGGTGCTGAACCAGCTGAAAAACCTACAGTCGAGCAACCTGCAAGTGAGACTAAAGATGCTCAAGAAAAGCCAACTACCACGACAACCCCAGCTGCCGAACCTTCGGACTCCAAACCTACTGGCGAGAAAGCCAAACCTCCAAAATTGAGCGAAGAAGAGAAAACGGTTGTGGTTGATTATTTGAAGGTGGTAGAAGCGAAGAAATCGGCTGAAACCGCAAAGTTTTTAGAAAAGGTGGCGGATCTAAATGCATTAACCTTTGATCAAGGCATTACTGACATAAATGCCATTCACGCTTATCTTGATCGAGAGATACCTGCAGATTCACCACTGAAGGCTATAGATAGCGGTCAATTGGCGCAGCAAATTGTTGATGCTGGACGTGCCAATAATGTTAACCCTGCTTTAATACTGGCAACCGCCCATCATGAATCTGGTTTGGCCAATCCGGATATGGATGCTGTGAGTGCTCAACCACCTTACTACAACCTTTTTGGCCGGACTGCTTCTGAGAGCCAACCCCACACGCCGCCATTAGGTCCATCAGGCCACATTTGGTTTATTTCCCCTTCTTATATGGAAAGTATCGCGCAGCAAGCTAACTTTGTACGCTCTAATTACTTGAATGACTCTAATGTTCGCGACTTGCCTAGCTATGTACATAAATATGCGCCAAATGGTGACTACTTAAATAACGAATTAAATTATATGCGCTCTCTTTTAGGAACTTATCGTGCGCTTCGTACCGGTCAACGAGACGTACCAATAGAATAATAAACGGACATTAAGTCTAAAATTAACGCATAGTTAATGCTATAATATATCTATAAATAAGGGGGAAAGCTAATGATAATTGTAATTATTGTTGTGGTCTTACTGCTCGGTTTTGTAATGTGGATTTACAACAGCTTAATTCGTGCTAATGTGCGAGTTGACGAGGCCTGGAGCGATATTACTGTTCAAATGAAGCGCCGCGCCGACCTTATACCTAATCTAGTAAATACAGTTAAGGGCTACGCAAAACACGAAAAAAGTGTCTTTGAAAATGTGACCAAAGCTCGCGCCGAAACTCTAAGCGCTCAAGGCCCTGCCGAAGCCGGTAAAGCCGAAAATCAATTCCAAGCCGCTCTTAAGAGCCTATTTGCAGTAGCTGAAAATTATCCAGATCTAAAAGCCAACGACAATTTTAAGCATTTGCAAGAGGAGCTGGTAGACACCGAAGATAAAATCCAAGCCAGTAGGCGCTTTTACAATGGCTCTGTTCGCGACCTGAACACCCGGGTTAAAACAGTGCCAACCAACTTTTTTGCCGGACTATTTAATATTAAAGTCCGAGAATTCTTTGAAGTTGATGACGCTGAACGCGCCAATATCGAAAAACCAACCGACGTTAAATTTGACGAATAATCCGACTGCTAGTTAGATGTACAAAGAAATAGCCGCCAACAAGCGCAAAACTGTCTTAATCATGTTTGTATTCGTGGCTTTTGTAGCGCTGATGGCTTGGCTGTTCAGTGAGTTTTTAAACGGGCCACCGAGCATTTTTATCGGCGTGTTAATCGGTTCATTAATTTATGTGATTATCAGCTATTACGGCGGCAGTCGGCTATCTTTGACCGTTAATCGCGCCCAAGAAATACAAAAAAGAGACAACCTGCGGCTATATAGAATTGTTGAAAATTTGGCGATTACCGAAGGTTTTCCAACACCAAAAGTTTTTATTATTGACGATCCGGCACCAAACGCTTTTGCCACCGGCCGAAGTCCGCAAAAATCATCCGTTTGCGTAACCAGCGGCCTGCTGGAAATTATGAACGATCAAGAGCTGGAAGGCGTGCTGGCGCACGAGCTTGGACATATAAAAAACTACGATATTCGCGTCGCCATGGTGGCCTTTGCCATGGTGGCGGTGATTGGCCTGCTAGCAGACATTATGCTGCGCATGAGCTGGTTTGGCGGCGGCGATGACGATAGCGACAATCAACTATTTTTCATTTTGGGCGTTATTGCGGCTATTTTAGCACCAATAATTGCCAGCTTGATTCAGCTGGCGGTGTCTAGAAAACGCGAATATTTAGCCGATGCCACCGGTGCGCTAACTACCCGCTATCCGGAAGGTTTGGCCAATGCGCTAATGAAGATTAAAAAATCCGGTAGCGTTATGAAGCATCAAAGTACCTCGACTTCACATTTTTTCTTTGCCAATCCGCTGAAAAGCCACGGCCTATCTAATTTATTTAGCACCCATCCGCCGATTGACGAACGCATTAAAAAACTTCAGGAAATGGGCAACCACGCCTAGAATTTTTAAATGACTCAAAAACGTAAATCTTCAGGTAAAAAACCGGCCAGTAAAGCTAAAAGTTTGCCAGCTAAATCAACAAGCCGGCGCTTAAAGTCGCCACTTTATAAGTCATTTAAACTAACAAAAAAAATCAAGCCATCCAATAAAAAATTAGAAGGCTCCTTTAAGCTTTTTAATCGGACGGCTGTGACCATAAAACAGCATTGGAAAATATTTGTTGGCATTAGCGTGGTTTATATGTTGGTATCATTGATTTTAGTGCGGGGTTTAAGCTCACAGTTGGATATTCAAAATTTGAAGGACAGCCTTAAAGACGCCTCTAGCGGCAAATTTGGCAGCCTGTCCGGCGGCGCAGTAATATTTACCTATTTAATTGGCACTACTAATTTTTCATCAAGCGAGGCCGGCGGGGTTTATCAAATGCTACTGCTATTAATAGTTAGTTTGGCGGTAATTTGGACGCTAAGAAAGGTTTTAGCTGGCGAAGTAGTAAGAGTTCGCGATAGTTTTTATAAAAGTATGCAGCCGTTTATTCCGTTTGTTTTAGTTTTGCTGGTTATTGGGCTGCAGTTAATCCCACTGTTAATTGGCAGCTGGCTGTTTGGTACAATCACAATTAATGGCATTGCCGTCACGGCACTTGAAAAAGGCTTGTGGGCGCTACTGTGCCTGCTGTTGGCCACTTTATCGCTTTATATGATTTGCTCGTCGCTGTTTGCGCTGTATATTGTAACGCTCCCGGATATGACTCCCATGAAAGCCCTGCGCTCGGCTCGCCAGCTGGTGCGTCATCGTCGCTGGGAGGTTTTGCGCAAAATCTTGTTCTTGCCATTTGCCTTGCTGGTTTTAGCGGCAGTTATTTTCATACCACTGGTGATAGTTGTGGCGCCAGCCGTCGAGTGGGTGTTTTTTGCTTTGAGCGCATTCGTGCCGATTGCCATACACGGCTATATGTATACACTTTACCGAGAGCTATTATAATTTAAGATTATGGATAAAAAAGAGGCTCAAAGCCGCATTATTAAGCTCCGCGAGCTGATAAATGACTACCGCTATCATTACCACGTTTTAGATAAATCGATTATGAGCGAAGCGGCTGCTGATAGCTTAAAACACGAGCTAAGCGAACTGGAAGCTAAATTTCCGGATTTAATTACGGCCGACAGTCCTTCGCAGCGGGTAGCTGGCGCACCGCTGCCTGGCTTTACGAGCGTGCGCCATTCCCGACGCATGTTGAGCCTTAACGATGTTTTTAATGAGGAAGAAACACTAAACTGGGAAAATCGTATTGCTAAATTATTGCCAGCGGGCACGAAGCTAGAGTATTTTGCCGATGTTAAAATGGATGGCTTGGCGGCGTCGTTAATTTACCAAGACGGCAAGCTGGAACGGGCCATAACTCGCGGCGATGGTTTTTTCGGCGAAGACGTGACTTCCAATGTGCGCACTATTGAATCTGTACCCCTAAGCCTGCGCCACGATGACGCACCCAATTTGTTTTTAAGCGGCCGCACCGAAATTCGCGGCGAGATCGTACTTTATAAAAAAGATTTTGATGAGCTAAACAAAAAACGCGCCAAAGACGGCTTGCCGCTGTATGCCAACCCGCGCAACACCGCCGCCGGCAGTGTTCGCCAACTTGACCCCAAGCTAGTAGCTATACGTAAACTACACTTTCATGCCTATGATTTACTACGCGATAATTCAAGCGAGGTGCCAACATATGACTTTGCTTATAAAACTCTGCGGCAGCTGGGACTGCTGGCCAACAATATCGCCATTACTTCTGACTCTATTAAGAAAGTTCTGGATTATGCCCGTAAGTGGGAAGAAAAGCGAAAAAACCTGCCATTTAATACTGACGGGCTGGTTATAAAAGTTAACGATCGGCGGCTTTATGAACGGCTCGGTGTTGTCGGCAAGGCGCCGCGCGGGGCAGTGGCTTTCAAATATCCAGCCGAGCAGTCAACCACCAAAGTTAAAGACATTTTTGTATCCATTGGCCGCACTGGTGCAGCGACGCCGGTAGCTATGCTGGAGCCGGTCGTCGTCGCCGGCAGCACTGTGCAGATGGCTACCCTTCACAACGAGGGCGAAGTTAAGCGTAAAGATATTCGAATTGGCGACACGGTGATTATCCGAAAAGCAGGCGATGTAATTCCGGAAGTTGTTGAGCCGCTGGTAAAACTGCGAACTGGAGATGAGAAAGTCTTTAAAATGCCAAGTCGTTGTCCAGAGTGCAACACCAAGCTAGTTAAGCTCAAGGCCGATGAAGCTGTTTGGCGCTGCCCTAATGAATCCTGTCCGTCAAGGATCTGGAAACGCATTGGACATTTTGCCAGTAAAGCCGCACTGGATATTGAAGGCTTGGGCGAGAAAAATGTTATGGCCTTGCTGGACGCTGGCTTAATTAAAGATGCTGCCGATATTTACACGCTTAAAAAAGAGCAGGTCGAGAAACTGGACCGCTTTGCCGATATCTCAGCCGGGAAATTAATAAAGGCCATTGCTGATAAGAAAAATCCAGAATTAGCTAGATTTATTTATGGATTGGGAATTCGGCACATTGGCACCCAAACTGCCAGTGATTTAGCCAACCATTTTAGAAGCTTAGGCAATATTAAAAATGCCAAGCTGGAAAAGTTAGCAAAAGTCGAAGGCGTCGGCGAAGTGGTAGCCGAATCAGTTGTCGAATGGTTTGGCCAGCCAAACAATCAAAAACTATTGGATAAATTCAAGCAAACCGGCGTAGTCCCGCAGGAAGTAAAAAGGGTAGGCGGCAGACTCAGCGGCAAAAATTTTGTGATAACTGGCAGTCTGGAATCTATGAGCCGTGATGAAGCGGCTGAGAAGATCAGAAATTTGGGCGGTACCTTTCAAAGCAGTGTAGGGCAGGATACGGATTATCTGGTGGTCGGGGCGAATGTTGGCGAAAGCAAACTAGCCAAAGCTCGCAAGCTTGGCACCAAGCAAATTTCCGAAAAAGACCTCCTCAAGCTACTTTAATTTTACTAATGAACTTTATAAATTGTACTAGATCGTGACGATCGTCACGATCTAGTACAATTTTAGCAAGCTGCATTTTTTATTCTTGGTATAATAATCGGTTACTGGGGACGTAGCTCAGTTGATTAGAGCGCTTGCATGGCATGCAAGAGGTCGTGGGTTTGACTCCCATCGTCTCCACCAAGACTGTTACAATATTATTATGCCCAAACTTCAATCTATGAATAAAAGATGGGTGGTGGGCTTAACTGCAATAGCTGTTTTACTGGTTGCAGGATTTATTTGGTATAAACAAGGTTACGCCAGCTATGAAAATGTTTTCTGGGGGGCAATCAGCAACAATCTGGCCACCAGCAGCGCAACCAGACGCACAACTCAAAAACTTGGTGATAGACAAACAGATTTATATATAAAACTTAACGCCGGTTCGCAAAATGCTGCTGAAATTTTGCAAGTCGTGACTAAGCCAGACCAACCAGGCTACAAAGTAGTCCAGGACAAAATTGGCACGCCAGTTATTGACTACGTCAGCTACCAGGATATAAACACACTTAAAAACGACAGAGACTTTAGTAAATTAGTAGGGGTTTGGGGCCAGTCGGCGTCAGATGATACTTACACTCAAGCAATTCTAAGCACTTTTCCGACTGGTAACTTAAAGCCGAGTTTGCGTAGTGAGTTAGTTCGGGCCATGCAAACCAAGCATGTCTTTAGCGTAAATTTCGAGCAGATCGAGCACCCCAGGGTCAATGGCCAAATAACCAATCTTTATAATGTCAAAATAAACCCGGTGCAGTATTTCGAAGTCTACCAACAATTTTTAAATGTCATGGGGCTGGATAAAATTGATTTGCCAAACCCTGACAACTATGCGAACTCCAAGCCCTTGGAGTTAAAAGTTTATATAAAGCCAGAGGCAAGAGAGATAGTCAAGGTGTCTTATATTAATAACCAGCAAGACGAGTTTTACTCGAGTTATGGCTTAGACCAGCACATTGAGATGCCAGATAACAGTATTCCCTTGGGCGAACTGCAAAAACGTGTGCGAAGCGTACAACAATAAAACATTAGTGTTATACTTTCGTTAAGATTTTATAACGGAGGATTTATGAGACTATTTAAAGGTAAAGCTAGTGGGCCTAGTCCGCAGTCATCAAATGTTGTTGCACCGGGTGGCAATGTGCCGCTGGCTCCACCAAATGCTTCTATCCCACAAACTCCAAACAGTAGTGTTCCGCCAAAGGCAAAAAAAGCGGGCAGGCTTAGTCGTTTTAAAGAGTTTTTTAGAAACTTATCACGCAAGAAAAAACTCGCATTTATTGGAGTTGTAGCAATAATTTTATTGGGCGGTAGTGCCGCAGCTTATTATGTGATAACCAACAACAATCCTAAGAAAGTTTTGGTTCAAGGAGTGGAAAACACACTTGGCCAAACCCAAATACATTTTGAAGGCAAGGTTTCTACAATTCCGGTAAGTGGCGATTCAGATTTCAACAGTGACACCACCATAAAGGGGCAAGCAGATACAGCCGCAAAATCGTTGCAAGCTGAAGTAGGCGTAACTATTAGTGGCGTTAGCGTATCAACCGAAGTCATCTTTGTAGATGGCACCCTGTACATTAAAATTGGAGACCTCAGTGAAGTAGTTAGTTTTGTTAAGCTTAATGATCCAGATTTAGGCAAGGCGATTGAAGCTTCTGCCGACAAGATTGCCAATCAATGGATTGAAGTTGATAATACGCTAATCCGTCAGTACAGCTCCGGCTCGGACTGCCAAACCTCTCCAACTGGTCTGACATTTACGGCCGATGATATCAGTAAGATAATTGATCAATATAAAGATTCACCCTTTGTGACCATCACCAGCACTAGCGATGACATGGTTAATGGTAATGCTGCTACTAAATTTGAACTCGACATTGACCATGCCCGCGGCTTGAGCTATCTGCGTAACCTAAATGTCGGTCCGCTAAAAAAGATTAGTGAATGTGAGGATAGTTTCGACACCTCTAATATCACCGGCTCCACGCCTTTGACAGTTTGGATTGACCAGCAAAATAGGCAAATTGTGAAAGTTGCGGCCCATGGTACTGAAGAAAACCAAAATGTCAGCGGTGAAATTAACTTTAGCTATAGTCCGGTTAGCATAACTAAGCCCGAAGGCGCTAAATCACTAGTCGAGCTATTAGGTAGTTTGAGCGAGTCAACTGATAGCGGCATAACACCCTTCTTCCCACTTTTGAACGGCCTGGACTCCAGTAGCATTTAGTCTTTGAATTCTATTAAGCTTAAGTTGGTCTATAATTCATACTATGCAAGTTGTAGTTGACGAATTGTTAACTAATTACAAAAGAATCGGTAATGGCAAACCCGTATTGCTACTTCACGGTTGGGCGGACAATTTAGAGACGTTCAATGCCATTGAGTCTGAATTAGTCCAAGATTTTGATTTAATAGCCATTGATTTACCAGGTTTTGGTAAGTCCCAACAGCCAAAAATTGCCTGGAAGCTGGAAGACTATACCCGGTTTTTACGTAAATTTTTAGAAAAAATAGACACTGAACCATACTGTGTAATCGGCCACTCCAACGGCGGAGCTTTAGCGATTAAGGGCGTTGCTAATCGGGACTTAAAAACTCAAAAATTAATCTTACTGGCATCCTCCGGTATAAGAACAACCCAAAGCTTTCGCAGGTTTTTTATAAAAATTATTGCCAAAACAGGCAAATTATTAACCTTCTTTTTGCCACAAGCGACAAAAGATAAACTTAAACGCAAACTCTATGGAACGGTTGGCTCCGATATGCTGGTTGCCGAACACATGCAGGAAACCTTTCGTCTAACCGTTAAGCAAGACGTACTTAAAGATTCGTCTTCTATAACAATACCGACATTGCTCATATATGGCGATAAAGATAAAGCTACGCCATCCAATTTTGGAGAAAAATTTTCTCAAGCCATAAAAGGCAGCCAACTTAAAATTATAACTGGCGCCACACACTTTGTTCATCATGATAATCCTGATGAAGTCGCCAAATACATCAAGGAATTTTTAGAATGATAGGTGCCTTACTTAGTTTTTATAAGCCTAGTTTCCCCAAAACCATAGTTTATATGCTGCAAAGCACGGAATACAAAACAGGCCCCTACCTTAAATGGTTTTGGCGGACCAATGACTTCAGTAAGGTAAGTAAACGCCGGCAGCTTGATCAAACTAGGGCCGCCAAACTACTCTTACTAGCTTTAAGTACAGGTATGGCTGTGCAGGCGATTGTTGGACTGATATTGCTTGGTTCGGGAATTAATGGCGAGCTAAGTAGTGGCGTCGAATTTGGACTGGCCATA
The DNA here is from genome assembly GCA_025449905.1 of Candidatus Saccharimonadales bacterium. Taxonomy (GTDB): domain Bacteria; phylum Patescibacteriota; class Saccharimonadia; order Saccharimonadales; family JANWIN01; genus JANWIN01. The sequence continues at coordinate 16,132 of JANWIN010000004.1, forward strand.
TTTTTATCGTATCCAATAGTTTGGGCGCATTTAGTGGTTGTGCCGCTGGAACTAGGACGAAACCTAATTATAAAACCAAAACAAAAAAAGCTGATTAATAACTCCCAAGATATATTTACTAAGCACCAAGCTATTAAAATAGCTGTTGCCGGCAGCTATGGTAAAACCAGCATGAAAGAATTATTAGTTACTGTTTTAGGCGAAGGTAAGAAAGTGGCTGCTACACCAGCCAATAGAAATGTAGCTTCCTCGCATGCCGAATTTGCCAAAAAGCTGAAGGGAGACGAGGACATTTTAATAATCGAATATGGCGAGGGAAAACCTGGCGATGTTGAGGGTTTCACGGCTACCACCCACCCCGATATGGCCATAGTCACTGGAGTTGCACCGGCACATTTGGACGAATATGAATCCACTGACCAAGCGGCCAAGGACATATTTTCGGTGTCTAAGGATCTCAAACCGGAAAATGTTTTTGTCAATAAGGATAGTGCCAGAGCCGGCAAATTTATTAAGCCAGGCCTTCAGACATATTCAGCTGACGGCGTCATGGGGTGGAAGGTTGGCAATGTAAAACTGTCAATTGACGGCACAAGTTTTAAACTAAGCAAAGGTCGGCAAAGTCTTCAGCTAAAAAGTGGGCTGCTCGGCAAACATCAAATTGGCCCCCTGGCTCTGGCCGCAGCCTTAGCCCACAAGTTTGGTATGACTAAGAACCAGATAGAAAAAGCGATTACTAAAACTGGTCCATTTGAACATCGAATGAAGCCACGCGCTTTACATGGAGCTTGGATAATTGATGATACCTACAATGGCAACATTGAAGGCATCAAAGCCGGACTTGAACTGTTGAAAACCTTGCCGGCAAAACGAAAAGTTTACATTAGCCCAGGGTTAGTTGGTCAAGGCGATGAAAACGAAGAGGTACATAAAGAAATGGGTGCTCTAATAGCTAAAACCTCGCCTGACGAAGTAGTGCTTATGAATAACTCGGTAACTGATTTTATAAAGCAAGGCCTAAGTCAGGGCAAGTTTAATAAAAAGCTAACTATTCAAAAAGATCCGCTTTATTTTTATCAAAACCTGGACCAATTCGTAGCCGCCGGCGATTTAGTGTTAATGCAAAACGATTGGCCTGATATATACAATTAAATATATTTAATTGTATATATGAATTGTAAAACGCGTTATAATATAGGCTATGAAAACGATTGCGGTTATTTTTGGTAGTCGTTCGGCTGAACATGACGTTTCTATAGTTACAGCAATCGCCAGCATCATTAAACCGTTGGAGCTTAGCGGCCGGTATAAGGTTGAGCCAGTTTATATCGCTAAGGATGGCTCTTGGTACTGGGATCAAAAATTAAAAGATATTAAATTGTTCCAGAGTGGAGACATAGCTGATTTTATAAATAGAGCGCCCAAAACACATATTCTCTTTGATGAAGGCTTAACTCTAGTAAAGTCCAGCCCTTTTGCCGGCAGGAAGATGTACCGCAAGATTGATATTGTCTTCCCAGCTACTCACGGCACACATGGCGAAGATGGAGAGTTAATGGGTATATTGGAAATGGCTGGTGTACCTTATGTTGGTTGTGGTGTGGTGGCCAGTGCCATTGCCATGGATAAGGTTTTAGCCAAGCAAGTTACCAAAGCTGAAAATATTCCAAGTACTCCATGGGTGTGGTTTAAGAGTAGTGAGCTGGCCAGCCGTCCAGAAAAAGCGTTGCAAGCGGTCAGTGGATTAAAGTATCCGCTTTTTGTTAAGCCGGCGCACCTTGGTTCAAGCATTGGCATCACAAAGGTTGATTCTAAAGATCAGTTGATGAATGCCCTAGAAGTCGCAGCCCACTATGATGACAAGGTTATTGTTGAACAAGGAGTTGATAATCTTGTAGAGGTCACGTTGCCGATTATGGGAAATGACAGTCTTAAGCCGGCCATGTTGGAACAACCATTAACTAAGCCCGAAGATTTCTTTGATTTCGAAACCAAGTACATGCAGGGCGGTAAAAAAGGTAAAAGCGGAGCAAAACAAGGCGCCCAAGGCTACAGTAAAATTCCGGCTGACTTGTCCAAAGAGTTATATCAAAAGGCTGAGAAACTTGGCCTAGATGTCTATCGGGCACTGGGCTGTGAAGGCATCGCCAGGGTGGATATGTTGATAGATAGTAAAACCAAAGAAGTTTATTTCAACGAAGTTAATCCCTTGCCCGGCGGACTTTATGCTCACAACTGGCGTGAGGCGGGGTTATCAGCTGTAGAATTAGTTACAAGGTTAGTTGATTTGGCGCTTGAGCGTCATCAGCATAAACAAAAATATACAACTACCTTTTCTACAAATTATTTAAAACAATTTTGACTATGACAAATATCGCTCCAGTTGAAGGCTATCAAAAAGGCGAAATACAAAGAGAAGACCTTCGTTATTTTCATGAAATGTCTGGTGAAGAAAAGGCTGTAGAATGGGAAAAAACCAGAGATTATCTCGCTAAAGAGGCTAAATATTTTGAAAACACGGCGGTATATCCTCACCTAGAAGCAATCGATTCTGGAATTAATTCTGGCTCATTGGTTCCAATTCATCCCTCGGAAGGCCTTTATGGAATAGTAAGTCCTATACGTAATCGTTATAGCCTGCCAGGCTCTGACACCGAAGGTTCTGTTCCGTATCTTGACCCGCGCGCAGCTACTGTCTTAAGTGACTTATCTTCAGATATAAAACGCAGCTGTGAACAAAGCGGCATTAAAGAAATTCTTGAGTCCCAAGAAATATTAGATTTTCGAATTTCGTTAACTAGCCTAACTAGAACTAGCGCATACCAAAGAATTATCGCCATGCAGGGCCGCTTGGCTGTTGGCTTAGACGGCGGGACTCAACATAGTGTTCATGAAATGGGTTTGGCTTTCGATATTGATCATAGCGGCTTATATGTAACACCACAAAATGGAATTGAAATAGCGCTAAACAGAGATGCAGGGGAAGCAGACTTCAATCGATTGGCAACTATACTGCCGGCTTACCGAAAACAACTGCGCAACGTAATTGAAACTTATCAGCAAAATGGTACTGTTTTGGCATTAGAAGAAGTTCCAAATGGCTGGGGCGCCTGGCACGTAGCAGTAATACCACAATAATAATCTGTTAGTATATAACAGATGAAACGGTACAATCCTAAAGAGCTGGAACCTAAGTGGCAAAAATCTTGGGAAGACTCAAAAATTTATCAAGCCACAGAAGATAAGACTAAGCCGAAACGCTATGTTTTGGAATATTTTCCATATCCTAGCGGTGCGGCTATGCACGTTGGCCATGTTCGTAACTACACCATTGGCGATGCTATAGCTAGGTACAACCGCATGCGCGGCCACAATGTGCTTTACCCAATGGGCTGGGACGCTTTTGGACTGCCAGCTGAGAATTATGCTATTAAAACCGGGGTAAGTCCTAAAGAAGCCGTGGCCAAAAACGTCACTCATTTTAAAAAACAGTTAATGCAAATGGGCTTTAGTTACGACTGGTCACGCGAAATTAATAGTACAGACCCAGAGTATTACAAATGGACACAGTGGTTTTTCTTGTTGCTGCACAAGCGCGGGTTAGCTTATCAAAAAGAAAGTTTGCAATGGTGGTGCCCGCACGACAAAACAGTTTTAGCTAATGAGCAAGTTGAAAATGGCAAATGTTGGCGCTGCGGACATGAGGTTGAAAAAAAAGCGCTGGAGCAGTGGTTTTTCAAAATCACCGACTATGCCGATCGCCTAGCTAAAGACCTGGATGATGTTAATTGGAGCGAGTCAATCAAAACCATGCAACGCAACTGGATAGGCAAAAGCAATGGCATGGTTTTTACCTCACCCGTCAAGAATACGGATTTGCTAATACAAACCTTCTCGGCGCATTTTGAGGCTTTTAGAGCAGATACATTTGTAGTCATCGCACCCGATCACCCATTCTTACCAGAGCTAGTAAAAGGCACCAAGACTGAAAAAGAAGTATTGGATTTTGCCGACAAGATGACTAAAAAGCGTGATAGTGAAGGCTATGTTGATGAAGAAGATGTAGAAGGTATCTTCACCGGACGCTATACTGAAGACCCCGTAGGTAACGGCGAATTACCAATTTGGATCGCTAGCTATGCCTTATCTCACTACGGAACGGGTATTGTTAAATGTTCGGTTCATGATGAAAGAGACTTTCGTTTCGCAAAGAAATATAACATTAAACTAAAACCGGTTTTATTCCCGTCCGATAAAAAAGAAGCCGAGAAAGTAAAAAATCTAGAAATTTGTTACACCGATATGCAAAATGGTGTTTTGACCGAGCCAAAAGAATTCAATGGCAAGATAGCCGGACAGGTCAGAGAAGAGATTGTAAAATACTTAGAAGACGAACAGTTGGCGACAGCTCAAACAAGCTATAAAATTCGCGATTGGTTGATATCAAGGCAACGTTATTGGGGTGCGCCAATTCCGATAATCCATTGTACCAAGGATGGCGCAGTGCCGGTGCCAGAAGACCAGCTGCCGGTTGAACTACCGGATTTAAAAAGTTTTGAGCCGAGCGGTGATGGCCGCAGCCCGCTAGCTAATGTACCAGAATTTGTAGACACGACTTGCCCAAAGTGCGGCGGCAAAGCTGAGCGCGAAACCGACACCATGGATGGTTTTGCTTGTTCCAGCTGGTATTTCCTACGTTTTGCCGACCCGAACAATGACAAGAAGGCTTTTGATAAAGACAAAGCTGAGTTTTGGTTGCCGGTTGACGACTACATTGGTGGGGCTGAGCACGCTGTAATGCATCTACTTTACGCTCGTTTTTGGACCAAGGTCATGTTTGACGAAGGCTTAATATCTTTTGAAGAGCCATTTACCACGCTGCGCAATCACGGCATGATTCTAGCACCCGATGGCCAAAAAATGAGCAAGAGCAAAGGTAATACCATTGAACCGGATGGCTTGATTAGTCAGGGCTACGGCGCCGACTCAATTCGCCTAATGGAATTGTTTATTGGTCCTTGGAATCAATCGGTCAACTGGAGCATAGAAGGCGTGGGCGGGGTTTTCCGCTTTCTGCAACGGGTTTGGACGCTGGTCCAGGAATATCTGGAAACAGGTAAAAACGGCGTCAAAGAATCTATTGAACTCACTAAGTTAACTCATCAAACAATTTACAAGGTCAGCAAAGATTTAGAGAATTTGGGTTTTAATACTGCTATTGCCTCTTTAATGGAAGCCACCAATGAGCTTTACAAGGTTAAAGCCAAGGATGATTTTGCAGCTAAAAACTGGAAAGACACGCTAAAAACCCTCTTACAACTGCTGGCGCCATTTGCGCCGCACATTACTGAGGAGCTTTGGGAACAAATGGGCGAAAAAGACTCCATCCATACCAGTAAATGGCCGGTTCACGATGAAAAGTACCTGAAAACCGACAAGTCTACTATTGTCGTTCAGATTAATGGTAAAGTTCGGGCTAATTTGGAAATGACGGCTGGTAGTGGCGAAGATGAGGTACTAACCAAAGCTAAAGCTGATAGCAACGTAAAAACGTATATTGAGAATAAAAAAATAGCTAAAACCATCTATATTAAAGATAAATTAATAAACCTAGTCGTTAAGTAAGACTTCTTGAGATAAGCATTACTCTATGCTAAGATATCCACAAGTTGTCATCTAAAAATACATAGGAGTGTTTGAGTAGTATGGGTAAACCCAAAAAACGCACATCTCATCGGCGCACCGGTTCGCGTCGCAGCCATTTGCGGCTCAAATTAGCTCGAGCTGTCAACGCCAAATCGCCCGTCAAGGTTTACACCACGAAGCGAGAGGCCGGCAAGTCTGCCAAGGCTAAAGCCACAACCAAGTCTTAGTAATTAACTAAGAAAGGTATTTAACAAATCAAATGAGTGCTAATCGGCATCTTGGTCGCATCGTTGCCCTCCAAACCCTCTATGAACAGGACTTTCGTTTGGAGTGTGGCGATAAAGACTTTAGTTTGAGCCAAGTTTTAAAACGTAATATTGACCGCTATGGTCAAACTATTGAAGACCAAGAATTTGTAAGACGTTTAGTAGCAGGCGTTAATAAAAAGCAAAAAAGCCTAGATAAATTACTGCAGCCGCTAGCACCAGAATGGCCAATTGATCAAATTGCCCGTATGGATCGAATTGTCCTAAGAATGAGTGCGTATGAGCTATTGCATGAGACTAAGACTCCGCCAAAAGTAGCAATCAATGAAGCGGTCGAGTTGGCTAAATCGTTTGGCGGTGAAAATAGCTCAAAATTCATTAATGGTGTTTTAGGCTCACTGCTTAGACAGCAAGAAACTGGCACTGCTGCCAAGAAGCCAACCAAAACAGCTAAACCTGCTAAGAAGAAAGCTAAGAAATGAAAAGACCCAAACCAATCAAAGGTTTTAAGAATCTGGTACACCTGCGTCGACCGGCTATAAATGAAGTTGTCCGCGAGCCGACGGCCGGTGGTGTGGTTTTTCAGCACTCAGCAAAAAACCAGATCCAGATTTTGCTGATTCAAGATGCCAAAAATCGCTGGACCATACCCAAAGGCCACATTGAAAAAGGTGAATCGCCACGCCAAGCCGCCGAGCGTGAGATAAAAGAAGAAACAGGCCTAACCGACATTAAAGTTGGCAGCTGGCTAGGAAAGATTAATTTTCGCTATCGCCGGGCTCAAAGCCTGGTTCTAATGACAACTGAAATTTTTCTAGCCGAAGCTAAAGGCACAAAAAATAACCTTAAACCAGAAGAATGGATGAACGACATAAAATGGTTTGAGGCTCTGGATGCTCTAGATAAAATTGAATATGAAGACATCGGCAAAATAATACTATTAGCCCTAAAACAAATTCGTTCTGGTAAAAACTAAATCATGCAAGATTTAAACGACTATCAAACTTTTGCTGAAAAAACTCTAGGGGCTAGCTTTAAGAATACGGAACTATTAATTACAGCCTTTACTCATCGGTCCTACGTTAATGAACATCGCAAATCGGTCCGCGAACATAATGAAAGGTTGGAATTTTTAGGGGATGCCGTCCTTGAACTAGTAGTTACCCAGTACCTTTACGCAAAATTTAAGCAGCCCGAGGGTGTCCTGACCAACTGGCGCAGTGCCTTGGTGCGGACCGAAAGCATCAGTGCCGCCGCGCATAGGCTGGACTTTGAACCGCTGCTACGCTTGAGCCGCGGTGAAAAGCGTGGTACCGAAAGAGCAAGAGCCCAAATTTTGGCTAACTGCTATGAGGCGGTAATTGGCGCGCTTTATTTAGATCAAGGCTATGATGCGGCCAAGCAATTTATAGAAAAGAGCTTACTTAGCACTTTCCAGGAAATTTTAGCCAGCGGCTCATGGCTTGATGCCAAGTCGCAATTGCAAGAATTTGTTCAGAGTGAAGACGGGTTTACACCGATTTACAAAGTTTTGAGCGAAGAGGGGCCAGACCATGACAAGATTTTCACTGTTGGGGTTTTTGTCGATGGCAAGTTGAAAGGCCAAGGCACAGGTCCTTCAAAACAGGTGGGTCAGCAGAAGGCCGCCGAAGAGGCCCTAGCATCCTACAAAAAATAAAATTGTACCAAAACGTGACGATCGTCACAAAGTGGTACAATTTTGCGGGCGTTGACTTTTAGGGGTTCTACCCCTATAATCAGCAGAACTGTTTTTACTAATTTAAGTAAAGCGGGAAGGTAGTGAAAGGCTAATGTTAGCTATTCGTTTGCAGCGCACCGGTCGCAAGGGCCATGCTAGTTTTCGAGTCATAGTTCAGGAAGCCCGCTTATCACCAAAAAGCGGTAAGATAGCCGCGCATTTGGGCAGCTATGATCCGCACACTAAGACCGCTGTATTGGCTAAAGAAAAGGCCGAGTTTTACCTGAGTCATGGTGCTCAGCCATCAGATAGAGCAGCGCGCATACTAAAAACTGAAGGAATTAAATTACCCGAGTGGGTAGAACTTGAACCTAACAAAAAACGAGCAATTAAAAATCCGGAAAAACTACGTAAAAATCGTCCAGCCGGCGCAGCGGCTCCTGAAAAACCAGCTTTACCCGCACAAACTTCTGAAGAAGTTTCGGCGGGCAAGGAAGCTAAGACAGAGGAAGAAACTCCAGCTGAGGGCGAAAGTAATGAAGTAAAAGATGAAGCTGAAAAATCGGCCGAAGAAGCTAAGGAAGAACCAAAAACCGAAGAAAAGCCGACTGAAAAATCAAAAACGGCGGAAACCGAAAAAGAAGAGCCAAAACAATAAGCCGTTTGCTATAATTAACTTGAACATCAGTAACCGAGGAGTTTACCGCCATGAGTAGTATTGACCAGCAGTTCGTAGAATATATTGTTAAATCCTTAGTCAGCAAACCGGATGCCGTAAAAGTTGAACGCCGAATTGATGAAAAAGGCGTTTTACTGGAGTTAACCGTAGACCCAGAAGATTTAGGCCGAGTAATTGGTAAGCGCGGCGGCACCGCTCAAAGCCTGCGTATTTTACTGCGCGCGCTGGGCACTAAAAATGACGCCCGTTATAATTTGAAGATTATAGACAACGGCTACCCTCGCCCAGAACGCACCGAGCGTCGAGAAGACTACCGCCGAGAAGAGCCTAGCCCGCAACAGGAGCAACCAGCTGAGGAACCTGCGACTAGCACACCAGTTGATCAACCGGCTGATGCACCACCACCTGAAGAAACTTCTGTAGACGAAGCCAAAGAAGAGGTAGCGGCTGCTGAACCAGAAAGCACTGACGAAGAACGCGAGAATGTAGTAAGTAAGACTCGCCGAGAGCTTGAAGAACTAGATGACCTTGACGTATAATATTACTCGTTAGAAGAGCTCGTTTGCGAGCCAACTTTCGTAAGTTGGGAGCTTTATGTGACAAAATTATCCGCGCTACTAGCGGATATTTTTGTAGAAGGAACGTTGTGAAGATTCAAGTAATTACACTTTTCCCGGAAATGTTTAAACCAGTCCTGGAAACTAGCATGTTGTTTAAAGCCAAGGACAAAAAACTTGTCGAGTATTTGTATATTAATTTACGGGATTTTGGTTTAGGCAACCGAAAAACAGTCGACGACACTCCTTATGGCGGCGGCGACGGCATGCTACTTAAACCTGAACCTTTATTTGCGGCAGTTGAATATGCTAAAGAGCAAGATTCTAAAGCTAAAGTCATTTTGATGACGCCGCGCGGCAAAACTTTGACTCAAGCCATGTCTAAGAAATTGTCTAAAGAAAAAGACTTAATAATTATTTGTGGACGCTATGAAGGCTATGACGAACGTATAGCTTCTATAGTTGATGAGCAGGTCTCCATTGGTGAATATGTTCTAACTGGCGGCGAACTACCGGCTATGATATTGATTGACTCGGTCGTACGCTTAATTCCGGGCGTCTTGGGGGGTGAAAATTCGGCTGAAATAGAAAGTTTCAGTGATGGTAAAACCAAAGAATTTCCTCAGTACACTCGGCCGGAAAAATTCAAAGGCATGAAAGTGCCGGAGGTATTACTCAGCGGCAACCACGGCGAAATCGCCAAGTGGCGTAAAAACCAACAGAAAAATTGAATTAAAATCTTGAATATTATATAATATTGCTATGTCACCGGAGTCTTGCGCGCCGCCGCAGAAACCTAAGCTGCCTTTAGCTGAAGTTCATAGAACTGAAGGATATAAGGATATGGGCACCGCTTATGCAGAAACAATGACACCTCATATTGTAGACGCGTGTTTGAGACAGGGTCTGCCAGCGGAATTTGTACCTATGTTTGAAGCGCACTTAAAAGATTTACACTTTGTACTCTTTGATGAAAAGGAAGTTGAAGACCGCGTAAGCCCACAGCCCAGGATGGACGCTCCTAAACTACCTAAAAATGGTGACGAAAATGGCGGTTCATACATAAGGCGGATACTTGTCAGCAAACAAGAAATTGTGAGACGGGCTGATCTTCTCGAGGAAGTTTTTGGTGAGATTGGGCTTGATAATTTAAACAGAGATAAAGCAAGACAAGTAGCTGAGGATTGGACCTTTTATGATATGGCCATGGTGGCGCTAGGTAATTCATGCTACATGCAACAAAATCATCCCAGATACATTCCTGACTTTAATGGTCAAGCAGCCCATGTTAACGCTCACAGGACGCTAAGCTCAAATTTTTTATCTCTGCACCCAGAATACTCAATTTCAGCCCAGGAAGACACACGGCGCTTAATTAAAGGTTTTGGCATTATGATGGTACAGGATGCGTTATTGGCAAAGGGTTTGGTAAAAAGGGATGCTCATGCCAATTGGATGGTTCAAGGAATTCGCAACCGGATTCCAGACGCATATAACAGTGTGCAAGTGTCGGAAAGGCTAGAAACAACTCTGCCTAGCAAGGATACTAATAGAAGATTTGCGGAACTCGCAATGGCTACTTATGACCCAGATATCAAACTTGACGAAGTTGATGTTACGGACCTCTAAAACTTAATCAGTTAAATTTTTTTACAATAACTACACGTTTCTTCAACCTCATCGGCAGCTAGCCATTGGCGAGATGCTTTCCACCAGGGCTCCAGGTCTCGGTATGCCATAAACTCAGCAAAGCGGCGGGCTAGCCAACCTAACCGGCCGTATAAATGCCATTTCTTATATCTAACTGCTGCCCAGTGCGGTCCAATTGGCGTTAAATAGACAGGTTCTTTGGGGTTATATGTTTCAAGAGGCTTCTCCTTGATACGACGCAGAATATTTTCAGCCACAAAATGACCATCACGAATAGCGGTTTGAGCCATGCCGCTAAATGGTGTATCGGCATTGTCGCCAATTACAAATATGTCCACTTCAGCTTCAAGATGTTCATTAACCTCCACTCGTCCGTTTTCGCTAAGCTTAAATTTATTAGCTGCAAAGAATGGATTATTAGTAACGCCGGCCGTCCAAATAACTGTGTGGCTTTTAATCGGCACGCCCTCAACAATTAAGTCGTCAAGAGTCTCGCCACTAACTTTCTTGTCTAGTAATAACCTGACACCCAGCCGCTTTAATCTTCTAGCTGCTACCTGTGAAGTACTGCGAGGCATATTTGGCAAAACCCGCCGGTTGGCTTCAACCAGCTTTATTTGGACTACGCGGTTTTTTAAGCAGTGTTTCTTTAAAATTTGTTTGATATAGCCGGGTAAAACTCCTGCCAGCTCTACGCCTGTTGGTCCACCACCAACCACAATGTAGTTGTAGTCAGGCTGGCCGGTATCTATTAACTGTTTGTGCAAATGAGTCTTCAACTCCATAGCTTTTTGGTAGTTCTTTATGCCGAAAGAATATTCTTCCAGACCCTTTATGCCAAAATAATTAGTCACTGCGCCAATAGCTAAAATCAAGCTGTCGTATTTAAGCTTTTTGCCACTACTTGTTACCAGGTATTTATTTCTGCGATCTAACTTCGCAACCTTAGCCACTACTAGTTTGACTGGAATCTTGTCGAATAAATCCTTGAGGCTCATCATCGATTGGGCTCGGCTGCCACCGGTGGCAGCATGATACAAGCTAGCATGGTAATGAAAGTCTTGATAATCGGAGACCAGAACAACTTCAACTTGATTACTTTTTGCTAATTCCTGAGCAGCTTTTACACCGCCAAAACCGCCGCCGGCAATTATCACTTTATGCTTTTGATTTTTCATAAATTCTCTTATGATTATACAAGATTACACTTGATAATTAGTGTTAGTTAAAGTAAGTATTAGTTATGACTCAAAGTAAATTCAAAGCCTTAAACCCAAAAGTTGTATTAGGCGTAGCTGCTCATCCCGATGATCTGGACTTTGGCGCAGCCGGCACAATGGCCAAGTGGGCCAGAGGCGGTGCCGAAGTTTCATATTTAATACTAACTGACGGCTCACGCGGCTCAGCAAATAGAAAAGTCTCGCCCGAGGAACTAGTCAAAACCCGCAAACATGAGCAAGAAGATGCCGCCAAAGTGCTAGGTGTCAAAAATGTCTTTTTTTGTAAATGGGAAGATTGCTGCCTTGAGTGCCATGATGACGTAAAACGCGAAATTGTTAGGGAAATCCGTGAGCTCAAGCCAGATGTTGTGGTGACTATGGATCCAACAATGATATATGCTGCCGAGATTGGCTTTATAAATCACTCTGATCATCGGGCTGCCGGGCAAGCTACGCTGGACGCTGTTTTTCCGCTGGCACGTGATCATCTTAGTTTCCCAGAGCTTTTAAAAGAAGGCTTGGAGCCCCATAATACACCCACCCTACTATTGATTAATTTAGAAAAGCAAAATTGGTTTGAAGATATCTCGAACCAAGTTGAGGCTAAATTAAAGGCATTACAGACACACCAGAGCCAGTTACCCGAAATGGAACAGGCTTTAAAAATGATAAAAGAACTAGCTGTTGATATGGGCAAAAAAGCCGGTTGTGAATTTGCCGAAGGCTTCATGCGAATTGATATCCGCTAACTGCTACAATTAGGGGATGATTGAGGTTAGCGATGAAGAATTTGAGCAGATTGTTAGAAGCGCGGTTGATGACATTCCTGAAAAATACGGCCGGCATATAAAAAATCTGGCTTTTGTGGTTGAAGATGAACCCAACGACAACCAACGACAGCGACTTAAGCTGCATCCTGGGACTAGCCTGTTTGGACTGTATGAGGGTATACCGCTGACTAAACGTGGTGCCGGTTATAACTTGGTACTACCTGATAAGGTTACTATTTTTAAGAAGCCAATTTTAAATGCTTGTCATACTAGCGAGCACGTTGAAATTCTGGTGCGGCAAACTATTTGGCATGAAGTGGCTCATTACTATGGATTAGACCACGGAGATATTGACCGTTTAGAAAATAATAGCGCTAAAGATTGACTTAGTTAAGTTAAACAACTCTTCGGCCAGCTTAATCTCGAGCACAATTCCGCCGGCGCCTATTAGGCAACCGATTACATAAAGTAGCGCATCTTCTAAAATTAGCGACAAACTAACTATTACTACCCCCAACGCCGGCAGTGTATCAAGCCAGGAAAAAGGCGGTGCTACCAAGGCCCCAAAGGTCAAAACAAAAATCACTAAACCGCTAACTCGCAGGAAATTCGGATCATTCAGCAGCCCGCTAAGTCTTGGTTTTGAATAATGCTCAAGCCATTTTACTCTTTTTGTTAAAGCAGGTAATAATTTAGTTTCGGTTTTTGATGAAATTTTTAGATTGCGCCATTTTTTGGGAATCCAGATTACTCGACGGCCAATAATAAGTTCAACCGATAAAACCATAACAATAATTTCAAAAATATGCGTCAGTCCGCCAGTCGGAATTGGCAGGGCCGGTATAGCCATGAGGATTAGAATAATAAAAGCAAAACTCTTTTCGGCAAACACACTTTCCAAATTAGCTAAAGTCTTGGGGCTATGGTCTTTTAACCAAGCCTCTAATTGCTCACTGAAAGGGCGATCATCCATAAACCTATATTAGTTGACAAGGTTAAAATAAGAAAACGCTAACGGGGTGCAGCAGGCGGAGCTGGTTTATCATTATCGTATGATTTCACAATATCAATTAGATCACTGGGGATAGTGTTAGCCTTAATTATGTAGCCGTCGGCATTACTTTCTGCTGCTTCCTTGGCCAAGTTTTCTTGGGCTAAATTGGTTAGCAGGATAATTTTAACTTTTTGACTGGCATGCTTAGGGTTAGTCCGCAGCTCCTTTAAAATTTCCATGCCCGATTGACCTGGCAACATGATGTCAACGAAAATAATATCCGGACGATACTGCTCTAATATTTTGTAAGTAGCCGGGGCATCATTAACTACCTGAATTTCATAGCCGGCACCAGCAAAAGCTGTCCGATACAGCTCTCGAATCATAAAATCATCTTCAATTAGTAGGATCTTTTTTGAGCCAGCCACGTGTCCCCATTACTTGGTTAGTTTCCGACACTAGTTTAGCATGTTTGGCATCGTCATAAATCGGCAGGGTGAAGTAAAAAGTTGAACCTTTGCCAGCTTCGGACTCAACCCCAATCTCTCCATGGTGAAGTTCGATGATGGCTTTTGATATATAAAGACCCAGCCCAGTGCCTCGGTTACCGGTTGTTAAACTATGCTCGACACGGTAAAACTTGCGGAACAACCGCGACTTGGCTTCTGGCGGAATTCCTAGACCATAATCTTTCACGCTAACTCTTGCCAAATCATCCTGGCGAGTAACATTAATCTCAATTTGGCCATTATCGGGCGAATATTTAATAGCGTTATTAAGTAAGTTATTAATTACTTCGCTAAGAGCCGAGGCGTCAGCGGGCACTGTAATCTCTGGCTCTTTAGCGCTGAAAATTAGTTTTTGGTTTTTCATTTTGGCACTCGATTGCTGTTGATTACATAAGCTATTGACTAGTTTCGGCAAGTCAACCTTGGTCATATGAATCTCCATTGAACCGCGTTCCACCCTGGACACGTTTAATAAGTTGTTTATTAAGGTACTAAGTTGATCGGTGCCGATTAAGGCTCGATGCAGACGCTCCTGCCCATCGGGCGGTAATTTTGGTGCGTCCTGGTTCTTCATTAGCTCCAAATAACCACGCAGGAAAGTCAATGGTGTTCGCAGCTCGTGTGCAGCAATGGCCACAAAATCAACTTTCATAACTTCCAATTCGCGGCTTTGTGTTAAGTCGCGGATGGTGATAATGGCGCTAACATCACTGGTCTTATTTTCTAGAATTACCACCACCAGGTTTACGTAGGAAGCTTTATTTGGGCTGGGCACTACTAAGCCGTTATATAAATAAATACCCGGTTTGTCATAATCAATTTGGACAGCCTTATCATCGTGCAGCCATTGGTAGGCATGTTCAATTTGCTGACCCATTATTTCCGTGTCACTGCGATCCAGTAGCTTAGCAGCCGGCGGGTTAATTGATACAATTTTATGGTTGTTATCAATAGCCACAATACCGTCGCTAACGCTTTTAATAATGCTGTTAAGTTTATTATGCTCAATTTCTAGAGTCAGATTTTTATCTTTTAGACTGCCAATCATCAGCGATAAGTTGCCACCCATTTTATTGAAGTTTTCAGCCAGGTGACCCAGCTCATCATTCGTTTTTACCGGCAGCTTATAGTTAAAATCACCAGAGCCTAGCCGGTCAGCGCCAGCCGACAAACTCTGTATGGGTGTTAAGATCTGTTTTCTCATTAAAAAGCTCAAAACAAAGACTAAGACAGCGGCGCCTATAAAAACACTAATTCCCAATCTATAGAGGGCTGATACTTCTTTATAGACACTGGAAATTGGCTCTTCGGTTATTACTCCCCACTTTGTGCGGCTTATTTCTTTGGAGCTGCTAAGCACAGCTTGGCCTCTTTCAGAAGTAGACTGATGTTGATCATTCTTGCCTTCCAAAAAATGGTTAACCTGATGCACTGCGGCTACCACCTGATTATTGCGTCTAAATTTATCATCCGGGTGGGCAATTAAGTTACCTTTATCGTCAACCACGTAAGCGTAACCTTGCTCGCCAATTTTAATGGACAACACTGAATCCCAAAGATTACCCAAGCTGTAATTACCAATAAGGACGCCGGTAATGTCGCTTTGGGAGCGATATTTGCCGAACTCGGCTGTTGATAAGTGCGACAAATCTTGCTGCTGATTAAACTTTATTAAAGGCACAGCAATCAATACGTGTGGCGATCGATTCTCGTCATATATTACCGGGCCGATATATTCTTTGCCGGCTAGAAAAGTCGCTGCTCTAAAAGCATCGCTGGCGGCAATGTTTACATGTTTTTCAATCAGCCCACTTCGATTAACAACTACTAATTGTTTGCCTTGTTTATTGGCAAGAGTTATATCTAATAAATCACGGTCGCCTTTTATGTAGGTTGCTAGATTTAGGCTGGCATCTTTAGTGTCCAATAGTCGAACGGCGCTAGTCTGAGATTCAAATATAAGATTATCAATTTTAGAGCCCAGAAAATTATCAACTCGTTCAGCAGCTTGAGTGGCTGCCAGATTTTGACGAACAAAGGCTTCACGTTTTAATTGCGATTGAGTGGTGAAGATCAAAGCTAAATTAACAACCAATAACGGCCCCAAGGAAACAAATAAAAACAAAAGCAAAATTTTATGCCTTATTTTTAAGCCATGCATTACACTTATGGTATTACTGAATCCACTCTGCTACAACCTTGACAAACGGTAACAATAATTAATATGCTTATGCTAGATGAATCCACAAAACAATAACCCTGGTCCGCTAACTAATACTAATAGCCAACCAATGCAACCACCACCGCCTGTAGAATTAACTGCACCCCAACCTAAAAAGAAGCCTAGATCTAAAGGATTAGTTGGCATACTTATTATTCTAGTATTTATTAGCAGCTTAGCCGGAGCCTATGCTCTAGGTAGAAATTCTAAAAAACCAGCCGTGGTAACCAATCAGACGCCCTTTAAAACACTGTCTTTGCCGCCAGAAGCCATCGTCGCGGCTGAATGTGAGCCTGGACGCGGCAAGCAGTATATTATCCCTAAAGACATACCAAAGGGCGGGCCGCTTTATGATGTCAATAATAACCGTGTAATAGCGATTGAATATCTTATTAAGGTGCAGGACCTTCTAACTAAACCCGATTCATTAACCGACAAAATTACTGATCTTACAAAAAACTATCAGGTAGACCACTTCAGCATAGTGCCTACCGCACCACACGCCGGCGAAAACTCCCAGCACATTCACTTAATTATGTTTGTCGTTTCTAAAGATGAGGCTAAAACTATAACTTGCGGTCAAAGTTCTTCTGACGCTACCAATAGTGAAGGCACAACTGAAGAGATGATGCATATGCATTAAGTGGTAATCTAAGCTTTTTCAATACGACCGCAGGCTAAACGCGGCCCGCCACTGACACCAGAACCAATTGCGCCCGTTTTATTCGAGTCAATATTGGCATGCACCATTAATGATGTGCCTTCTTTGGGTTGCAAGATTGAAACTGGCCCGTCAGACAAAGTAACTCGAGTTGTAATAGTCTCTAAGACGCCACTACCATTTTTATCAATCGTAATCATCGGTAAATCACCGGCGTGGTAGCCATGGTTGGTGTCTGGATCACTATTACCGCTGGGTCCGGGGTCAAAATGGCCACCGGCGCACTTAAAACCATCGCATTCGCAATCACCCTTTTCGTGAATGTGCACGGCGTGCTTGCCGGGCTTTAACATTTTGGGGTTACCGTTTAGCTCCAGGTGGATATGAACATATTTCCAACCGCCAATATCGTATTCAGTAAAAATTGCTGAACCATCAACATCCGGGCCGCTAAGCGTCACTTTAGCTCTGGATGATACTTTTTTATTGTCAGCTGTCAGGTCAACTTTCATTTATTCCTCCTCCAAGCCACTACTAAAAGTAAGGCACTTAAAATAACTAGCAATACTATGGGCAAGTTCATGCTGATTGTATGAGCCGGCGTATGGTGGGCAAAAATCACTGGGCCTCCTTAATTTATTTAATTGTAACACTGCGCGCTTAGCAAATTCTGTCACAAATTTAACATGCTATAATCCAGCCATGATTAGACTGCCGTCGTATCTCTACCGAGATGCTCGGATGGGTGAACTGTTGGAACTGTTTATGGTATCAGCCGTAACAGCCTTGCTCGTTAATCGCTTTATTTTGTTTCTACTGGGCTATCCATCTATAGGCGGCAGCAAGCTGCATATTGCCCATATGCTTTGGGGTGGCCTCCTAATGCTGATTGGTTTAATTTTAGTCTTTGTTTTTTTGGGTTACCGGGTGCGCCAACTAGCCAGCATTGTTGCTGGCGCTGGCTTTGGCCTATTCATTGACGAGCTGGGTAAGTTCATAACTCGTGATAACAACTATTTCTTTCAACCGACGATTGCTCTAATTTATCTAATTTTTGTTATCCTATTTATCATTTTTAGAAGCTTAAGCAGCCAACGGCGACTAAGCCAGCAGGAG
This sequence comes from Candidatus Saccharimonadales bacterium, assembly GCA_025449905.1. GTDB lineage: Bacteria > Patescibacteriota > Saccharimonadia > Saccharimonadales > JANWIN01 > JANWIN01. The sequence goes on from JANWIN010000004.1 coordinate 34,120, forward strand.
TACCTAATGAACGCCTTAAGCTTGTCAGAGGAGACGATAATGATTGATTTGTCTAGTATTGAGCGCCAACAAGCGCTTAGCTATCTTGAAAAAGCCGATCAATCAAACCCGTTGGTTAAGGCCTTAACTGAGGCTCTAAATTCGACTAAAACAGTGGATTCCGATAATCGGGCCTGGCTTAAAAAATGGGCTGACGGAGTAGTTAACTTTTATAATAAATTGATTCATCTGCCTTACGCGGCCAAAGTTATTGATGGGGTTTTTATAATCAAAGCCCTGATTTTCCCATTGCTATTAATACTTGGACCGATTGATAGTTTAAAAAACGGTATATCCGGCAAGCTGGATTGGATGACGGTTTTAGAACTTATTAGTTCACTGGTAGCAGGCGCCTATGTGCTAGCCGGCGTGCTTAAAATTAAAAAATCACGCTTAAAGGCTTATGAGCTTTTTTCTAAGTCACTGTTGATTGATATTTTTATCACCCAGTTTTTTGCATTTTACGTCAGCCAGTTCCAAACCCTGTATGTCCTAGCTATAAATGTGGCTCTATACTTTGCCGTTCGCTTCCTCATTCAGCAGGAAAAACGCAAACTCGTTACTTAGTATTTTCACAAACGACAACAAGTTGCTCTACACTAACTTTTTTATAGCCGCGATTACGTACTTCTAAATCAAAATCAGACTTATTAACTTCTTCTATAGCGTCAAAGACAACGGCTGGGCTTGGGCGGGGCAATCGTTTATTTACTCTTTCTTTTAACTTCATGCTATGCAGAAGAGACATTATGACCCATTGATAGTCACCCCATCCCTCTGCAGGCACCCGCAATTCTGCGGGTTCAGCTGATTCCTGGGACTGTTCAATATAACTCCTTATGGTTACTCTAGCAGCTAAATCTGCAATCACTTTATCGGGACCGTGTTTCTTGTACCAGTTTTCCGGGAGTTCGTAATCAGGGAATTTTTCACTTATTACTTTTTCGGCATCTTCCCATGCTTCTTGATGGTAGCTTTCACCTCTTGTAGCTTCGACAATTAAAGCGCCTCGTTTTACTCCGCGAACTAAATTATCAATCGTTTTGCCATTTTCATCTATATGATAACTAGCCATAAGTTTATAACCTGCATCGTATTGGCTCTCTTCCCCTATAGGACGAGTAATGTCCGCTCTTCTAAGCACGATAGTTGAATGTCCTGCTTCGTGTGCGTCTAGCAGGGCAACATGTTCAGAGGCATGGTCTAATACGGCTTCTGAATAATCAACCCCAACAATTCTTAAACCGCTGGGGTGCTGACTGTAAAGACGTCTTATAAAATAGCCATCTCCACATGCTAGGTCAATAACTCGCCCATCTGTAATGTCGAAGGGAATTTCCGCAATTTCTTGATAAATATTACGGCGCGGCACAGCATACTTGAGAGTAAATCCCCGACGTATTCCTGCATACATAAAAGAATAGTCATACTGATCATGAGATACTTCACTTGGGCGACTCAACATAGCCGCAGGATCTCCCACACTTTCACTAGCTGACATATTTTATACAATATCAAAAAAATTATATTGCAAGAACTGCTTAAGTAATGCCATAAATAGGGTAAAATAAGGCTATATGTCTGTAGAGGCTCTGTCAGAACTTCGAAAAGTTTTAAGTGAGGGCAGGACTTATGAAATACAAAAAGGCCAGGTTATTCTATCAACAGAAGATCGAGAAGTCTTTAATTATATCTCTTCAGGTTTTGTTAAGCGTTACCTAATTTCTCACAAAGGGGATATTGGCGTGCAGATTATTTACGGGCCGGGTGATTTTTTCCCTCTTAGCCGTGTATATAAAGTTTTATTTAATCAAGACCTTTATAAAGGACCAGAAATTTATTACTACGAAGCTATGACAGACCTTGAGCTTAGCACTATTGACGCTGCAGAATTAAAAGAAAAAGTAACCGGCAGTATGTTATTGCACCGTGCTCTTCTAATAGAGGCCGGCAAGCGGCTAGAAACGACTCTTTGGGGGCTGGAAAATATCATGATGGAGAATTCTCAAAAAAGGGTAGCTCACCAATTGGCCTATTATGCTCGCCATTTTGGCAAAAAAACCAGCAAAGGAGTTGAAATTAAAATCCCTCTAACCCATCAAGACTTAGCCGACATCCTTAGTGTTGCGCGTGAGACGGTTTCGCCGGCAATGAAGCAACTTAGAAAAGAGGGCTTGATTAAAACCAATAGACACATAGTAGTGCCAAATATAAATAAGCTAGAAAAAGAAGCCTATACAAGCGAATAGTGATTTTATTTTTCGAAAGTTTTAATAGCGCTAATTAAATCATCCAGCGAAACTTCAGCTTTGACAAGATAACCATCCATAATTTTTTTAACATCTGGGGTTAAAAGAGTGCTATCTTGACCAAGGTTTGTCAGCATTATTATTTTCGGCTGGCTAGTCAAGAGAGATGGGTCGCTGCGCAAGGTTTTTAAAACTTCATAGCCATCTTTTTTAGGCATCATAATGTCTAAAAAAATTAAATCTGGCTTGTAGCTTTTGGCAACGGCTATGGCTTGCTCGCCGTCAAAGGCAACATTTACATCATAGCCTTTAGACTTAATAAAATTTCTATACATCTCGCAGAGCTCGGCGTTATCCTCGACCATTAATATTTTATGTATAGCTGCCATGGCTTATAAGTTCGAACCAATCATTATTTTTTAATAATACTTACCAGTTCTTCGAAGTCACCGGTTTCTAAATCTGTAGTTGCTACTTCAGCCGCCACCCCCGGGCAATGCCACTTATTCTCTTTAGTTTTTTTATCAATTGGCGTCCAATCGTAAAACTTAATGCAGCCGGTGTAGGTCGCCAGCTTAGTTTTTACAGTTTCATTTACGGCTACGACGTTTCGCGTGTCTTCAGCCTCACCTTTGTCATATTCTTGTTTGTAAGAATCACCTACTTTATTATCAGCCTTTATCCAATAACCGGGTTTAGCCCCGTTAACGCCAGCCAACCACGAACCTTCGTGGTCAGTAAATTGCCCGCCTTCGTAATTTTCAACATCCTCACCAAAATACCAAACATTACCATCTTTATCTTGGGCTACATAGTCGCGGGTGGCCTCTGCGACTATGCCGTTAACCGACACTACATCATGATAAATTAAGGTCTCTACGCCAGTTATTTTTTTGGTAGCACCGGTTATGGTAATAACCGATCTTTCCAGACCTTCCTTAGTATTAACTTCATAAACTAGTTTGCGGCCAACCGGTAGCGAAAAGTAGGGATTGGTTATTTTGGTGGTAAAGTCTTCAGGATTTATCGACGGGTTGTATTCCTCGACGGCGGGCTGGCTAGACTGCTTTTTATCATCGTTCCTGTTTATAACATAGTACGCACCGCTACCAATTAAAACCAAGGCTAGCAATAAAACTATGATTTCAATAATGCCAAAACCGCTGTTATTGTGCTTGTGTTTCACAACTTTACTTTATCATAGGAACTAAAATGCCCCCAGTCCTGCAGTCCCAGAGCTGGGGGCACTAAGGTTAACTTACAATCTTGCTAAGATCGCTTCGAGCTAGCACCACCTTTTCGTCCGGCTTCACTGGCTTTTTTACGGTCGTTTTTAAAATTACCACCGCTCATTCGGCCGCCTTTACTGGCTATTTCTCGTTGCCTTTCTTTATCCATTGCCGCAAAGCCGCGTTTGCGCGTAAGCATGGTCTGATTCATAAACCCTCCTTTTACCCGCCTAAACTTTGTAAAAAAATTGTGCGGGTTAAATTAATTGCCAACTAAGCTTAAAAGCTTGGCAACTTCTTGTCAGTAAAGTTTTTGACAAACGCAGTGTGAGCTTTTTATCAGAATTTTAAATTAAGCTATAGCTTTGTCTTGGAGAGCAGCACCAAAGTGGTCTTCCATGGTCAGCATGTGCTTACCCGCTTGATCACTGACTGTAACTAGTCTTTGGGTAAGATCAACAATTGCTCTGGCCTCTGCTTCGGCTTCTGTAACTCTTTGCTGCAACTGTTCACGGAATTCTTTAATAGTCGGAGTACTAAAAGCCGCCTCATGATCGGTCAAGGCTTTAGATAATATTTGTAGGGTCCGAGAAACTTCTGCAAGTTCTGCCAGCAATTCACGAATTTCTCGGTTGGCCGTTTGGTAGGATTGACTATCGATTTTGTATACGAACATTTAAACCTCCGTTAGTCAATGAAATGTTACCACATAGTTTATGTCTTGTAAATAAGATTATGATAGTAGCGTTTATGTTTTAATTTGGGCTAAAACGGCGTGTGAGAAATTTCACATTCTTGCAATTGTAAAGTGATATAATTTTCCCACAGCATACTGTTTATGCTTATATAAACTATCAAAAAGGAAAAACATGGCAAAATCTTCAGCAAAAAGTAAACAAGTTGTTAAGGACCGCACGCGTTTGGAATGGGCGCTGTTAATAGCACTGCTACTTATAGCATTTCTGCTATTAGCCTCGCGGAATGATTGGTGGCCTTGGAATACGACCAACGATAATTTAGGCACAGCATTTTACGTAATCAAAGCCAAAGATTCTAAAAATACCAGCAGTTCTGGCCACAGTGCCAGCGGCTCTGGCGGCAGCAGCGGCAGCTCTAACAATGGTAGCGCAGGTAGCAATGGTAGCGGCAACGGAGGTAGCGGTGGTGGAAATGGTGGAGGAGGTTCATCTTCTACTACGTCCCGACTCCTAACCTTTGCGGCTGGAGTTGACACTGGCGACACCAAAGAACAGACTAGCGCCGAAGCTGGCGACTTAAATGAAAACTGTGCACTTTTGGTAAATTCGTCAACTGCTGGCAAGCAAGAGGTTTGTACCTACACCGAAGGCGATAAAGTCGTAACCGTTACGTTCTTGAACGATCACGTTGTAAGCGCTTCTAAATCAGGCTTCTAGATAAAGTTACTGGCTTCGGGACTAGGATATCGTGCTCACTGTGTTCGCACTCCGCCTTCGCTGCTCGATAAAATCAGACAAGTCTAATTTTCTCTGCGCGGCTCATCTGCCCAACCCACGGTTCTCATCCTAGTTCAAAATAATCCTCCATAGTTCGTACAAAAGGCGAACGACGGAGGATGGCTTCGGGACTAGGATTCGAACCTAGATTGCTGGGACCAGAACCCAGAGTCCTACCATTAGACGATCCCGAAATATCTAAGGCTATTATATCTTAGGCGGCATGTGTAATAGAATAAAGCTTAAATGAGAACTATAAACCGCGAATACATGCGCAGCGTCATGTTTGGGATTGAAAATAGCCTGATTTCTACTGCTGGCCTAATTGCTGGCCTAAGCGTCGGCAGCAAGGATAAAGAGTTGGTTGTATTAGGTGCAGTAGTAGCCATTTTGATTGAAGCGGTAGCCATGGGTGTAGGTGAGTATCTTAGCGACGATGCTGTGCAAGAACTCGATAAGATTAAACGCCACCCGGACAATTCGATGCTTAGCGGACTATTGATGACTACGGCCGGTACGGTTGCCGGCCTGATACCGCTGGCGCCAGTAATCTTTCTGGACTACCCAACTTCATTAATAGTAAGCATCAGCGTAGCCCTCGCCGTACTGTTTTTGCTCGGTTATGTAAAAGGCAGGTTATTAAAAACCAACCCCATCAAGGGCGGCATAAAAATATTGATTGTCGGCGGTTTAGCTACTAGTGTCGGTGTTGTAGTTGGTCTAATCTTTAAAGTCTAAAACAAACCCAATTCTTAGTTGGTATCCTAGACAATCATCGTCTTCATAAATTTGACATAATTCTAAACAACTGTTATTAATTTATATATGAAAGCAGAGCCGTTAAAAGAAGCACTAGATCGCTTTAGCCAACTAGAGGATATTGAAAGACGACGCGAAACAGCCAGTGAATTTATGAAAAATTCATTAGCGGTAGCCGCTAGAACCGGTGAAGCTAAACTGGAAGAACTTTGTGCTTCAACCGAAGTTCGCGAGCCAATTTTGGAGTTCGCTAGAAGTTATGAAAGAGACAGAGAAGATCTAGCTTTCTTGAAAAGCCAACAAGACCTAGTCGATGCCGAGGACTTGGAATCCAAAACCAGGCAATTAGATGAACGTAGCTCAGATCCTCGGTTAAGATTTGCAGCTCGTTTCTTAGGTTATAGCTCATTAAATAACGCGAGTGATGAAACTGTGGAGACAACAGAGCCCGAACGAAGCGATAATGAGCCACCAATGGACTTAACCTTCTTTGAAAGACCACCAGAAGTGGTAGCAGAAGATATGAAAGGGCTGACTATCAGTGTCAAGGGTAATAGTGCTGTCATAACCGAAACATTTCCCCAAGATGAAAAATATAATGAAAAGTGGGCTAGCGATCCGATTTTTGGCGATAACCGCGTTGATGTAATGGTAAGTAAGTATCGGGGGCATAAAATCCTTTATATAAAGGCTGGTGACGCAAACCACAGTCTTGATTGTGTGCGTATAAATGGTATTGAAATTGACGGCAAAAAAATCAAAAGCGCCAACCAAATTTGTGAAGCTTTAGGTCTGGATGAAGAAGTTGTGGGTGATTTAAGATTCGATGGTAAAAAAATTAAAATTGTTAATTTAAAGCCGCTTAAAAACAAAAAGACTAGCTAGACGTAGCTTTTCCTTAGTCCTTTAAAAATACAGCACCCTGGGCCACCGAAAGCGGTCTAAACAATATGTGATTTCCTTGTTTGGTTAGTCGGATGCGAGATAAACCACCCGCCACAATAACCTCGGGAGGTATATTTTTAATTTGTCTATAGCGTCGTTTTTTAGCAGTCATGTCTTTAAGGATTACCTCTTCTTCATCGGCAACATACTGATCATGACTATTAAAAGATGGCTTCAAAACAGTACCGCTATCTAAACGATACTCCTGATCAATTTTTTTAGGATTTCTAACTCGCGCATTTCGTTTGACGAATTTAAGGCCGCTTAGCGACCTTTGACCCAATTGATTTGCTAAAGCATCAACATCAGTTAAGCAATCGGCTTGTTTTTCTAAAGTAACTACACGACCCCTCAAATCGCCATTGCTATAGACTAGTCCGCTATAAGCTTTGACAACTTTGAAGCCCATTTGCCCAGCAAGATTATTGAACGTCCCGACATCGGCCAGATCAAGTGAATATATCTGAGTTACTATAGCCTTGCCACCTACTTTAAGAACTCGGTTCATTTCTTTAAATATAGCTAATCGTTCCAAGGCTTCTGGATCAACCGATCTTTTGGACGGCCGATACTTTGTACTATCGAGCACTAAACCAAGGCTGACTACATCCATGGAGCCTGAAGCGATGGGTACATTAACGACACTGCCGACAATGTTTTTAGGAGCTGGTCTATGATGATCAAAATGATTTAAATTGATATCTAGACTAGTAACATTCCTCGCTAGATTATCAGCAATATGCTGTTTTAACATTTCGGGCCCCGAACCTAAATCCAAAATAGCCGGTGCAGCAAGCTCACCGTTTTTTCTATACTCTTCTATTATTGTGCTAGTTAAGCGTGCCATATTGGCTTGATAGCTGCGACTGGAAAGTTCTTTATAGGTTGATGCGTACTCGGCTCCGCTACTGGCAACCAAACGCCGAGTAGCTAATTCGCCTTGCTGCTTAAGCCGTCCAAACATTTTGTCGATGCGTTGGGTGGCATTGAAATAGTGTGCGGCCAGCTCTGGATTGACGTCGGCATTTGGTTCGACTTTTTCGTCTTCAGCGTCTATTAATGTTTTCCTATCAAGTTCAGATAGTGGCACGCCAAATAGTAATTTTCTAATAGCTTGATCTTTACGCTGAATATATTGGTGAATACCTTCTTCTATAGTTCCGGCGGCTATATAAGTATTGACTGTCAGCGGATTATTTCGACCCGGCCGCTGACATCTGCCAATTTCTTGCCTCTTTTCTGCCATTGTCCAGCCCTCGTTATAAAAACTAAGATCATCGGCCGCCGAAAAATCCACGCCGACGCCCGATGTCCTACCGCTAACTACCAATAACATTTTCTGATCCGAATTCTGAAATTCTTGCTGCAACTCGTACCTGGTTTCTTCTGGAGTATCCCCGTGAATTACACCAACTCTAACGTCGTCGGGGAGATCAAAATAGTCAATTATAGAATCTTCACCAGCAATAACATCAGTAACAAAGTCGTTTACAAAAACCAGTGCTTTTCTCTTGTCTTCAAAAGTTTTTCTAAGTTCATTGCCGATATGCAAAGCTTTTGAAGGGATAATATGCGGTACAGCATCAACAGTCGCCGGGTTCAATAAAACGCGCCGGCAAGCTTGCATTTTTGATGAAAAATCCAGTTCATCATCATCTAAAATAACCTGATATATTTCAGCTTCTGCTTCGCTAAGTGCAACATATTCAGTCTTTTCCTTTAGCATTGGTAAATCAATGCAGTCTTCCAGGCTTTTCATTTGCATTCTGGGTATTAACAAGCTGCGTAAATCTCTGACATCACGCGTGTCACCATTATCGCCGCCGCTAATCATTAGATAAGCCAGCTGTTTGTTACTGTATTTTGCGAACTTATCAGGATAAAGAACCCTTAGGGCCATGGCAATGTCACTGACTTTGTTTGGTGCCGGTGTTGCCGTGAGCATAACCGTGTAGGCATCTTTACGATTTAACAACTGGTCGGATAGCTCTACTAACTGGCTAGCTCTTTTACCGTCGCTTATATTATTTAACTGGTGTGCCTCGTCAATTATTAACATATCAAAACCAACTCGCTCCAAGGCCTTGCCGTAAGCTGGGTTGCTAAGTTTTTCATGCGAGATAAGAATGTAATCCCATTCTTCATTCCGAATATTTTCTACCATGGCTGGGCTGTTAACTTCCAAGACTCGAGGTCCTTCGCCAGTTTTAAAATATCCCAGTTGCTGACCGTTTGAATCCTTGCTATCCGATAAGTATGTTTGCCAAATTTGCTTTTCCAAAACACCGCTTGGCGCGATAACTACTGCCAGCTTTGCGCCAAGTTTCTCTTTGGCGATGATGGCCGAAGCACTTTTGCCCAGTCCCGGATCATCAGCTATTAACATTCGTTTCTTTTCACAGATTTCTTTTATGTTAATTCGTTGGTTTAAATCCGGAAATGGCCGCTCGGGTTTAAGGTTTTCAACTACTCTAGCAGGTAATTTAAAATCTACAAACAGAGCTAAGTAGTAGTCCATAACCTCATTAATCACCGAGTCTAAATGTTCATTATCCAGTTCGGCTACGCTTTCGCGAAGATTATCTAAATAACTAGCTATAATAGCAAAATCATCTTCAGCAGGGTTGCTGCGTTTTGTTCTGTGGTAAGTCGACAAACAGTCTTGCTTGATGACCTCAACTAAGGCCGCTTTAAGGCTAGGGCTTGATAAAAACTCAGCGGTTAAAGCCATTTGTTCAAAATCGGGATTGCCGCGAAAAACAGTAAACTCGCCTAAGTAGTCAGCCAAGAAGCTTTTGACATAATCAATTGGCACATTTGTTAGATTTGGGCGGTAGTGAAAGAATAAGTCAGTTGCATATGCCGGTCCTAAAAGCTCTACCAATTTTTTAAATTCTTGGGCATCCAGACTCAATCCGGCTCTAATTTCTTCTGTAAACTCTCGAAAGTCAGTTTCGGTATCGCTGACTCGTGATCTTGCTCTTTGTTCGCGGTTGCGGAGGCTCTGACTAATAGTTGGTGCAAGATCTGGGGAAATATGAAGTTCAACCTCATCTTCAGTATTTTTATGAGGTCTAATATTCAGCGGATACTGATTCCTTAAACGCCTAGCAACTACTCGCAAATCTTCAACAGCGAAACCGGTTAATCCAGCCAGCGAGCTGATACTAATCATATCTTCTGGTGCCGCAAGGTTTGCAGACAACCTATGCAGAACCTCCCAGTCACAATATAGAATCGCAGCATCTTCGGACGTAACGCCTAAACTAAAAAGCTGAGAAGCCTCGTCCATTACTTCATCAGTTAGCAACTTAACTTTAGATAATGGTAAGTCCAAAGCTAAAGCAATCTCAGGACGGCTAAATTTAATTCTCTCCCTAATTCCAGGTATTTCTTGGTTGACTTGGTCCTGGGCAGCGATTTCTATTAATCTCTCTTCATATAGACGCCCAGAGTTGTCTTCCTCAACACCTCGGGCGGAAGCTTCTGCACTGTTTTGAGCTGAACTTGACTCTCTGACCATAAGACTGATTCTCTGAACATATTTTATCAAAATATTGCAAATTTGTAAAATATAGATAATAAGATAATTCTAGATAATAATATTGACCGACATCTAAAATTAGGATAGAATATAACCTGAAGTAATTATGACACGTGAACTTGGTGAATATGGCAAAGCTTACAGAGAGGCTTTTGAAGGCTGGTCTGCATTAGAATTTCAAAAGGCATCTCAACCTGATTTAGCTGATACTTTTGAAGATGCCTCAACTCAGGCTCGCTTAATTATGGACATGCTAGAGGCAGAAGCGACCAATGATTTTCGCCAGCTAATTGATTATGAATCGGCTCAAGCTGAAGATAAAACCCGCACAAACATTGAAGCTATTCGGGAAACTCCTACATACCAACGTGGTGGGAAAATTGCCGAGACGCTAGAAAACCAGATTCAAGCTCGTTTGGCTAGTTTGCCTGAAGTAAATCACTACAGTGAAGCAGATCAAAAAATGGCTACTGCTTTCGTGGTGGGCCGTATAGCTAGGATAGCTATTCCCCCTAAGGCAATTGAACTGCCGGCTGAGCAGGCAAGTAGTCCTTCTAAGCCAGAAAAGCCGATAAGCAATAAGCTTAAAATTCAAGTTTTTACTAAAGATAGCATGCTTTTAGTAAATGGAGTTGAAGCTATACCTTTAGCTCGTGAAGTAGGTTCTAGTAAATATACTGCCGAGGAAGAAAGTCTGATCGAAGAGTATCGTTTAACTACATTAAAATTTTTAGCCGACCACCCAGATGAGGAATTTTTAGCAAGCAAAATCTGGCAAGCTATTGACCGCACTGGTACTCCATATAGTTCATCTGTCTGGGATAATTTTATCGGCGAGTGGCTGGAAGATTTAGAGATCAGAAATCAGTCGTTAATAAATGTCCGTAAGCCATCGCCCGTTGCAAAAAGACGCTATTACTCGCTTGGGGATTTTTCTGTTGATTTCGAAACGTTAAATGAAGATTCTGGTCTCGAACAATTAACTATTTTTAAATTGTCAAACGGTGAAGTCTTGGCGGGAAAAGCAGGTATGCTCGCTCACCTTCTATCGCGTGCCACAGTAGAAAATCCGGTAGTATCACAGATGCTGCTGGACAAACGAGTATATTCCGACGAAGAACTGGTTGATCTAAAATACCCAGAAAATATATTAAGTGGGCTGGTATCAACTGTTAGACAGGATCTAAGAGAAGCTGGGGTTGAGCAGCAATACAGGATAGAAAAAGTAGACACTGGCGTCGCAAGAGAAGGTCGCGGCCGGAGAAATGAACCCGGCTATTATATGGAGCTGTTGAGCAGCGGCGAAATTGAAAAGCGAAAAGCTATCCATGAGGCTAACATAATTGCTAACTATATTTACTTGCGAAACGGACTACTCGAGGCCTTGAACTTACCTACTCTACCTAGAGCTACTGTTGATATGTTGAAAACACTGGATGAATCTGTCAGCCAGGAAGAATTACTAGCTGTTCGTGATAGTGCCTATGAAACAATACAAGTCCTTTTTGGCACCGAAGGCATAGAAAAACTATTAAACGAAGTAGATGCTTCTGATCCGCGCTACGGACTTGCCGATTGGGCGCTTCCTCTGTTAAATCAACCTGAAAGTCGCCAAACCTTGGAAAATGCTCTAAGAGCTGATGTTGAAAGGGTTGTTGGCACCACAGAAGCAGAGCCAAAGACAGGCTCTCAAAGAATCAAAAGAATTGACTACAACGTTAAAGGCGTCGGCACGCTTCCAGTCAATTATCCAGATGAAGATTTTGAAGTTGAGCATTTCAGCTTAGCGCTCTTGGCTTCAATTGATCAGGACGATAAAGATATTGTTGTGGCTCAAAATGGGCATGATGCTCCAACACCTCCGGCTAATAATGACAATGGTGAGAATCTTACACGTCGCAAAAGAAGGGAAGCTAAAATTCGGGAAATAAGGAGCCGAACAGTACCTATGGTTCGTTCTGCCATTCATGAGATGCATCAACGCGGTCTTCATAGGCCAGAGGGTTCGCTAGTGCCCCAAATTGTCAATGTTTTTCCAAAACTGACAACCGAAACTGTCGAACGTCATATTGGTAAGATTGAACATAAGAATCACGGGAGAGTTAGTGCGGCAGATATCTTATATGTACATATCGTGACAGAAACTGGCTACACTATAAACTACGAACAAAAGGCTATTAAAGAAGTAGTCAAAGAAGAACTTGAAAAATATGAGCGTGGTTTAGAAAGACGGCAGCAGGCCAACGGTCGTCATTAAATAGTTCACTTTCCATCTTAATAGCTAAGTGCTTCAAACATAAGCATTGACAACTCAGCAGTATGATATACTAACCGCATTAATAATGGAGGGGCTATGAAAAAGGTGCTATTAATAGTATTGGTGGTATTACTTTTAGGTGGCGGGGCTGCCTATTTACTGACCAAAGACGACAAAAATGACCAGACCCCAACCAATACCGAGAGCCAGCCAACGACCGATACTTCCTCGGAACCCACTGCCAGCTTTTCGCCCCTGTCAACAGAAGGTAAGGATTTTGTTGCCACAGTTACCACTACTACTAAAACTGGAACATCCACTGCTAAATTCGAACAAGATGGCACCAAAACCCGCTATACCATAAGCACCAGCAATACTAACAGCCAGTTTATTTACACTAAAGACACTTACTACGTTTGTGGTAGCGGCCAATGCTATAAGTACACGGCTAAACAGTCAAACTCCAGTGGCGTTGACGTCAAAAACTACCAGTACAGCGGCTCAGAGCTAAGTTCTTTCAAAAATTCGGCAGCTTATAAGGGCAAACAAAGCTGTCCGGCAGGTACGTGTGACGTTTGGTCAGTAACCGCGGGTGGCATAACCTCGACCCTTTATTTAGATGACCAGCAACGTATCAGCCAAGTTGAAAGTTCTCAGGCGGGCACAACCACCAAGATTACTTACGAATATAAAGACGTCACGATTAGTTTGCCAACCAACGCTAAATCGCCAACAACTTCGTTCTAACTTTTGCCAGCTAAGCCTAGTTTTTAAAGCTTAACTATCTTATATTTAACTGTATGCATAGCGCTCGTCACAAACAGACATTTTGGGATAAGTTTTGGCGTGATGAACACGGTAACGATATTATTTTAAAGCGGCCTAACAAATTATTGATAATATGGGCAGCAACGGCTTTTCTGAGGGTGTTTCTGCATGGTGGCTTCTTAGAAGACATATTAAGAGCCATCAGCCTAATTGCATTAGTACTTTGGTGTCTAGTTGAAATAGCTTGGGGCGTAAACTACTTTTGGCGCTCTATTGGCTGCATGGTCCTAATTATTATTATCTTCGCCACCATCTAAAATTGTACAAGATATTGACGATCGTCATTTCGTTGTACAATTTCAGAGTTAGAGTAAGGTGCTGTTAACTGTATGAACTGCGTATCTGGAACAACAGCCACAAGCCGATAGCTGAACCTATAAGACTCATTATGAAAGTTCCAACGCCGCCATAGTCTGTAAACAGAAGTATTACGCCGTAAACAATGTTAACCAGTGCGGCATAGAACATTAAGTTCCAACCAGCTTTTTTACGGTCGCGCGTCCCACGGAAAGCAGCAATGTACAGAACTGCCTGGACAACTAAAACTATAATCGCCAGCCAAATCCCAACGGTTAGACGGTCTTTGTTAAGGTTGCTGCCGGTAGAAGTCTTATAAAAACTGTTTGCATAATCAATTAATTTGTTGACGGTATGTGCCCAGTGGTATAGGTTCCAAGCAGCAAGTAGCATTAAAGCTCCTAAAACTACATTGATCCAGGGCAAATACTTAACCAGCCATTTTTTACCATTTTCTGGTAATTTAGGGGCACTTTTAAAAACGTCCGCCAGGGACTTTTCTAATGAATTTACTGCAGACATTATGTCTTTTCCTCCTTAATTTATTAATACTAGGATAACCCGTTATTTTTCCGCTCGCAAGCCCCGTCAGAAATAAGCCGCTCAAAGCGGCTGTTGCAATGGCCACAGGCTGTAGCGGATTTCCTACGGGGCAAGTTTAATATTAGTATAAAAAGATGCTTGATTTACCGGACGATGCTGTGGCGGCTGCCAAGGTTATATTAGGGCAACTACTAGTTCGAGAAATTAATGACTATAAATTGATGGGCAAAATCGTGGAAACTGAGGCCTACGACCAGAAAGATGCGGCTAGCCATAGTTACCGCGGCCAAACGCCGCGGACAGATGTTATGTTCGGCCCACCAGGCCGAGCTTATGTTTATTTTACCTACGGCATGCATTACTGCATGAACATAGTCATCGGCAAGCCAGGCTATGGTAGCGCTGTATTAATTCGGGCAATTGAACCTTTAAAAGGTATTGAGCAAATGAAAAAGAAGCGAGGAACGGATAATATTCACCAATTAACTAATGGGCCGGCAAAATTATGTCAAGCTTTGAGCATCAATAAAGAATTCAATGGCCATGATTTATCCAAATTACCCCTAAATCTACAACTTGGACAAAAAATTCCACCCAGTCAAATTTTCAAAACTACGCGTATAGGTATATCCAAAGACACCCACCGTTTATGGCGTTTTTACATCAAAGACAACCTCTTCGTCTCTAAACCCTGAGGTATACTTAAGCATAATGCGCGCTAAAAAAGTCCAGCCCCGGCAACAGCTTATTATTATTGCTTCTGCTGGAGTACTTTTCTTGGTTTCAGCTGCCCTCGCTTCGGCACACACCCTAAAAGGTTTAGAGAAACAGGTTTTTGATTTTATTTATGGCTGGCCAAATGGGCTAAAACCGGCGCTCTGGACTATTACGCAGTTGGGCAGTATATGGACGTTTATAGCCGCTAGTTTAATCTTTGTTTGGCAGCAAAAGAAGCACCTAGCCGCCAAATTAATAATTTGCGGCTTAAGTTCATATCTTCTGACATCCGTTCTAAAAGGCTTAATTGACAGGCCCAGGCCGGAACTTTTACTGCCTGGCGTCGTCACCAGAGAAATAATGGCCCCGGGCATGGGCTTTCCCTCAGGCCACACCGCCGCTATAACCGTAGCGGCTTTAATCATTGCCCCATATCTTAAGAAAAAATACCGCTGGTTGGCTTACTTAGCTATTGCAATGGTGGCAATTTCCAGAATATATCTGGGAGTACATGCGCCGCTTGATGTCGTCGGTGGTTTTGCTCTAGGGGTAATAATTGTAAAGTCTTATGAGCTCTTGGCGCTCAAGCTAAAACTTGAAAAAGTTGACCAGCGGGACTAAAATTAGGTTGGAAGTGTGAGGCTTCCGCCGACCCTAGGTAATCACCTGGGGTCTTTTTGTTTGATCTCGATGAATAATTTAACCGCCTCTGTATATATTTGCAATAATACTACTAATATGGTAAAGTCTATTAAATGAGTCAAATCGAGAGCCTTAACTTTCTTGAGGCGGGCACCGCTGCTGAAGTTGCAGAGCAGTGGGGAACACCAGTTTTTGTATATAACGAAACAACCCTTGCTGGTCAGGCTGAAAAGGCTTTAGCTTTTGATGCTCCTTACGGACTAACGGTTCGCTATGCTATGAAAGCTAATCCCAATCGCTTTATTATTAATGCGCTTGCTCGGAGAGGCATTGCTATAGACGCCAGTTCAGGTTTTGAAGCTAGCAGGGCAATACAAGCAGGTGTTAATCCGCAGGATATCTTATTAACCGGCCAAGAACTCCCTAAAAACTTAGAATCGTTAGTAGAGCAAGGCATCCTCTTTAATGCTTGCTCACTTCGACAACTACACGAATATGGCGAGAAGTTCCCAGGTACAAATGTTAGTGTCCGGATAAATCCTGGTTTAGGGTCAGGACACTCGAATCGCACAAATGTTGGCGGTCCTTCATCGAGTTTTGGTATTTGGCATGAATATACAGACCAAGTATTAGCAGTGGCAAAAGAGCACAGCCTAACTATTAATCGTATGCATACGCACATAGGCTCAGGCAGCGATCCTGAGGTATGGACCCGTGTGGCAGAAATGAGCCTTGAGCAAACTAAGCATTTTCCTGACGTTGAAGTTTTGAATTTAGGCGGCGGATTTAAAATCGCCAGAATGCAGGATGAAATCGAAACAAATTTGGGTACTATCGGTCCAGTTGTTGCCTCTGCTTTAGAAAAGTTTTATCAGCAAACTGGCAGACAACTTAAGTTAGAAATAGAACCCGGGACATTTTTGGTGGCTAATGCCGGTTCTTTAGTCACCACTATTCACGACATCGTTGACACCGGCGAAGAAGGCTATACTTTTTTGAAAATAGATAGCGGTATGACAGAAGTTATGCGACCCAGTTTGTATGGCGCTCAGCATCCAATTGTAGTAGTAAATAATAGCCCTGAAGAACACAAAAAATACGTTGTGGTTGGCCATTGTTGTGAATCAGGCGACCTTTTGACTCCATATCCAAGCGACCCAGAAGTCGTAGCTGAAAGGCTCCTTCAAAAGGCCGATGTCGGGGACCTTTTAGTAGTTGAGGGTGTTGGTGCATACTGCGCGTACATGTCTGCGCAAAATTACAATTCATTTCCTCTAAGACCTGAAGTTATGAGAACTTGCGCGGGAGAGTTAATTGAAATTTGCCGCCGCGAGACCCTTCCGGAGATGCTTCAGCTGGAAACTGGTTCCGATTGAAGCGACTTAGTTCGCTTTAGTTCTTTGCATCTAGGACAGTAACCACGGATTTCCAGCTGATGATCCATGGCTTTAAAGCCTTGTTTATCAACCATACTTTTTATGTTTTTCTCTATAGCTGGTTGGTCGGGCAGGGTAATCACCTTACCGCAGTTTATGCAGGTGAAATGATGATGGTGATGCTGAAAAATATCGCTCAACTCAATTTTGGTTAGCCAGCCAAGGCGCAGGCGATTTATTACTCCCAGCTCCTCAAATAAGGCAATGTTGCGATAAACAGTTGCCTGATCGTGTTTGGGTACCAGCAGAATTAGTTGATTAACTGTCAGGGCAGGATGCTTTTGCAAAACAGCAAAAAGTCTGAGCCGGGGTTTGGTTATATAGTGCTTGTTTTTCTTAAGCAGAGACTTGAGGCGGCGAATTTCCATATCGCAATTTTACTATAATTTGCGAAAAATTTGCAAATTATAAGGAAGAGGGGTATATTCCAGATAATGGCAAATTATTGGCAAGTTATATTTTTCTCGCTGGTCGGTGGCGTATTTTCGCTGGTCGGTGGCCTGTTGATGCTCAGCCACAAAAAAACGGCTGAAATTTTAGCCGCCTATGCCACACCCTTTGCAGCCGGGGCTCTGCTGGCTGCAGTTTTTATGGATCTTTTAAAAGACGGGCTGGAAGTAGCCTCGGCTGATACGGTTTTACTGGCTACTATGATTGGTCTTGTATCTTTCTTTTTTGCCGAGCGGTTTTTGCATTGGTTTCACCACCATCACCAGCACGAAAATAGTGACCCGGCGATTGGGCTAATAGTTGTTGGTGACACTATCCATAACGCTCTCGACGGTGTGGCTATTGCCGCAGCCTTTTTAATAAGCGTTCCAACCGGCATAGTTACAACCATAGCGGTAGCGGCGCACGAAATTCCTCAGGAAATTGGCGATTTTGGCTTATTGTTAGCCAAAGGCATGAAACGGACTAAAGTCCTATGGGTCAATGTTTTTAGCGCACTGGCAACGACTGTGATGGCAATTATAACTTTTGCTTTGGGTAGTGAGGATAAATTGCCGTTGGGGTGGCTGATTGGAATTAGTGCCGGCTTTTTGCTTTATATCGCCGCCAGCGATATTATTCCAGAGATTCATGAAAAGGCTCATCCTAAGCGTCTATTTGATCTGCAACCGGTAATGCTTCTTGTAGGTGTGATAGTGGTGAGTGTTGCCATTCAGCTGGCTCATCAATTTGTCGAATAAATTCTTGGTTTTGGATTCGAACCTGATCTCTATATTTTCTAAAGCCACTTTTGACAATCAAACTACCACCTACAATAGCTGCGGCTCCCAAAAGCCTTTCAGCTATACTTTTGCTGTTACCAAATAATAGGCGGCGTCCCACCTCGGCACTTAACAGACCTACTGGAACACTGATGGTTGGTAGGCTTTCGGCAACTTCCTCCGTGAAATCACAAGCTGCGCCAAGCCACTCTATCCCTGTTGCAAACACCTGCTCGCTCATAGACTAAATTTACCACTTTTTTGCCAGAATGCAAATTACAGTCAACTGTTATAATTTAGACCATGCTAAAGGCAAAAAACAAAAAATTAGACATTGCTGTTTTACTAGCCCTGGCTGTTATAATTGCGGGTTTTATTATTTTTTCGCTAAGCTCTTCAAATCAAGAACGGGCCAATAGTATTAAAGAAGCCTGCAAAAGGGCCGAAAAAAATCGTTCCACTGAACTGTCTCGCGACGACTACATTTGTCTGACGGGTAGAACAGAGTAACAAATGTGTCGTAAAATATCAACATGCTAATTGCATTAATTGTTTTGGGATTTTTGTGCTTGGCTCTGGCCGGCCTGGCATTGTATTTCTTGCTCAAAAAACCAGCCACCGATAATAGCACCCTGATGCTCAAACAAGATTTAACGCAGCTCAGCGAAAATGTTAGCAAACTACAAACCGGCCTGCAGAAGCAATTCACCGAACAACTGGGACAGAGCAACAAGCAGATGACCGCCCAATTTCAGGCCAGTGCCAAAATCATCACTGACGTTACTAAAAAACTTACCGAGCTGGACAGAACCAATAAAAATGTCGGCGATATTGCTTCGGAGCTTAAAACTCTGCAAAACGTTCTGCAAAACCCCAAGCAACGCGGCGTGATTGGCGAATATTACCTGGAGCAGATTTTAAAAAACATGTTGCCACCTGGTGCTTATCAGCTGCAATATAACTTGGGCGATGGGCAAGTGGTTGACGCTGTGATTAAACTGGACGACAAACTTCTGCCGATCGACAGCAAATTCAGTCTGGAAAACTACAACCGCTTAGTTGATGCTAAAACAGAGGAAAAACCGGCCTTGGAGCGAGCCTTTAAAGAAGATTTAAAAAAACGTATAGATGAAACAGCTAAATACATTAAACCGGGCAAGGGCACTCTAAACCAGGCTCTGATGTTTGTGCCTTCGGAAGCCATTTACTATGATCTGCTGGCCAATAAGGTTGGGCTTGGTAAGGTCTCTGGTCGCAGTTTGATGCAATACGCCGCCGGCGATAAGAAAGTTACGATTGTTGGTCCCAGTACACTGTCGGCCATGATGCAAATTATTATTCAGGGCCTGCGTTCTATGGAAATTCATAAGGACACCGAGCAAATACGCAAAAACATCGAAGCCCTAAGCAAGCACTTGGTTGCCCATAACGGCTATATGCAAAAGCTTGGCAACAGTTTAGGCACTACTGTTGGGCATTACAACACCACCTACAAAGAGCTAGGCAAAATAGACCGCGATATTGTCAAGATTGCTGAAACTAAGCCATCTGTTGAGCCAATCCTCCTTGATAAGCCCACAAACGATAATGATTGACAGTAATTTATAAGTGTGATATAGTATTATAAATGACAGCAAGTTTAGAGTTCAGCGAACTAATAGTAAATATGCGCATAAACGCAGGTTGGTCAGAAAAGCGTGCTCGAGAAATTCTCAGCCTTGAAAAATCTCAAGAGATATATCCAGACCGTGAAGCTAGCTATTTAGAATACAGAGGGCTGGCTATTGGTGAGTTAGCAGTACGCCAGAGCTTAGATAATGAAGAAGCTGATGGCTCCTATGTCGCATTTTCCTGGCAAGAACCTGCCACTGTTCTACTAGCTGCTAATAGATTTTATACTACAAATGGCTATTCTGACGATACTTCAACGGCGCGCTCCCATGAAGCTGTAGACTCTCTAGTTGATCAAATTGTTACTTGGAAAACTTCTTTAGGAAGAGTCGCAGTTGATTTACAACCTAGTGCAGGTCCAATTTCTGCAAGTCACCAGCTTTGAGACAACTTAACCTTTAACTGAGTAAATCAATCATAAGTGCGGCGCTCCAGGATAGAGTACGGCTGCCGGCTGGCGAGCCGTCAATCGGTGAAAAGTATTCCCGGAAGCCACTCTTTTTTATCATTTGAATCATTTGCATCTTTATATGCTCAGCCTCTTTTTCAAAACCATATCTTTTTAAACCTTCAATAATTAACCAGTTGGTATTTATCCAAACCGGACCTTGCCAATAGCGATGCGGGTCAAACCAGCTAGAGTTTAGCGGCACGCTCGGTACTGGAAATTTTGGCCCGAAAACTTTGCTTTGGTGCAGCATTTCAATTAATTCAGCCGCCCGTTCTTTGCTAATACAACCGGCATAAAGTGGCATCAGTGCGCCTATACTCGGCTCAATTATAAGATTATGGGTAACAAAGTTACGTGAGTAATACTGCTTGGTCTGTTCGTCCCAAAGTGATTCCAGGGCTGCTTCACTTTTGCGCATACTTTCCAGCAGCTTTTCGGGGAGTTTAGCATCTATGGCTTTGGCAATTTGTTTCAGTTGGTGGTTAGCGCGAATTAAGATGCAGTTAAAGTTAATGTCTTCAATGGCAAAAATTGAATGATCGAGTATTTTATCTATATCGTAAGCTTTTCGCTTTAATCTTCTTTGAACAGAGAATAGCACTAAGGTTTCAAAGTTGGTCAGTCTTTCGCTAGAGCGTACAAAACGCGTATCTCTTCTAACTAAATGAACAGCTGGTTCAAGAAGCTTGCTTGATAAAATCCTTATCCATAAAGGAAATTTATGATCTTTTAAGGCTCTCATCCAGGGTGGTGTGTTATCTAGGCCGGTTTCCCAAGGATGAACCTGCAGGGTCAAACCTTCATCATGCGGATCGCGCTCAGCGTACAGCCACTCGTGGTAACGAACAATGTGCGGGTAGGTAGACTTAAACCAACTATGTTTTTCGACTAGACTAAGCTTCTCGCCAATTTTGACGACGGCCTCGGCTACCATTGGCGGCTGGGTTAATCCGCTGGTTGCTACGTTATTAGGTGAATTAGGATTTAAGTCGGCTCGAAATAATTCTCTGTCGCGATAATGCTCGCGGCCTGGCAAAAATATAATGTGTGGCAGCATACCGTTTAGCCATTGGCCGCGTAGCAAGCTTTTTATCTCTTTCTGTGCTCGCTCAACATCGTAGTGGCGAATTCCAATAGAGATAAAACAACTGTCCCATAACCACTGATGAGGATACAAGCCGGCCGCCGGAATGGTGTAGTCACCCTTGTCGCTGGCGCGCAAAACTTCACGCGCGCCAGCAATGATATCGGCCGGCTCTTCCATTCTTCAAGTATAACTCCACCGCAGTAAAATTGCTCATGCTTGCGTGGCATGAACTGGTTGTTATGCTAGATATATGTCCAATCTGCCAGAAACTGTTGAACTGCCAGGACTCGTTGACCTCCATGTACATCTTCGGGAGCCAGGCGACAATAAAGCTGAAACAATAGAATCGGGAACCAAAGCAGCAATGCTGGGCGGCTATGTTTTAATCTGCGATATGCCTAATAACCCGGGGGAACCAACTTGGACAGAAGAAGCAATAAAGACAAAACACAAAATTGCGAGACAATCTGCCTGGATTCCCACAGCTTTTTATGCTGGCTGGCAGCCAGGTAATGAAACGGGCATACATGAACTTCCTAAGATGGCTACACACGCAATAGGCCTGAAACTTTATGGCGCACCGACTACAGGAAACGATAAAGACTACGAAGCGCAGGAATTTAGAGCTGGAGTTGAAGCTTGGCATGAAGCAGCACCCGATAAACCAATTATGTTTCATGCAGGTACGGAAAACTTAGAAGATATGATTGGCTATGTGGCTGGCGATTTTGGTCATCATTTACACGTCTGCCATGTCAACAGTCGCGACCAGGTGTCATTGGTGATAGGAGCTAAGGCTGATGAATTACCCGTAACTGCCGGTGTTACTCCTCACCATTTATTAAAAACCTCGCATGATGTTAGAAGTGAGGGATGGTTTGCTCGCATGCAACCTCCCTTGGCCGAACAGGCTGATGCTGAATACCTTATGCACAAGCTAGATATTGGAGACATTGACGTAATAGAAACCGACCATGCACCGCACAGTCAAGATAGCAAATGGGATGCTGAGCATGAGAATCCATTCGGTGTTCATGACCCTGAGCATAAAACATGCTTTGGTGTACCGGGAATTGAGTTTGCGGCGGGGTTGATGCTTTATCAAGTGAAAAAAGGCCACTTGACTCTAGCTAGGCTCATTAGTGCGATGTCACACAAGCCTGCTGAAATAATTGGTGTAAAAATTGGTAAGAACACAAAAGTAACACTGGACACTATTGAATATAGAATATATGAAGATCAACACGATGTAATCTCAGGTTCTGGCTGGACGCCCTTTTTAGGTAAGATCGGCTTGGGCGGTGTTGAAAGACTCACAATTTCAGGAGAAACTTTAGTTGATCATGAGCGCACTCCGGGAGTTGATACAAGAGTTATATCTCAAAGGGGAACAGTAATTTAATGGCTTTTGAAAATCATCCGTTACACCCCGGTGAAGGTGTACCAATATTTATAGCTGCCGGACCACTAAAAGATGGCCCGCAACTTGAACCGTTTCTGGCTATTGAAGATCCATTAGTGGTACCGGTACTTGTGAGTGGTGGTTGGACCTTAGGTGAATGGGCTGGAAATGCCACCAGTGAAAATCCACAAGATTTTGTTTATTATTCTGACAAACAAATGGCTGGCAACGCCCGTGGGTTACCCAATAGTGGCCTAGAAGGCATGCGCCAGCTAAAAGAACCTATCAGGCGTTTAAGTGATAAAGGCATAAAAGTAATTATCCAAGTCACCAACCTTCCTCACGAAAAGCCGATCGATGTAATACCTAACCTTGTAGAAGAAGCTGCCCTGCTTAAACCTACTGGAGTTGAAGTTAACCTTAGCTGCCCCAATGGTCTCGACGATGACGGCAACCTACATCCGCCAACTTGTGACGATGTTGATGTTAGCGGGGAGGTTATGTCTGAAAGTTGGTACAGGGTTGGCGATGAAGTTGTTTTGGGAGCTAAAGACTCGCCACATGCTGCTTCGTTGGAGAGTGGAGTAAATAGAGTTGCTGTCATAAGACTTATCACAGCTATTAAACCCTACATAAATTTTATTACTGGCATAAACACTATTGGCGGCCAACTGTTTCCTGAATTAAAGTGCGCCAAGGGCAAGGGTGGTATGAGCGGACCGGTTGTGGCGCCTATAGCTCATGAATGGCTAATAGCTGCAAACGATGCGCTAGAAGGAGATAGTAAAGTTGCCATCCTCTCATGTGGTGGTGTTGATTCGCAAAATGCTTCAATAGAAATTCCTACTCGTCAACAAGAAGGAGCGCTGCTTATAGGTGGCGCGCAACACTTCTTTAGAGCCCAGAAACCTGAGCAGCTAGCTCTACGATGGGCTCAAGCTTATGCGGACAGCGCAGAATAACCTCTGATATAATCTAGGGAATATGGGGTATGAAATTAAGAAGGTTGCTGATGTTGCTGATGTGCTTAAAAAGCGCCTAAAAACGATGGAGCATAAACCTAGTATTTTGCGCGCTATTGAACTTAAAGCCCTGGCCGATGAAATTCCACTACTAAAGCCTGAAAAACGGGCCGCGTTTGGCAAAGAACTCAACAAACTAAAAGCTGAACTACAGAAGATGGTTGAAGTGGCCGAGGAAGAAACTACCAAACTCGAACCGATTGATGTTACCGCGCCATTTGATGTCAATACTCGCAAAAGGCCTAGACCGCTAAGCAGCGAACTAGGCAGCCAAAACCCGATCATGGCTGATCAGGACGAGCTGATAAATATTTTTGCCCGCATGGGCTTTACGGCCATTGAATCTCGACAAATTGATGATGATTATCACATGTTTGGCAGCCTGAACTTTCCCGAGGGCCACCCAGCGCGTGATGATTACGATAGTTTTGTAACGGCCGAAAAAGACAAAAATGGCAAGCCTTTCATTGCCCCAGCTCACACCAGCACCATGCAGAATCGTGTGCTCAAACAATTCAAACCTAATCTAGAAAAAGGGCAGGCCATTGCCGTGGTCATCCCAGGCCGTGTTTTCCGCAATGAAGACTTAGACCCAAGGCACGAGCATACCTTTCAGCAAATTGAAGGCGTTTATGTAGATAAGGGTATTCATGCTGGCCATTTGATCGCCACGCTTAAAACTTTTTTGCAGGAGTACTATGGCCAGGAACTGGATGTCAAAACCCAGCCGTTTTATTTCCCATTTACTGAACCGAGCTTTGAATTCGCTATGAGCTGTCCATTTTGCCGAAAGAAAGGATGTAATGTTTGTAGTTACTCCGGTTGGATTGAAATTTTGGGCTGCGGCATGATTCACCCTAATGTTTTGAAGGAAGCTGGCATTGACCCAAATGTTTTCACTGGCTTTGCATGGGGCGTCGGCACCATGCGCTTAACCATGATGAAATACGGCATTGAAGATATTCGCCACTTCAATAGCGGAAAACTAGAATTTTTGAGGCAGTTCAAATGAAAGTTAGTTTGAACGCTATTCGGTTCATGAATCAGCGATACGGCACAGCTGGCGAAGTTGTGCCGGCTGGTGGAGTCAATCAACTTGTTGAGAAAATTGGTGCTCAGCTAGGTGCAGTCGAAGAAGTCATTGATGTTGGTAAAAAATATAAGGGTATTGTTATTGCCAAAGTTGTTTCCTGCGAATCTCATCCTGACGCCGACAAGCTTAGTCTTTGCCGAATTGATGATGGCCGAAAAGTAAAAGGTGTTAAACGTGGTCCGCGTGGTCTAATCCAAGTAGTCTGTGGCGCCCCAAACGTAAAAGAAGGCATGCTAGCTGTCTGGTTACCACCCGGCACAATCGTACCAGCCACAGCCGACAAAGATCCGTTAAAACTTGAAGCTCGCGAAATCCGTGGGCAAGTTAGCAATGGCATGCTTGCTAGCTCGCATGAGCTAGGGCTTAGTGAAGACCATAGCGGCATCCTTGACGTTGATCAAAGTGTAAGGCCCATAAAACCAGGCACTAGCTTCGCAGAAGTTTATGAACTTGAAAATGACGTTGTCATTGATATTGAGAACAAGATGTTTACACACCGCCCAGACCTTTTCGGCTTTTTAGGAATATCGCGAGAACTAGCTGGCATTCAGCAAAAACCTTTCATAAGCCCTGAATGGTATAAAGAAAATCCAATTTTTCCCGCAATAGAAGGGCAACGATTGGAGCTGAAAGTACAAAATGAACTGCCGAAACTTGCGCCTAGGTTCAACGCCGTTGCTATGAGTGATGTAAAGGTTGGCCCCAGCCCAATTTGGCTACAAGTTGAATTATCACGAGTTGGCATCCGACCCATCAATAACATTGTTGATTACACAAACTTTTTTATGATGGAAACTGCTCAACCGCTTCATGCCTATGACTACGACAAAGTTACGGCCAAAGATGCCGGTGCCAAGCACGCCACAATCACCATTCGCCATCCTAAAAAAGGTGAAACCATCACATTACTGGGCGGAAAAGAAGTCAAACCTCATCCTGAAGCTATAATGATCGCTTCTAAAACTAAGGCCATAGGCATTGGTGGGGTAATGGGTGGGGCAGACACAGAAGTAGACGCAACAACGACCAATATTATTTTAGAAGCCGCTAACTTTGATATGTACTCTATACGTAAAACTGCCATGGAGCACGGCTTGTTTACTGACGCGGTTACTCGTTTCACAAAAGGACAAAGCCCCTTACAGACAGTGACTGTATTGGCAAAAATTGTAGATGAAATTCGAAAATTCGCTGGAGGTAAAGTTGCCAGTAATTTGAGAGATAGTAAGCATCGTTTGCAAAATCCAGAGCCGGTCAAAGTCACAGCGAAATTTATTAATGAGCGGCTGGGGTTGAACCTAACGCCTGCCAAGATGGCAAGACTACTAGAAAATGTTGAATTTAAAGTTATGAGGCTAGCCGGCGGCAGTCTGGGTGTGATGCCACCATTTTGGCGGACTGATATTCATATACCAGAAGATGTAGTTGAAGAAATTGGCCGGTTGTATGGCTATGACCATTTGCCGTTGGATCTGCCAAAACGGGATCTAACATCAGTTGAACCAGAGCCAATGCTGGAATTTAAAGCAGGCCTGCGCGAGGTTTTGTCAGCTGCTGGAGCTAACGAAGTTCTAACTTACAGTTTTGTCCCCGGCCAGCTAATGAAAAAGGCCGGCCAGAACCCTGCCAACGCTTTTAAGATTGCCAATGCTCTGTCGCCGGAGCTGGAATATTACCGAATGAGCCTAGTGCCCAGCTTGCTTGATAAAATTCACCTAAACATTAAATCTGGCTTTAATGAATTTGCTTTATTTGAGATTAATCAGACTCACGCTAAAGATTTGATTGAGAAGGATGGCTTGCCAATTGAAGAATACCGACTGGGGCTGGTTTTTGCAGCCGAGGCTAAGCGGGCTAAGTACAAGTACCAAGGCGCAGCGTATTATCAAGTTAAAAAATACCTGGAGCTTCTGCTAAGCCACTTAAATATTGAAGCTGTTTATGAGCCTATGACCTTGCGTGAGCCCAAAATGGAGGTCGGCAAAGCCGCCGCCGCACCTTTTGAAAGGCAACGCTCGGCCTACGTCATGACCAAAGACAACAAACTAATTGGCGAAATAGGCGAATTCAAGCCTAGTGTGACTAGTAAGTTCAAACTGCCGGCCTTTACGGCTGGTTTTGAAATTGATGTCGCCCAGCTATTGAAACAGCAGTCACCACAGTCCAGCTACCAGCCAATACCTAAATTTCCTAAAGTTGAGCAGGACATTTCACTAAAAGTGCCAGGCAGGGTTGACTACGCCCAGCTTCATAGTGTGATCACCAAAAACGTCGATAAATTTAAACCCAGCAACCCACAATTCAGCCTTAATGGTGTGGATATTTATCAAGACGAAGAGGATAAAACCCATAAGCACATTACTTTCCATCTGGAAATTGCCTCATTTGATAGAACTTTGACAGCCGAAGAAGTAAACAAATTATTAGACAAAGCTGCCGCAGAAGCCAACAAAAAACTAGGCGCCGAGAGGCTATAGATGATAAAAAAAGTTCTTTTCAGCCTAAGCGCAGCCCTTAGCTTATTTTTTCTATCAGCCAGCCCGTTAGCGCATGCCGATGTTAATGATTTTGTTATTAATAATTTTGATGGCACCTACACACTCAGTACAGCTGATAAGCAAGGCGAACTACATATAGTCGAACAAATTGACTTAACTTTTAGCGATTATAATCATGGTATTTTGCGAGCTATACCAAAAAAGTATAAGGGCCAGTCTCTTAAGCTCCATGTTAATAGTATTAGTTCTAACAGTGGTGCGCCAACCCAGTACACGTCCTACACCGACAGCGGAAACACAGTGCTTAAAATTGGTGACAAAAACCGTACCATAACTGGCAAACAATCATATACTATCGATTATACGGTCGACAATGTTATAACTTTTTATCCTGACCATGATGAACTGTATTGGGATATTAATGGTGATCAGTGGAATCAACTGTTTGAGAAAGTTAAAGCCCACTTTATTTTATTGTCTGAAAATCTTAGTTCCATAAAAGAAGCTTGCTTTACAGGCAGTTTTGGCTCAGTGCAAAAAAACTGCCGCATTACAAATCCAGATATTACGAACACGGTTGTCACAACCAATCAACCGCTAAAGGAAAACGAAACCCTGACAACTGTTATTGCTTTTGATAAGGATATTTTTCAACCAGCTACTTTTTGGGACAAGTTAAATGACCAAAAAGGATTATTAATTGCGCTAATTGCCCCAACACTTATTTTTGGTGGCTATGCTTTTGGACGCTGGTACAAAAAGGGGCGCGACTTTAAGGGTAGGGGGGTAATTGTGCCCGAATACGGCCCGCCAGATAATCTGACACCGGCCGAAGTTGGTGTTATAGCTGATTATAAGTTAGACAACAAAGACTTTTCGGCTACGATTATTGACTTCGCGGTCAGAAAATACATCCTCATCCACGAGATAAAACAAAAGAAAATATTAAAAGACTCCAAAAAGTACGAGTTGGAATTGCTAAGCACAGACATATCAGGCCTTAAGCCTCATGAAGCAACTATACTGACAGGATTGTTTGATAGCTTTACGCCCGGGTCTAAAGTTTTTATCGAGGATTTGAAAAATAAGTTCTACATTACTGTTGCCAAAGTTCGCAAAGACTTGCTGAAATCCTTAACCGAGGCTGGTTATTTTGACGGGAACCCGATTAAAGCCAGCGGTGGGCTGTATGCTTTAGCAATTGGCTTAGCATTGGTTGGCCTTACTTTTGCACCAGATTGGTGGCGAGTAGGCGTACCACTGGCAGCAATCCCAGTCTTTATCTTTGGCACACTTATGGACCGTCGCACAC
Source organism: Candidatus Saccharimonadales bacterium (assembly GCA_025449905.1). Taxonomy (GTDB): domain Bacteria; phylum Patescibacteriota; class Saccharimonadia; order Saccharimonadales; family JANWIN01; genus JANWIN01. The sequence goes on from JANWIN010000004.1 coordinate 62,827, forward strand.
CAAAAGGCGTGGCTGCCAAAGAACATATTGAGGGGCTTAAACTTTATCTAAAAGTCGCTGAAAAAGACCGCATTAAAATGCTGCAAAGTCCTGATGCGCCTTACGCTGAAAAGTCTGCCGCTCCCAAAATGACCGTCCACTTGTATGAAAAACTTTTGCCATATGCCATTTTACTGGGCGTGGAAAGGGAATGGTCTAAGAAGTTTGAGAATATCTATACCCAGCCGCCTGATTGGTATGACGGCGACTTCAGAACCTTCAATACTGTGCTATTTATAAGCAGCCTCAACAGCAGCGTCGGAACTATGAATACAAACTTCTCTGCGCCTTCAAGTTCGTCCAGTAGCGGCTTTAGTGGTGGCGGCGGCTTCTCAGGCGGTGGTGGAGGCGGCGGAGGCGGGGGTGGCTGGTAATGCCTGCTGAACCGCAGCCAAATATAGACAATCGCCGTCAATTATTTGTTGATGGACTAGTGGCTGTAGATTACTTTCCCTCATTGGACAAAAGCCAAAGAGAGGGACTTGTGGGTTATTTAAATAGAAAGCACATAAGTATGGGTTACTTGACCTTACAACTAACCCTTCCAGAAGTTGTTGGACAAATTGAGAATGGATCTAATCCTGTTTTATTTGAAAGAGCATCCTACGAGGCTACGCTGCAAGAAGTTGCCGGCGCAGTTTCAATAGCTGCTTCATTCCTAGACCGTTTTGTTTGGGCGCCGTTTAGAACGAAGGAAGTGTGGGCCAAAAATAACGAAACACCGCTGCAAGTAGAGAGACGCTATCGCAGGAAACACTATAAATTGGAAGATTCTGAAGTCTTTAAGAAATGGCTGGAAAGTCAGCAAATCACCTAGCCTGCTCTTCTCTGCCCTTCGTCAACTCTTAACATGTTAAGCATAAATTTTAAGTTATAATTATATGTAATGAAACATATTTGGCGGATTATTAGATTTACCAAAGATTTGTGGCCCTATTATTTGGCCATAAGTATCTTTAGCGTGCTAATTGCTGGCATGGGCTTAATAATCCCTCTGTTATCCGGTAATGCTATTGATGAATTGAGGTTAGGCACAGGTAGCAATATTGAGACACTGGTTTGGCTGGCTATCGGCATATTCTTAGTCGACCTCGGCACAACGGTTGTCTCTAACATTAGCGGCTATCTGGGCGATCGCATGTCTACAAAACTGCAGCGGATTTTAAGCAACCGCTACTATGAGCACATTATTAGTTTGCCACAGGAATTTTTCGACAAAGAGCTGTCCGGCAAGATTATTAACCGCCTAAACCGTTCCATCAGCCAAATAACAAACTTTATGCAAATGTGGAGCAATAACTTTCTACAGTTTGTTTTTAGCACCATTTTTGCCCTGGTGGTAATTGCTTACTTTAGCTGGCCGATTGCGCTGCTTCTGTTCACCCTTTATCCAATCTTTATATTTATGACTGTTAAAACAAGTAGCAAGTGGATGAAATACGCTACGCGCATCAACAGGCAATGGGATGTCGCTACCGGCCGTTTCGCCGAGGCCATAAATCAGGTCAAAGTCGTAAAAAGTTTCAATCAGGAAAAATTCGAGCTGAAATTTTTTGACCGCCGCTACCGGCGTATGACCAATATTGCTAAGCCCCAGTCTATTTTATGGCACAAGCGCGATGTTCAGCGTCGGGTGATTTTAAATCTAATATTTTTAGGTGTCTATCTTTTGGTATTTATTCAGGCGGCAAATGGCGCATTTACAGTTGGCCAAGCTGTGACTCTAATTTTGTATGCCGCCCAAATTAGAATCCCAATCTTTACTATCAGTTTCTTAGTAGAGAATACCCAGCGGGCGGTGGCCGATAGCAAGGATTATTTCGAGATTATGAACATCACTCCGGCGATTGAAGATAAACAGGGAGCCAAAAAGCTAAAAATCAGCCGCGGCGAGATAAAGTTTGAAAGTGTCTCCTTTGCCTATGACCAACAAGCTGTTTTAAAAACAGTTAGCTTTAGCGTTAAACCTGACAGTAAAGTGGCTCTAGTCGGCGAAAGCGGCGAGGGAAAGACAACCATAGTAAATTTGCTGATGCGGCTTTATGAACCGCAAAAGGGCAAGATATTAATAGATGGGCAAGATATTAATGAAGTCACTCAAGCCAGCCTGCGGGCCAACGTTGGGGTGGTCTTTCAGGACCCGGCATTATTTTCTGGCACAATTCTTGAGAACATTGCTTACTCAAACCCAGACGCCACTAAAGAGCAGGTAGTTTCGGCGGCCAAATCGGCCAATGCCCACGAATTTATTAGCAAATTTGAAAAAGGTTACGACAGCGAGATAGGCGAGCGCGGCCTCAAGCTCAGCGGCGGTCAAAAACAGCGTATCGCTATCGCCCGAGCACTATTAAAAGATGCGCCAATTTTAATTCTGGATGAGGCCACTAGCAGCCTGGACAGCAAAAGCGAAGTTTTGGTCCAGCAAGCCCTGGGGCGCTTGATGGAGGCCCGCACTACTTTGATAATTGCTCACCGTCTAAGCACCATTCAACATGTCAATGAAATAATTACACTGCGCGGCGGCAAGGTTGATGAAATTGGCTCACCGGAAAAACTGGCCACCAGCGGCGGTATCTACGATCAACTACTCAAGCTCCAGCGCCGCCACACTGACACTAGCGCCAAGAAGCTAAAAGAATTTGAAATAGCTGGCTAGCGGTTATAATAAAAAGCCATGGCCGAATTACCTAAACGCATCGCTGCCCTGACCTTGGCAGGAGTCTTTTTAATTACCACCATTGGCTTTAGCGTCTTGATTATTGTTCAAATCAATCAGCAGAATAAAAATAATAGCGGCCAGCAGGACTCGATTAATAAGCAGCTAAAAGGTACAAAACTAGAGAATTTTACACCCGTTAGTAAGGTTGACAAACTGAAAATTACCGATTTGGAAAAAGGTAAAGGCGTAGCCGCGAAAGCTGGAGATAACGTAACTGTTTATTATATTGGCGCTCTGGCAAATAGCGGCGTAGTGTTCGATTCATCTTCCGATCATGGTAGTGAACAACCAGTCAGCACCGTTAATTTAAGCGAAGTGATAAAGGGCTGGAGTCGTGGCATCCCAGGCATGAAACCGGGCGGAACGCGCCGCTTATTGATACCTGCCGACCTCGCCTATGGCGCCAATCCTCCAGCTGGGGCGGGCATTCCTGCCGATACTGATTTGGTGTTTGATATAACGCTATTGGCAGCCCAAAAATAGCAGGCGCTAAATAGCGTGGTTTTTAGCCAATTTGGTGCAAAAAACACTACATATGGGGCTATTGACATTAACTAATACGCTAACTATACTGAAGACACAACTTAAATATTCAACATAAACACCTCACATAAATTCATCAAAAAAAGGGGACTAAGATGCCAAAAAACATCACTATCTTTACTACCAACACCTGCGCTTACTGCGGCATGGTAAAAAAATGGCTGGGCGCTAAGGGCTACAGCTACGAGGAAGTCAACATAGACGAGCATCCCGAACGACAGCAAGAAGCCCTACAAGCCAGCGGCCAGTTAGCTGTACCGGTTACGGTTGTTACTCGCCAAGACGATTCACAAGAAGTAGTTGTGGGTTATAATTTAGCCAAACTAGCCCCTGCCGTCTCGTAGATTTGTTTTATATAAATACATTGCGGTGTCGAAACTTGCGCGCTTCATTCAGCGTACTATTCAAGTACGCCTCATTACAGTGCTCAGCTTCTCTTAGCACTGCATTCATCTAAAACAAATCTGTTAGAATAGAAAAAATATGGTTGAAGAGACGACTGATAAAAATAAGGTTTGGGATGTGGTGATGATTGGCGCTGGGCCGGCTTCACTAGCCGCCGCCGTCTATACAACCCGTGAAGATATCGAGACTGTATTATTCGAAAAAGGTGCTATTGGCGGTTTAGCGGCAGTAACCGACTGGGTAGATAATTACCCGGGCTTTCCCAAAGGCATCTCCGGACTAGATTTATCTGCTAATCTTCAAGCCCAAGCCGAACGTTTCGGCGCCAAGATTGAGCTGGGCGAAGTCAGCAAAATTGAAGATAAGGGTGATTATAAGCTCCTGCAAACCACTGAAGGGGAATATAAGGCCAAGGCCATCTTAATCGCCACAGGCAGTGATTATAAAAAAATTGGTGTACCTGGCGAGGCGGAATTTTATGCCCGAGGCGTACACTACTGCGCCACCTGCGACGGTGCCTTTTACCGTGACAAAAAACTGGTGGTGGTTGGCGGTGGCAACTCAGCAGCTCAGGAATCATTATTCTTAACCAAATTTGCCACCCATATTGATTTGTTAGTGCGCAGTACTTTTAAGGCTAGCGATATCTTGCAAAAAGAAGTTAAACAAAATCCTAAAATCACAATTCACATAGGCACCACAACTGATGAAATTGTCGGTAAAGACGGTAAAGTTACAAAAGTGATTGGAACGGACACGGCCAGCGGCAAAAAAGTGGAGTTTCCAACTGATGGGGTGTTTGTGTTTGTTGGCCTATCACCAAATACCGAATTTTTGGCTGGCAGTAGTATTGAGCTTGATAACATTGGACTGATTAAAACTAGCATGAACGATTTGCAAACAAATATGCCCGGTGTGTTTGTGGCTGGCGATGTTCATTCCGGAGCGACCATGCAAATTGCCAGCGCCGTTGGCGAAGGCGCCACGGCCGCTCTACATATCCGCGAGTATCTTGAAGGCAAACCACATCCGATTCAGAATTAAATGGGGGGGTAGCCGGGGAAGAAGTCACCAACTAGTTCGTTCTTGGGCACACCCAGTTTTTCTAGCTCTTCCATAAAAGTTTCAACCATTGGCTCTGGCCCGGATATATAAATTCGCTTGGCCTTGCCGGTTAATTTCAGTATTTTTTGCGAGGTTAAGCTCTGGCCTTTTTCTTTTACGAACAAAACCGGCTTTATACCATACTTCTTAAACAGATCTAAAAATATAGCGTCCCGGGCTTCATTAAGCGCCCAGATAAATTGAATTTCGCGCTTTTCACCTGTATCAAGCAAGTATTGAACTATGCTGTGAAACGGTGTGACGCCAATGCCGCCGGCTACAAAAACCAAAGGAATACTTTTATCTTTGGGTAGGACAAAGTCTCCCATTGGCTCAGCCAAATCAACCTCGGCGCCTTCTTTAAGCTTAAAGAGTGTTTTCTTGAATGAGCTACCTTTAGCGCCGGCGTCTTTGGTGGTTATAGACCAGAGATTATTCGTCGGCGATGCTGAAATCGTAAACCAGTGCTTTTTGCCGCGTTCGTCTGGGTTTTTATGCGGTAAGTAAAGTTCAGTAAACTGGCCGGCTGTAAATTTAACCTTGCGGGGTAGCCGCCACCAAAAAGTTGTAACGTTATGATTAATTTTCTCCTTGTGGTCAAACACCGCTTTCATAGGCCTTTTTAGTGTACAATAAGTGCTGAAATTAAGGAGAAATAAATGCCTGACTTTAATAAAATACTGAACCCTGGAGACATAGAAAAGGGAATAGTAAATACCGTTATTGAAATTCCTAAATGGTCTACTTTGAAAATTGAGTGGAATCGCGAACTTGCCTGCTTTGAATTGGACCGCGTTGAGCCAAGTATTTTTGCTAAGCCAGCCAATTATGGCTTTATTCCGCAAACTCTAGATGGCGACGGTGATGAGTTAGACACATTGGTTTTGACTAATGACCCTATCCCAACCGGAGTTTATGTCAAAGCCAAAGTCATCGGCGTACTTAATTTTGAGGACGATGGTGACGAAGATCATAAAATTGTTTGTGTCCCGGTTGATGATAGAAATACGGGAGATGCGATTCAGTCTTTAGATGATGTCCACGATCGCTGGAAAGAAAAAATTGAACATCATTTCAACCATTACAAAGACTTATATAAGCCTGGCTCTACTAAAGTATTAGGCTGGGGTGATGCCGAAGCAGCTAAGAAAATAATCCAAGAATCGATAGAACGCGCCAAGAAGTGAAAAACATACGAACTGTAGCTAAAGCTGTTCTTTTTAATGGCGACAAAGTTTTAACTGTACGCCGAAGCAAAACCGATCCGCGTCGTCCTTTAGAGTGGGATTTGCCTGGTGGGATTGTTGAAGACGGCGAAGAGTTCAACGAAGCTTGCGCCAGGGAAATACTAGAAGAAGTAAATATAAAAGTCGATCCTAAAAAGCTACATCTAGCTCATGCGCAAACTGAGATGGTTGAAGGTAAAGGCAATACATCTTGGCTTATTTATGTAGGTAGGATAAACGAGACAAAAGTAGAGCTAAGCTTTGAGCATGATAAATTTCAATGGGTAAGTTTGGTGGAAGCCATAAAACTAAACTATTATGAGCGTCAGCTTCGTGCTCTTAACCATATAAAAGAAAATAATTTAATACCTTGATTTATAGCTTAAAAAGTATTATAATAAGTTAATATGGAAAGTTTTTATTCTTTGGCTGACTTTGATAAAGATCACGACAGGTGGGCGGCTACTGGTCGTCATGGAGCAGCGGCGGAAGAGTTTTTCTATTTCTACACTAAACGCGATGAGCACAGCGGAAGATTAAGACCAGCGGTTGAGCTAACATCAGAAATAGCTCAGCAGTACCATCATCATCTAGCTGGGCTGGTAACCGTCGACGCCGTTCCTTTGGCAGTTCATGGCAGAATACAAAAAGCAGAGCTTGCTGACTTTGCGGCTAAATTGACTGACCTGTATACAACAGTTGAACAAGCTTAGTTCTATCTATATAATTGCCAAAAGAAAAACACTAGCGTTTAAAGGGTAAAATATTTATGAAAATTAGGGTGGCTATCAACGGCTTCGGAAGAATTGGGCGCAACACTTTTAAAATTGCTTTTGATCGACCCGACCTGGATATCGTCGCTATTAACGACCTAACTGATACCAAAACCCTAGCTCATCTTTTGAAGCATGATAGCAACTACGGACTTTACGACAAAGATGTTAAATCTGACGAACAACACATCATAGTAGAGGGCCAACCAATCAAGGTTCTGGGAGAAAAAGATCCGTCAAAATTACCTTGGAACGAAATGGGCGTTGACGTGGCCATTGAGTGTACCGGTTTGTTCACGCATCACGAGGATCTAGAGATGCATCTTAAAGCCGGTGCCAAGCGGGTAGTTTTATCGGCACCGGAAAAAGATGACACTCACCACGACACTTACTTAATTGGCGTTAACGAGCACGACCTAAAACCAGAACACACGATTATTTCTAACGCCAGTTGTACAACCAACTGCATTACACCTGTTGCCGCGGTAGTGGAAAGCAAATTTGGTATTGAAAAAGTTATGATGACCACCGTCCATAGTTATACAGCCAGCCAAAAATTGCAGGATGCCCCAGCCAAAGATTTGCGCGAAGCCCGGAACGCTGCCGAGAACATTGTGCCGACCACGACCGGCGCCTCAATTGCGGCGTCTAAGGCTCTGCCAGCCCTAAAAGGTGTCTTTGGAGGTATGAGCATTCGCGTGCCCACCCCGGTGGTCAGTCTTAGCGATTTTGTCTTTATAACCAAGCGCAAAGTCACTGTTGATGAAGTCAACCAGGCTTTTGTTGAAGCGGCTCGAAATCCTTACTACCAAGGCATATTAGATGTTACCGAGGAAGAACTAGTTAGCAGCGACTTCATCGGCAATAGCCACTCGGCAATTGTCGATTTAAAACTTACAGCTGTGATTGATGGCGATATGCTCAAAGTTGTAGCTTGGTATGACAACGAATGGGGCTACTCCAATCGTCTAGTGGAAATGGTTGCCGAAGCCGGCAAACAACTTGCCCGATGAAGATTTTTATTGGCGCTGATCACCAGGGTTTCCACTTGCGCAACGCTTTAATTAGCTATCTAAAAAGTGCCGGCTATGATGTAGTTGATGATGGCGACAAACAACTTAATCCCGAAGATGATTTCCCGATTTTTACGCAAAAAGTTATTAAAGACGTTCTGGCCAGTGACGACAACGAATCGCGCGGTATTTTAATCTGCGGCAGCGGCCAAGGGATGTGTATAGCCGCAAATCGTTTTAAGGGCATTCGTGCATGCCTGGGTTTTGATAAAGAAAGTATCCGCAGTGCGCGAAGTGACGATAATGCCAATGTACTATGCCTACCATCAAAAATTTTAGAAAAAGACGAGGCCAATATTATGGTTGAGCTATTTCTAAATACTCAATTTGCTGATGCGCCGCGTTTCAACCGTCGTCTCCGCGAAATAGATGAGTTCTAAAATGAGCGTTATTTGCCCGACAGTTACCGCCACCAATAGCCACATTTACCGCGCCCAGTTGGAAAAGGTGGCCAAATTTTCCAAGCGCATACACTTAGATTTTGCCGATAGTGAGTTTACTGATGTACAACTGATGGACTTAAGCCAAGCCTGGAAGCCAGAAGGCTTAGTTGTTGATTTGCACATGATGTTTAAAAATCCTACCGAACAATTAGAACATGCTATTAAACTCAAAGCTGACCTAATTATCTTGCAAGCTGAATCGGAAGGAAATTTCAGAGATTTAGCCAGTCGGATTAAACAGTCTAATATAAAAGTCGGCATAGCTTTATTACCAAAAACGTCGGTAGCAAACATATCTAAAATCTTGCCAATCCTTGACCATGTTTTAATTTTTAGCGGTCACTTGGGGCACCAGGGCGGTCGGGCTGACCTATCACTACTTGGTAAAATAAGTGAAGTTAAAGAAATCAAGCCGGATATTGAAATCGGTTGGGACGGTGGCATTAATGATCAAAACTCTAAAACCTTATCGACAAATGGTGTTGATGTCCTAAATGTCGGCGGCTTCATCCAGCAGGCCAAAAATCCGGCCAAGGCCTACTCAAAACTCATCAAAATCGTCTCTTAAATTGTACAAGATATTGACGATCGTCACAAAAGGGGACAATTTCAAAAAAGTGCTGGGTAGAGTTTTTTGAAATGCTTCATCATATTGCCAGTCGGCTGAAAATCTACCACCTCCAATAGCTGCAAATGTTGCTCAATTCCGTAGGCTTTTTGGATTGCATGAAAGGCCTCAAGATAGGGCAGAGGGTGAATCCACAGACTTAGCTGCAGTTGCTTAAAGCCTAACTCTTTTAGTAACCGACGGATGTGGTGTCTGGCGTCGCGTAATGGTTCAGGAATATCGAAGGCCACTAGACGCCAGCGACCATCCCACTTAGCAATTTTAGGTTGCTTATATTTTAAGAATGTAAGTTTTTCTAGTTCTTCTATGCCGGTTTTGGTAATTGCGAATTCGGCCTTGCCATAAGTGCCACTCTTTTTAATTAAGCCAACCTCCTCTAGGTTGTAAAGTTGGCGTTGAACCTCTCGCCGTGTCGGTCGTTTACCAAAGTTGGGATTAACCAACACTTTGTCCATAATTTCGTTTAAGCTAGCACCGGCGCTAATTTCTTTGATGACCTGCATATACCAAAAAGCAGCATCGCTAATTTTGTGTGGCCAAATATATTTCCCCATTTGCTAAAATTGTACCAAAAGATGACGATCGTCACAAAAGGGGACAATTTGGGTGGTTACAAGGGGTTTGGTATAGTCATAAGCATGATTATAGGGCGTAAATATGGCCGGTAAATTTTCGGTTGAACAGCTGCAACTTAAGGCTGAAGCAATCCGCGAGGACATCATCCGCATGCTGGAACATGCTGGTAGCGGCCACAGTGCCGGACCGCTTGGTTTGGCCGATATTTTTACCGCGTTATATTTTGACATTTTGCAGCACGATCCTAAAAACCCAGACTGGGCGGAGCGTGATATGCTAGTGCTTTCAAATGGACACTGTGTGCCGGTGCGCTATGTGACCATGGCGCACGCTGGCTATTTTGATAAAGCCGAGCTTATGACTCTGCGCAAATTTGGCTCGCGTCTGCAAGGCCACCCGGAAAGATTAAAACTGCCGGGCATGGAAACTACCAGCGGGCCGCTGGGTAGCGGCATCAGCCAGGCGTCCGGCATGGCGCTGGGGTTGAAAATGGATAAAGCCAGCCACCGCTGGGTGTATGTGGTGACTAGCGACGGCGAGCTGGATGAAGGCAACTCGTGGGAGGGAGCCATGCTGGCGTCCAAATATAAACTCAATAACCTAGTCGCCATAGTTGATAGAAATAACATCCAAATTGACGGCCCAACAGAAAACGTTATGCCACTCGAAGATTTAAAGGCCAAGTGGGAGGCTTTTGGCTGGCACGTTATTGAGATTGATGGCAACAACATAGAAGCTGTGATCGACGGCTGCGCCATGGCTCGAGCGATTGTTGAAAAACCATCCGTTATTTTGGCGCACACAGTGCCGGGTAAGGGCGTGGACTTTATGGAGTACGACTTTCATTGGCATGGCAAACCGCCTAATCACGAAGAGGCTAAAAAGGCCTTGCATGAACTGCGAACATTGAAGGGCAAAATAAAAGGTGAGCATGAGTAATCATTTTATAGTCAATATTGATGCCAAGCTGGAGGAAGAGCCAATCCGCAAGGGTTTTGGTCGCGGTCTGCTGGAGGCGGGCAAGCAAAACGACAAAGTTGTGGCGCTCTGTGCCGATTTGACCGATTCAACCCAAATGAGCTTGTTTAAAGAAGCTTTTCCGGACCGCTTTGTTGAAGTTGGGGTGGCTGAGCAAAATTTGGTAACTGTTGGTTCAGGTCTGGCCGCTACCGGTAAGATGCCGTTTGTATCATCTTACGCAGCGTTTAGCCCGGGACGCAACTGGGAGCAAATCCGCACCACAATTTGTTTAAATGATCGTCCGGTTAAGATTATCGGCTCACACGCCGGTGTATCAGTTGGTGCTGATGGCGCCACTCACCAAATGCTGGAAGACATCGCTCTAATGCGTGTTCTGCCCAACATGACTGTCATAGCTCCTTGCGATAGTGTTGAGGCCGAAAAGGCTACCATTGCTTTGGCTAGTTATAAAAAGCCAGCTTATATGCGTCTGGCCCGGGAAGCCACACCAGTTATTACGACTGTTAAAACGCCGTTCGAGATTGGCAAAGCCTACGTTTTTGCTGAAGGTAAAGATGTCAGTCTTATTACCACAGGCACTATGACTTATCAGGCGCTGGCAGCAATTGAGCCATTGTTTAAACAGGGTATCAGCGCCGAAGTTGTGCACGTGCCGACTATCAAACCCTTAGATGAAAAGGCAATTTTAGCCAGTGTGAGCAAAACCCGTCGGGTTGTTACTGCTGAAGAAGGCCAGGCGGTTGGCGGTTTAGGTGGTGCCATCGCTGAGCTTTTGAGTGAACATGATCCGGTGCCAATTAAACGCATTGGTATGCGGGACCGCTTTGGCGAATCTGGCGAGCCAGCTGAACTCCTAAAGCATTTTGGCCTGACCGCCAAGCAAATTGCCCTAGCTGCCTATCAAGTTGTGGAGAAAACCTAATGACAACCTTAGAGGAAATTAAGAAAAATAATCAAAAAGCTCGGGTTGCGATGACTAGGGCGCGCAAAGGCCATTATGCATTGGGAGCGTTTAACCTGGATAACCAGGAAACCCTAAAAGCTGTTTGTTTAGCGGCCAAAGCCAAGAATGCACCAGTTTTAGTTGAAGTTAGCCACGGCGAGGTTGAAGCTATAGGGCTAGAGAATGTTCGCGATATGGTTGATAACTATAAAGATGAATACAAAATTGAAATGTACATAAATCTTGATCACTCGCCATCAGTTGAAGCCGCTAAGGCTGGCATAGACGCCGGCTTTGAGTTCATTCATATTGATATCTCCCAGGCTGACCATGATGCAACGGAAGCTCAAATAATAGATAAAACTAAGGAAGTTGTTAAATATGCCAAGAAAACTGGCGCGCTGGTGGAGAGCGAGCCGCACTATTTTGGCGGCGGTTCCAATGTTTTTAAAGAGAAGTTTGATTACGATGAAATAAAGAAAACTTTCTCGAGTCCGAAAGATGCTAAAGCCTTTGTAGAAGCCACTGGCATTGATACTTACGCGGCGGCGGTTGGTAACCTGCATGGCCATTATCCGGCGCCTAAAGTCCTTGATTTAGAGCTGTTGCAGCAGGTCAGAGATGCCGTTGATTGCAATGTTTCGTTGCACGGTGGCAGCGGTACTCCGGGCCACTACTTTAAATCAGCGGTAAAAATTGGTGTTACTAAAATAAATATTAATACTGATATGCGCATCGCCTACCGCAAAACCCTAGAAGAAGAGCTAAAAGCTAATCCTGACGAGTTTGCGGTGGTAAAACTGATGGATAAAGTTATCGAAGCCGTTCAAAAAGTTGTTGAGTCAAAAATTGATATGTTCAATGCCGAAGGTAAAGCCAAGCCCTAACAGGGTATGATAAACTTAAGCGTAAATGAGCCAGATTGATGTCTTAAGCGTCGGTGATGTCGTAACAGATGCTTTTATAAAATTGCAGGACGACCAGGCTTATGTGCAGGAAAACGACCATGGCAAATGGCTGACCATGCAGTTTGCCACAAAGTTGCCGTTTGACCACGTCGAAATCGTTGAAGGCGTTGGTAATGCCGGCAATGCGGCGGTCGGTTTTGCCCGGCTGGGCCTAAAAACCGGTTTTGTGACTAATGTTGGCGGCGATCAATACGGCCGCGATATTATCAACTCGCACCACACCAATGGTGTAGACACGCGCTTTATTCACATCAATCCCGATAAAAAGAGCAATTACCACTACGTGCTTTGGTATAAAGAAGAGCGCACCATTTTAATTAAGCATGAAGATTATGAGTATCATTGGCCGCACCTGCGTCCAGATGAAATCCCCAAATGGATTTATTTTAGTTCGATTAGCAAGAACGCTTTGCCATTTCATGACGATTTAGCGGAGTGGCTGGAACAGCACGAAGATGTTAAACTGGCGCTGCAACCAGGCACTTTTCAAATAGAAGCCGGCGCTGAACGCTTAAGCCGACTGTATCGCCGCTGTGAAGTATTGCTTGTTAACCGCGAGGAAGCGGTCAAAGTTGGCGGTGGTAAGCATGAGGATATCAACGACTTATTTACAAAGCTGCACGCTCTAGGCCCGCGAATCGTAGTTATTACTGATGGTCCGGACGGAGCCTATGCCAGCTCACCGGAGGGCAAGCTTAAAATGCCGGCCTACCCAGACCCCAAACCGCCATATGAGCGAACCGGCGCAGGCGATGCTTTTTCACTGACATTTGTAGCCGCTCTGGCCAAAGGCAATAACATTCAGGGCGCCTTACAGTGGGCGCCAATTAACTCAATGAATGTTGTGCAATCGGTTGGCGCCCAAAAGGGTTTATTAAACGAGCAGCAAATTACCGAGCTGCTAAAAGATGCTCCCGAGTGGTATAAGTCTGCACCACTGGCCTAAGCTAAGCCGCTCATGCTAATCTAAAAGCAACTATGAGCAGGATGTTATCCGAACTTCTCGGGGTTGCCGAGCCTAACTTAACTAGAATAATCAGAGGCTTGGAAGTGGCCAGTGGCCACCCCAATATTGATGTGCGTTTAACAGCCGAAGTGATTGGTTTGGCGCGGTTGAAAGTCAGGGAAATGGGACTAGATGTTGATGATACTAGCGGGCGAGAACTTTATCATAGCTTACAACAAATGATAGCCAAGCATGATGAGTTTTTAGCCGAACACTTAGAGGCCAAGTCTGACGGTGAAGTTAACTTGATAGGTTTAAAGAAGACCATTGATAAGCTAGATTTGCCCAGAGGCTGCTGGACGCTTAAAAATTCCGCCGCCAAAAGATTACTTAAAACTTCTCCGCCCAAGCAAGCTATGAAAAAGCTTGGCTACAAGTCGATAGATTCAATGCTCAAGCGTGAACCGCCGGCCAATATCTATCTAGCCATTCAGTTGGCCGAGTCGGGTATGTGGCAACAAAAATTTATCAAAAGCTATAAAGGTTTAAGCCCTAGCGACTTTACTAAAAGTGAAGTCAAAGTCCTGATTGTTAACGAAGACCACCTACTAGCTACTAGCCGTGATTATGTCAGACGTCACCGCCACAATATTGTTAGCCTTAAAGAATTTGGCATTATTGCACTGTTGCCATTACCAACCAAGTCTTTACCGGGCGCACATTTAACAATCCTAACGATGCTTATCAGCGCTCTTAATGATATGCGGGCCCATAGTACTTATCTCAAACTCCAGCAGGTCAAGCCCAACTTTGGCGCTTTGGTCAGCAAGACCTTGCAGGGCCAGCCAGTTGGTCTGACAGTTGCTGGCCAGCACTTGCCATGGCGAATAATTCAGCAATACCTTAGTCGCCTGGAGATCATTCATCATCCGGATATTTTTGGTCCGCACGTCCAACCCGAGGATGTCGCTTGGCATAAACCCGAGGAGGTTCTGTTTCGTTTGGAGCCAGCCTTAAAGTTTTGGGAAAATGTTGATTTTGTCGGTGCACTTTATAAAGACCAGCCAGTATCGTTTAATCTTATGGATAGCGCACTTAGTTATTGCAACTCTTTGGCTTATACCAATCAAGCAACTCACTACTTCCGCGATAGCTTACTTACCGAGCTTTACTTACGCTATTTACTGGAGACGCCACTGGGCGAGCGGGCACTTAATAAGCTGGATGATGGGCTGGTCGGTGAGCATGTTGATTTATTTGAGGGGGTAGAAGTTGGCTAAGTACCAAATTTGCATATCAGGGTCGCACACCGGCAAAAGTGTTGAATCCGGTAAGATTTTAGCCCAAGAATTAGGGCGAGCCGTAGCTAAGGGCGGGCATACCTTACTGACCGGCGCCACTATAGGACTACCTCATTTGGCCTCCGAAGCTTATAAAAAAGCTGGCGGTGAATTCAGTATTGGTATTAGTCCGGCTTCCTCTAAGGTCGAGCACGTTATGAAATATCGCTTGCCGGTGGAGACCTATGATGCTGTGCTTTACAGTGGAATGCACTATGCTGGCCGCGATGCCTTTTTAATTAATTCCAGCGATGCGGTCTTGAGCGTTGGCGGGCGGATGGGAACGTTTCATGAATTTGCCATCGCTGTTGAAACTGATACGCCAATTGGCTTTTTGCGCGGCGCTGGAGGCGTAAGCGATGAAATAAAAAATGTGCTAGAAGCGACTGGCGAGGGCAGCAACAAGCACGTCGTTTTTGCCGACAGCGCCGAAGAACTTTTAAAAAAGATTGAGCACATACTAGATACTGATTTTGCCAAGTACCGCGACATCTATAAATAACTTGAATAATGTTCGTTTTTAGCGTATAAACTTAAGCAGTTTAGATACTAACCTACAAAGGAAATAAAAATGAAAAAAATCAACACTCGCGGCCCTGTCCAGCTAGTTGGTGGCCAACAGGCTGGGTTCACCGCCGTTGAAGGCCTCTTGATTCTAGTAGTCGTCGGCATTATTGGCGGTGTTGGCTGGTTTGTTTTTAAGTCTAAAGATGACACCAACAAGACCTATGATAACTCAGCAAATTCATACACCAACCAAACCGCTAAAACCACAGAGTCTACTACTATGTGTGAAGCATCTGAAGAAGGTATGTTGCACATTCATGAGCTTGGGATACAGCTTAAACTAGATGCCAAGGTTCTAGACGCGACTTGCGCTAAGATTAAAGACTATGACAGTCACTATCCAATAGGTTTATCTACCAAAGCTTTAGAGAAATACGATGCTAACTGTAAGGCAGAGATGGGAAGCGTGGCGCAAATTGTAGTTTTTACAAACCCAAATGGCACTGATGCTAGTGTTGCTAACGGAACAAACATTGAGAATTTTCCAGATGCAATAAAGGTAGGTAATAAATACTACGCCATCTTTAATATTGGTCATCAATCGCCTTGTGGGAAAGAGTTTATAGAAGCTCAACATGAAGCTCTTGAAGGCTTTGAAAAAAGCGAAATAGAAAAAATGGAATAAGTCTGATGAAAAAACTATCACAAAACGGACCTGCCCAGCCAGTTGGAAATCAACAGGCTGGGTTTACGGTAATCGAAGGGTTACTAATCTTGGTAGTTGTCGGAATTATAGGCGGAGTTGGTTGGTTTGTGTTGAAATCTAAGAACGATTCTGAAAATACGCCTAAAGTTCAGACTGATCCTGAGTACATACCTAATGTTACGCAAAATAAAGTTGATCCTTATGCCCGGTGGAAGACCTACCACAATGATAAATATGGTTTCAGCATAAAGTACCCAGAGGGCTGGAAAACAATTGACATGAATCAGAATGATATTATTGGATTTGCATCCGCAGACATAAAGTTTCCTAATGCTGAAGAAGGCCAGCTTAACCTTAATCCGCTAAGAGGTTCATGGCTTGAATTGTATGCCGGCAAAAACGTTGCCCATGAAGACGGCTCAAAAGATTCCTACGAGTCAGATTTAAAAACCAACTCTGAAGCAGTAAAGGCCTTTAGCGGCAATTACAAGACAATAAAGATAGACGGATACAACGCAATCTGGAGTACCATTTCACCAGAAGGAAGCTATATTGAAGCGAATACTTACGCTAATAATAATTACTATCTTTTTAGGTTTAATGTGCCGGATGAAGAAAATAAAAAATCACAAGATTTGTTTAAAAAAATCCTAGCAAGTGTGGACTTAGAATGAAAAAGCTATCACAAAACGGGTTTACGGCAGTAGAAGGTCTCTTGATTTTGGTAATTGTTGGGATTATCGGCGGCGTAGGTTGGTTTGTCTGGAACAATAGATCAGCTGGAGTGAAGCCAGCGGCCGACAAAAGCTCGCAGTCAATTAAAGCTGTTTCTGCAAAAGATACCACGAAGACTTTCTCTTATTCCTATCCGAGCAGTTGGAAGCTACAAAAATTTGTTTGGCAAGATTGCTGTGAAGGACCACCTAAAAGTGAGCCAGATTGGAATAAAACCTCACAAACGATAACACTACAGAATAAAAGCAATGATAAAGCAGAAATCATTATTAATGGCTTTACGAACTTTCCTGATTCGGTTGACAGAGAAATCGAGTCAGAAATAGAGTCAATTGATAAAGACCAATTCAATACATATTCAAAGGTTACCATCAATGGCTACAAAGGGATTAAGCATGTGCTTGATTTCGTCGGCCCGAGTGACGCAGAAAAGTACAAGGATACAACCTACATAATTTTTCATGGAAATGATAAGGTCAATCTTTACTTTAGGGAACGATATAGCAACGCAACACTAAATGGTGAGAATGATTTTGATGCAACAAACTTATATTCCGATTTTGAAACTATTGTAAACTCAATTAAATTTAATAGCTGATGATGAAAAAACTATCACAAAAAGGATTTACAGTTATCGAAGGCCTATTGATTTTACTAATTGTCGGGATCATTGGTGGCGTCGGTTGGCATGTTCATAAGACAAAAGATGATACTAGCAATACTTATGACAATTCTGTTAATACAGGCGAACCAAGCAAAAACACCATAGATTCTTTCGAGGAATGCAAAAAAGCCGGAAATCCGATCCAAGAAAGCTATCCTGAAAGATGTAGTGCTGGGAGTAAAAGCTTCACAAACATAGCTCAAGAATCCAAAGATTGGCTGCAATATGTTGCCAAGGATGGGACATACAAAGTTAAACTCAACGATGGTTGGGTTATAGACAAGCTTAAATCTTCAGACATTTTACTAACTTTTAATAACGAAAACCTAAAACCTAAAGCAGGCAATCGGGCACTGGTAAAAACCGTAAGTGACGGACCCGGTGAATATTACGACAGTATTCTATTTATAAAAGTAGAAAATGATCGCTTTTCAACTGATAGCTCTACAGAGACTCCAGTCTTTAATACGTTGAGCGGCATAAAAGTCTACAGAACCAAAAGCGTTGAGGATAACGATGGCCAACCTTTACCGAAAGGTACAAAAAGGTATTACTACGCAATTGGTCACAAAAATAAAACTTTCACAGTACTTTACAGTGTTCAACCGGGTGAGACAGACTACCATGAAGAAGTAGAAAAGGTAGTACAGACCGTAGAACTCACATACTAATCGTTGTTACAATTAAAGGATGGCTTTCCATCTTAAAAGCGAATATAAGCCTACCGGTGATCAGCCGGCGGCTATTGCGGCATTGACTGCAGGGCTCGAGAAGAACACTAAAGAGCAGACACTTTTAGGTGTAACCGGCTCCGGCAAGACTTTTACGATGGCCAATGTCATCCAAAACGCTCAAAAACCGACGCTGGTGCTCAGCCACAATAAAACCCTGGCCGCCCAGCTGTACAGCGAGTTCAAGCGCTTTTTCCCGGATAATCCGGTTCATTACTTTGTTAGTTACTTCGATTATTACCAGCCGGAGGCTTACATTCCGCGCTCTGATACTTATATAGAAAAAGACAGCCAGATAAATGAAGAAATTGACCGGCTGCGCCACGCTGCCACCGATGCGCTATTAACCCGCCGCGACGTGATTATTGTGGCCAGCGTGAGTTGCATTTACGGTATTGGCTCGGTGGAAGATTACGGTGATATGGCGGTGAAGATTAAGAAAGGCGAGCGATGCCTGCGAGACAAACTGATGCGCCAACTGACCGATATCCAGTACCGGCGCAATGATGTGGCTTTTGAGCGCGGCAACTTTAGGGTACGCGGCGATACGGTGGATATTTATCCGGCTGGCGAGGAAGATGCTTACCGCGTCGAGTTTTTTGGCGATGAGGTAGAGCGCATGACCAAAATTGACCCGCTGACCGGCACAATCCTCGGCGAACCGCCAGAAGTTAGGATTTTCCCCAGTTCCCACTACGTCACACCGGAGGCTAAGCTTAAAGGAGCATTGGGTCAGATTCAAAAAGAATTAGGGGAGCGCCTGGCTTATTTTAAAAAGAACAATTTATTATTAGAAGCTCAGCGTCTAGAGCAACGCACTAAGTTTGATCTGGAGATGATGGAAGAGACCGGTTTTGTTAAAGGTATAGAAAATTACTCAAGATATCTAACTAACCGTGAGCCGGGTGAACAGCCAGCCACGCTGCTGGACTATTTCCCGGATGATTACCTGATGTTTATAGACGAGTCGCATATGAGTATTCCGCAGGTCCGCGGTATGTATAACGGCGACCGGGCTCGCAAGGAAGTCTTGGTAGAGCATGGTTTTCGCCTGCCCAGTGCGCTAGACAACCGGCCGCTGACCTTTACCGAATTTGAGCGGCATATG
Organism: Candidatus Saccharimonadales bacterium; assembly: GCA_025449905.1. Classification (GTDB taxonomy): domain Bacteria; phylum Patescibacteriota; class Saccharimonadia; order Saccharimonadales; family JANWIN01; genus JANWIN01. Next base: position 81,985 of record JANWIN010000004.1, read on the forward strand.
AATAAGGTGGTTTATGTCAGTGCCACGCCGGCCGACTATGAACTGTCGCGCAGCGCCAAGCCGGTTCAGCAGATTATCCGCCCGACCGGACTAATTGATCCCAAAATTGATATTCGGCCGATTGAGGGCCAGATTGATGATTTAATTGCTGAAATACGGGCGACGGTTGAAAAGCGCCAGCGAGTGCTGGTAACTACGCTAACTAAGCGGATGGCCGAAGATTTAACTGATTATCTAAAAGACGTCGATATTAAGGTCACTTATCTTCATAGTGATGTTGAGACACTGGAGCGGACTGATATTTTGCGTGACCTGCGCCTCGGGACTTATGACGTAGTAGTTGGTATTAATCTGCTGCGTGAGGGGCTGGATTTGCCGGAAGTTAGCCTAGTGGCTATTTTGGATGCTGATAAAGAGGGGTTCCTGCGTAGTGAACAAGCCTTAATTCAAACTATTGGCCGGGCGGCGCGGCATATTGATGGGCGGGTGCTGATGTATGCCGATCATGAAACGGGCAGTATGAAGCGGGCTATTGGCGAGACTAACCGGCGCCGTAAGATTCAGGAAGAATATAACAAGGAGCATAAGATTACGCCTAAGGGCATTTCGACAAAGATTGAAAAAGGTTTACGTCCTGATTTACCGGAGGAGGCTAAGCGGGCCAAGCTGGATCTTAAGAAGATTCCTAAGGATGAGTATGGGCACCTTATCAAGGATTTGACGGGGCAGATGGATTTGGCGGCCGCCAACCTTGAATTTGAAAAAGCTGCTGAGCTTAGGGACATTATTTCGGATATTAAAGCTAAAATGTAGTCACACTTTTTTGAATCGCGGGACTTTTTTGCCTTGCCACTCCACGATTTCTAGCCATTCACTCAGTGGTCTTACGAAAGTGGGCTTGTTTTTGATACGAAGCGAACTGTAAATTACGCAAATTTCGTCGTTGGCTTCAAGCACTCCCAATTCCTTCACTTCATAAAGGCTGTCTGGGTTTTTATAGTGGGTGTATTTACCGCCAATTGTGACTTTAGTTCTTGCTTCTGCCAACTCTCTATTTAATTGCTCATCAGGTTTGTGGGCCACTAAAGTATATTTTAATAGTCTTTTCTAATAAATAAACCCATTTCGCGCTGGTTTCACCAGCTACCCGAGATACTTTTGTCTCCAGCAACAAAAGTATCCAAAAATGCCGCAGGCGACTTCCGGCTCTATAGGAACTCCATTGTCAAGCGCTACCATGCTCACCGCTGCCGCTAAAGCTCCACGGCTTCGCTCTAAAGGTAGCTTTGACACTACGTTCCTCAGGAACCTCCAGAGCCTGAAAAGCCAGTGGTGTTCGGCTATTTTTTGAGGTAGCCGAGTTGGTGAAGGATTTTGATAGTTGGCGGAGAGATAATTTCTAGCTTCGCTAATTCTTCTCTTGAAAACCAGTGAAGATCGGAAAGGTCATCTGTAGGATCGATGTTTATTTTATTGGCAACTTCTTTCATGGCAATTTTATAATCGAAAAATTTCATCTTTACTAGAACCCGCTCACCGGTGTTGCGCAGAGTCTTTTCGCTTTCGCCATGATGGATTTCTTTGAAAGGCGTAATTTCGGCATCTTTTATATCAATTCCAGTTTCTTCCAGGGTTTCTCGAATCAATGCCTGAAGTTTTGTTTCGTCTTCTTCAATCCCACCACCTGGCACAACCCATAGCCCTTCATAGGCGCCGGTTTTGCCGAACAATACCTTGCCATCTTTAGAAAATATAAAAGCTCCAACAATATCACGCTCAATAGTACGCATGCACAAAATTATACGCCCGGAGGGGGTGTTCGACTATTTCTTTGGTTTATTTAGATAGTAAAGACCTGCTAAAACAAAGTATCCTGTGAAGGTAAGGGTGATGAGACCTTGTCCCAATATAAGGGGCATATCGTCTAGTTTTATAAACTTAACCAAAATGATTAATAGGGCGGCATAGCGGATAGTCATTCCTAGCAGTGATAGATCCCGAGAAGATTTAGTTTTATGAACTCTTCTTATCTGTAGAACGATATCAATGTTCAAAGCCAAATAAGAAACTAGCGTCAACCAGTCTAATAAATCCATAAGCGGAATTATACTTGTTGAGGCTGTTTAAGGCTATTTAGGAACGTGTGGTTGCAGTATTGGGCTAATCATTAGATAATTATTTGAATGAGCATATCTGATGTATCTCCTCGTGATTTCTTTTCTGAGACACCACCGCCTCGTATTATTGGGACTGAGTGCGAGTACAATGTACAAAACTATTCAAAACTTTCCAGCAATATTAAACTTGTTGATTATATAAGTGATAGAGCTCTTGAAAATTGCGGAATAAGTCATTACGGGGGCTATTTAGATAATGGCGCTCGCCTGTACTACGATGTCGGCCATTTAGAATATGCGACACCTGAATCATTAGGGCCACGTCAGGCAGCAGCAGCAGATTTAGCTGGCGTATTAGTAATGAGAGAAGTTATAAAAAATAGTGAATACCCGCATAGCGGCGTTTTTCGTCTGGCCGGTTCATATCTGGAGCGGAATCCAGAAGCATCTGACGCACAGGGTGTAACCAGCGGTTATCACGAAAACTATTTAATACCGCGAAATATTACCCGGAGCCCTTTTATCAATATGCTTTTACCGGCACATCTGGCTAGCCGCATATGGTCTGGTGGAGGAACGCTTAAAACAAGTTTTGTTTTCTCACAGAAAGTTTGGGGCGTATTTGGACCACCCATTAGTGAATCATATGGCCGTAGGACCAGTCATCAACATAAACCAATGGTATTACTACCCACCGCAGCAATGGACAGCGATGTATTGGGCGACCCTAAGTGGGCGAGAGCTGAAGTTCGTTTTGGAGATGCCGGTCTGTCGCCAGCAAGCAGATTTCTGAGCTTAGCTACGACATCATTAGTGTTAAGAATTGTAGAACATAGAAAAAAATTGGACGATCACCGTCTTTGGGCAGTAGATTTTAAAAACCCAGCCGATGCAGCTCATTTATTTGCTAGTGACCTAAGCCTTAAAGACACTGCTCCGACGACTGAAGGTAAAAGATATACAGCCCTAGATATGCAGGAAATCCTTGCAGGCTTGGCATTCGACTTAAGTATGGAAATAGACCTCCCTCCAGACGAAAGCCTAGCTTTAGCAATTTGGCCCGATATTATCGCGAAAATGAAGGCCGCTAAACCAGAAAAAGGAGATTATGGTCTGTTGCCCAGCGAGCTGGATGTTGCAGCTAAGCATGCTTATCTATCTCGCCATTTTAAGCCAAAAAATTTGCACCGGTCTAATGCGCCTGCTGCTTGGGCGAACTTAATATGGGATAGAATTGAGCCGGCTGGTGGCGGTACTTTATGGTGGCGGAATCATCCATCTAAACTAGTTCCCGGTCATGAAATTGATGCGCTGACTGTGAGTCCTCCACAAACTCGGGCAGCTCTTAGGTCTAGATATATACAAGATTATGGCGACAGAATTAGCAAAATAAATTGGTGCAGCATTGATATAGTCGATGGAGATGATGTGACTAATAGCGAGAGCACTAAAGTACAGACTGTCGCACTGCCCGACCCATATTTGGCTTTCTTATAAGTTTAGGCTACTGACCATTAACCTGACGGAAACCATCAATAAAATCTTGAGGATTACCAACTTCTAGAAGCCCATCAATTTCAGTCAATAATTCATCAACGCTCGCAGTTACCTTGTCTTCATTTTCGTCTAAGACATCATCAATGTCATCCATCCACTCATCAGCTTTTGTTGCCAGTTGTGCGCCGCGCACTGCTGTTTCGCCGGCATTTGTAGCCACATCTGCGCTTTCTTCTTCGGTTCTTGTCTCACTTTTTGGGCGGTGTATTCTTTCTGACATAATAACTCCTTTATTTTTGATAATTGTATATAACAGTTCTGTTTTTTGAAAGCATAAACATCACTGAATTTGAGGATGAGTTATAATTATCACATTATGGCAAAGTTTACACGCGAGGATGTTTTAAAGCTGGCCAAATTAGCCAAGCTGGAATTATCTGATGATGAAGTGGGCAGTTTTGCCGTCGAGTTAAAGGAGATACTTGGTTATGTTGAACAACTCCAAGATGTTGACATCGAAGGATTGGAGCCAACTTCGCAGGTTACCGGCCTCACGAATATTACCAGAGCAGATGAAGTGGTTGACTACGGCGTCACGCCCCAAGAACTGCTTAAAAACGTGCCAGCTGTCAAAGATGGCCAAATAAAAGTTAAGCGAGTGCTATAAATGGCAGCTTGGCCAGCCATTACCGATATTGCTGAAGGTGTAAAGACCGGCCGCCTTAAAGCAGTTGAACAAGTAAAACAATCATTGAAAGCCATTGACGACGCGGCTGAATATAAAGCTATCATTGCCAAAACTGAAAAGCGCGCCCTAGAGCGCGCCGAAGAGCTAGATAAGCGTATATCCAATGGTGAAACTGTTGGCCGGCTGGCTGGTGTGCCGTTTATTGCAAAGGATAACTTTTTAGCTTACGGCGCCGACACCACCGCGGCCAGCAATATTTTGAAAGGCTTCGATGCACCTTATCAAGCTACGGCAATTGAGCGACTAGAGGATGAGGGTGCAATCTGTGTGGCTAAAGCCAATCTAGATGCCTTTGCTCATGGCTCATCAACTGAAAACAGCGACTTTTTTACCACGCTCAACCCGCATGACAAAACCCGGGTACCAGGCGGCTCATCCGGAGGCTCTGCCACGTCTGTAGTTCTAGACATGGTACCTTTTGCCATTGGCACCGATACTGGCGGCTCAATTCGCCAGCCAGCCAGCTTTACCGGAGCTGTTGGCTACAAACCTACTTACGGTTTAGTATCGCGTAGCGGCGTAGTGGCTATGGCAAGCAGCACGGATGTAATTGGGCCGCTAGCAAAGACAACTAAAGATGCGGCAATGGTTTTAGATGCCATGGCCGGCCAGGATACGTTGGACAGCACAACTATCGAAAGAGACGATAGCTACGCAGATTTATCAGCCAGCCTTAAAGGTAAAAAAATCGGCGTTATAAAAGAATACATGAGCGAAGGACTGGACAAAGATGTAAAAAAACAGATTGACGAGGCGATTGCTAAGCTCAAAGAAGCAGGGGTAGAAATCAGCGAAGTCAGCTTGCCGTCGCTACCGCTAGCCTTGGCGGTTTACTACATTATTATGCCGGCGGAAGTCAGCAGTAACCTATCGCGTTATGATGGTCAGCGTTTTGGCTACACTTATGAGAAAGCCAAAGATTTAGATGAGAGCTACAGCAAATCGCGATCTAAGGGCTTTGGCCGTGAAGCCAAGCGTCGAATTATGATTGGCACCTATGTGCTGTCCAGCGGCTATTACGACGCTTATTATAAAAAAGCCCAAACGGTGCGAACTAAACTGATCAATGAATTCAACGAGGCCTTCAGTAATGTTGACTTTCTTCTTGGCCCAACGACGCCAACTACAGCTTTTAAGATAGGAGAGAATACAGACGACCCACTAAAAATGTATTTAAGTGACATTATGACTGTAGCTGCTAACTTAACCGGCGTGCCGGCTATCAGCATTCCGGCCGGTGAGGTTGACGGACTACCAGTTGGCCTGCAATTAATGGCTGCCCAGAGTCGTGACAAACAATTACTGCAACTAGCCAAAGCTGCGGAGGCACTATGGTAAGGTTGGTTCCAAAAGCAATGCGTCCCAAAAAAATGCGTAAAAAATGGCACAAATTACAGCAAAACCTATCCAAGCGGGAAAATTGGTCTCAGGCTATACTTGAAGCCGATAAATTATTGGATAGAGCCTTAAAAAAGAAACGCATGAAAGGCAAGAGCACTGGCGAGCGCCTGGCGGCTGCCCAAGATTTAATGAGCGACAACGACCAGATATGGAAAGCCCACAACAACGCTAAGAAACTAAAGGAAGACGCGCAGGCTAAATTTAGCAAAAACGAAGTTAAAAAAACCCTGTTGGCTTTTGGCCAAGCATTGAAAGATTTGGGTGCGCTAAGAAATGGCAAAGATAACGGTAAAAAAAATGGCAAATAAATACCACTCAGCCATTGGCATTGAGTGCCATGTTCAGCTCAACACTAAAACCAAGCTGTTTGCCGCCGTTGGCAATGATGCACGCGGCGCCAAACCCAACAGCTTAATAAGTCACATTTGCTTAGGAATGCCCGGCGCTTTGCCGGTATTAAATCAAAAAGCCGTGGAGTTGGCGGCGCGGATGGCTTTTGCCGTTAACACCAAACCACAAAAATATAGTTACTTTGAGCGCAAACACTATTTTTATCCAGATCTACCCAAGGGTTATCAGATTACCCAGCTCCAGAAGCCTATTATTAAGGGTGGCTATGTTGAAATTGATTCGCTGTCCAGCGAAGATGGCCAGACTAAAAAAATTAAACTGAACCGCGTGCAGATAGAGGAGGACGCCGGCAAAAATACTCATCCGGCCGGTGCGGACTACTCACTTGTGGACTTAAATCGTGCTGGCACACCGCTATTTGAAATTGTTAGTGAGCCAGACATATCTAGCGCCGAAGAAGCCAAAACTTACGCCCGCGAACTCTATTTGCTAGTCAAATACTCAGGTGTTGGTGATGCCGACCTTTACCACGGTAACATGCGCTTTGACGTCAATGTTTCGCTCAGTGATGATCCTAAAAAACTGGGCACCAGAACTGAAACCAAGAATCTAAACTCCTTTAAGAGCGTGTTTGGTGCAGTCGAGCATGAAATTGCCCGCCAAACCGAACTACTTCAAAAAGGCCAGAAAATCGTCCAGGAAACCCGTGGTTGGGACGAAGCCAAGCAAAAAACCATAAGTCAGCGTGGCAAGGAAGAGGCTCACGACTATCGTTACTTCCCAGAACCGGATATCCCGCCGATTGAATTGGACGATGACTTTATAAACAAAATTGATAAGTCTATGCCCGTTCTGCCTGTTGAGTGGCGCCGGCGCTTAAAATCACTGGGCTTGGATAAAAGTTTTACTGAAACATTAATTGAAGCTGAAGCCGAAGATGAAAAAGTTAGTTATTTGGGATTAATTGAACAGAATTTAGAAGAGAAAGAGTTAGCTAAGTTTTTAGCCAAAATGTTTGTAAACGTTGAAATTCCGCTAAGGAGAGCTGATGAGACTAGCGGACTAACTAAAGACGTTAGCCGAGCCGATATTTACTCAGGGATTTACGAACTACTTAAAGATAATAAGCTTAGCTCCACAGCCACTAAATCACTATTAACAGAACTACTGAAAACTGGCGCGCAGCCCGAAAACCTAGAAAAGTATGCTGATGAGCAGGGCTACATCCAGGTCTCCAACGAAAAAGAAATAGAAAAGATTGTCGCAGAAGTAGTTAAAGAAAACACTGCTGCTGCCGAAGACGTACGTAGCGGTGAAGCTAAGGCCATCGGCTTCTTAGTTGGCCAAGTGATGAAAAAATCACTCGGCAAGGCAAATCCCGAAATTGCCAAAAAACTTATTAAGCAACAACTTGGAGTATAATAAGCTACATGGATGATGCCGCCGAAGTCCTACTAATAATTGTTTCAGCTACTCTGTCTATATTTCTGATTGTAGCTATCATCGCCATAGTCAAAAGCATCAAGATACTAAATCATATCAAGAGTATCACCGAAAAAGCCGAACGGATTGCTGATAATGCCGAATCAGCCAGCGAATTTTTTAAAAATACGGCTGGGCCGGCAGCTATTGCAAAATTGATAGCTAATATCACCAGCGCGTTTAAAAAAGGGAAGGAGAAATAATTTCATGAAAGGCAGCACTAAAAAATTTGCCATAGGGGCAGTAGTGGCGGGAATTGCAGGATATGTAACCGGGTTATTAACAGCACCCAAAAGTGGTAAGGAAACCAGAAAAGATATACACGACACTGCCGTTAAGGCAACCGCCGAAGCTAAGAAGCGGCTCAAACAAGCTAACGACGAGCTTCATAAAATGATTGAAAAAGCCAAGCGTGAAACCGCACATTTGCGCGGCACAGTCAAAGAACAGGCCGACAAATCACTGGCGGCTATCATTGCGACTAAAAACAAGATACAAAATGTAATAAAAGAAGGCAGCAGCAGTGATAAGGAGCTAAAAAAAGCCCTCAAAGAAGCCAATGATGCTATGAATCACTTAAAAAAATACATAAACCAATATGGAAAAGCCGCTAAAAACGCCAAAAACTAAACAGGACTACGAAAAGCTCGGTAAGGCTGTTGATGCTATGCTCAACAGCGATTATTTAAAACGCCGCGAAGCTTTTAAGAACCGTTTTTTAATGGGTATTGTCGGTGGTATCGGCGGAGTTATTGGCGCCACGATTGCCTTAGCCTTATTACTATGGCTCTTGTCCCTGTTTGACACTTTGCCATTCGTTGAGAATATACGCCAGGCCATAGAACACACTAAGACCTAAATAGTCTTTTACCTCAGCTTCGGCTAAAATTATTATTACATGAGTCCCACTTCTAGGGTGCAAAATTTGCAGCCAAAAGATTTTGTGCACCTGCACAACCATACCCAATATAGTTTGCTAGATGGTCTGACAAAAGTTCCGCAACTTATTGAAGCGGTCAAAGATTTGGGTATGAAGGCCATCGCTATAACTGACCATGGCACCATGAGTGGCGTTATTGAATTTTATAAAGCTGCTAAGCCCCAGGGCATTAATCCGATAATTGGCATCGAAACTTATGTGTCAAGGCGTCGCTACACCGATAAGGACCCAGAGAAGGACAAGAATCCTTTTCACTTGACACTTCTGGCCATGAACAACACCGGTTATAAGAACCTAATGAAGCTAAGCAGCATCGCAAATTTGGATGGTTTTTACTATCGGCCCAGAATTGATCACGACTTGCTGGAAAAATATAACGAAGGATTGATTGTTTTATCTGGCTGTATAGGTGGTGAGATTGGCGATGCCCTGCGCCAGGGTTTACACAAACAAGCTGCCGCCATTGCCAAGTGGTATAAAGGGGTGTTTGGTGATCGTTATTATCTGGAAATTCAAGATCACGGCCATAAAGCTCACCCCACCAGCTGGCCGGAGCAAGTAGAAGTTACTCGGCAAACTTTAAAGATTGCGAAAGATTTGAATATCCCTTGTGTATTGACGTGCGACGCTCATTACCTAAAACACGGCGATCAAGACGCACATGAAATATTGCTATGCGTCCAAACCGGCTCATTTCTGTCTGACCAAAATCGGATGAGTTTAAAAAATCTAGAATTACACGTGACAGACCCAAAGGAACTGATAAAGCGTTGGGGCAAATCCCACCCCGATTTAATTACCAACACCAAGAAAATTGCTGACCGTTGTGATGTTGATATTGCGCTCGGTAAAATTTTAATTCCTAAATTTCCTTTGCCCGGGAACGAGACCGAAAAATCATATTTGGAAAAGTTGGTTTACCAAGGTTTGGCCTGGCGCTATGGCGGCCAAAACAGGGATAAAGCCTCAAAATTATCCCTGGCAGCAGCAAAAAAGACTCTCAAAAAAGAGATATTAAATCGGGCAGCCTACGAACTTGGAGTGATTGAGCAGATGAAGTTCAGCGGCTACTTCTTAATAATTGCTGACTTTGTAAACTGGGCTAAGGACCAAGGCATTGTTTTCGGGCCAGGCCGCGGTTCGGCCGCCGGCTCCATAATCTCTTATGCGCTTCGCATTACTGAGCTTGACCCACTGGAGTATGATTTACTGTTTGAGCGCTTTTTAAACCCAGACCGCATAAGCATGCCAGACATTGACATCGACATCCAAGACTCTAGGCGCGACGAAGTAATCCAATATTGTATCGATAAATACGGAACTGACCGAGTGGCCAATATTGTGACTTTTGGACGAATGGCGGCGCGTAATGCCGTGCGCGATGTCGCCCGCGTTCTACAAGTACCTTACGGCGACGCCGATCGGATTGCCAAAATGATTCCGCCGCCGATTCAAGGGCGTCATATTCCTCTGAAAGACTCACTAGAAAAGGACCAAGGCTTAAAAAATGAGTATAAAACTAATGAACAGTCATCACGGGTTTTTGACTTGGCCATTCAGCTTGAAGGCACTATTCGCTCACATGGTGTCCATGCCGCAGGAGTGGTGATTGCACCAGACAATATTGTCAATTATGTACCACTGGAGATGGCTCAAAAAGGCGTAGTGGCGACTCAATACGCCATGGGGCCAATTGAAGATTTAGGACTTCTAAAAATCGACTTTTTGGGGCTATCTAACCTAACAATTATTAAAAATACGCTTAGAATTGTCCGCAAAGTTTACGGCAAATCTATTGATATTGCCAAGATTCCGATGGATGATAGTGAGACCTTTGAGCTTTTAGCTCGAGGCGACACCACCGGGGTCTTCCAGCTGGAATCCTCCGGCATGAAGCGTTATTTAAAAGAGCTCAAGCCGACCGCCTTTGATGACATTATTGCCATGGTGGCTCTCTACCGGCCCGGCCCGATGCAATGGATAGAGGACTTTATTGCCCGCAAATATGGTAAGCGCAAAATTGAATATATCCATGCTTCAATGGAACCATCACTGACTACCACTTATGGGGTGATTGTCTATCAGGAGCAGGTTATGCAGATTTCAAAGGATATGTGCGGCTTTAGCGGCGGCCAGGCTGACACACTTAGAAAGGCCATTGGTAAGAAAAAGCCTGAAGAACTAGCCAAGCTAAAGACTGACTTTATTGAAGGCGCTATTAAAACTGTTGATGCTCAGCGGCCGGCCATGGAAAAGTTTTGGTCGCAGCTAGAAGCCTTTGCAGCTTACTGTTTTCCCAAGTCACACGCGGCTTGTTACGGCCTGATTGCCTACCAAACAGCCTATTTAAAGGCTCATTACCCTGAAGCCTTTATGGCCGCCTTAATGACCAGCGACTTTGATAATACCGATCGTCTGTCGATTGAAATTAATGAATGCAAACATATGGGTATTGAAGTCCTGCCGCCGGATGTTAACGAGTCATTTGTGGAATTCGCTGTGGTACCAAAGAAAAAACAAATCCGCTACGCGCTGCCAGCTGTTAAAAATGTCGGCACGGCTGCGGTCGAGGAAATAATCCGAGTCCGCGAAGAGCTTGGCAGATTTGATCGCCTGGAGGACTTCTTTAGCACAGTCAGTCCGAGAGTTGTAAACCGTAAAAGTATCGAGAGCTTAATTAAAGCTGGCGCTTTTGATAGTTTTGAAGAGCGTAGCAAGCTGCTGGCCAACATTGACGTTTTGCTAGCTTATTCCAGCAACTCGCAAAAGAGGCGGCTCAGCGGCCAAACTGACTTATTCGGTGATGAAGTTAGCAGTTTGTCATCATCAAAAATCACTTTAGAGGAAGCCGACGGAGAAATTGGGCTTAATGAACATATGCAATGGGAGCGAGAGCTACTGGGCTTATACCTGTCACAACATCCCTTAGAGAATCACAAAGATAGGCTTGCCAAAATCGCTACGCCAATCAAAAGCCTGGAAACTGAGCATCATGGCCGGGGTGTGACGGTTGGTGGGCTAATTACTGACGTTCGGCCAATTGTCACCAAAAACGGCCAAAAAATGGCTTTTGTACGTATCGCTGATGAACAGGGCGAAATAGAAATTATTCTGTTCCCGAAGCTTTATCAAAAAAATGAAGAGCTGTGGCAAAACGATCGGGTTTTACTCGTAAAAGGCAAAGTCACATCTCGCGATAGAGCAGGCAATTCAACCGGTGAAATTAAAATCCTAGCTGACAGCGGCCATGACTTGGCCACTTATGACGATTCCGCCCAGCCATCGCCGCCGCCTCTACGTCCGGAAAATGAGCGAGTCTATATCCGCTTAGCCAACAGCGAAGACCAAGACAAGCTGTTGTCGCTCAAACAAACTATTGACCAATATCAAGGTGATACCGAGGTGGTGCTGGTAATTGGCGAAAATGGTAGTGCCCAGATTATAAAACTGCCTATAAAAATGGAGCGTGACGAACAAGCTTTATCTGATTTGGCTAATCTAGTTGGCAAGGAAAATGTAAAAGTTAAGTAATAAAGCCACTGGCGCGGGTTAGCACAACGCCAATAATAATTACAGCCGCAAAAATAATATCGAGCTTAGGATTACGAACTATAAACTTCTCTCCGCGCTTAACAGTCCTTCTAATAGCTACACCATGTTTGATAAATAAAATTGCCAGACAAATGCCTACCGTTGCCCCAATGAACGACGCCGCCCAAGGCGCGTTGCCGCGGGCAAACAAAGCAATCTTTGGCACGCTTACGCTTGCCGGCTCTTTTAGCAGAGAATTAGTTGAATTAATAGCAGAGTTATTAGTGGTTGCAGCGGCAACGGCATTCTTACCGGGCTGACCGTACATGGCTACGACAACCGTCTCCGGACCGTTATGTACGTAGTCATTGGAGTGGGCGACGCCAAAACCAACCTCGCTATAAGCTGAATCTAATATGTTTGCTCGGTGCGAGGGGCTATTCATCCAGCCGTAAACGGCATCAGCTGCGCTATTAAAGCCATAAGCCAAGTTCTCGCCAGCCTTTTGAAATTTATACCCGGCCTTGGTAATAAATACCCATGGGCTTTTACCGTCCGGCGTTATATGTGCCCAGTAATTACGCTTGACCATATCCTTGGCTTTGTCCTGAGCAGCTTCGGTTAAGCGAAAATTAATGCCCAGAGCCGCTTCATTATGGTTTTTGCGCTCGGTGTTAGTTTGAGTCAGCAGAGTGTCTTGATTGATAACCGTTGAATATGATAGTACGCTCGTGGTTTGGTTGTGTTTATAAAAGACAAAAAAGCCGATAACTGCTAAAAATACTAGCAAAAAAGGCAGATATGGATGATAAACATTCAAAAAAGGCTTATTGCGAGTTTGGTGATGACCATGCCGTTTTGTGTTGTGTTTGTAATGCCTTTGATCGGCCATAGGTATCTTAATTATACCTCAAAACATATAACGCGATAGCCGCGGCAATTGTCACATTTAGCGACTCTTTTTTACCAAGCATCGGGATTTGCAATGCGCCGTCGCAAAGACTTATGACTTCGGCTTCTAGCCCTTCTACCTCTCGACCGACAATTATGGCAATTTTCTGCGGTGATTGAAATTTATTAAGAGCTGTAGCCGTTTTGGTTTGTTCCAAAGCAAAAACTCTATAACCTTGGGTTTTAATTAACTCAATTATTGATTCAATTTTCGGGCTTTGACTCCAATTAACAGACTTTTCTGCTCCCAGAGCAGTTTTAGCAATTTGTCGATCTATTTTCCTGGCTAAGTGTGGCAGACGGCTATCACCCTCTTTAAGTGGATAGGGCGTATAACCGGTCAAATAGAGCTCATCAATACCCAGCCCGTCAGCCGTTCTAAGCAGCGAGCCAACATTGTGGGTGCTCCGCAGGTTATGGGCAATGATGGCAATCTTTTTCATAAAATTAACTATACGGTATTTGTAGGTCGCAACAGAGTGCTTATGGTTTATACTTATTGATATATGTCTCAGGACGCCAGACTTGACGAAGAACAATCTACGAGTCGTCGTGCCCGTATTTTGGGTATGAATTATTTTGATACCTCGGTGGCTGGCGAAAAACCATTATTTAAGGATGTTATGCCAAATTCGGAACTCTACAAACTTCGGCTTATCCCGCTGCGCGCCGATGCCCACCATGTAAACTTTGGCGTAACTACCACCACTTCGCAGCAGACTATGTCCGGCTTGCGGCAACGTTATCAAGACCAGCAAATTACTTTTTCATTAATTTCCGACACGGGCTTCAAAGAGTATATGAAGCTTTATGACCCGCCAAAACAGGTGGTTTATCAGGATATAGAGCTAACCACGGCCGGCACTGATGAGTTGATTAAGCAAGTCTCAGCTACGCTTGAACAAGTTCGAGCCGATGATATGTTGGGCTACTTAGTTCAGCAGGCTCATAAACTTGTAGCTTCCGACATTCACTTGGAGAACCAAACCCATCAAGCACGGATACGCTTTCGTATTGACGGCGTTCTGCATCCAGTAGCTGTAATTAGCCCGGAAAAATGCCGAATATTAATTTCGGCCATTGCCAGCGCCGCCAATGTCTCAACCGCCGCCAATGAAGCCCAGCAGGGCCACATTGCCCAACATGTAAAAATGGCCGATGGCGCCGAAGTTGATATCAACCTGCGCGTCGAAACGGTGCCGGCTATTAACGGCATGGACATTGTTATGCGACTATTTAACCTGCGCCAGGATATGTATAACCTCGATAAACTGGGATTGTCACAAAAAGAACGGGCGGTGCTGGACGAAATTATCAAAAAACCAACCGGGCTGGTTTTGGCAGTCGGTCCGACCGGCTCCGGTAAAACTACCACACTATATTCAATTTTAAATTCGCTTAATAGCCCGGAACGCAAAATTATCACTATTGAAGACCCGGTGGAGTATCAATTTGAAGGCATTACTCAGATATCTATTACTACTAAGGGTGGCGAAGAATCCCACTTTGCCGACAAGTTGCGAGCAGTGCTGCGATTAGACCCAGACATTGTCATGATTGGCGAGATCCGCGACATGGATACTGCCAAAACAGCCTTGCAGGCGGCGCTAACAGGCCATTTGGTGCTGTCGACCTTCCATGCTGGCTCGGCTTCGGCGGCTTTAACGCGTATGATGGACGTAATTGGCGAGAATCCGTTGTTCGTTTCGGCCATCCGGCTGGTTATGGCTCAGAGGTTGGTTCGCAAGTTAGACGATAATTCCAAGCAGGCTTATGAACCGGACCAAGTTGCCCTGGATCATATCCAAAAAGTAATAGCTACTTTACCCGAAGGTATTGAGAGGCCGAGTTTAGAAGGCCTAAAACTTTATAAACCAGGTAAGACTGCTGACAACCCTTATGGCTACCGCGGCCAAGTGGCTTTACGCGAGCAATTCACCATGAACCCTGAAATTACTAAGCTATTACAGGGTCAAGGTAGTAAACTATCAACCGAGCAACTAGAAGAAGCCGCCATCAAAGCCGGCATGACGACAATGTTACAAGACGGCATACTAAAGACGATCGCCGGCCAAACGACCTTGGAAGAGGTCTACCGCGTAATCGGTTAGTTCTCAATTTCAATCAAATCCCCAGTTGGCGAATGAGGAGACTTTAATCTTATTTTGTTTTTGCCGTACCAAGCCCACCACAGCAGGGCCAGCCCACCAAATATGCCGCCAAACTTGAAGGCGCCAAAGACATCATTATTTTTTATAATTATGCCTGTAATCAAGCCGAAAGGTACTATTAACATTGTGCTTAAGAAGGTGAAAACCGAAGTCGCAGTGGCTCTAATATGCGAAGGCAAATGCTCTTGGATTTCGCTCTCGCAGTTATTTTGAACCAGCTGGTTGATGCCGTAAAAACTAATCAAACCAATCAAAATTACATATTTGTTATGGCCAAAACCAACTAAGCCGAATAGAACAATTATTATGGCCACAAATGGCCGCGTATATTTTGTAAAACGATGCGAAACCAGCCGTCCGATAGCACCGCTGCTGGCCGCCAAAAAACCCAGTACTCCAAATAACGATAATGCCAGGCCTAGATCATGAAATATTAGCTGGCTGTAACTGTCGCTCATCCAGCGAAAAGCTGTGGTTACCATAAATAAGACAGCGGCAGCAATGAGGACGGAGTTACGCTTGATAGTTACAAAGCTTTCACGAATAGCGGTTTTTAAAGCCGGCTTGTTAGCCCCGTAAACGTGCTGCTTGGGCTCCACTAATAGGCAGGCCAGTAGAAATGAAGTAGCGGCTGAAGCCATCGACAAGCGGAAGTTAAAGCGGAAACCAAAATGCTCAACTAAGAATCCAGAAAGAAGCAAAGCTGTGCCGGCACCTACGGCTAAAGCTGCCTGCAACCGCCCGTGAATTTTATTGTAGTCCTGGGAGCGATCAAGTTCTTTTAGGCTATCGTAGGTCAAGGCCTGAGTGGCACCGTTAATGGTGGCAAGGGCTATAGCAAATAGGATAGTGCCAATTAGATAAATTTGCGGTGAATGAGCCAAGCCGTAAACGGTTGAGGATAAAAACAAGCTGCCCAGTCCGGTTAAAAGCAAATGCTTGCGTCCCCAGCGGTCGGCCAAAGCACCAGTGGGTATATCCAGGCACAAAACAACGGCTACAAACACAACTGCGTTGAGGCTTATCGCAAAACCGTCACCGCCAATGCTAAGTAAAAATAGTTTCTCGATGCCGGTCCAGAAGATTAAGCCGCCCGATAATGCCACGGTGTAAAGAAGGGGAATATTAAATTTTAGTGAACGTTTTGGCAGGCTCATTCTATTTAATGACTTTGGCAATCGCTGGCATAAGTCGTTTATCCATAACGCTTGGAATTATTTCGTTGGCGGTTGGTTTTTTAACTAGGCCGGCTATTACTTTAGCAGCGGCGATTTTATGCTCATCGGTAATTTTATGTACTTTATTGTCCAGTGCCCCACGAAAGATACCCGGAAAAGCCAAGGCATTATTGACTTGGTTAGGGAAATCGCTGCGGCCGGTGGCCACTACCGCGGCGCCGGCTTTTTTTGCAACGTCGGGATAAATTTCTGGCACCGGGTTGGCCATAGCAAAGATGATCGGCTTTTTATTCATTACTTTTATATCATCGGCTGTTATCATCTCCGGCTTAGAGACGCCAATAACAATATCGGCTCCATGGAAAGCTTCTTTTATCGGCTTGGGCTTATGATGAGTGTGAATAACATTGTGCAAGCTAGCTAGGTGACGCTTATGCTTGTTAAGATCTTTGCGGTTTTTGGTGATAACACCCTTACTATCGACTGTAATAATTTCCGGCTTATCATAAAGATATAGGAGCTTGGCAACAGCAACACCTGCCGCCCCAGCGCCAATAATAATCACTCGGCAATCTTTTAACTGTTTACCGACAATTTTCAAAGCGTTAATAATGCCGGCTAGCACTACCACAGCAGTGCCGTGCTGATCATCGTGCATTACCGGTATACTAAGAGCGGCTTTAACGCGGTCTTCAACTTCAAAACAAATCGGTGCGGCAATATCTTCCAGATTAATACCGCCAAAACTAGGAGCTATGGCAAGCACTGCGTCGACAATTTCATCCGCTGTATGAACATTTAAGACAATTGGCACGGCATCAATGCCGGCAAAATGTTTAAAGAGCATGGCCTTGCCTTCCATGACCGGCAGAGCACCATACGGGCCAATATCGCCCAAGCCTAGAACTGCCGAGCCATCACTAATAACCGCCACACTATTATTTAGCCAGGTGTAATCACGGGCTTCTTTAGGATGTTTAGCGACGTGGCTGGAGACGGCCGCCACACCTGGAGTATAGTAGGTGCTCAGCTTATCTTTTGTGTCTAATTTATCCTTTAAACTGACTCCAATTTTACCTTTTAGTTGTTTATGGCGTTTTAAAGCCTCATTGCCAAAGTCCATTTATTTCAATTGTACTACCTCTTGAGATAAACAGCGAAATAGTGTAAGGTAAACTCTTATGCAGTCAGTGGTTCAAAAGATTGAAGACAAGCAGAAGAAGCGCCAAGTTGTCGACGTACGACCGGGCGACACTGTTAAAGTGCACCAAAAAATTCGAGAAGGCAAAAAAGAGCGAATTCAGATTTTTGAAGGCCTGGTTATTCGCGCCAACCGTAAGAATAGGCTAACTGCGAGCATTACTGTTCGAAGAATTGCCAGCGGTGTTGGTGTTGAAAAATCATATCTGCTGCATTCACCACTTGTTTTGAAGGTTGAAGTTGTAAAACGTAGCAAAGTTCGCCGTAACTACTTAACATATATGCGCCAGCGCACAGGTAAATCTACTCGTTTGAGCGGCAAGGATTTTGATAAAGAAGCCGTTAACAAAATAGAAGATGAAGAAGCCGCCAAAGAAGAAGAAAAGCTACACGAAGCAGCAGAAAAACAACACGAAGCTAAGGCCGCCAAAGAAGCAGCAGAAAAAGCTAAAGAAGACGCCAAAGCCGAGGCCGCTATTCAGGCCCACAAAGCAGCTGCTAAACCAAAAGCCAAAGACACCAAAGAAAAATCCGAAGAAGAGTAGTTTGTTATCATTAGAGCATGAGGGTAATCGTCGGACTCGACGAAGTTGGCAGAGGCGCTTGGGCTGGCCCATTGGTAGTTGGAGCGGTTGTTCTGCCTAAACCTATTGACGGCCTAAAAGATTCTAAGAAACTCACAAAATTACAGCGTGAGAAGCTAGCCACAATCATTAATTCTGAGGCTAATGTTGGATTAGGATGGGTCTCGCACCGGCAAGTTGATGACTTGGGATTGACGAAAGCAATTTCCAAGGCAATGCTTCAAGCCTTAAAACAAATAAAGTTCAAATATGACGAGGTTATCATTGATGGCAATTTTAACTTCTTGCCAGAAATTCGTAATTGCCGAACCATCATAGGTGCTGACGAAACTATTGACTGTGTCAGCGCCGCGTCAATTATTGCCAAAGTTGCCCGCGACAATCATATGGTAGAAATGGCCAAACTTTATCCAGTTTATGGCTTCGAGAGCCACGTCGGCTATGGCACCAAATTTCACGCCAACGCCCTGAAAAACTACGGACCAAGTGCCATCCACCGTCTTTCATATAAACCCATGAACCGGCTACTACCAATCTGAAATTGTACAAGATAATGACGATCGTCACGATTAGGGACAATTTTTTGGCGCTATAATTTAGCAGATGACTAATTTTTCGCATGGCCGAGCGGCTGAGGCCGCAGCCGCAGAATTCTTGAAGAAAAAGAAATTCAAGATTTTAGCCAAAAACTGGAGAACCCGCTACTGCGAAATAGATATTATTGCCAGGAAGAAAAAAATCATATATTTCACAGAGGTAAAATACCGTCAGACAGCCCGGCAAGGCAGCGGCTTGGAATATATCACCCCAGCCAAACTAAGACAGATGGAACTGGCGGCTCGCTTTTGGACGGCAGAAAACGAGTGGCAAGGCGACTACAGGTTAGCGGCTATAGAAGTTAGTGGTCCGGCTTACGAAATTACAAATTTTCTGACTGAGCTTTGAAGAAAGTTTTGACTTCAGCTGAGGCGCGCTCTTTCCAAGCCGACTGCCACTGAATCATTTCTACGCCCCGCTTGAACATTTTGTCTAGACCAGGATCATTAACCGATTTAAAGAATTTTTTGTACTCGGGTAAAAACTTTTTATCGCTAAAAACCCGTGCGCTATAAATTGGCATATAGTAGAAGCTTAAATCGCCGCCCAGATTCTCTTTTAGCCACGCCCAATTGGTAGTCAGCCATTTCCAGGTTTGGGGCCTGGCGTGTCGGTTTAAGAAACTGTATGACACCCAATAAGCAACATCCTGAAGTCTTACTTCCTTGCTTTTTATCATCGCCAGCGTGCGCTTAATAAGCTGGGGCTGCCTGAAGGAAGTCAGGGCCGCGGCGATGGTGACTTTTTCTTCGCTAAGCTTTGCTTCATGATAAAGTCGCAATAACTTTTTATGCTCAGCTTCACTTCCAAGTCGGGCTGCTGTACTGAAAACAAGTCCTCGGAGGTCCGGATCAACATCGCCGCCACGCTTTACGCTGGTTTTTGAGGGAATAGTTCTAAGATCTGCTGAAATGTCTTCTTGATGGCGGATAGCTTTAAAAATTTTCTGGCAGCGTGCGACAACCGCCGGTTCATCAGCTGAAGCCGCCAAGCCCAGTATCACCGGTCTAAGTAGTTGGTCAAAGTGTGTTTCTCCAACTCTACGTTGCCAGCCTAAGCGTTTGAGCTGTTTTGAGACAAGGTGTCTGATAAAAGGCTTCATGTCTTCGCGTAACTGTTCATCATCCATGGCTATACGCAGCGAACCTAAAAAGCCGGAAATAACTTCCCAGACTGGATAACTAGACTCATCTATAAAATTATCCAAAAAATGAAGAGCATCCAAAGTGTCAGTGTGGCCACTTTTTGCGCAGTCAATGACGTCAGTCAGCAAACCTAAACGATCAACTACCTCAAGATGGCCCTTGCGTATTAATTCACCAAAGCGTTCTAGCTGCGTACTGTTATAGGCGACCCGGTAAAAGCCGCTCTGGCCATTGTTTAGCTTGAGCTCGTGGGTATCTGGCAACTTGAGACCCTGAGATTTATTACTGAAAAGCTCGGGTAACTGTTTGTTTTTGGCCAATAGCGGAATCGGCCAAGTTTGGGGATTAATCTTAGAGTGGTTAGGGTTAATAAAAAAGCGTTCCTGAACCAACTTTAGCCTATCTTCTTCAACCGTAGCGTGAACAATTGGAAACCCAGCTTGAGCTATCCAACTATGCATAAAATCCCTAACCGGCTTTTCACTGGCCGTTTCTAGCGCTCGCCACAAGTCATCGGTCACGGTGTTTTTATAGGCATGCTGGCTTATGTAGTAGCGAAGACCGGCTTTGAAAGCCTCTTCACCCAGATAATGATATAGCATGTGAATGGCGCTTGAGCCTTTGCCATAGCTAATCGGTGGGTCAAAAGCGGTGCGGATTTCGTCTGGATAGTTAATAGCCGGCACCTCAATAGCTCGGGTGTGCTCCAGGGCGTCAAAACGCATGGCTTGTTGCTGCTCATCAACTATAAATTGGGTCCACATTTCCCAACCAGGGAAAAGGTTAGCCAGTGCCAGATGTTCAACCCAGCTGGCGAAGCCCTCGTTTAGCCATAGGTCAGTCCACCAACGCATAGTTACAAGATTACCGAACCACATATGAGCCATTTCATGAGCCACTACCATACCGACTAATTGCTTATTGGCTAGACTGGTATTCTTATCGTCGACTGACAAGGCCATTTCGCTAAAAGTAATGCAACCCCAATTTTCCATTCCAGCAACTGCAAAATCAGGCAGAGCTACTAAGTCACACTTAGGCAGAGGAAATTCATAATCAAAATAATCTTCATAAAATTCCAGACATCTAACGGCTGTTTCAAGCGCAAATCCAGTGTGTTCGACAATGCCCGGCGTCGAGTAAGTCCGTACCACCACGCCGCGTTTAGTTTTAGCTTCCTTAAACTTCAGCTCGCCGTAAACAAAAGCCAGAAGGTAGGTGGGCATTAAGGGAGTAGTCTCAAAAGTCGTAACCGTTTGCTTGCCACTGGCCTTGGTCGATTTGACCGGAGTATTTGAGACAACCGCTTCGCCTATGGGTGTAGTTAAACTCAGGTCAAAAGTGGCCTTAGCTTCCGGCTCGTCAATACAAGGAAAGACTTGCCGGGCAAAATGGCTTTCAAACTGCGTGGCAATAAGTTTTTTCTCTTTGCCAGCGTGTTTAAAATAACATGGGTAGATACCATCCATTGGCCTAGTAATCTTACCCCTAAAGCTAATTTCTACGCTGTAATTACCAGCAAAAATTTTTTGGGAGGTATGTAAGCGCAGTTCGTCCATTTTTTCATGCGTATTAAGTCGACTAACTTTTATCTCTTTATCAGCCGTGCGATCATGCCTAGTAAGCTTGGCTTTGGTTATAGTCAGGCCTTTTTGATGGAAAGTGATTCGCTGGCTGGGCGGACCGACCTTTTTGCCCCGTATCACAACCGTACCGCTAAAGCTCATTTTTTCGCGGTCTGGGATCAGGTCTAATTGATAATTAGCCGGCTGGAACTGCTCGAACAGCCGTTTCACTTTTTTAGCCATTAGATATATTTTAACATATTTTCAGGGGTAGAATTGACATTTTAAGCAAAATCAAGTAATCTTATTAGGTATTGATCCGGCCAGCAGGTCGGATTTTTTCATAGGAGAAACCATGGAACTAGATATGAAACAACTGGCCTTGGCCGTCAAAGCCATTGCCGAGGAAAAAAACCTGCCAGAAGAAACCGTTCAGGAGATTGTTGAACAATCTCTAGCGGCCGCTTATCGGCGTGATTATGGTGACCGCGAGCAGGAAGTTCGTGTAACCATGAATTTGAATAACGGCGAGGTTGATGCTTATATTTCTAAAGAAGTTGTAAAAGATGTTGAGGATGAGCGTTTTGAAATTAACCTAACCGAAGCTCAGGCTGTGCGAAAAAACGCCAAAATTGGTGAAACTGTCGAGTTGCATGAAAAAGTCGAAAGTTTTGGACGGGTAGCAGCTCAAACCGCTAAACAGGTTATTTTGCAGCGCTTGCGAGAAGCAGAGCGTGAAATCGTTATGGCCGAATATCAAGACAAAATCGGCACGGTTATTAACGGCATTGTCGGCCGGGTAGAAACTAATATTGTACGGATTGAGCTAGGTAAAGCTCAAGGCATTATGCCTAAGAGCGAGCAAATTCAAGGTGAGCGCTATTTCCCCGGCCAGAGACTAAAAGTTTTCCTAAAAGACGTGGAGCGTGGCTTTCGCGGCCCGCAGTTGGTGGTCAGCCGCGGCCATCCGGAATTTATAGAATGGCTATTTAGAAGTGAAGTGCCGGAGATGGAAAACGGCGCTGTGGAAATTAAGGACTTAGCCCGCGAAGCTGGAGTTAGAACAAAAATTGCTGTACACAGCACCGTTCCGGGCGTTGATCCAGTTGGTACGTTTGTTGGCGGCCACGGTACGCGAGTTAACGCTGTAGTTAGTGAAATTGGCGAGCAGGAAAAGATTGACATTGTGGTTTGGGACGAAAACTCCGAACAGTACATTATTAATGCCCTAAGCCCGACCAACGTCACCAAAGTCAAGATTGATGAAAAAGCCAAAAAGGCCACGGTTGTGGTGCCAGAAGATCAGTTAAGCATTGCGATTGGTAAAAGCGGCCAAAATGTGCGACTGGCTAGTAAATTAACAGGCTACGAGATTGATATTACAGCGGAAGGTGAAGAAGGCAAGAAAAAGCCGGCAGTTAAATCAGCTGAAGAAAAAACTCCAGCAGCGGCCCCTAAGCTCAAGAAAAAAGAGCAATTAGAGAGTAGTCTGCTAGAGGCAATCGAAGAACATGGTGTTGAAGAAAAGACCGAACCAGCCAAAGAAGCTGAAAAACAGATGAAAAACAAGCAAGTCTAGCACTCTTGACCTACGGGCCAAAACTGCCAGATTATGATATTGTCTGGCACATCTGTGTCAACCTATTGCACGACTTTTTCTTCCGGTTCAGCTCAAAGTAGCTACAGCTACATTTTGCTCTAATCCTCAGAAAAATTCACACACTAGGCTGTCTCAGAAGCACCAACCAGCATCATAACTAGCACTCTTGACCCGCGAGTGCTAATTGATATAATGGTTATATGATGCCTCAAAGTCCTGACTTTCAGGAATTTCTAAACCACCTAACAAACAATGCTCTAGCGAGCCTAAAGCATGCTGATGCCATTGCTCGCAGTTTTGGCAGTGCCTACATCGGTACCGAACACTTACTCTTGGGAGTCTTAGCGCAGGATTCATCGATGGGTTCAAAATTATTAGAAGGCGTGGGAGTGACTTTAGATAGAGCCCGCATGGCATTAAATCTGACACCTAAAACATTAGTTATAAACATGGGTGCAAAGGGACTAAGCGAAACTGCAAAACTGACACTGAAAATGGCATATGACGTGGCCCAGGATTTTAATCAGGAATACTGCGGCACCGAGCATATTTTATATAGCATATTGAGCCAAAAGAATGCTCGGGCGACGATTTTACTGCGCGATATGAACGTTAACACCAACCAGCTAACAGCCGAATTAGAACAATTTTTAAATCGCCAGCAATATGAGGATAGTAGCCAGGCCAGTGATACTGGACGACGAATTCGCAAGCAACGTAAAACTGCCCTGGACTTTTTTGGCACTGACCTAACCGCTCAAGCCCGTCAAGGAAAGCTCGATCCGGTTGTTGGCCGAGAAAATCAAATCCGCCGCGTAATCACCATTTTGAACCGCCGGACTAAAAATAATCCAGTGTTAATTGGTGAGCCGGGTGTCGGCAAGACAGCAATCGTCGAGGGCTTGGCCCAGCGAATTGTCACTGAAGACGTGCCGGACAGTCTGCTTGATAAACGAATTATTATGCTTGATCTGGCTGGCATGGTGGCTGGTACTAAATACCGCGGTGAGTTTGAAGAGCGATTGAAGAAAGTTATGGCTGAACTGGACAAAGATTCTAAAACGATTGTCTTTATTGATGAGTTGCATTTAATAGTTGGTACTGGTGCAGCCGAAGGGGCTATGGACGCCGGCAATATCTTAAAACCGGCCTTGGCCCGCGGCAAAATGCAGGTAGTTGGCGCAACCACTACAAGCGAATACACCAAACATATTGAAAAAGATGCGGCCTTGGAACGGCGCTTCCAGCCAATTCAAGTCCCCGAGACTAACTTCGCTGAAACTTTAGCAATCTTGAAAGGCTTGCGCAAGCATTATGAGGCCTTTCACGGTGTTTCAGTCAGTGATGAGGTGCTCTACGACACCGTAAATCTTGCCCAGCGCTATATAAATGATCGTTTTATGCCCGATAAAGCCATTGACTTGCTGGATGAGACTTCCGCATATCTTAGGGTAGATAAAGGCAAGGTACCGCCGCATGTCCGCAAACTGCAAAAAGAGCTGAAGCTTATCAATGCCCGTATGGAAGATGCCGCTGAAGCCGGTGACTATGAACGAGCGGCTCGAGCCAAAACCCGCACCAGCCAAATTCAAGAAGAATTAAAAAAACTGCAAACTAGCGGTAAGGCAGCTAACAAGCTAAGTATGAAAAGTGAGGACGTAGCTGAAGTGGTAGCTCGTATTACCGGTGTGCCGGTGACTAAAGTTATACGCTCCGAAGCCAAGTACTTGCTCAACTTGGAGAAGAACTTATCGAAACATGTAATTGGCCAAAGTGAGGCAGTGGCTGCAGTGGCTAAAGCTGTGCGCCGCAACCGCTCTGGTATTAGCCATGCCGGGCGGCCAATCGGCTCATTTGTATTCTTAGGTCCAACTGGCGTCGGCAAGACCGAGCTAGCTCGCGTATTAGCCCGAGAGTTTTTTGGTAGCGACAACTCACTCATAAAAATTGACATGAGCGAGTTTAGCGAACGACACACATCATCTCGTTTAGTTGGTGCGCCGGCTGGCTATGTCGGCTACGACGACGGCGGCCAGCTGACCGATAAAGTGCGCCGCCAGCCCTACAGCCTGGTGCTGTTTGATGAAATTGAAAAAGCTCACCCCGAAGTCTTTAATATGCTTCTACAGATACTAGAAGACGGCGTTTTAACTGATGCTAAGGGCCGCAAAATTGACTTCACTAATGCCATTATTATTATGACTAGCAACATTGGCGCCGAGAAACTACAAAAAGAGGCCAACCTTGGCTTCCACGCTACTGATGCATCAACTCAAAAAGATCTTGACACTCTTCATAATCAGAATAAAGACAAAGTTTTAGACGAACTAAAGAAAACAATGCGTCCAGAACTAGTTAACCGTATTGATAAGCTAATTGTCTTTAGAGCGCTGACACCTAAAGACGTTATGAAGATTCTAGATCTGCAAATTGAGGAGCTTCGCCAGCGCTTGATTAAGCACGGGTTAGGGCTAGAGGTTACAGCTGCCGCTAAGCAGCACCTGTTGAATGAGGGCTACGATGCCTTGCATGGTGTTCGACCACTTCGCCGCTTACTGCAAGATACTATCGAAGATCACATCGCATTGGAGATGCTGGATAGCAAGGTAACTAAGGGCGATATTGTTCAGGTTGGTATGCGTGATAAAGAGCTTAACTACGCTT
Organism: Candidatus Saccharimonadales bacterium; assembly: GCA_025449905.1. Classification (GTDB taxonomy): domain Bacteria; phylum Patescibacteriota; class Saccharimonadia; order Saccharimonadales; family JANWIN01; genus JANWIN01. Next base: position 107,707 of record JANWIN010000004.1, read on the forward strand.
CAATAACCGAATAAGGTTATACTTAATCAAGTGACAAAACTTCGAAAAGTTGGAGGGTTATTATTTAGCCTAGCTTTACTTGGCGGGGTAATTTTTGCCTGGACTCAGCGACAGGACCTTTATGATTGGTATAGATTGCGTGGTTATGACCCGCCAGCCACAGTAGCCCAACTCGCTAGAGACACGACCATGAGCGGCTACAGCCGAAAAGTCTTTTATGTTAATCATCCAGATCTAGAAAGCAAGGGCGAATTTAACCAGCATTGCCCGCAAACCGAGCAAACCATAGTTTTAGGTTGTTATGTCAAAAATGGGGGTATTTATCTTTACAATGTCCAAGATAAGAGGCTTGCCGGCGTTGAAGAGGTTACAGCTGCCCATGAACTACTGCACGCCTTATACGACCGTCTGAGTGACGGCGAGAAAAGTGAAGTAAACGGGCTACTAAAGCAGGCTTATGCCGGCGTAAATGACCCTCGTATTCGTAAAAATATAAGCTCCTACCAGCGCGAGGGCGCTAACATTACTAATGAGCTGCATTCCATCTTAGGCACAGAAGTCCGAAACCTACCAAAACAGCTTGAGGACTACTACCAAAAATATTTCTCCAATCGGCTAAAAATAGTAGATTACTCAGAAAATTATGAACAGATTTTTACCTCTAATCAGGCTAAGATTGTTTCACTGAAGAAGGACATAGACAGCGCCAAGACTGAACTAAATAATCTTCATTCGTCCATAGATTCGCTTCGCGCACAAGTTTCTGAAGATTACGACCAGCTCCAACAACTCAGCAATAACGGCCAGGTTGAGGAATTTAACAACCGTGTGCCTGCCTATAACGCCAAAGTTAATCTCCTGCGCGCAAAAATTGAGGAGTTTAACCAAAAAGTTAGTTATGTAAACGAATTAGTAAGAAGATACAACCAGCTAAGCGTTGAGCAGTCTAGCCTCTACCGGGCTCTGGACAGCCATATAAAGTCCGCCCCGCGCTAATTTGCTACACTGTAATAAATGGCCAAAAAATCAATAAGCCAATATGTTTGCACAAATTGCGGAGCAATAAGTCCTACCTGGTCTGGCCGCTGCTATCAATGCAGTGAGTGGAACACCCTAACTGAGCAGGTTGAAGTCAATACCAGCTCAGTTTCTACGGCCGGCACAGCTTTAAAACCCGAAAGCGTTAAAACCTTAGTAGCTAGGCGGACCCATCAACGAATAGCCAGCGGTATTAATGAGCTAGATGTAGTCCTGGGCGGTGGTTTTGTCGCCGGCAGCGTAAATTTAATTGCCGGCCAACCGGGCATTGGCAAGAGCACACTGCTACTTCAACTTGCCGATAAGGTTTCTGCTAAGCACGCAGTTTTATATGTTAGCGGTGAGGAATCAGCTCACCAGATTGGACTCCGGGCCAAGCGCTTGGGCGCTGGCAAGCCCAAGCTACAGCTGGCGACCAGCTCAAACGCTGATGATATTGCCACCACTATTGCCGGCGGCCAATACGATCTAGTAATTGTTGACTCTATACAGGCGGTTACAACTACGTCTGTTTCTTCGGCAACGGGCACAATTAGCCAGATTTCTGGCAGTGCCCAGCTTTTAAGCGCGGCCGCTAAACAAACCTCTACGGCCTTAATGTTGGTTGGCCACGTTACTAAAGAAGGTGAAATTGCCGGCCCAAAAGTTTTGGAGCATGTCGTTGATGTTGTTTTGCAGCTGGAAGGGGAGCGCTATGGCGGGTTGAGGGTTCTGCGCGGAGTAAAAAACCGCTACGGCTCAACAAATGAAACCGGAATTTTTGAAATGGAAGACAAAGGACTTAATCCGGTCGCCAATCCGTCAGCGGCTCTGCTGGCCGAACGCCAAGTCAGTGACGGCTCTGTAGTTCTGGCCACCATGGAAGGAAGCCGTCCATTATTAGTTGAGGTTCAGGCTTTAGTAAACCGGACCAGCTTTGGCTATCCCAAGCGAGCGGCCAGCGGAATTGATTTAAACCGACTAAATCTATTAATTGCCATGCTGGAACGACGGACTAAGCTTAGCCTTAGCGACCAGGATGTTTATGTCAATATTGTCGGCGGCATCAAGATTAGTGAACCAGCAGCCGATCTGGCCATTTGTATGGCTATTGCCTCCGCCAGTCGCGGTATGAAGCTAAAAAAGGATGCTGTAGTTTACGGCGAAGTTGGTTTATCGGGTGAAGTTCGCCATGTGCCTTTTGCAGATAAACGCTTAGCTGAAGCCAAAAAACTTGGCTTCGTTGGAGCTATAGGTCCAAATCTAAAGAACTTTAAAAAACCCGGGTTCCATCCGGTCCGTGACATTAGAAGTGCCCTTAATCAATTCCTAGAAAAAGATTAATGCCCGAATAGGCCGTGGTGGTGGCCATTAGAGTTGGAATTTACTCCCTGAACACTACCAGTTTGAAAATTGTAAGATTCCGCTGCTTGTGCTCCATAGAGCACACTATCTGTCACTTGAACGCTAATAGTCTTAGAGCCATCTGAATTTGTGGTGTATTGAAAAGTTGAATAGCCGCCAGTCTTTTTAAGCAACTTAAGTGACTTTCCATCTACGGACACCGAAATATTAAATGGAAACTTATCACTGGTCAGTGGATGTGTGCCTGGCGAGTATTGAACGCTAATCTTATAAACACCACCTCCATTATCGTCAACTGTGATGCCGTCAATAGTCGGTCTGGCGTCACCACACTTATGAATATCGTCTTTATCCGTACCTGTAGAATTGCCACCATTAACAAACGTATCGCTAGAAAAACTGCCTACTGCAGCATTGTTAACGGTCTTTTTTGCTCTGTCGGGCGTACAATTAGTTGCGAGTTTATTTGAGACAATGTCAATGACTTCTGATTTAGTAGCAACCTTTTTAGGTTGGTACCAAGAAGGGAAAATATCAGTGCTAGGACTTGGCTCGACTGAGGCTACGCCAACATGGCTGCGGACAACATATGCTGGCAGAGTCTTTACGCCGCTAGGACGTTTTCGCTCGACTGGCTGTAAACCGGTATGGGCTTGATTCATCCAGTTCGAAATAATTGGCTGGGTCATCGTTTCCATAAAGCCACTCATGACCCTTTGACGATTATGATAGCCAACCCATACACCAGCGGCGTATTTGGTTGAAAAGCTCATCATTAGGCCGTCTTTGCCGTCATTGGTTGTTCCGGTTTTTACACCAAATCGCCAATTGTTGAAGATGTGTGTTTTACGGCTAAGATAGCTGGCGTTGGGGTCGCTAATCATGTCGGCTACGATGTAAGCTGCATCTGGACGAACGGCTTGCTCGCCTTTGGATTTCTTCCACTCATACAGCGGCTTAGACCGGGCATCAGTAATCTTTAATATGTAAGTCTGCGGCAGGTTAACGCCATCTCTCGAAATTGAAGCAAAGCCGTGGACATGTTCATCTAGCTTTAGGTAAGCGCCATCACCAATGGCTGACGAGCCGTAACAGGGTCCCTCTTTGGTTAGCTTGTCGTCGACATAACAATTGTAGCCACTCTTCAAGCCTAATTTTTTTGCTACATCACGAGTTTTATCAATACCGGCAATCAACATGGCCTTAACGGCTGGGATATTAAGAGAACCACCTAAAGCATATCTAAGTGACAATGGTCCCGGTTGACGGAAGTCATAGTCCACCAAACAATTACCGCCGTCGCGCGGACGGGCGTGATTAGTGCAGGGGTAGCCAGGCAAGGGTCCTACTTTATCATACAAAACCGACCCAGCCCCGGAGTTAGTAGTATTTTCCAGTAGCGAAATATAATCATATGGCTTAAAGCTGGAACCTGGAGGAATCCGGAGTCGGGCATAATTATTTTGACCATGATCCTTATCGGTAAAATCAACTCCGCCAACTAAAGCTACCATTTGGCCTGTAGGCACGTCTTCGGCGGCAAAACCAATTTCGTCCCCTCCTTGGGCGCGGACTTGGTAAATTCCGTTTTGAACTACCTGCTCGGCTTGTTTTTGTTTTTCAAGATCAAGAGTAGTTGTAACTTTCCAACCGCCACGCTTAGCCGTATCAGAACTCTGTAATATTTCATTTTCTAGCTGTTCCTTGGCGGTCAGCACGAAATACGGTGCCTTAATACCGGCAAATTTAGTAGGCCTTGGTTTAACGGCAGCTATAACATTGACTTTTTTAGCTTTCGCAGCTTTCTCCTTGCTTATCATGCCTTGGTCGACCATTTGGTCTAAGATATACCGCTGCCGACCAACAGCTGAAGCCTTGTCGAAATCAGCGCTGTATGGTGAATAATAGCGCGGCGATTTAGGAATAGCTGCCAACATCGTTGCTTCAGCTAGTGATAGCTCGTCTGCCGACTTGTTAAAATAATCACGCGCTGCGGCTTCAACACCGTATTCAATACCGCCATAAGGTGCAACATTCAGATAGCCGCTTAAAATCTCTTGCTTGGAATAGGTGCGCTCTAGCTCGACCGCCAGAATAATTTCTTTAATTTTTCGGGCATAACTACGGTCCAGTGTCCAGTTTTGAGTTAGCTTAACTAGCTGCTGAGTTATGGTAGAGCCACCTTGGGTCGTGCCGCTGCCGCCGAAGACATTATTCCACCCCGCTCGGATTATGCCGCGAACATCAAATCCACCGTGCTTAAAGAAATCTTTGTCCTCAATTGCCACAGTGGCTTGCTTCATGTAGGTAGAGATATCTTTATCTTTGACGGGGATACGTTTAACCGCGTCATAATCTTCCCACAGCAGCACCTTACCAGTGCGATCATAGTACTGTGTACTACCGCCGAGGTTTTTACCATAAATATCGTCTTTAAGGTTCGGCAAGTCTTTTCTAAAGTATGCAAACAGACCAATTAACAGTAAGAAACTGGCGGCAATGGTAATGCCAAAAATTTTAAGCGCCATAATAGCGCCCTCGCGGCTAAACCAATAATGATACATTCGGCTGGGTTGGAAGTGGTAAAAAAAGCGCTTAACACGACCTTTTGGTAAACCGGCTAAGCGTTCGGCCTTGCGTCGCTGTAAATCGTCACGCCAAGTAACCCAGCGAGCTACCAGGTTACGATTTACTTTAATCGTCTTGCCGCTATGGGTCGTAAACTGGTTACGGCTACTACGGCGGCCCACTCTCCGTCTTGGTCTGCTCATATTGTCTGTTTAATGCTTCCGTTCATGGATTTCAAGTCAACCATTATTATAGCAAAGCTTAGCCTTAGAAAAGAGCTTATTTTAAGCTATACTAGGGTTAATATGACCCTCTCTGAAGAGCTAAAATGGCGCGGCTTTATCAATCAGACAACCTACAGAGACCTAGCAACCCTCGACAAGCAAGTAAACAAGAAATTTTACCATGGTTACGATGCCTCCGTTGACTCGCTTGCTATTGGTAACCTGGCAGCCGTCATGCTTGATAAACTGTTTATTCGCCATGGCTGGGAGCCGGTCATTTTGGCGGGCGGGGCAACCACTTTAATCGGCGACCCAGGCGGTAAGGACAAAGAAAGACCTTTGCAATCTACGCAAGCTGTAGAGAAAAATGTAGCAGCTGTTAAGCTTCAGCTAGAGAAGTTGTTTGGCTCTAAAGTTATATTTGAGAATAACCTAAACTGGCTCAAATATGTTAAACTTTTAGACTTTTTGCGCGACATAGGCAAACATTTTTCGATGACAACGCTAGTTCAACGTGACTACATAGCCCGGCGAATAGGCGGTCAAGGCTCCGGTATTAGCTACAGTGAGTTTAGTTACACGCTCTTACAGGGATATGACTTTTTAGAACTTTACAAAAAGTATGGAGTTAGCTTGCAGCTGGCCGGGAGCGATCAGTGGGGCAACTGCCTGTCGGGGGTTGAGTTGGTTAGGCGGGTTACCGGCAAGGAGGTCAACGCTCTAACTATGCCCCTAATTATCAACAAAATTACCGGCAAAAAATTTGGCAAGAGCGAAGCTGGCGCTGTTTGGCTGGATGAGAATAAAACTAGCCCAAATGACTTTTATCAATTTTGGCTTAACGTTGATGATCGGAGTGTAATTGATTATCTTAAAATCTATACTGAGCTTGATAAGGCTGAAACGGAGACTTTAATTGAAGGATTTAAAAAAGATAAAAGCCAGCGTAGCGCTCAAAAAAAATTAGCTCACGATGTCACCAAGCTAGTTCACGGCGCTAAAGCAGCCCAGCAGGCAGAGGCGTTGGCCACAGGCCTTAAATCAGGGTCATCCAAGAGCAGCGAGGCTAAAATTGAGGCGCCAAAAGATATGAACATAGTTGAGGCCTTAGTTAAAAGTGGTTTAGCCTCGTCGAAAACCGAAGCCCGGCAGCTGTTAGCTAGCGGCGGCGTTTACGTTAATGGCAGTCAGACCACTAAAGATAGTTTTGAAGAGTCTGATTTTAAAGACGGTTTATTGAAATTGCGGCGTGGTAAGACATTAAAAAACACGGTGATAATCAAGCAAAAATAATGGTAAAAAAAGCGGATCAGTACAACGACCCTAAGCACAATTACCTACATTACTGGGATGGTCGTGACTACGAAAATGCCGCGGAACAAATTGCAATTAAGCGCTTACTCAAAAATAAGCATTTTAAGCACGCTGTTGATGTTGGTGGCGGCTATGGCCGGCTGTGTATTTTGCTTGAAAATTATGCCGATAAAGTTACCTTGGCGGAGCCTAGCCAGCAACAGCTGAACATTGCTAAAAACTTTCTAAAGAACTATCCGGAAATTGAACGCAAACTTACTCAAGCCGATAAATTAGACTTTAAGAGTAGCTCCGTGGACCTTTTGACGATGGTCAGGGTAATGCATCACTTGCCGGACCCCAAAGATGAGTTTAAGGAGATAAGCCGAGTTCTAGCCAAAGACGGTCTTTTTATTCTGGAAGTGGCTAATTTTGCCCACGGCCGCAACCGCATAAAATATTGGCTAAAACGAAAAAAACTTCCTGTTGAACCAGTTGATATTCGCTCAGAAAAAAATAAAGGCAAGGATGAAATTCAATTTGTAAATCACAACCCTAAAACTGTTGTCCACCAGCTCAATAAAGCCGGCTTTGAAGTAATGGACGTCTTGTCGGTCTCTAATTTGCGCTCGCCGACTCTCAAGAAGATCGCGCCGCGTAACATCATGTTAGCAATGGAGAAATTCCTTCAGCCAACACTTGCTAAAACCTACTTTGGCCCTAGTGTTTTTTTCTTACTTAAGAAAAAATAACGCTCAAGCTTTGTGTGCTAAAATTTCTTTAAGTATGGATGAAGTTATTCGTGATGTAGATACTGGTCAGCCGGTGTCACAGCCCAAGCAACCCAAAAAGCCCAAAGCCAAGAAAATACTTATCGGATTGATTATTGTGGCTTTGTTAGCTGGAACGTTTGCTCTTGGCTATGCCATTCGTGCTGAGGATGAACATGATATACCCGGTGAGCAACAAGCTAAAATAAATGATCTAGAGGCTCAAGTGACCAAGCTTAAAAATGATTTAGAGGCCGCTACGACTGCCTCTGATAAATCCACCGAAACAACTATTCCAGATCAGGAAACTCGAGATATGATTACTTCGGCTATCAATGCTCGTCAAGTAGTCAATATCAAAGAGCATCTACTAAACAAAGTATTTGTCATACATGCTGCAAGTGAAGGAATGGGGGGGCGCACACCTAGTCAAGCCATAAAAGACATCAGTGCTGACATTGAGAATTCTAAAACGCCTTGGGACTTCGACTTATCAAGTGAAACACTCGACAAATACAGTAGCGGCGATTATGCCGAGTACTTCCCGGCAGGTGGATTAGTTGGTGAATCGGCCGACGGCACGGTGGTGTCCTTCACCTTTAATACTGCCGGCAAAATAAGCGTCATCTTTATAGCCGCTGACTCCTCTCTTCTTTGATCTCGTTCAGCAAAATTGCACATTTTTGTGACGATCGTCAATATCTTGTACAATTTTTAAAAGCAGGCTTCGAAGCTAGTTTTCGTATAATGGTAATATGCGCATAATTGCAGGGAGTTTAAAAGGACGGCAGTTTCAGTCTCCGCATGGATATAGAACTCACCCAATGAGCGAGAAAGTACGCGGTGGTCTATTTAATATTCTAGGGGATATTGAAGGACTAAGCGTTTTAGATGCTTTTGCTGGTAGTGGCGCACTGAGTTTTGAGGCTATAAGCCGCGGTGCTAAGCATGCTACTGCTATTGATATTGATAAAAATGCTCATAAGACAGCCATTTCTAATGTAAGAGAATTGGGAATCGGTGACAGAATTAAAATTACTCAGGCTAATGTTAGCGGCTGGTCGGATAATAACCCTAAGGCAAAATTTGATCTGGTTTTTGTAGCTCCGCCTTATGATGACATACAGCCAAGGATAGTAGAAAAGTTAACGAAGCATATGGCGCTAAAAGGCTTGTTCATATTGGATTGGCCCGGAAAAGTGGAATCACCAGCGCTTAATGGCTTAAAAATTGTAGAGCAGAAGGACTATGGAGACGCCCAGCTAGTGTTTTACCGAAGAGTCTCGTAAAATATATTGACGTGCCGGGATGGCGAAATTGGTAGACGCACTAGCCTTAGGAGCTAGCGGGGCAACCCATGGAGGTTCGAGTCCTCTTCCCGGCACCAATACAATAATTGACGAACATTGACAAGTGTGCTATAATATCTCCCAGTATGAATTATGTTCGGACTAACCAGCATCATCTACATCTATTGCCGGAGCTGATCGGTTAGTTTCTCTTTGTCTCAAAATACATAGAACGCCGGGTCGCCTCCGGCGTTTTTTAATTCTGTTTATTTGTAATTTTAAGGAGAAGAAGATGAGTGAATTTAAAAAAGCAGAAAAAGATTTGGCTAGTGCAGAGCAAATCCTCCTTCCGAACCGATACGAAGATGCTTTCGTTGAAGCTTACCAGGAGTTAACTGGCCTAGAAGTACCAAAAGCCGATGAAAGGCGCCTCAAGGCGACTTCAAACGGCCTAACTTATCGATGGATAAGGGGTCGTGATATAACGCCAACTATAGTTAAGTTGTCTAGAGAAAAACCAGGTTTAAGAGTCTCTGGATTGACCGGTTATGAATGGTGGAGGGAATTTGTAGCTGTTGAAAGGAATCGTTGTAAAACCGCCACGAGTGTAGCTAGTAACAAACTGATAGGAAGAGTTAGCCTGATTGCCTCTGCAGAAAGTGCAAAGGCTGTAACGCAAAGGCGCTCCAATCAATCACGTATTCAAGTAGTGACAGCATACCCAAACTTGGCTAGGAAGTTAGGGTTTGGAGTAAAGCAAGCTGTTTCTGGATGCGTGGAGGGTGTTGCTGATAGTTTAGACCTCCCGGCGCTAGATCTCGTATGCAGCGGACAAACTATTAAGAAAAACGGCTTCGTAGAAATTGAGCCACTATTAGATAGCTTCCCAGTTGTTGTCAGTACACTAAGTCCTAGTGGTAGAATGGAGGAAAGATGAGTGAGCTTCGACTGTTAACTGATGCAAGTCAATTAGATTATTCTAAGTTGATTGAGCCACAATCAGGCGAGTTAATAGTCCCAGTAGTCTGTATTGATAGCTTTAAAATGGTAAGCGAAGGATTAGGTGCTTACCGCATGCAGGGATTCGCAAATCAAGCAGCTGTAGAAACTACTCTAAAAACTGGTAGAGCTACCTTTTTTTCAAGGAAAAGAAGCGGCCTTTGGGTGAAGGGTGAGGAAAGTGGTAACTTCTTAATTGTTAGAGCGTCATATACAGACTGCGACTTCGACAGTATATTGTATGACGTAGATGCTCAAGGTCCGACATGTCACAAGGGACCGAATTCTTGCTTTGAGATAAACGATGAAGGAGAATAATGCTAATGGCACTATCGATACGACCCTATAAAGGCGCGCGGGATTTCTACCCCGAGGATATGTATTTGCGCAATTATATCTTCGGCAAATGGCGGGAAGTCTGCGAGCGCTTTGGCTACGAGCCGTACGACGGCCCAATTTTGGAGCCGATTGAGTTATTTGCGTCCAAAACCAGCGATGAAATAGTTAACGAGCAGACCTACAACTTTACTGACCGCGGCGGCCGAGAAGTAGTTATGCGGCCGGAAATGACTCCTACAGTTAGCCGAATGGTAGCGGCCAGGCGCCAGGAACTAGCTTATCCGCTGCGCTTATATAGCATAGTTAACTGCTTTCGCTATGAACGGCCGCAAAAAGGCCGTCTGCGCGAGTTCTGGCAGCTAAATGTCGACTTATTTGGTGTTGAGGGGGCAGAAGCTGATGTTGAGGTAATTCAACTAGCCGATACTATCATGAAAGCCTTTGGCGCACAGAGGAGCACGTATGAGATAAGAATAAGCAGTAAAAAATTAATAAATGCAATCTTTGACGAATTGAGTCTAAGTGAAGACGAAAGAAAAGTCCTTCTTTTGCTCATCGATAAGAAAGAGAAAATCGAGTTGATAGAGTGGGAGCAGCTATTTTACGAAGCAATAGACAAGGAAAAAGCAGAGCGGTTAATAGCCTACCTTAAGGAAGAAAAAGCTCCGGAAGAGGTTCAAAAAGTACTCGACAAACTAAGTGACAGCGGCATTAGCAATGTTAGCTTCAGTCGTTACTTGAGCCGCGGTTTTCAGTACTACACCGACATTGTATTCGAGGTGTTTGATAAAAACCCGGAAAATAATCGTTCTTTGTTTGGTGGTGGACGCTACGACGGCTTAATCGGCCAAATGGGCGTTGAGCCACTGCCGACCGTCGGTTTTGGTATGGGTGACGTTACTCTAATTGAATATTTAAAATCTAATAATTTAGTTCCAAATCTCAAAACTAAAACCGATATAATATTAGTCCCAGTGGGCGATGTCTATGAAAAAATCCAGAAACTGGCAAGTGACTTAAGGCAAATGGGTGTTAATGTAGCTGCTGACTTTAGTAATCGCAAAATAGACAAACAGATTAAGGCTGCGGCTAAGCAGGGAGTGGTATATACTTTATTTGTGGGCAAAAACGAACTAGCTGATGAACAATATACACTTAAAAACTTACTGACCGGCCATGAAGAAAAACACAGCTTACAACGCATTGTCAGCATCATAAAAGACTATCGAAAAAAATGACAGCTACTAACCATGCCCTAACCGGGGCTATTATTGGTTTAAGTTTGAGCAATCCCTATCTGGCAATTCCATTGGCGTTTGCTTCGCATTTTGCCTTGGACGCTTTGCCGCACTTTACATTTAGGGGGAGCATAAAAGAGGTTTTACGAAGCAAGAAGTTTTTAATAAGCTTAATTATTGATGTGGTTCTTTGTTTTACTCTAGCTGGGCTTTTGATAGCTACTCAACCCCCTAACTGGAAGCTTGGTGTTGTCTGCGCTTTTACAGCCTGTAGCCCAGATTTACTTCAAATTGGCAGATTTATAGCTGCGAAAAGAAATATGGCAGTGCCCAAACTTAGGGGTTTAATGGGCGAAATACACGAGCGTGTTCAATGGTTCGAACGGCCGATTGGCGCTTTTGTCGAAGCCGCTTGGTTTGCGACGACTGTCTTGTTTTTACGTTTTCTAGTAAGATAGTAGCTCATGCAAGTCAAGCGAACTAACCTCGAGCCAACCAAGGTGAAATTAGAGATTTCGGCTGATGAGATCTTCCTTAGAACAGCTAAGGAAGTTGCTCTTAAAAAACTTAGCAGCAGTGTTAAAGTTGCCGGATTTCGTGAGGGAACAGCACCGGCTAATCTAATAGAAAAAAATATTGATCAAAATCGGTTGCAAAATGAATTTTTAGAGCAAGCTATTAACAGTCTTTATGTTGAGGTTATTAATAAAGAAAAGCTGCGACCGGTCAGTGACCCAAAAATTGAGCTAAAGAAATTTGTACCTTTTTCAACATTGGATTTTGAAGTTGAGGCTGAAGTTGTTGGCGAAATTAAGCTGGCAGATTATAAAAAGATTCAGAAAGCTAAAACCCCCGTTAAGATTAGCGAAAAAGATGTCGCCCAAGTTGTTAAATCCCTGCAGGAGCGAGCGGCTAAGAAGACAGAAGTTAAGCGCCCGGCTAAAAATGGCGATAGCGTTGATATCGATTTTAAGGGCATCAACGACAAGGGCGAGCCAGTAGCCGGTGCCGAGGGCAAAGATTACCCTTTAACTTTGGGCAGCAACAGTTTTATTCCGGGTTTTGAGAGCAATCTGATTGGCCTAAAGCCCGGTAAGGAGAAGAAGTTTGATCTAACTTTCCCCAAAGATTATGGCGTTAGCGCACTGGCCAATAAAAAGGTATCTTTTACAGTCAATATTAATAAAGTACACGAGCTATCTATACCAGATCTAGATGATAAATTTGCCGCCGAAGCCGGCCCGTTTAAAACACTAACCGAGCTAAAAGCTGACATCAAAAAACAATTGAGTGTAGAGAAACAAAATGAAGCCGATAGAGCCTTTGAAAATGAGCTGTTGCAGGAAATTTCAGACAAGTCGAGTGCGGTTATACCCAAGACTTTGGTGGATGATCAGATTTTGCGAGCCGAACAGCAGGAAAAGCAGGATATAACCTATAAGGGCCAGACTTGGCAAGAACATTTGGCCGAGGAGGGTGTAAGCGAAGAGCAGCACCGAGAGCGAAACCGCCCATCGGCCGAGCAAAGTGTTAAAATCGGGTTGGTATTATCAGAGTTAGCCGAGAAAGAAAATATCCAAATTACGCCCGAAGAGCTGGAAATACGGACGCAGATTCTAAAAGGCCAGTATAAAGACCCCTCGATGCAGGCGGAGCTGGATAAGCCTGAAAATCGCCGCGACATAGCTTCAAGACTTATAACCGAAAAAACTGTCAATAAACTTGTTGAATACGCAAAAAAATAGACTTGTAGCTTCTTTTTTAACGAGTAGCTGGCTCGCAAGAGTTGGGGAAAGTGTAGGTACTGCCGGCGTTAATTGCATTAGGGTTTTCTATGCCTGCAATTGCGGCTACTGCCGTAGTGACAGCTTCTCTTGATAAATCTGGCTGCCCAAGAGCTACAGGCTCATATATAGCGACTTCGGTTGTAACTAATCCAGAAAGTGTGTCACCAGGGCTAGCTTTTACTTGCTTAGTCCCTCTGCATAAAATATGCCAATCATCAACCTTTAAGTCATAAATATTTTCTTCATTTTGTGCAATATCGTGTCTTGGATGTACCCCGGATTTTTCCGGAATGGTTGCAACGGCTACAGTAAGTATAACTGCGCCTACACCAGCGGCTAACCACGGAAGGGGGTTTTGGATAACTCCTCGCGTTTCCTTACGTGATTTACGCATAGGAACAACATCTATTCGATCTACCATAACTATATTTAAGCATAAGAGTAGTAATAAGTCAACAGCAAAGATAGCTAATTAGCACTCACACTTGACGAGTGCTAGTTTAATTCGTACAATTGAGTTATATGGATAAAATCAAGTCGCAAGTACTTATTCCAACAGTTATTGAAAACGAGGGCCGCTTCGAGAGAGCCTATGACATTTACAGCCGTTTACTGCGAGATAGAATTATCTTTTTGGGTAATGATGTAAATGAGCACACCGCCAACTTAGTGGTTGCTCAACTTTTATTCTTAGACAATGAAAACAATAATAAGGACATCTATCTCTACATAAACAGCCCGGGCGGTAGCGTTTATGACGCTCTCGCCATATACGACACTATGCAATACGTTAAAAGCGACGTCCAAACTGTCGGTATTGGTGTTCAGGCCAGTGCGGCGGCTTTCTTGCTAAGCGCTGGCGCTAAGGGCAAACGATTCATCTTGCCGCACGCTACGGTGATGATTCATCAACCATCGAGCGGGACTAAAGGAAAGGTTACCGACCAGGAAATCGACCTCAAGGAAGCATTGCGGGTTAAACGGCTGCTGGAGCAAATTATGGCCAAAAACACCGGACAGAAGCCGGAAAAAATTCATTTTGATATGGAACGCGATTTTTGGATGACCTCTGATGAAGCCAAAAAATACGGCCTAGTCGATGCTGTTATTTCGAACCCGCCTAAGATTAAATAGTTTATCCAAACTTGACTAGAAGGGCATAATATTAATATGGCGAATTTTGAGGTAGATGGGCTTAGATTTATTAACGTACCACCGGCAGATCTGGCCGAAAGATTTCCCGAAATTCAAGATTTTCGCCTGTCTAATTATTCAAGGCTTATTGACCGGCCTCCGGAGCAAATTGAACATTTTGTCGGACGTTTAACTGTTGAGTTTTGGTCAGACCCAAACTTGGCGGTTGGCAAAGTTGCCCGGTCAGCCCAAAGACGCTTTAATCCCAGAGTAGTAATGGCCCTTGATGACCAAACTGACGAGATAGCTGGCTACACTTATATGGCCGGAAATGTGTCAAGTAAAATTGAAAAGCTGCTGAGAAAGTTGCATACGCCAGATAAAATCGCTACTTATTCTGGCAATCGCGAACGAAAATTTAAAATGGAGCGCAGCATGTTTTATGCCTGGGGCAATGAATATGTCACAGATGGGCGCGCTGGGCTGCCAACGGTGCTTGCAGCCATTAACATCGGTAACTACCCTGAGTTTATACGCGGAACCTGGTTCCCTTGGGATGAAGAAGAAGAGCTAAAAGGAAACTTAAATGTCTGGGGCTATCGGCGCGAAGGTGAACCTGAAGATTTGGAAGGCGACAAGGGTTTTGGCGAGGGTAGTGACCCAACTCATCAAGAGATATGGAAGTCTAGAACTTTAGCTACTGTGCGCGAGAATATCTTAGCTATTGCCGGGGCGCGTACCGCCATCGATCAAGCCAAAAGATCATTAGGGCATTGACCTAGTATTATAATAGTGTTATAATAAGCGTACAATGACTAATTTTGATGCAGAAAATATAATGCTAACTGTTCTACCGGCTGACAAGGTTGGTTTACTATCTGATGGCGAGGTAGATTATAAGCATTGGCAGGAAATTCAAGATCTTGTAAGGGAGGGATATACATCGAGCTTACCAGAGCGCTCACCGAAAGAGGTAGACTTATTGGTTGATTCGAGTAATTTAAACACATTTCGTGATGCCCAAGTTGATCCCAATTTTGATGTTCGCAGAGGCAGACTGCCGCGGAATCAAAAATTAGCACAACCAATTGTGATTTTAGCGACTGAAGGTTCATATGAAGGACGGCTTGTCGGTTATAGCCGCAGTGCCAATAGAGTTTTTGGAAGATCTGATAAATCAAGGGATCGTAAAATGTCTAGACCAGCTTCACGAGAAGTATTAATAAGTGAAGTGGTAGTCGCCAAGGATTACCGCCTGCGTGGACTAGCCCATATTCTAGCTTCGGCACACTTAGATGAAAGGCATCCTAAGCAACCCGTAGCGGTTGATGTCTGGGAGGAAATGAGAGATTTTGGTTCAACCATGCAAACCCTTGGCCGCCTCGGCTTTGTTGGTCGGCCCGCTGAACCACGCAACCCATTTCCTTACGGAATCCCTGGACCCGTAAAAGAGGTTCATCTTAAAGCTCCAAGTGTCAATTTTTTAAGAAAAAAGCTTCATCGCATACCGGGTTTTACTGACATAGCAGAGAATATAAACATTTATAGTTAAGCTTGACAGAAGACTATTGGTGCTTCACAATACTCCGTGAAGTAGTATAAGCTGGGCCGTGCTGTATTTGCTTATAACTAGTTGAATAGGCTCACTTAGTGTTCTTCGGTAGAAAGATAAAACTAATAAAATTTAGTTAAATTTTAGGCGGGAGTTTTTAAGCGAGCAATGGCGAATAAGGCAAAGCAGACGAACATTAAGCAGCAGCGCATTTTTTTCAATTTAGACGATGATGTCGTAGGCCTACCTAACTTAATAGATCACCAGAACAAATCTTTTGATTGGTTTGTTAAAGAAGGTCTGGGCGAGTTACTTAATGAAATTAGCCCGATTGATGACTATACAGGCACTAAATTATCCTTAGAATTTAAAGGCTACCGGTTTGAGCCGCCTAAAATGAGCGAGGCCGAGGCCCGCGAAAACAACACCAGTTATGAAGCACCGCTAAAAAGTAAAGTAGTTTTAACCAACAAGGTGACCGGCGAGGTTAAGGAACAGGAAATTTACCTTGGCGACTATCCTTGGATGACCCAACGCGGTACTTTTGTGATTAATGGCGCGGAGCGAGTCATTGTTAGCCAGCTGATACGCTCAGCTGGCGTTTTTTTCACCTCTGACGCCCATGGCACTACTAATCTTTACGGAGCTAAGGTAATCCCCGGACGCGGCGCCTGGCTGGAGTTTGAAACCGCTGCTAACGGGGCTTTGTATGTAAAGATTGACCGCAAGCGTAAGATTCCGGTAACAACTCTACTAAGAGCTCTAGGTTTAAGCGAAGTCCAGATGCGCGAAAAATTCGCCCATGTGGACACCGGTGAAACAAACTACTTGCAAGCGACGTTGGATAAAGACCCGACAACCGGTAGTAACGAGGCTTTGATTGAGGTTTATCGTCGCCTGCGTCCTGGTGATTTGGCGACAGTTGATAACGCCCGCAGCTTGCTGGAAAACATGTTTTATAACTTTAAGCGTTTTGATTTTAGCCGGGTAGGCCGTTACAAAATAAACAAACGTCTGAACTTGGATGTTCCCAACACCATGAAAAACCGTGCCATGCGGTTGGATGATTTAGTAGCTATCGTAGCTGAACTTATTAGACTAAATAACACCCAGGATCCAGCTGATGACATAGATAGCCTCGCCAACCGTAGAGTTAAATTAGTCGGCGAATTGGTCCAAAGGCAATTTAGGATTGGTCTGCTACGCATGGAACGAAACACCAAAGACCGCATGAGTATGAGTGAAATTGAAACTGTTACACCGGCTCAGCTTATTAATGCCCGTCCAGTGGTTGCTGCTGTCCGCGAATTCTTTGCCAGCTCTCAACTTAGCCAATTTATGGATCAGATCAACCCATTAAGCGAGCTGGCTCACAAGCGGCGTCTTAGTTCTATGGGCCCAGGTGGATTATCACGCGAGCGCGCCGGTTTTGAAGTTCGTGATGCGCACGCCACCCACTATGGCCGTATCTGTACCGTAGAAACCCCCGAAGGCGCAAACATCGGACTGGTACTAAATATGGCCAGCTACGCTCGGATTAACGATTTTGGTTTTATTGAGACACCGTATTGTAAGGTTATAAATGCTGCCACTGCCGCCAAAGCAGCCGGTCATATTGCCGCCGTCGATTTGGAAAATGAAAAAGGCACAGTAATTGTTAAAGCTGGTGCCAAGATTACGCCAGCCGCCGCCAAGCGCCTAGCCGCAGTTAAAAATCAGAGGACATGGCCGGTCAAAGCTAAGGTTACCTCTGATGTTATTTATATGGATGCTGCCGAGGAAGAACAGGCAGTTATTGCCAGCTCTGGCGAAGAGACCGACGAAAACGGCTATTTTGTCAACGAACGCGTCAGTGCACGTAAGCGATTGCAATCAAGTGAAGTTGATGCTGACGACGTAACTCACGTTGACGCCTCTCGACGTTTGATTATCGGTTCTTCTGCCGCCCTAATTCCTTTTATCGAGAAGAACTATGTCTATCGCAGCCTGATGGGCAGTAACCAACAGCGCCAAGCCGTGCCCTTAATAAAATCAAGCTCGCCAATAGTTGGCACCGGTATGGAAGGCGTGGTTGCCAGAAATAGTGGTCAGATTATTGAGGCCGAAGGCAGCGGCGTAGTCACCAAGGCTTCAGCGGATGAAGTTGCCGTGCGTTATGGCAGTAAAACCGTTCGTTATAATCCTCAACACTTTGTGCGCAGCAATGAAGGCACCAGTATAAATCAAAAAGTTGTGGTTAGTACCGGTGATAAAGTTAAAGGCGGCGACGTGCTAATTGAAGGAATGTCAATAGCCGAGGGTGAGCTGGCGCTGGGCCGAGACCTGTTAGTGGCCTTTATGCCCTGGGCTGGCTATAATTTTGAAGACGCCATTATTATTTCACGCAAATTAGTCGAGGACGACGCCTTAACTTCTGTGCACATTGTTGACTTTATGACTGAGGTCCGCGAAACCAAGCTGGGTCCGGAAATTGTAACCCGTGATATTCCCAACGTTTCCGAAGAGGCCCTGCGCCACCTGGATGATGACGGAATTGTCCGTATTGGTGCAGAAGTTCATCCCGGCGACATCTTAGTCGGTAAAATTACACCAAAGGGCGAACAAGAACTATCCAGCGAGGAGCGATTGCTTAGAGCTATCTTTGGTGAAAAGGCTAAAGAAGTTCGTGATACCTCGCAGCGCATGAGTAACGGCAAGCACGGCAAGGTCGTCGGTGTTAAGATTTTCAGCCGTGAGAACGGTCACGAGCTAAAGGCCGGCGTAATAATGCAGATTCAAATTTTCGTAGCCCAAATGCGAAAAATTGCTGTTGGTGACAAACTTGGTGGAAGACATGGTAACAAGGGTGTAATTGCTCGCATCCTTCCTCAAGAAGATATGCCATTTACAGAGGATGGCACGCCAGTTGATGTGGTCCTAAATCCACTGGGTGTACCATCTCGCATGAACATTGGCCAGCTGTTTGAAACCCACTTAGGTATGGCCGCTCGAGCTTTAGGTATGCGCGTAGCCAGCCCGACCTTTAACGGTGTGGGCACTGACAAGATTAAAGAGTTATTAAAGGAAGCTAAGCTGCCAGAAGACGGAAAGCAGCAACTATACGATGGTCGAAGCGGTGAGCCGTTTAACGATCGCAGCACCGTTGGCTCAATGTACATCATTAAGCTTAACCACATGATCGCTGACAAAATCCATGCCCGCTCGACGGGCCCATACACAATGGTCACCCAGCAGCCGCTTGGTGGTAAAGCTCAAAATGGTGGCCAGCGCTTTGGTGAAATGGAAGTTTGGGC
>JANWIN010000005.1 GCA_025449905.1 Candidatus Saccharimonadales bacterium
AAGCTAAAAATATGAAAGCTAAACAGAGCGCTGCCTTTGCTCATCATAAGCTTAATCCAACTTCGGTCAAACCGCTTGTTTTGGACAAGACAGCACCCTCTGATCCTGCTATACTTGAACTGGCTCATAACGATGATTTAAATGTGGCAACTATTGCTCGTCAGGCTAAGGGTGACAAACAGTCGCCGCCAGATGAAGTGACCATATCGCTACACTGAGTAATCTTCAAATCATCACCTGCATGGAGGGTGGAATTTGGCTCAAACTTCGAATGTAAACAGTGGAGGGAACACTCCCGCACCCCCAACACCCAACAATCAGCCGGTTGCTGGTGGTGTATATAATGTTGGTTCGGACCATTTGCAGACTAATCAAACTGGCGTAACTCAAGCCTCGGCTGCTGTACCAGCTAAAACCAACTCCAACAGTACCCAAAACGCCCTGCAAATTGCCGAAATCCGTGACGGCATTGTCATAATGAGCGATGGTTCATTTCGTAGTGTTGTAATGGTCAAGTCAATTAATTTTGACCTGATGAGCCCAGAGGAGCGTGATGCTGTTGAGTTTAGCTATCAAGGTTTTTTAAACTCGCTTTATTTCCCAATTCAGATATTTATTCATTCGCAAAAAGTTGATCTAAGGCCCTATATTGAAAAGCTCGATAAAATCCGTACCGAGCACGACAATATGCTGTTAGCGCTGTTGATGGAAGATTACATCGCTTACATTGATCAATTGTCACAGCAAACTAATATTATGGATAAGCGCTTTTACGTGGTAATTCCTTATTTCCCGGTGGCTGATGTCCAAAAAGCTTTGAGTGAGAGCAAAAGGTTGGTTGGCGGTGTCTTTTCGTTATTTAAAAACAAGCAGGGCCACGTTACTATTAACGAACCTGATCTGGAAAAGGCCAAGACCGAACTGCGAAACCGTGTTCAGTCAGTACTAGCCGGACTTCAGCAAAGTAGTATCCAGGGCTTACCTCTTGATACACAAGAACTTATTGAACTCTATTATGATACCTACAATCCTGATACGGCTACCCGGCAGGAGCTAAAAAATATCAACAATCTGACCGCGCCAGTGGTAACTAAAGGCCAAGGCCAAGCACCACAGCCAGATCTGGAAAGAGAGCTACCGTCGTGAGCATCTTCGGCAAAAAAGACAAACAGAAGCTAGATCCGGCGGTTCAAGCTCAAGCCGTCCGCCAACAAGAGCAGCAAGAAGTCAGTGCCGCTTTTCAAAAGGGCATTACTGCGCTCCGCGATTTTATTGCGCCTAGTTCGCTAAAATTCGATAATTCCTATTTTCAGCTCGGTACGCGAATTGCCAGGACCTTTTATGTTTATGGCTACCCCAGACAAATCTTCACCGGTTGGCTATCATCAATGGTTAACCTGGACGAAGTTATGGACCTATCAATCTATATTTATCCGGTTGAGAGCCAAGTAGTCCTGGAAAACCTGCGCAAGAAAGTCACCCAGCTAGAAGCCGGTATTCAAATAGACTCCGAGAAAGGCAAAGTTCGCGATCCCGGCAAGCAAGCCGCAATACAAGACGCTGAGGAAATGCGTGATAAATTGCAAGTCGGTGAGGAGCGATTTTTCCGCTTTGGGCTGTACTTCACAGTTTACACGTCCTCACAGGAAGAATTAGAATTTGTGACCCATAAGATTGAATCAATCCTAGGCCAGCAACTGGTTTATTCTAAAGCTGCAACCTCGCAGCAGGAGCAAGGTTTTAACAGTACCGTGCCGCAGTTTATTGACCAGTTGCAAATCCGCCGCAATATGAACACCGGTGCTATTTCGACCAGCTTTCCATTTACTTCGGCCAACTTAAGCCAAGATAACGGTATTTTATATGGCATTAATATGCATAACTCCGGACTAGTTATTTTTGATAGGTTTAGTCTAGAAAATGGTAATTCAGTAGTCTTTGCTAAATCTGGTGCCGGCAAGTCTTTTGCCGTTAAGCTAGAGGCTCTACGCAGCTTAATGTTTGGTACCGAGATAATAATTATTGACCCGGAAAATGAATATCAACGCATGGCTGAAGCTGTTGGCGGTGCTTATGTGCGTTTGAGCCTAAACTCTTCAACTCGCATTAACCCCTTTGACCTGCCTAAAGTTGTCGATACCGAAGAAGCCGACAATGCTCTTCGTTCTAATTTGATAACCTTGCACGGTTTACTTCGTTTAATGATGGGTGGCGCCCAGACACAGCTCTTAGGCAACCAAGCAGCCATGGTACCAGCCCTCAATCCGGCCGAAGAAGCTGATCTTGACGCCGCTCTAATAGAAACTTACGCCAAAGCCGGCATTACCAATGACCCCTTAACCCACACTGGCTCGCCGCCAACTATAGCAGATTTGTATGACACCTTGCTACACATGGGCAGTAATGGCCCGCAACTGGCCCAGCGCCTGCGTAAATATACTACCGGAACTTTTGCCGGTATATTTTCACAGCAATCCAATATAGATATCAATAACCCATTCGTGGTTTTTAATGTCCGCGACCTGGAAGACGAGCTACGGCCGGTAGCTATGTATATTGTCTTAAATTACATATGGAACAAAACCAAGACCGACAAAAAACGACGAATTTTAGTGGTTGATGAAGCTTGGCAGCTGATGAAATATGAAGATTCGGCTAATTTCTTATTCTCTGTTGCCAAACGAGCCCGCAAATATAACCTAGGGTTAACTACTATTAGCCAAGATGTTGAAGACTTCATGGGCAGCCGTATGGGCCGAGCGATTGTTGCCAACGCTTCAATGCAGTTGCTTTTAAAACAAGCCACTTCAGCAGTTGATGTGCTAACTGAAGTTTTTAAACTGACCAGTGAAGAGAAAAAACGCTTAAGTCAATTCCCGATTGGACAAGGCTTATTTTTTGCCGGCCAAAACCATGTGCATATTCAGGTTGCGGCTAGCCCTACCGAGACCGGTCTGATTACTACTAATCCGGAGCAGGTTAAGGAGATGAGTGCTAAGGGAGAGATTGCCCTCCCCGCTACCCCGGCAGAGCAATCTCAAGGCAATATTGACCTCGGTCAGCGAACGGCCCCAGGAGTATAATGTTAAAAATAAAGAGGCGTTTTAAATCAAATAAAAATGGCTGAGCCACTAAAAAAAGATCCCTACGATAAAAAATTTGGCGAGGAAGATTCCGAGCCGGTAACCAAACCAGATCTAAAGTCTATAGAAGGTGGTGGCCAAACAACAGAACCTAAAAAGGGCCACTTAAAAGCTGTTGATTCAGATAAGCTAGAAAAAGCTGAACAAGCCGGAGGAGAAGATAGCGGAGTTTCTGATGCCGAATCTAATGAACGGACAAAATTACAAGAATCTGAAGGACAAGTAGGGGCGGGTTATAGGCACGAGGATAATTCGCGGTTAGGCGGATTTAAATCTCTATTTAGGGGCCGCCGCCGAAAAATGTTTATAGGGGGCGGATTAGTTGGTGCGCTTATTGCAGCTATGATTGCGCTCTTTTTAACTTTTCTACCCTTAAAAATTCTGCATATTGTTAATAACCTGCAAACTCGTTTTTTTTCAACTAGTGAAAATGCCGTAGAGCGGCGATCTGAAAAACTTATGGCAGATTACTTGCAAAGGTACGTTATGCCCAGTCTTGGTGACAAATGTCCAAGCACCCGAGTGGATAGATCATGCATAAATAAAGGAATCCCGGGTGAAACACCAGCTGGTAAATTATTCCGCGGCTGGAAGGATGCTAATTTAGACAATAATCTGGCAAATAAGTACGGCATAGAGATTACAAGAGGTAATTTTAATGGGTCCGACGGTAATTATCAGTATCGCCTAAGCATCGACGGTGGCAAGAGTGGTGTAAATCTTGATGGTTTTTTAAATAACCAGCAGGGACTATTTGAGGCAATTGGTGATCGACAAGATATAAGAGCGAAATTTAAAGAGGCTTTTGCTAATGAAACTCGCTGGAAACGGGTTATGTACAGATTTAAGGTTGGTCGACTATTAGAGCGCAAGTATGGTATTCGTCGTTGTGTATTCTTTTGCAAGCTAAAAGACAAGTTTGATGACTGGAAAGATAACAAGAAAAAAGGCGCTAAGGCTAAGATAGTTCAAAGGGTTATTGATCCTCATAATGAAATTCTTAAAGTCGCTATAACTTGTATATTCGATCCAGATAGCGACTGTGGCACTAACGCTGGCGCTGACGACGACGGTGCCCGGCAGACTAAGTTTGAAAAGGAGGTGCAAAAACTCCTACAGAAAGCCGGTGTCGAAGCAACGCAAAAGGCTGTAAAGGATGTTGTAAAAGCAATAGAGAAATATAACAATAAAAGTTTTAGCAGGTATATAATCAGCGAGATTTTAGAGAGAGTAACTAATAAAACAATAGCTAAAGCAGTGGACAAGGGCATCCCAATCGTTGGCTGGATTAATACGGCGGCCACGGTCGTAAACAAGCTGCATGATTCTGGTCCAACACTAAAACGTTTTGTTTATATTACAAATGCTGCCGCGTATGTTAATTTATATATTCTTTATCGTTCTAACGCTGATGAGCTTAAAAATGGTAAAGTTGATGCGTCTTTAGTGGGTTCATTGGTTGATACTTTGGGCGACCAGAATGAACGACCGAATGGAGATATTAAAAAAGGCCAGCCGGCCGAGGTAACACCTTTGTATAGCCATCTACTGGGTAACACGCCCCAAACTCAGACTTCGCTGTTAGATATTTTTTCACCTAAAGCATTTGCTGCTAATAGCTCAATTGCGGAGTCTAAATATACTTGCGACGATAATAAACCAATCCCAGCCGATAAATTAGTATGTCCAGAGGAGAGCTTGGTAACTAATAATTTTATTACACAAATATCTGATGCTTTTAGTAAGTCTCCTCTTAGTGCACTAAGCGACATTGCTGCTTTTTGGAGAAGTTCTTTCGGTCAAATTTTAGGATTTCTGGCTAAGGGACTTAATGTTTTAATAGAAAACTTCCCTGGTTATTCAGAAGCTGCCGAAGCAATGAACGGCATTCTGCAGCCGTTTCTAGAAAAAATTGTTGAATTTTTGATACCCTCCCCAATTTCTCCCGATATGAGTGGTGGGCGAGGCTTTGTTGGAGCAGCCGGCGGGGCAGACGTAGCGGGCAGTGATTACGCCCAATATGGAACTGGTGCTGCTAGAATTTCAGACAAACAGGTTGCCGAAATTCGCAGCCAGCAAGAGGTCGATACGCGTCAGCAATTTGTCAGCAAGTCATTTTTCGCACGGATGTTTGATGGATCGGACCCGCATTCTATGGTTTCCCAGGTAGCATTGAGTTTACCTATTGGAAAGCAGAGTCAAATTGCTCAATCTTCGTTCGCGGGTTTATTGACCAGCCCCTTTTCAAAGATAGCTAGTGGTTTTAGCGCTCTGTTTAGGCATCGTCCGGTATTTGCGGCCGCCGAAGCAGACCCTTTTGGTGTACCTCAGTATGGTTATCCAACTGACTCAACGATTATTGATGAAAATCCGGATATTTACACCGAGACTTATTGTAAAAAGATGAATGATGATTGGACTAATGAGACCGGTGATTTCGAGAACACTATAGTCATTGATGAGGCAACTGGTATGGAAGTGCATACCAAGGCTAACCCATGCAAGCTAGAAGAGGCGGCCACGGGCGCCGCTGGGGGCTACTTTACAGATGATGTACTGACAAAAGCTGACCTTACTGATCCAGGTCAAAAAACTACTTCAAGCAACCCAAATCCGCAAGGATCCGCCAGTAGCTGTACGCTCCCGCGTGATAAAATGGTTGAACAAATTTTAGGACACCAGGGTGATGGCTCATTAAGGTTCCAGAATCCTGGGCCACAAATTAGCGATATCCAAAACTCTGCTAAAACGACTGATAAATTAATATGTATGTTTTGGTCGGTGCTAGAACAAGGGCATTTTAAACTTAGTATTGGTGCTATTAACAGCGACCACCATCCTGGTACCTTGCATGGTCAAGGGCGGGCAATTGACTTTGGCAGTGCCGGCACCTCTGATATGCCTGGATTATTTAAATGGCTCTATGATAACCGTAGCACCCTTCAGATTGACGAACTTATTCACCAGCCAGTACCCCCTGGATCTGAACTACTTGACCACGGCAAAGATTGCCCCGGCACCCAGTGCTATGATCAAGGAACTCTTAATGCCCACTATAATCATGTACATGCAGGAGTCTTACCATGAAAAACTCATGGTTAAGATGCTTAGTCGTTTTGGTGTTAACTTTCTTATGTCTTAGTAGCGCTGTGCCTGTATTAGCACTATCAGAGGAAGACAAGCATGCAATAGACCTTGATAGTGTCTGGCATAAAACCTATAAGCCTCCTACCGGTGACTGTAGTACTGGTGGTGTTAAACCCGGCCCGCTTTATTTTCTTGGCGATTCTATTGGCACTCAAGTGTCTGCCGGCTTAAGCAGTAAGCTTAATGGGCAAGGGTGGACTGTTCAAAGTAACGCCGTAAGCGGGCGAACCTTGCCTGAAGGACTTAATGCGATTAGCCAAGATGCTGATTTCATTAAAACTACTACGGCTGTAGTAGTAGAACTGGGAACTAATGCCGGTGGTTTTACTTCAGATACAGTTAATCAATTAATTGATAAAGTTCATGGTCTGGCACCGGATGCCAAGATTTTCTGGGTTGATACTGCTGTTGTGGAACGCCAAGATTATGCCCGCACCTTAAGTAATATTAATAGTATTATTGCTGAAATGGCTGGTCAGAAAGGCTTTCAGGTTATTTCGTGGAATAAAAAAGTATTTGGTGATAGTGCAGATCCTAAAAACATCAATGCTTCCGCACCGGACAATGGTTATATCCGTCATGCCGATCAATTTGTGCACCTTACTGATTCTGGGGCCTCAGCAATGACCGATCTTATAACAACAACTTTGAGCGGAAGTGCTTCAACAGACGAAGCAACCGTAGATTGTTCCTGTACAGTTCTTATTGGTGGTGATAACCCCGAAAAAGTTTGGAACTACTTAACTAAAAATATGGGGTTAACCGCTGTCCAGGCGGCTGGAGCAATGGGTAATATTCAAGCAGAATCCGGCTTTAATCCTGAAGCATTAAATGGTATTGGCGCTTACGGAATTATCCAATGGCTGGGCGGCAGAAAAGCAGGTTTGGAAAATCTTGCTACAGAACGAAAAATAGACAAAAGTGATCTGGGTCTTCAGCTTGATTTTATGCGACAAGAGTTAGAGGGAGGTTATCGACAAAGTGTGCTGGAGCCCATAAGAGCGACAGCTGATATAGTGGTTGCGACTAGAACTTGGCTAGAACATTACGAAGTACCTTGTAACCCAGGTTCTGCTGCGTGTGATACAGAAATGAATACTCGATTGCCGTTCGCCCAGGGTTGGTTAGCAAAATTCGGTTCTGGTAGTAGCGGAGCAGGCGGAGCGGGTTGTTAATGTGTAATTTGGGGGAATTATAATGAAGAAAAAGATAATATTCATGATTTTAGGCCTCTTGCTTATATTCATTGTGCTGTGGTTCAAAAACCACTCAACAATAAAAATAACAGTTAGCCCCAACACGGCAAACGCTGAAATTGTCTATAAATTCATTAACCAGTCAAATCAAAAAGTAACTGAAATAAAAAGCACCTCAAATACAATCAAAAAAATATTGCCTCGTGGTAACTATGAAATATGGGTTAGTGCAAATAATAGTAGTTATTTCACTGTGGTGGAGTCCAAGCGATTTTTGGGGCAGACAGCTGTTGAAGCAAAAACCCAGACAGAAAAAGTTAGAAAGTTTGTCGGCGATAATCCTGACTCTTGTATGGATTACATTAACAAAATTCTTTTGTCCTATGCTTGTAACAGTAGTTTTAATAGCATTAATATCCATATGCCCGCGACTGCGGTGCAGCCTACTTATGTAGTGAAAAATGAAGCCACCGCAGATATTTTTGGCGATACCGAAGGGATTATTAATACACCAAGCGGTTCATTAGCTCTTGTTCATGCCTCTGCAGAAAGTGAAATAGGCGGCCAACCACATTTTATTTATAAGTTGGTTATGGCCAACCAACGTTTAAAACAAACCAATGGCGT
>JANWIN010000006.1 GCA_025449905.1 Candidatus Saccharimonadales bacterium
TGCCCGATTCCAAGTCCAAAAGGCGCAAAAGCCGTCACGCTAAATCTGTTGATGGCATAGTAGCACCCGAGGGCTTTCATGGACGAGGTAGTATAGATTTTGATCACCCGGGCAAAGATGATAAAAACGCCGGCAGCCTTGATGATTTTAAGCGTTCAGAAGGTTTCCACTCGGCCTACCAACCACTAATTGATCAGCAGGCAGGCGAGATTTTAGTTGAGCTACCGGACAAGCATGCATCTAAAAAATCCAAAAAACCAAAGCGCTCACTGTTTAGCCGCATACCTGTTATTGGCCGTTTGAGTCGTAGTAGCAGGGGTAAAGCTCCCTGGTCACGGCGACGAAAAATTGTCTTCAGCCTAGCTAGCTTCATTTTCTTGGTTGGTATCTTTTTTGCGCTTAAGATTTACTTTAATGCCAACAAAATCTTTAGCGGCGGCGGCGCGGCGCCAGGACTTAGCCAATGCCAAGACATGAGTCAATTGAACCGTGAAGGTGATTGCCGCATTAATGTTTTAATCTTGGGCATTGGTGGACCAGGCCATGAAGCGCCAAATTTAACAGATACAATTATGCTAGCTAGCATCGACCCAATAAATAACAAAGTCGACCTACTAAGCTTGCCACGCGATTTATGGGTTCAAATAGGTGGTTACGGTTATCACAAAATTAACGAGGCTTATTTTTACGGCAAGGAATACTCCAAGGCCAAGAATGAATCCGGCAAGAAACGCGACGGCCTGAAGATGGTAGACCAAACAATTAGCCCAATATTGGGCGTGCCAATTCATTTTCACATTTTAGTTAACTTTCCAGCCTTTAAATCAGCGGTTGATGCTGTAGGCGGTGTAACCGTTAACGTACCAAAGCAACTTTACGACCCGTCAGTCGCTTGGGAGAATAATTACAATCCGATAATTGCCAAAAAAGGCGAGCAAAAGTTTAACGGTTCGCAGGCTCTTCTTTATGCCAAATCACGTCAATCTGACAGCGATTTTGCCCGCAGTGAGCGGCAACGACTAATACTGGTTGCCTTAAAAGATAAAGTCTTATCACTTGGTACCTTTGCCAACCCAATAAAAGTCTCCAACCTGTTGTCTTCGCTGGGCAATAATATCTTTACTGATTTTTCACTGCAAGACTCCGGTAAAATGTATGACTTAATTTCTAAGGTGGACAGTAAGCAAATTAAGTCACTTGACCTGTTAACGCCGCCGCACGACCTGTTAACCACGGCAGCTTTAGATGGACTATCAATAGTTGAACCCAAGGCCGGCCTGTTTAACTACGGTGCTATCCAAGCTTATGTTCATAAGGCTCTGCGTGATGGCTGGCTGGCCAAAGAAAACGCCACGGTGGCTATATATAACGGCACCTCAACTGCCGGTCTGGCTGCTAACAAAGCCGCCGAGCTTAAATCATACGGCTACAATGTTATAAAGGTCAGTAACGCTACCCGCACGCCAGACTTAGCCCAAACAATCCTAGTTGATCTGTCTAAAAAAGACACCGAGTACACCAAACATTACCTGGAACTAAGATTAAAAACCAAAGCTACCGGTGATCTGCCTAAAGACTCGGGCATTACGCCGCCGGAAGGCACTGATTTTGTTATAATACTAGGTAAGAAATGAAAAAACTGGCAGCCAAGATAAAGCCAACTAGTGGTTTTGCGAATCTGTTCCATATCGGTCTTAGTATACTCTTGCCGATTTTGGTGTTTATATTAGTTCGCATAAATTTGGTTGAGGTAGCAGCTGTCGTAATTCTGTTGGCTAAATGGCGAATGTTCGCCGTAAAACCCAGGCATTGGCCGGCAAACATCAGAGCTAACTCGATTGACATCATTGTCGGCTTATCAATTTTGGTATTTATGAGTCATACAGATTCTCAGACGATTCAATTAATTTGGACACTGATATATGCCGGCTGGCTGGTGATTTTGAAGCCTCAAACCAGCACTTTGGCAGTTGCCAGTCAGGCTTTAGTTGGCCAAATCGTCGGGCTATCGGCGATATTTTTAAACTGGGGAGATGATCCACTTTATTTATTGGTAATCGGTAGTTGGGCCGTCTGTTACTGTGCGGCCCGGCACTTCTTTACCAGTTTTGATGAACCCTTAACTAGTTTTTTGTCACATATTTGGGGCTATTTTGCTGCTGCACTGGTTTGGGTTCTGGGTCATTGGCTGTTATTTTATGGCGAGATTGCGCAGCCAACCTTACTGCTGTCAATTATCGGTTTTGCCTTGGCTAGTCTGTATTATCTGGAAAAAACCGATCGCTTGTCAGTACTAATGAGACGGCAAATAATCTTTATTTTAGTAGCTGTAATAGTTGTGGTGCTGGCTTTTTCTGACTGGGGTGATAAAGCAATTTGACGACTTGGCTTAGCGGCAGTTACTTGAGCTATAATGGTTAAGCGCTTAAGGAGGGTAAATGGCAGTTAATAATGTTTCAAATAGTGATAAACCAAAGCTTTTAATAGTAGTATTTTTGATTTTTATTAGTGCCACGGCCGGTTTTTTTGGTGGTTGGTTAGGTACTAAAAACAAGGATTTCTTGTCGGATACCAGCTCAACTAGGCAGATCGTCGCCAACGAGAGTCAGCTTATAAACAAAATTGCCGAAGACGTCGGGCCTAGTGTTGTTTCCATTCAAGCCACCCAAAATACGGCCGTAAACAGTATTTTTGGCGTCCAACACTTAAGTCAAAAAAGCGCAGGCACCGGTTTTATTATCGACTCCAGTGGAATCATTGTTACTAATCGCCATGTCGTGCCCGCTGGTGTCACCAAAGTATTGGTAATCTTATCTGACGACACAGTACTAGATGATGTCAGTGTTATAGGCCGTACCGCTTCTGACGACCCACTGGATATAGCCTTCTTGAAGGTCAACAATAAAAAGGGTCACTTTTTAAAGCCGGTTAAACTCGGTGATTCCAGTAAAATGGAAGTCGGTTTTGCGGTAGTCGCCATTGGCAATGCTCTTGGCCAGCTTCAAAATAGCGTAACTAGCGGTATAATTTCGGGCTTTGGGCGAAGTGTTCAGGCCGGTGATGAATCAGCCTCCAGCGTTGAAAATTTACAGAATCTTTTTCAGACTGACGCCGCTATTAACAGGGGTAATTCTGGCGGCCCGCTGGTTAATATCAACGGCGAAGTCATTGGTATAAATACAGCTACGGCCGGTGGAAATGCCCAAGATATAGGTTTTGCCATTCCCACGAACGACGTTGGCGGGATAATAAAAAGCGTTCTGCAAAGTGGCAAGCTACAGCGACCTTATCTAGGTGTGCGCTACATAATGCTAAATGACGGCTTAGCCGCGCAATATAAGCTGGATACTAAGCACGGAGCATATGTTATTCCCACTGGTCGCGGACAAACGCCTTCAATAATTAGTAACAGTCCAGCTGACAAAGCGGGCTTGCGCGACGGGGACATAATAACCAAAGTAAATGGCATAGAACTTAGCGAGCGCAATGTTCTATCTTCAGAGGTTGGCCGCTATCAGGTTGGAGATAAACTCAAGCTAACTGTAAATCGTAACGGCCAGGTGAAGACAGTCAGCGTTACTTTGGATACTTTACCGGCTAGTTAGATGAAAATAGCTGAATAAAATCATCAGTTTTGTTTAATTTGAAGCCAGCCTGTTTAGCGGTTTGAGCTAACTTTGAGTGCTGAGTTGGTAGGGATTCGGTCAAAATAAATTTTGGAGGAGACTTTGAGTTATTTAATTGCTCAAAAAGTCGTCGATAAATATCCAGTCCGTCTGGACCGCCAAAAATTGCCAGTTTTGGTTCGTTTTTGGCTGCCTCATTTAACTTAAACTCATCTGGAACGTAAGGCAAGTTAGCTAAAATAACATCCACTTTTTTGTTTAAGCTTATAAACAAGTCAGTTTTTATAAATTTAATACTCGCCCCATGTTTTTTGGCATTTTGGCGGGCTACTGCCAGACATTTTTCGTCAATATCACTAGCTAAAACTTCAAATTTTGATCGCTCTAATTTGGCCGTAATCGCCAAAGCACCGGAGCCCGTGCCAATATCTAAAATCACTGAACTGGGGGGTAGCTTTAGCTCTTTAAAAAACTCAATCATAGCTTCTGATTCTGGCCTCGGCTCTAAAACATGTTTATTTATTATAAATTCGCGACCGTAAAACTCGGTTTTACCGCGTATGTAAGACAATGGCTGATGGTCTAAACGCTTTATTAACTGCGTATTTAGGACTTTGAGATTGGCAATTGATAATTTTGTCTCTGGATGTGCTATAAGGTTGGCCCTATCAATTCTTAAAACATCTTCCAGCAGCACTAAACAATCCAACCTTGCAGTTGGAATGCCTATTTTCTCCAGTTTATAGACGGAAACTTCTAGCCAATCTTTAAGATTCATTGCTGAGTAATTGGTGCTCGTAGGCTAGAAGCTTTTCGATTAAGTCATCAATATTACCATCAAGTGCACCCGGTAGATTACTGCGTGAGTAGCCAATGCGGTGGTCGGTAATTCGATCTTGGGGGAAGTTATAAGTGCGAATTTTCTCACTGCGATCACCGCTGCCAATCAGTTTTTTGCGGGCATCAGACAGTTCCTTTTGCTCCTCGTCTATTTTCATTTGCAGCAGTCTTGAGCGCAGGATACCCATAGCCTTGGCTCTGTTTTTTATCTGCGATTTTTCGTCTTGGTTGGAAACCACAATTCCGGTTGGCAGGTGAGTAATGCGCACTGCCGAGTCGGTAGTATTAACACTCTGGCCGCCGTGGCCGCTAGAGCGATAAACATCGATTCTCAAATCTGAGTCTTTGACTTCGACATCAGTTTCTTCGGCCTCCGGCATGACAGCAACGGTAACTGTTGAAGTATGAATTCGTCCGCTTGATTCGGTGACCGGAATTCGCTGAACGCGGTGTACACCGGCCTCGAATTTTAGATGTCTATAAGATCCTTCGCCGCGAATAGCAAAAATAACTTCTTTAAAACCGCCAGTCTCAGACGGACTTTGGCTCAGTAGTTCAACTTTATAACCATGAGTTTCACTATAACGGACATACATTCGGTAGAGGTCTCCGGCAAATAAACTGGCTTCGTCACCGCCGGCTGCGGCGCGGATTTCAATAATTGCATCACGTTCATCATTAGCATCTTTAACAACTAGCTTTTCTTGAAGTTTTTGATCAATATCAGCTAGTTTAGTGTTATTTTCTTGTAATTCCTGCTGAGCCAATTCGGCTAGATCTTTATCGGCGTCGCCTATTATTTTTTCGGCTTCATTTTTAGACTCTTCTACTTTTTTACGCTCATCAAACAGCGTTAATACATCTTCTAACTCACCAATTCTTTTAGCCACGCCTGGATATTCTTTAGTACTAAAAAAAGCCTGGTCTTTTAGTTTGGCCTGGAGTTCTTTATGTTCAGCTCGTAGTTCGTCTTCTTTATTCATAGTAAATAAAACCGCTTACTTTATAGTTTATAGCGGTTTTGTTAAATCTTCCTAGTTATTGTTCGCTAGCAGGGGCAGCAGCAGCTTTAGCAGCGGCTTTTTTCTCGGTTTGCTTAATTTTACGGGTAGTTTTTTTAACGGCTGCGGCTTTGCGGGCATCTTTAGCTTTAGCGGCGGCGTCAGCGCGAGCTTTAAAACGGTCGACGCGGCCCTCAACATCAACTAATTTCTCTTGGCCGGTGAAAAATGGGTGCGAAGCACTGGAAATATGAACTTTTATAAGCGGATATTCATTGCCGTCCTCCCATTTGACAGTTTCTTCGCTGTCAGCAGTGGAACGCGTCAAAAAAGAGAACCCGTTGTTTAGGTCCTGAAAGACCACCGGACGATAATTAGTGGGGTGTATACCTTTCTTCATAGTCAAACTAGTATACCTTTACGCTTAATAGTTGTAAAGACGCGCCGTATCTGTTAAGCTGGTCTTACGTTAAATTAAACAGGGGAGTTTAAATCCTTCCTGGGCACGTCCGTGCAGGACTGCAGCAGGCAATACTCTACCGAAGATGAAAGGATTTCATGGCTACCAAAGAGGTAGACCCCGTAGTAAATAAGTTGCCACAGGCGACTGCCGCCCCAACGAAGTCGAAACGGATTTCTGAAGGGGTAGATATTAAAGAGCTTTTAGAGTCTGGCGCTCATTTTGGGCATAAAACTAGCCGTTGGCACCCTAAAATGTCACCCTATATTCATTCAAAGCGCAGCGGCGCGCATATTATTGACCTGACTAAAACTGTTATTGCTCTAGAAGATGCCTTAACTTTTTTGGCTAAAACTGCCTCTGAAGGCAAGCAAATTCTGCTAGTTGGCACCAAGCGCCAAGCTAAAGAAATTATTAAACAGATGGCCGACGAAACCGGCATGCCGTACGTTACCGAACGCTGGATTGGAGGTATGTTAACTAATCAAAAAACTATTGGCGGCCGAATAAAGTACCTAAAAGACTTAGAAACCAAATTAGAATCTGGCCAGCTGGCGACCAAGTATAACAAGCTAGAAGTCCAGCGTTTTCAAGAAGAAATCGATGGCATGAATGTACTTTATGGCGGCATTAAAGATATGGCTGCCCGTGTCGGCGCGGTTTTTATTGTCGATGTCATTCACGAGTCCAATGCTGTTAAAGAAGCCCGTAAACTAGGCATAAAAACAGCGGCCATTGTAGATACCAACGCCGATCCGACACTTATTGATTATCCGATTCCAGCCAATGATGACGCTACCAAGACTATTCAGTTAATTGCGGGTTACGTTAAACAGGCAATTCTAGCCGGCAAAGCCAAGCAAAAGACCGAAGAGAAACATAAAGGCAAAACCAAGAAGTCAGAAGCTAAAAAAGAGGAAGAAGAGGAATAAGATGGCTGATGTTCCAGTTGAAGATATTAAAAAGCTGCGTGAATTAACAGGGGTAGGTATTACCGATGCCAAGAAAGCGCTGGTTGAGTCGGCGGGTGATTTTGACAAAGCCCTAGCTGCAATGCGCAAAAAAGGCTTAACCAAAGCCGAAAAGCGGAGTGAGCGCGAAGCCCGAGCAGGTTTGATTGGTACATATAGCCATGACGGACGTATAGGTGTGCTGGTAGAAGTTAACTGCGAGACTGATTTTGTTGCTAAAACCGATGAATTTAAGGAGTTAGTCAAGGATTTAACACTACACATTACTTCAATGGAGCCTAAAGATGAAAAAGATTTACTAGAACAGCCGTTTGTTAAAAATCCAGACCAAACAGTAGGCGATTATGTCAAAGAACACATTGCTAAATTGGGTGAAAACATAGTTGTTAGGCGTTTCAATAGAATGGCTTTAGGTGAGGTGGAGTAGATGGACTCGAACACAATATTTACTCAATTTAAAAAGCAGCTAACAGATACGAAGAGCCATTTTCAAGAAGAATTAAAGAAGCTTCGCACTGGGCGGGCTCATCCTGGGATGCTTGATGGCGTGGTCGTGGAAGCCTACGGCACCAAAATGCCGCTAATACAAGTTGGTAGTATCTCTACACCCGAACCACAGCTGCTACAAATTACACCATTTGACCCAAATAATCTACAGGCTGTTGCGGCTGCCATTCGCGATAATAAGTCTTTGGGCCTCAATCCGGCCGATGACGGCCACGTTATCAGGATTCAAATTCCGCCATTAAACGAAGAAAGACGGCGTGAGTTTGCCAAAATCTTAGGGACTAAAGTTGAAGATAGTATGGTGCGGATGCGAAATGCTCGACACGAAGGCCTAAAGCAGGCTGAACAGGCTAAAAAAGACCGCAAAATCAGTGAAAACGACTACGATCGACTGGAAAAACAGATAGACGAAGCTATGGCTAAGCAAAAAAGTGAAATCGATGGGCTGGCCAAGACCAAAGAGCAAGAAATATTAACCGTTTAAGGGTTATACTTTAAAGCATGACGGTTTTACTACTAATTTTGGGGATATTGTTGATTGAAGCCTTGGTGGTTCTTCATGAATTTGGCCATTATATAGCCGCTAAAAGAAATGGAATTGTCGCCGAAGAGTTCGCCATTGGCTTTCCTCCAAAAATATGGAGCCGAAAGATGAAAAATGGCACAGTTTTTTGTCTTAATATGCTGCCACTAGGTGGCTACGTAAAGCTAAAAGGTGAAAATGACTCAGCTAAAGGCAAGGGTAGTTTTGGGGAAGCTCCACTGAAGGCCAAAGTCAAGGTAATGAGCGCTGGTGTGGGTATGAACTTGCTGGTGGCCTTTGTTTTACTGACAGCCCTCGCTTTAATGGGCATGCCAAAAATAATAGACAATCAATTTAGCCTCAAAAGTGATGCTAAAACCATTAAAGATCAGGTTCTAATAGGCGATATTGAAGCAGGCTCACCGGCTGAAAAAGCCGGTCTTAAAAAACAAGACCAAATCATATCATTCCAAGGTGTAGATAAAGGCAAAGTTTATTGCTTGGCCCTAAATTGCTCTAGTACCGCCACTATTAATATTACCAACAAGAGCCAATTGCCGGCTACCACTAAAGGTTTTGCCAACCAAAATGCTCAGCTTCAATATAAGAGGGGAAGTGAAATTAAAACAGCTGAAATAAAACTGAGAAGTGAAAGTGAAGTAACAACCTATAACAAAGAACATCACTGCACTGATAAGCATTACCAGGATAGCGAAAGATCCTGCAAAGGTTATCTAGGCATCACACCGCTTCAATATACCGTTCAACGCTCAACCTGGTCAGCGCCAATTGTGGCTATTGGTGTCATGAAACAAATAACTTTTGAGACTTTCAAGGGGCTAGGTACAGCGCTGGGCAATTTATTTAAAGGCAATACTAAAAAGGCAAGTGCTCAAGTAGCTGGTCCGGTTGGGATATTCGTGCTTCTAAAGGATGGCAGTCTGCTTGGCATCCAAGTGATCTTATTTATTGTGGCGATTATTTCGCTGGCACTAGCCATTATGAACGTTCTGCCAATTCCGGCATTGGACGGCGGGCGGTTGTTTGTAACGTTATTCTTCCATAGTATTAAAAAACCACTGACTAAGCGCGCCGAAAACTTGATTCACGGTACCGGTTTTGCACTGTTGATGTTGTTGTTTATCGCTATAACAATTGTTGATATTGGGCGGTTGTAGGTGATTAGCGTCTATCTGCCAATTTATATACTGGCGCTTTATGGGCTAGTCCGACTTTTTAGTCGGGTAAATGCTGAAAAGAAAAACAAGGTTAATTGGGATGCTTTGGAATCTGTAGCCATAACTCTGACGCTATATTTTGGCTCGCAGCTGATTGCCGCTCTGGTCTTTTTTGTCTTTACCGGCCTGCACAATGTCGGTAGCAGCACCCAGTACTGGCTGGAACATTCAGTAAGTGCTCAGTTTGTCTTTGTTTTAATCGTTGAATTTTTGGTTCTGTGGGGTCTTAGGAGCTTTCTAAGGCGGCGCAAGGCCAGTTTTAGAACTATCGGCTTTATAAATCCCCGCTGGAGGGATATTGGTTGGACGCTGATTGGTTTTGGTATGTATTTTGTGCTATTTGTCGGTGTTTCACTACTAGCTAAAGCCCTAGTTCCTTCTCTTAACGTTGATCAAAACCAAGAAATCGGCTTTGATACGGCCCAAGGAGCCAGTTTAGCACTGGTTTTTATAAGTTTAGTGGTCTTACCGCCTATAGTTGAAGAAATTTTAATGCGCGGTTTTTTATACAGCGGGCTTAAAAAACAATTGCCCAAAATTTGGGCAGTTATTATTACCAGCCTGCTTTTTGCCTTAGCCCACTTGCAGGCAGGCAATGATAAGCCGCTGCTGTGGATTGCGGCTATTGATACTTTTTGTTTGTCTTTAGTACTAATTTATTTGCGCGAAAAAACCGGTGGTCTATGGGCCTCAATCGGCTTGCATACTTTAAAGAATTTCATCGCCTTTTTAGCCCTTTTTATTTTCGTACATTAGATATTGCTTTTATAACAGGAATATGATATAATCTATATATGACGCAACAAATTCGTCGAGCTGTTTTTAAGCTTGGATCAGAGGTAGTAACCAATAATCAAGGTGTTGATGTAGAGCGCATTATTAGCCATGCTGGGCGAATAATCACTTTTTGTGACGCTGAGAATCTTGCTGAGCTAATTGTTAGTTCTGGCTCAGTACGAGCGGGCAGAGCTGAAGCGCCGCACATCAAAGATGATCAAGTACTGGCTGGGCTTGGCAGCGCCGGAGTTGTAATGGCCTGGAAAAGTGCTGCTGCTCTTTTTGATCGTTTGGCAAGTCAGGCGACAGCTACTGATTATGAGATGATGGACACCGAAGAACGAGGTACTTTTCGAACTGCCCTTATAAAAGATCTTGACCTAGGAATAATCCCCATTTTTAACACCAACGATAAAATGAATGATGAAGAGCTGCCAAAGCGTCCCTGGGGAGGTGAAAACGATGGTCCAGCAGCTCATATAGCCATACTTATTGAAGCTGATCTACTTTTCTTGCTGACCACCGGTGATGGTTTATTTGATGATGGAGGCAATACGATTAGAGAAGTGCCCTATGATCCAGAAATACGCCAGCGAACTTTAAGTATGCTAGAAACTAGAGGCAAGAAAACTCAAGGAATATATAGAAAAGCCGAAGCAGGCTTTGAAGCTACTGATGCTGGAGTTCATGTTTACATTGCGGATGCTGACGATGATTTGCATCAAATAATTGCTGGCAATCGAGGCACATATTTGGCGCCAAAGCCTCAGGACATGTAAAATAAGCCTCATACGTGAGGCTATCTAAACTTTTCACAAGTACCAGTAAAGACGCGCCAGCTGATGAAACTGCTAAAAATGCCCAGCTCTTAATTAGGGCTGGTTTTATACATAAAGAAATGGCTGGCGTATATAGTTACTTGCCTCTAGGACTAAAAGTTATTGAAAATATCAAAACCGTTGTTCGCGAAGAAATGAACAAATTGGGCGGGCAAGAATTTTTAATGACCAGTCTTCAGCGAAAAGAACTTTGGGAAAAAACCGATCGTTGGGATGATAAAAAGGTAGACATTTGGTTTAAGTCCAAACTGCAAAACGACACAGAAGTGGGGCTGGCATGGTCACACGAAGAACCTATAACCGATATGATTCGCGAATTTATTGCTAGCTACCGAGATTTACCGGCCTATGTTTATCAATTTCAGAATAAGTTGCGAAATGAAGTTCGCGCCAAAAGCGGTATCATGCGGTGCCGCGAATTTTTGATGAAAGACCTTTATTCTTACTCAAAAACAGAGCAGGAGCATCAAAAATTTTATGATGTCGTTACTAAAGCCTACTTAAATATTTTTGATCAAGTAGGTTTAGGCGATATAACGTACTTTACGTTTGCTTCCGGCGGAGCATTTACCCAATTTAGCCATGAATTCCAGACCCTAACAGATGCCGGTGAAGATACCATATATTTGAACCGGTCAAAAAAACTAGCAGTTAATGAAGAAGTTTATAACGATGACGTATTGAAACAGCTCGATCTAAAAAAAGAAGATTTAGAAAAGGTAAAAGCTGCCGAATTAGGGAATATTTTTAGCTTTGGTACTACAAAGTCCGAACAACTTGATCTTTACTTTGTTGACGAAAAGGGTAAAAAACAGTCGGCTGTATTAGGCTCATACGGAATAGGTATTTCCCGGTTAATGGGTGTTGTTGCGGAAGTTTTGAGTGATGACAAAGGGCTGGTTTGGCCAGAGAATATAGCGCCCGCTAAAGCCATAATCATCAATCTTGGTGCCGAGCAAGAGGTTACAAAGGCAGCAGACGAGCTGTATGAAAGTTTACAGACAGAAGGTATCGAAGTATTGTATGATGACCGCGAACTGTCAGCCGGTGAAAAGTTCGCTGACGCCGATTTAATCGGCGTGCCGTATAGGGTTGTAATTAGTAATAAAACGCTCAAAGAGGACAAATTTGAGCTGAAAAAAAGAAGTAGCCAGGATGTAGAGTTAGTTGACACCCGCGGTATAATAGATGCTCTACGGTAGTAAGTTTGGTATAATACTAAACCCAAATTGATTAATAAGTTTGTTGAAAGGTTTGCAAAGTAAAAGAGTCAG
Source organism: Candidatus Saccharimonadales bacterium (assembly GCA_025449905.1). Taxonomy (GTDB): domain Bacteria; phylum Patescibacteriota; class Saccharimonadia; order Saccharimonadales; family JANWIN01; genus JANWIN01. The sequence continues at coordinate 12,057 of JANWIN010000006.1, forward strand.
TGAGACATTTCTATGAATAAGCAATTTCACTTAACCAAAGAAGGTGTTGAAGAGCTCAAAACTGAGCTGGACGAGTTATTGGCGCGCCGCACCCCTATTGCTGAGCGGATTAAAACTGCCCGTGAATTTGGTGATTTAAGCGAAAACGCCGAATATAGTTCAGCTCGTCAAGAGCAAGAGCAGGTAGAAAGCCGCATTACAGAGGTTGAGCACATTCTGCAAAACGTCGAGATTATCAAAAAACCGCGTGGCGATGCCAAGGTCCAGTTGGGCTCAACTGTTAAGCTTAGAAACGATGGCAAGACCAAGCAATTTACTGTGGTTGGAACGGTTGAGGCCGACCCCCTAAATGGTAAAGTATCTGACGAATCACCAATTGGCAGAGCCCTAATAGGCAAAACAGTTGGCGACAAAGTCGAAATCAAAACCCCAGCCGAGACTGCTACTTACAAAATCACCGACATTTCCTAGCCCAAAACTTTAAAATCGGATAAGCTTGAACAGAGAATTGCTATGAAGTGGTTAGAAAAAATTGTTGATGAAATTGAAAAAGCTCACCCAACGGGTGAGATTGTAGTTTCTTCCGGCGTAACGCCTTCCGGTAAATACCACTTGGGTACGTTGCGTGAAGTATTAACAGCGGAAGTTATTGCCAGAGAACTTAAAAATCGTGACAGGAAAAGTAAGCATATTCACATTGCAGATGACTTTGATGTGTTTCGAAAGGTCCCAGTTGGCATTCCAGCTGACTATGAAAAATATCTAGGCAAACCGTTAGTAGATATTCCGGCACCAGATAATTCAAGTAGTTCTTATGCTGATTACTACTTAAGTGACTTAAATGAAGCAAAAAAACAATTAAATCTCGACATGGAAATAATTCGTGCCAGCGAAAAATATAGAGCCGGATTTTTTAAAGAAGTTATTGAAAAGGCTTTATCGAAAGCCGACGATATCAAGAAAATACTAGAAGAAATTTCTGGCCGAAAACTAGGCAATGATTACTCACCAATTCAAGTAGTAGAGGAAGGTTACTTAAAAAATCGAGAATTTAGAGCTATTGATACGAACAAAGGCGTAATAACTTATCTAGATCCTAAAGGCGTGGAGCAATCCGTAGACTACACAAAGGGGAAAGTAAAACTGAACTGGCGTATAGACTGGCCGGCGCGCTGGTCGCTAATGAAGGTTAATGTAGAGCCTTTTGGGAGGGATCATGCTACTAAAGGCGGGTCTTACGACACAGGTGTTGGGATAGTAAAAAAGGTATTTGATGCCAAGCCGCCCCTGCCAGTACCTTACAACTTCATCAACCGGACTGGTGATACTAAAAAAATGAGTAAAAGCGCCGGAGAAACCATAACTATATCAGACTTACTAAGGTTTTTGCCCGTAGAAGTAGTTTGGTATTTTATGTTGCGCTTCTCACCCGATAAGCTTTTATTTTTTGATGACGGTCCAACATTTATTAGGCTGATGGACGAATACAAGGAACTGCTTGCTAAGACCAATAGGACAGCAGAAGAACAGAAGCTGCTTGAATTGTGCCGATATGGACAAAAAGAATCTTTAGTTAGTAGGGTGCCTTACTCTCACATGGTAAATGCCTATCAAGCCTCATTAAAAGACGGCTCTAAGGCTATGGATGTAATACGACGAACTGAACATGGCGAGGTGGTAGATGAAGATAAGGACAAAATAAAAGCTGAATTTGTCGGTATAGACCACTGGCTTGAAAAAGGTGCGCCAGAGGAGGTTAAATTTCAGCTTGCTAAAAGTTTTGATGTTACAAAATTGAGCGACCAAGAAAAAGAATTTCTGTCAATGCTAGCGCAAAAAGCTTCGGCGCTGCCAAAAAACGCGGAGGGAGAGGCTTTTCACAAAGCGATTTACGACTCATTAAATGGATTTGAACCAAAACAAGCTTTCAAGACCCTGTATCGTGTATTAATTAATAAAGATGAGGGTCCGCGAGCTGGGTGGTTTCTAAGTATTTTAGATCGTGACTGGCTGATAAAACGCTTAAAGCTCGAGGCTTAGCAGTGAGCAAAAAGATAATTACTCTTTGTTCAAGTGCTAATTTCTATAAGCATGTTGGTGAGATTGCAGATGAGCTAGAAAATCGCGGTTACAAGGTAATAATTCCACGAACAGCCGAGATAATGCGCAAAAGCGGCGACTATGATGTAGCCAAAGTAAAAACCTGGATTAAAAACAAAGATGATTTGCCTAAAAAGCGGAAGCTTATGGACGGGCATTTTGCCGAGGTAGAAAAGGCCGACGCTATCCTAGTCGTAAATGATGAAAAACACGGAACTCCAGGTTATATCGGACCTAATGGCCTAATGGAGATGGCTTTGGCCTACTATTTAAAGAAACCTATCTATATCTTAAATAGCGTAAAGAATGACTCAAATATTTATGAAGAAGTCTATGGCATGGGTAATCTAATATTGGATGGGGACATTTCAAAAATTAAGTTATGAGAACTGAAAAAGCGATTTTTGCAGCCGGATGTTTTTGGGGAGTCCAGGATTATTTTGATCAAATCCCGGGGGTTATTAATACAGTCGTAGGCTACACTGGCGGGCACACCAAAAACCCATCCTATGAAGAGGTGTGTACCCATACTACCGGGCATGCTGAGGCCACAGAAGTTGAGTTTGATCCCCGGAAAGTAAGCTTCGAGACTTTGGTTAAGCAGTTTTTTAGAATGCATGACCCCACACAACTAAACAGGCAAGGACCAGATATCGGCGATAGTTATCGTTCAGCAATTTTTTATTTTGATGAGGGGCAAAAACAAGCAGCCGAAGCTATTAAAAAAAGTGTTCAATCAAACTTTAAAAAACCAATTGTTACAGAGACTTCAAAAGCCACTGAGTTTTACGCGGCCGAAGATTATCATCAAAAATATGTCCAAAAAACTGGGCGCGGTGCCTGTCACATCCCATTTACGCCGATAAAGTAAATTGCTACTGCTTGAGCAGAGTTATATCCTGACTTATAGTAAGGACAAGATGGCTAGGAAGAAAACCAAAGCTAAGGCTAAAAAACCGACTCAGAAAGCTGAACTTGCAAGCTTGAACCGCTGGAATGCCATTTTTGGAATTGTCTTTTTGCAGGAGATAATCTTACTTTTAATCTTAAGCCGAGATTATAGCCTACCGGTAACAACCAATTACTTGGCGGTTGATAGTTTAGCTTCACAAACAGCCGATAAAACTGTTTGGGCGCCAGCCTCACATCATTTGTTTGATATTAATCTAATATTTTTGGTTGCGGCCATTTTAGCAGTCGGGGCGCTAACTCATCTTTTGGCGGCTAGTCTTTACAGAAAACGTTACGAAGCTGACCTAAAACAAGGCGTAAATAAGCTGCGCTGGCTGACCCATATTGTTGGTGGGGGATTAGTTTTAATTACCCTAGCTTTAATGAATGGGGTTTATGACTTCTCAACATTATTGGCTATATTTGCTCTGGTAGAAGTTGCCGGCCTGTTTGGATTATTGGTAGAAGCCAGACCCGAAATTAAGCGTCATCCGAGGGCGGCAACCAAGCTGGCTTTTGTGGCCTTTATAACGCCGTGGCTAATTATTAGCTTTTACCTATTCGGTGCCCAGATATTTGGCGATAGATCGCTACCGGCGCATGTTTATTGGCTAGATATCAGCATCTTTGTATTGTTTGTCTTAAAACTACTCAATAACCACCTACACAAAATTAAATACAATCGCTGGGCAGACTACTTATTCATGGAAAAAACTTACCTGGTTTTGAGTTTCTTAGTAAAATCAGCCATTGCTTGGCAAATTTTCTTCGCCGTCCTCAATCCATAACGGCTGTTACAATATAGTTAATGGCCTACACAAGAAGTCCGGCTTATGAACCAGGGCAGAGCGAGTCTTTTAAAATATCGCGTTCAAAAATTGAGTTATTTATGCAGTGTCCGCGCTGTTTTTGGCTGGACGGGCGGCTTAAAATTAAACGCCCTAGCGGCCCGCCGTTTCAAATCAACAAAGCTATCGACGAATTATTAAAAAAAGAATTCGATTCCTATAGAGCAAAGGGTAAACCGCACCCGATTATGGTTAAAAACAAGATTAAAGCCATCCCATTTGCCCACGACGATCTAAAGACTTGGCGAACAAATTTTACAGGCGTTGCAACTTTGCACAAACCCACAAATTTATATGTTTTTGGCGCCATTGACGATATTTGGGTGGATGACAAAGGCCAAGTTATTGTTGTCGATTACAAAGCCACCGCCAAGCAAAGCGATGTAACACTCGATGCCGACTGGCAAATAAGCTATAAGCGCCAGATGGAAGTCTATCAGTGGCTGCTCAGAGCCAACGCCTTTAATGTCAGCGACACGGCTTATTTTGTTTACACCAACGGTCGTTTGGACTTAGATGGTTTTTTTGACAAAGTGGAGTTTAGGACCAAAATTATCCCCTACAAAGGCAGTGATAAATGGATTGAGCCAACGCTAGCTAAGATGAAAGAATGTTTAGAAGGGGATATGCCAGCTGTCGGCACAGCGGCCATGGGCGGCGAATGCGATTATTGTCTTTACGCCAAAGCCCGCACCGAACTAACACTGAATCACGTAAATAAAAAGAAATAAATCGATGAACTATGACTTTTCTCCTCTAAATTACGATAAGAAGCTATTAAAGTATGGTTTATTAACAATAGGCGGGTTCTTTGCACTATTGTTTATTGGCGAGCTGATTGATTTTAAGTACCTAAGCTTGTTAGGCATTCCTTTGATTATTTTTTTTATAGTCTTAGTTGGAAAAAGAGAACCACTTAGACAGAGAGCAATAGCAGAATTTGCAAAACTGAATAATTTGCAAGCATTAAGTGACTCAGAAAAAATGGACGACGTGCCAAGAAGGTTTGAGAGCATCAAAAGAGGCAAAGATGTTTCAAATGGATTTAAAATTAAAGGTGCTAAATGGCCAATTGATATATTAGAATTTGCTCATTATGAAGGGAAAAGCAATTCATTAAATGATTATCACTTTACGATTACGACCTTCAAAACAGATAAAGAATATCCCAATCTGTATTTGGATAGTACGTCTAACGGTGCGGACTTACTTATCTACCAAAATCAGCAAAAACAGTCATTGGAGGGCGACTTCGACAAACATTTTACTCTTTATGTGCCCGAAGATTCAGGATCATTATCTCGCGCTGTTTTATCGCCGGATATAATGCAAACAATGGTTACTTCAGGTAGTGACTACGACATTGAAATAGATGGCAAAAAAATATCAATAGCTGGTCTCGGAGACCACTTTAACAGTAAGGATTTACCTGCCCTCCTTTCGTTCACTACTTTAATGCAAAAAGAATTTAGTCACCTTGATAAGTCATGGCAGCCAGTTTATGACAATCAAGGTAAGCCGCATCTGTTAAGCTCGTCGATCATTACAAAAAAGAAGTTAGTGCAAACCATATCAATCGTCATGATTGTAATTTGGCTTTACTTTATTGTATTCAGCTAACGACTTATGATTAGTCCAATCAGTTCTTTTAATGAGATATAATAACGAACATGTTAGACATTCAGTTTATCCGGGACAATGCTGAGCTGGTCAAAGAAAAATCCAAGCAAAAGGGTATAGAAGTTGATATTGATAAGCTTCTCGAATTGGATGAAACACGTCGAAAATTAATTGGCGAAGTTGAAGACTTGCGGGCTAAACGCAACGAACTTTCTGGCGATAAAAAGCCCAGTGATGAACAAATAGCCAAAGGCAAAGAACTCAAAGAAAAAATTTCCAAACTTGAAGAAGAGCTAAAAAAAGCTGAACAATTCAGCGAAACCCTAAAAGATATACCCAATATCTTTCCTGACGATACGCCGCTTGGTGGAGAAGAAGCCAATAAAGTTGAAAAAAGTTGGGGTGAGCCGAGTAAAGACAAGACTATAGGCCACCTGGAATGGGGTGAAAAGCAAGGCTTAATTGACTTTGAACGCGGTGCAAAAGTAGCAGGCAATAAATTTTATTATCTAAAGGGGCAGCTTGTTGAGATTGAACTAGCCTTGTTACAATTTGCCCTCGAGATTTCAAAAAAGCACAGCTTTACCCCAATGGCCGTTCCGCATTTAGTAAATACCAAGGTTATGAGCGGAACAGGGTTTTTGCCTAGAGGTGAAGAAAAACAGATTTATAAAATAGAAGGCGAAGATTTAAATTTAATTGCCACATCGGAAATTTCAATTACTGGTTATCATGCCGATGAAATAATTAAAGGCTTGCCAATTTTATATGCCGGCATAAGCCCGGCATATAGGAGTGAAGCAGGAGCTTACGGCAAGCATAGTAAAGGCCTTTATCGAGTGCACCAATTTAATAAAGTTGAGCTTTATGTATTTTGTGAATCATCTGACAGTGAAAAATGGCATAAAAAATTATTAGAAATTGAGGAAGAAATTTGCCAGGCGCTTAAAATTCCTTACCAAGTCGTAAGAATTGCAGCAGGCGACCTGGGTGCACCAGCCTATAAGAAGTATGACATCGAATATTGGAGCCCGGCTGAGCAGGCCTTCCGTGAGCTAATGAGCTGTTCTAACGTCACCGACTACCAGGCTAGGCGGTTAAATATTCGTTATAAAAATAAAGATGGGCTGAATGAACTAGTTCATACACTTAATGCCACGGCTACAGCTACGAGCCGAATGCTCATTGCATTAATCGAAAATTTTCAGTGTAAAAATGACGAACTGGAAGTCCCAGAAGTTCTAAAGCCTTATTTATCAAGAAATAATCAGTAAGACAGGTTAAAATAGGGTACAATAGCCAGTAGATTCTTGAGAGGAAGTCTTATTATTTAATGAAAAAAATCTTTAGAAGAGCTTTGGGCGACCCACAACTTAAGGCGCTAAAACGCCTGCAGAGCAGGGTGAAAGATATCAATGCTCATGCCGACAAGTACAAAAAACTGTCTGACAAAGCGCTTAAAGCTAAGACCGAAGAATTTAAAAAACGTCTAGAAAAAGAAACACTTGATCAACTTTTGCCCGAAGCTTTTGCGGCGGTACGCGAGGCTGCCACCAGAACGCTTGGCCAACGACATTTTGACGTTCAGCTAATTGGCGGTATGGCTTTGCATGAGGGTAATGTTGCTGAAATGAAAACAGGCGAAGGCAAAACTCTGGTGGCTACGCTGCCCGTTTATTTAAATGCCCTAACTGGCAAGGGCGCCCACGTGGTAACTGTAAATGATTATCTAGCCCAGCGTGATGCTGGCTGGATGGGTCAAATCTATGGTTTTTTGGGCCTAAAAACAGGTGTGATTATTGCTGAAGAATCTTATATATTCGACCCAAGTTTTACCAACAAAGATCATGATGATGAACGCTTTCGCCATCTAAAACCAGCCACTCGCCAGGAAGCTTATGCGGCTGATGTAACTTACGGCACCAATAACGAATTCGGCTTTGACTACCTTCGCGATAACATGGTCCGCGAAGTTGACCAGCTACGACAGCGCGAACTGCACTACGCCATAGTTGACGAAGTAGATTCAATTTTAATTGACGAAGCCAGGACACCGTTGATTATATCGGCACCAGCAGTGACCAGCGGTAATGCTTACGCTCAATTTGCTAAAGTCGTTCGGCCGCTAGAAGACGAAAAACATTATGAAAAAGATGAAAAGCGCAAATCGGTTGTTTTAACTGACGAAGGTGTGGAATATATCCAAAATAGTCTAAATATTGATAACTTATATTCCAGCGACAATATCCGCACGATTTATCACTTAGAACAAGCACTGCGGGCCCAAACGCTTTTCCACCGCGACAAAGATTATGTAGTGACAGCTGATGGCGAGGTGGTTATCGTTGATGAGTTCACGGGGCGCTTGCTAAAAGGTCGCCGCTACAACGAAGGCTTACACCAAGCCATTGAAGCTAAAGAAGGTGTTGAAGTTCAGGAAGAATCCATGACCCTGGCGACCATTAGTTTTCAGAACTACTTCCGCTTGTATGAAAAATTAGCCGGTATGACCGGCACGGCCAAAACCGAGAGCGAAGAATTCCATATGATTTATAAACTAGATGTTATTGAAGTACCCTCAAATAAACCAATAGTGCGTGAAGACAAATCAGACCGCATTTACAAAACTGAAGCTGCTAAATTTAGAGCGGTGATTAGCGAAGTCAAAAAATTGCATCAGCGTGGTCAGCCAGTCTTGATTGGTTCAGCATCAATTGAAAAGAATGAAATTTTAGGCCAACTGCTGGCAAAGTCCGGCGTACCGCATAATATTTTAAACGCTAAAAATAACGAACGTGAAGCAGCGATAGTCGCTAAAGCCGGCCAGAAGGGTAGTGTTACACTGGCCACCAACATTGCCGGTCGTGGTACTGACATTGTACTCGGCGACGGCGTGCGCGAGCTTGGTGGGCTGTTTGTTTTGGGTAGTGAACGACATGAAGCTAGGCGAATTGATAATCAGCTGCGCGGCCGTACCGGACGACAGGGCGACCCGGGCATGACCCAATTCTTTGTCAGTACTGAGGATGATTTGATGCGCATTTTTGGCGGTGAACGGATTGCGGCGATTATGGATCGCCTAAAGGTTGAGGAAGACGTACCGATTGAAAATCGCATAATTTCGCGTAGTCTAGAAGCGGCTCAGAAAAAAGTTGAAGGTTTTAACTTTGACCAACGGAAAAATGTTGTTGAATACGACGACGTAATGAACCGCCATCGCCGAGCAACTTATAGCATGCGACGCGAGGTTTTGAATCAAAATGACATTTCCAAACGTATCAGAGACCTAATAAACGAAGAAGCCGAAGCTTTAGGTAAGTCGCCAAACTTAACCAGCGATGAATTTGAAGCCGAAATAAGTGAAGTTTTTCCATTTGACGAAGCCGCGCTGGACCGTTTATTTAGCGGCGACACCAATACTTTTGCTAAGCAACTGAAAACGGAAGCGAATGAGTTATACGATAGCCGCCGAACGGCTTTTGGCAGCGAAATTATGCAAAAAGTTGAGCGCGATATTTATCTGCAGGTGCTAGATAATTTGTGGATGCAGCACCTAGAAAATATGGATCACCTGCGCGAAGGTATCCATTGGATTAGCGTTGGTCAGCGTGACCCGCTAGTTGAATATCGCCGCCAGGGACAGATTTTGTTTGATGATATGCAGGGTAGTTTGCGCCACGATATTGTCCGCGCGCTGTTCCATGCCGAACCGGTGTCTGAATCTGAACTAGAAGCACCAATTGAAACCGAACTAACCCGGGCGGCTCGCCAATCGGTTGACAATGCCGATCGCATTGTCGAAGCTGAAGAATTCGCAGAAACTGACTTTAGCGGCCTAGATGCTCCTAAAGCGACCAAGAAAAAACAAAGCACTGATACGCGCAAAAAACAACGAAAGCAAGAGCGCCAGCGTAAAAAGAAAGGCAAAAAAAGAAGATAACCCAAAGCCGTTATGAAACATACCGTTTACGAAGTGAAATTAAACAACGGTGGGCAAGGGCTGTTGATTAATGTTGCCGACGCCAGTGTCATGACCATGGAGCTTAACTTCCGAGCCGGAGAATATTTAGTCAGCCGTTCGAAATGGGAGACGCCTCATTTAATGGAGCACTTGCTGTTGGGTGCCAATAAAGCTTACCCCAAAGCTCGAGCTTTTCAGGCAGAGTTTGAAAAAAACGGCGCCTATTCAAACGCCTCGACTGGCACCTACGACATTACTTATGAGGCGGAGTGTGCTGATTTTGAGTGGGATCGGATTATTAAATTAATGATTGAAGGCATCAGCCACCCGCTGTTTTTGGAGGATGAATTTCAGGCCGAGGCTGGCAACGTTCGTGAAGAGCTGACTGCTCGTTCTAATAACCATTTTCGACACTTGAGTCTGGCGCTGCGCGAGCAATATGGATTTTATGTCATGACCGACCAAGAACGCTTAAAAGAAATGGTTAACGTTACGACCGCTGATGTCAAAAAACATTATAAAAGTACCCATTCAACATCTAATTTGCGTTTTGTAATTGCTGGTAGCTTACCGGTTGAAAGACGGCGTGTAATCAAGCGGCTTTTAAATAATCTAGAGCTGCCGGCCGGCAATGGGCGGATTGAGTTGCCACCAGAAAAGCCAATAAAACTCGACAAACCTTTATACATTCATAATCCAACGGTCGATAACCTCTATTTTTATATAGACACATTTTTAAAACGTCGGTTACGTGATCCAGAGGTTGATGCGCTAGGACTGATTAATACCATGCTAACCGAGACACTTTACTCGCGTATTTTAGGCAAAGCCCGTGAGCGCGGGCTGGTTTATCACGTCGGTTCAGGATTTGGTCAAGCCAGCACCAGTTCCAATTGGTGGTTTGGCGCCCAAGTCATGCCTAAAAATGCCAATGCTTTATTTAATATTATCATCCGCGAACTCAGAGCGGTCTTTAACGGCAAACTCAAAGAAGAGGATGTGGTTGATGCCAAACAATATGCACTGGGCCGCTACCAACGCAGTGGCCAAACCGTTCATGGAACAGCTACCGGCTACAGCTTTCGCTACTTTTTTGATGATGAAGTTGAGGATTATTATAAAATGCCCGAGCGTATCAAAGCCGTTACCCGCAACCGTATCACTTCGGTCTCGCAAGAAATGTTTACTGATGATGTTTGGGGATTTGGTGCACTTGGCCAAGCCAAAGAACGCCAACTAAACCAGCTGCATGACAAGCTGGAATATTTGTGGACGAATAAACCGCAAAAACTGGACTAACAGTTGTTAATTATTAACAGAAGCGCTATAGTAGCAGTTATTAAAAGGGAAAATTAACTCATGGATCCAAATTCACCATTCAATACAAACCCTAATCCTAATGCTGATGTGGCAGCTCCGCCAGCCCCGCCCCAGCCAGTGGCACCGCCAGCACCTGAACCGGGCATTGCACCGCCACCAGGCGGACCGGCACCACTTGACCCAACTCCGCCACCACCACCAGCGCCCGGACCAACACCCGAAACACCTCCTGGACCACCAGCCGGAATAGATCCGCTTGGTGCTCCAGCACCTCAGCCACCCGCACCAGACCCAACGGCCTTAGGTCCAGTGCCTGGACCAGCTCCGGCAGATGGAGCTGGTGGGCCAGTTCTACCGTCTTCACCAGCCGCTAACCTGGCTGCAGGAGAGCATAAGAACAAGAACCTCAAGCTATTTGCAATGATCGGCGGCGGCCTACTAGTACTTATTTTGTTCGTTGTTGTAGTGCTCTGATTCGATACGCCATTTCAAACTGATAATTTGATTGATTAAGTTGAATTATATGCCGAAACCGAGCGAACTATCATATAAAAAATTAGTAAGCACAGCGTGGGGCAATATATAATCGGCTTATGCAAGATATAGTTAAAAAAGCCGAGGCCTTAGCTAATAGTGTTAAAACTAGCCTAAAAAAGCTTGATATTGACGAGTCGGAAAAGCAATTATCAGAGCTAGATAAACAAATCTCGGCAGCTGATTTTTGGTCTAACCCATCCAAAGCCCAAGCGGTAACCAAAAAACAAGCGGGTTTAGTGCGCCAAATAGAGCCGTGGCGGCGTCTTGAGACAGAGCTCAAGGACGTACAGGAGCTGCTGCAGACCGGTGATCAAACTCTATCCAGCGATTTGGAAAAACAATTGAGTGACCTAGAAAAGACTTACGAGGACTTAAAGAATGGCCTAAAACTACAGGGTCCGTATGATAATAATGATGCAATTGTCAGCATTTATGCTGGGGCTGGCGGTGTCGATGCTCAGGACTGGGCAGGCATGTTGGTCAGGATGTATACCCGCTGGGCAGAAAAACGCGGCTTTAAAACAAAAATATTGAACGAGTCGGCTGGTGAAGAGGCGGGCATTAAAAGTACAGATTTGAGCATTGACGGCGAGGCTGTATATGGTCTGCTAAAAGGCGAACAAGGTGTGCATCGGCTGGTACGACTAAGCCCGTTTAATGCCGATAATTTACGCCAAACCAGCTTCGCCAAAGTTGAGGTTTTACCAAAGATTGACCAGCCAGAGGACCTAGAGCTTGGTGACAAAGAGCTAAAAATTGATGTCTATCGCTCCGGCGGTCATGGCGGCCAAAGTGTTAATACTACCGATTCAGCCGTACGGGTTACGCATATACCAACAGGTGTCTCTGTGGCCATTCAAAACGAGCGTAGTCAACTTCAGAACAAAGAAATGGCTATGACGCTGCTGCGTTCTAAATTAGCAGCCCTGAAACTGGAGCAGCACCTAGACAAACTATCAGAACTAAAGGGTCCCACCCAATCTGCTGAATGGGGCAATCAAATCCGCTCTTATGTCCTGCATCCCTATAAGCAAGTTAAAGACTTGCGTAGTGGTTTTATCAGCAAAGACCCCAACAAAGTTTTGGACGGCGACCTGGACAGTTTTATTGAGGCTTATTTGAATTACGGGTCTTAAGCTAAGCGTTTTGTTATAATATTGCTAATGATTCTGCTTGACAGGGTAACTAAACAGTACGGCCGCGTCGGTACACCAGCACTTGATCGGGTCTCCTTACATATTGAGCCAAAAGAATTTGTCATAATTATTGGTGCCAGCGGTGCTGGTAAGTCAACGCTGCTCAAGCTATTAACCCGCGAAGAAAAGCCAACCGGCGGCAAAATCATTGTCGGCGGTATTGATTACGAGCAGCTAAAAGATAGAGATATACCGCTGCTGAGGCGAAAAATCGGTGTGGTTTTTCAGGATTTTAAACTGCTACCTAATAAGAATGTTTTTGAAAATGTCTCTTTTGCCCTAGAGATTGTCGGAACGAGTAAAAGTGAAATCGAGCATACTATACCGAAGGTGCTAGATATCGTCGGCTTAAAAGGCAAGGAAAAGAGTATGCCATCAGAATTATCCGGGGGTGAGCGCCAGCGGGTAGCAATTGCCCGGGCGGTGGTAAGGCAGCCAAAAATCTTAATGGCCGACGAACCGACCGGTAACCTTGACCCTAAGAATGCCTGGGATGTAATAAGGGTTCTGGAAAAGATTAATCGCTACGGCACCACTGTTATGCTGACTACTCACAACCAGGAAATTGTTAATAAACTAAAACGCCGAGTTATAACTATAAAAGACGGCAAAGTTGTTAGCGACCGAGCTAATGCGGAATATAAGGTAGCATGAGTAAAGATCACGAATTAGAGCGCAAATGGATAACCCTTACTCGTATATTTAAAACGGGCTGTATAAATTTTGTGCGCAATGCTTCATTGAGTATTGCAGCTATGGCCGTAATGCTGATAACACTGACCATCATTTTGTTTTCCTTAATCGCCAACGCCACTTTTTCCAATACGATTAAGCAAATAACTGATCGAATTGACGTCTCGGTTTATCTTAAAGACGACATTACACCAGAGCAACGCGACAAACTCATAGCCGATCTTAAAAATATAGACAATGTTAAATCAGTCAACTACGTATCTAAAGACCAGGCTCTAGAAAATTACCGCAAACAAAATGCCAACAATTCTGATCTGTTAGTGGCCATTTCGCAAACCGACAATCCACTGCCGGCTAGCCTTAGTATCAAGCCCAATAATCCAAATAATATAAACGATATAAAGGTCTTCTTAGAAGGCACCGATATCCAGGCTTTGCAGTCTGACCCGACGTCTTATTCCGGCGATAGAAAAGATGCAATTGATAAGATTACCCATGCTACCAGTTTTTTCCGAACAGCCGGGGCAATTGGGGTGGTAGTCTTTGCCATTATTTCGATGCTTATTATATTTAACACCATTAGAATGGCCATCTTTAATCGACGCAGCGAGTTGCAAATAATGCGCCTACTTGGCGCCAGTACAAATTACATACGGGGGCCGTTTATAGTCGAGACCATGCTTTACGGCATAATTTCAGCGACCGTATCTGTTATTCTGCTAAACGCTTTATTTGCTGCGGCGTCGTCAACGTTGCAGGCTAGTAGCTTGGGGCTACTGGATATTGACTATTCTTATAAGTATTTTTCAGATCACTTTTGGGTATTTTTGACAGGCCAAATTGCGATTGGTATAGTGATTGGTACCGTCTCTTCATTGATTGCGACCCGACGGTATCTAAAATTCAAGTCACCGAAATAAAGTTTTCTAAATAATAAGGGAGAGCTCAAAAACGAGTGGTATTTAAGACCCCAAAATTTAGCTTAAGCAGTATTGAAATGAAGGAAGGATTGTGTTAATATGAGAATGGCTATGCCAAAACAAAAACCAAAAACAACAGTGTTTTCTTATATTGCACGCCTGCCGTTGTTGCTTTTAGCGGTGGTTTTTATTTTGGCCAATGGCGGCGCACAGTTAGTTCAGGCTGACAGATTTGACGAAAAAATCAATGCCATTAATCAGGAAACGGCTGTTAAGGCTGCCAAAAATGCCCAACTAGGAGCCGAGGCTTCAAGTTTGAGCAACAAGATAAACAAGCTACAAGTTGAGATTAATGCCTTGCGAGATCAAATTAATCAATACATCCATGACATTAAGAAATTACGCGTCCAGATTAAAGAACAAGAGGAAGAGTTAGAGCGCCAGAAAGATATTTTAGGCCAAAATATTCGAGCTATGTATCTGGAGGGTGACATCTCTACGCTTGAAATATTGGCTTCCAGCCATGACTTGAGCGAATATGTCGACAAAGAGCAGTATCGTAATTCTGTTCAAGACAAAATTACTACTACTATGGATAAAATCATCGAGCTTAAACATCAGCTTAAGGCTAAAGCTGATGAAATTAAGGATAAACTAGACGATAAACAGGTAGTAGAAGAGCGCTTAGCCAGCCAGCAAGCCGAGAACAATCAATTACTGCACCTAAACAAAAATCAACAAGCTAATATCAATGCCCAAATAATGGAGAATAATGCTGAAGTTGCCCAGCTAAGATCACAACAGGCCGCTGAAAACGCTGCCTTGTTTGGCGGGTCAAACGTAGTTTTAGGCAAGGCCTGCGACACCTCTAACGGCGACACCTATCCTCGACCTTGGTGTTCGGCTGCCCAAGATAGCATGGTTGACTCATGGGGCATGTATAACCGTGAATGCGTAAGCTATACAGCATGGAAAGTTGCCTCAACTGGCCGCCACATGCCTTACTGGGGCGGACGCGGCAATGCTAATGAATGGGACGATAATGCCCGTGCTGCCGGTATTCCAGTTGGTGGTACGCCGCGAGCAGGTGATGTAGCAATTAGTAATAACGGTTACTACGGACACGCTATGTACGTTGAATCAGTTAATTCTAACGGCACAATAAATATCAGCCAGTATAACTCGCAATTAACCGGTCGTTTCTCACGCGTCTACAATATGAACAAGGGTAGCTTGGTATTTATACATTTCCGCTAAGCTTTAGTACAATTAACTAGTGCCGAGAGACAAAAATAATAGCGAGGAAAGTGCTAAAAAGCCTATAAAATGGCCGAGACTGGCCGCTAATATTGCAGTTGCAGTCGCCATTTTTGGTTTTGGTTGGGCTATTGGTAATGGCAAGATTGGTGTTGATAGCGTTTTTCAGCGTTCACTTAATAAAGATTTACCCAAAAATCTGGATTATTCCAGTGTTGAGCAGGTTTATGATTCACTCCGGTCAAATTATGCCGGCAATTTAGACCTACAAAAGCTCCTCGATGGCCTAAAATCAGGTTTAGTCGAAGGCTCTGGCGACCCTTACAGCGAGTTTTTAAGTAGTGAGGAAGCTAAGAAGTTTAACGATCAGCTGTCCGGCTCGTTTAGCGGCATAGGCGCTGAGCTTAGCAAAGATAGTAAAACCGGCAACATTGTCGTGGTTTCGCCAATTGCCGGCTATCCAGCCGATAAGGCTGGACTGCGTCCTAAAGACGTTATTACAGCTGTAGACGGCCAAAATATTGCAAACAGCAGCATATCAGAGGCTGTCAATCGTATACGTGGACCAGTCGGTACGGTAGTTAACTTAAAAATATTAAGAAATAACACTAAGGAGCTAGAACTTAAAATAACTAGAGCCAAAATAACCATCCCAAGTGTTAAGTCTAAGGTGTTAGATGGTCGGAACGGTTACATCCAAGTATCAACTTTTATAGACAACACCGCCGAATTAACCCGTCAAGCAGTAGAGAGGTTAAAAGACCAAAACGTAAAAGGCATTGTTCTTGATTTAAGAGGCAATCCTGGCGGACTTTTGGATTCTGCTATCAATATATCTAGTCTTTGGCTGAACAATAAAGTTGTTCTTTTTGAAAAGCGGGGAAGTGAAGTAGTAAAAACCTTTAAATCGGACAGTAATCCGATACTTCAGGGAGTGCCAACAGTGGTGTTAATAGACGAAGGCAGTGCCAGTGCTAGCGAAATAGTGGCTGGAGCCTTGCGAGATAATGGGGTTGCCATCCTAATTGGCAAGAAATCCTTCGGTAAAGGTAGTGTCCAGCAATTAATTAATTTAGGTAATGGCGCCCAGCTAAAAGTGACTATTGCTAAATGGTACACACCAGATGATAAAAATATCGACAAACAGGGTATCACTCCAGATAAAATTGTTAAATTTACTGATGAGGACGCTAAAAATAACCGTGATCCGCAGTTAGATGCGGCGCTAGAGTTTTTGAAGAAGTAAGGCAATTTCGCGCTGGTTTCACCAGCTACCCGAGATACTTTTGTCTCCAGCAACAAAAGTATCCAAAAATGCCGCAGGCGACTGTCAGCACTTTATGATTTCATAGTCAAAAGACACAATATTCGGAGAACTCTTCGCTAATCACTCCTCAAACATCTCCTCACTCTAAATGTGTTTTTGACATTCACTCATCAGGAACTGCCAGAGCCTGGAAGGAAATGCCTATGCTTGCAATACAGCAAGGATAGAAGATAGTGGTGGTGCATTGTGGCAAAACCCATGATACTTACCGGGCGGTTCACTAAGAGAAGCGTTTTTGTAAAAAATTACTTCTTGCTATCTGTAAGGTGTTAGGGTAGCATTAAGACTATATTAAAAGAGGTAAGGATGAGGAGAAGTGGCAAAACGGCCAACTAAGTTCATTTTTGTTACAGGTGGTGTGCTTTCCGGACTCGGCAAGGGCATCACAGCCGCCTCAATCGGTAACCTCTTAAAAGCCCGAAAACTCAAAGTCAACATTCAAAAATGTGACCCGTATCTAAATGTTGATGCCGGCACACTTAACCCACGTGAACACGGTGAATGTTTTGTAACCAAAGATGGGGCTGAAACAGATCTGGATCTTGGCCATTATGAGCGGTTTTTAGATGAGGAATTATCCAGTTCTAGCAGCTTAATGAGCGGCCGAGTACTCCTTAAAGTTATTCAAGATGAGCGAGCTGGTAAGTACGAGGGCGATGACGTCCAAATTATTCCCCACCTAACCGGTGCGATACAGGACTATATTATTAATGCCGGCAAGGGCTACGATGTTCATATTGTCGAGATTGGCGGCACAGTCGGTGACTACGAAAGTTTGAGTTTTGTTGAGGCAATTCGCGAACTTGGTATGCGCGTCGGACAAGAAAATTGTATTTACGTCCATGTTGTTTATCTACCATTTTTGGGAGCCAGCCAGGAAATCAAGACCAAGCCGGCTCAAAACTCGGTACGCGAGCTAAGAAGTCTGGGTGTGACACCCGATATCTTAGTTGGCCGCAGCGAAAGGCAGGCCAATGAAAACGTCAAGCGCAAGCTTAGCTTATTTAGCGGTGTTGAGCCCAGCGCCATTGCACTATTGCCAAATGCGCCCAGTATTTACGAAGTACCTCTAACCCTAGAAGATACCAAGATTGCCGATGTTATATGTAAAAAATTAGGTGTTAAAGCCTCTAAGCCAAAACTAAAAGATTGGCGGGATGTCGTCAAACGAGCAACCTCTAAGCACAAAAAGAAAATAACTGTTGGCGTAGTAGCCAAGTATATGGATAATACTGATACTTATATGTCGGTTTTTGAAGCCTTGCAGTCAGCGGCTTGGTGGAGCGACGCAGATATAAAAATTAGGTGGATAGAGGCCGAAGGACTAGAAAAAAAGAAAGACATAAGTAAGATTATTAACGGTGTTGATGGCATTTTAGTACCCGGTGGTTTTGGTACCCGTGGCCTGGAAGGCAAGATTAAAGCCGCCCAGTATGCCCTGCAAAAGAAGGTCCCATATCTTGGATTATGCTTAGGCCTTCAAATGGGGGTCATCGCCGCCGCCAGGCTAAATGGCTTAACCAAAGCCAGCTCTACCGAGCTTGATTCTAAAACTCCGGACCCGGTTATTGATACTATGGCTGACCAACGGGGCAAGGAAAATACCGGCGGCACCATGCGGCTAGGCGACTATCCTTGCAATATAGACAAACAGAGCCTGACCGCCAAACTATATAAAGCGAATAAGATTACCGAGCGCCATCGGCATCGCTATGAGTGCAACAATAATTATCGTGATTTATATGAATCGTGGGGAATTAAAGCCGTTGGTACTTCACCCGATGGCCGCTTAGTAGAGATTATCGAAGGCCTAAATCACCCATTTTTTGTGGCCAGTCAATTTCATCCCGAATTTAGGTCGCGGCCTAACCGCCCGCACCCAATGTTTAAGGGATTTATCGAGTCTTGCAAACGAGCGAATGGCTGAATTGTAAATTAACGGTCTCTATTGTAACATTAGCTTTATGGACCAATCTGCACCGCCAACGCCAGCGCAAAATTTAGAGCGCCAGCGTAAAATCCTGCTGGTCGAAGACGATGATAACCTGGCAAACGTTTATTTAACTCGTCTTAAAGCTGAAGGTTTTGATGTTAAGCGAGTGCCAAACGGCGAAGATGCTTTAGCCAGCGCTATCGAATATCGGCCGGACTTAATTTTACTCGATGTTATGATGCCTAAGGTTAGTGGCTTTGATGTGCTCGATATTCTTAGAAACACACCAGAGACGGCCAACATGAAGGTTATTATGCTTACTGCCTTGAGCCAGGAAAGCGACAAGCAACGAGCCAATTCGCTAGGAGTTGATGATTATTTAGTAAAGTCACAAGTAGTAATTGCCGATGTCGTAGAGCGTATAAAGCATCATTTAGGCCTAGAACAAATAGCTGGGGCGCAAGTAGCCCCCGGTCAGACACACGATCAACCAATTGCTCCTCAGCCCGCCCAGGTATCACCGGCACCGCAAACTCCAGCAGCCTCACAAACTCCCCCAACCCCAGCCCAGTGAAATTATTCGACGGTAACTTCGGTGCGGCGGACAGTTTTACCGCTAAAAAGGCGGACTTTTCGTTGTTTAAATTGAACTACGCCGTCTTTAGCGGCGTGAATTGTATAATTTCGGCTAACAAAGGTACCTTTGCCGGGTCGTTTGGTCATACCAACCTGGCGGACAATAACTTGGCCAGTTTTTACTTTTTCGCCGCCAAATAGTTTAACCCCTAGGCGTTGACCTGGGCTATCATGAACATTTTTGGCTGTACCACCGGCTTTGACGTGACTCATATTACTTCCTTATAAGCGTTACTAGTTCGCGGCCAACAATTTGGCCCTCGCGGTGATAAATTAAATCGTCTCCGCTAGCGTGAACAAAACTCACACGATTGTAACCTAATTCCTCGAGAGAAGCAAGGATGGGTAAATGAGTAAAACCACCGCTATTTTTCCAAGCCGGCAGGCCTAGGGTCAGCCTAAAACCAGACTTAGTTTGGACGCTCAAGTTTTTCAGGAATTTTTTAATGATGGTGTTAACGTCGCTAAGTGTTTGCTTTAAGTCTTCAACCTTTGGCGTAGTAGAGAAGGCTCGGCCCAAATAAACTTCACTTGCGACAAAATCAAAGGATTTGTCCCATTGGTGCTTTATGGCATCACCCTCCTCAACCAAATAACTAAATGGCGGATGGGAAAATGTTTCCCCTAGCCAATCCATGTTGGCTTTAGTGTGTTCAACCATTCTAGGCTCAATATCACTGCCATAGGCGTTATAGCCCATCAGTGCAGCCTCTTGCAAAATAACGCCGGTGCCGCAAAACGGATCTAGTACTGCTTTATTTTTAGATTGGGGCTCTGCACAGTTTTTACCAGCCGGTTCAGCCTCACCAGCGGCTAGATTAATAATAATTTGGGCCAACTTGGGCGGCAGCATGCCGACCTTCATGTCGCGCTTGGGCCTTGAGCGGTCTCGCAGGGTGTAGGCTTCAATATCCTGGACAGCAATACTTTGGGCTAGTATTGTTTGCTTTTCATCTTTGACAACCACCAATTCCCAGCCTAACTGACTAGTCAATTTGTTATGTAAAACCGAAGCAGCGTTTAAAGCTTTTTCATTATTTGGAACAATACGCACCGAACGCTCACTTTTTTGAACAATTTTTTTAAGTCGCAGCCCGGTTTTATTTATTTCATTGGCTGATACTTCGATATCATAAACGCTCAACCCTAATCTTAATTTGCCGTCAGGTAAATGGTCTAGGTGCTTGGGAATGGTTTTAGCTAGATAGCTTTCCAGCTCCTTCCAGCTGGCGGTGTCCAGAACAGTCAAGACTTTTGCGAACTTGACCATGCCGCCTAGACGGTTAAATTCAATCTGACTTGGCTCAATGTCAAGCAAGGTCGCTTGCTCACCAACCAGCCGCAACTTACTGCCGCCATACAAACTTTCCAGCTCAGCCAATCCGATTTTTGGCTGGCGGCCTAAAATTATCAAACTCTGCATCTGTCTTAGTATATAATTAACCAAATATGAGTCCAGCAGGCGATGGTACGCGGGCTAAGCGCATCAGGTCAGTTATCACTATTGTTACCTTTGTTGCATTAGCGCTTTTAATCTACACTCAGCGCGATAAAATCGCCGATACTTTCAGTAATTTAGGCAAAGTAAATGCTTTTGCACTGCTACTCATAATTCCTCTGCAAGCTTTAAACTATCACGCCTACACCAACCTATATCGTAAAACCTTTAAAATTTTAGGCGTTGATATGCCCTACAAGGATATGCTGAAGATATCGTTAGAAATTAACTTTGTTAATAATATTTTCCCTAGCGGCGGCCTATCAACCTTTTCCTATGTTGGCTCGCGCATGAAAAAATTCCAAATAACCGGCACCCAGTCGACGCTTATCCAGATGATGCGTTTTGTCTTGGTATTTATCTCGTTTCAAGTTTTGTTATTTTTGGGACTGTTTTTGCTGGCCATCAACGGCAAAGCCAATAATGTCATGATGCTTATAACCGCCTCAATTGCCACATTATTATTCTCGTTAACGGCCATTTTTGTGTTTGTAATTGGCAACGAAAAACGTATACATGCCTTTTTTCTGCCAGTTGTAAAACTGATTAATAGTTTAGTTCATATAGTTAGGCCGCATAAATCAGACATATTAAACATTGACAGAGTAAAACGCGTTTTTAGTCACTTGCACGAAAACTATCTTGTAATTCGTAAAAATTATCAGCAGCTCAAAGCACCGTTTATGTACAGCTTATTGGCTAATTTGACAGAAGTGCTAACGCTATACGTGGTTTACATTGCCTTTAACCAATGGGTGAACCCTGGAGCGGTGATTATCGGCTATGCCATTGCCAACTTTGCCGGTGTGATTGCTTTCCACCTGCCGGGCGGGGTAGGCGTGTACGAAGCTTTAATGACAGCCGTTATGGCGGCCGCTGGCGTACCAGCAGCCATTACGCTGCCAGCCACGGTTATGTATAGGATTTTATCTCAGTCTCTGCAGTTGCCGCCCGGTTATTACTATTATGCTAAGTTTATGCGCTCCAAGTATAAGAACAAGCCAAAACCGGTATGAGTGAGCAAATCTGGAGTGTTTCTGACTTTGTTGCTGTTTTAAACCAAACCCTAGAATTTGCTTACCCGGGCGTCACGATTGTTGGCGAGCTAGCCAATTTTAGAATCAGTAAAAACAAATGGGTTTATTTTGACTTAAAAGACGAAAACGCCAGCGTGCGCTGTTTTGGGACGGTTTATATGCTACCTGGGCCGCTGGAGGATGGATTGAGCGTTCAAGTTAATGCCGCACCGCGTCTGCATCCGCAATTTGGCTTTAGCCTGAATCTTATGAGTATTCTGCCAGTTGGCGAGGGTTCGCTAAGAAGGGCAGCTGCTTTATTAGAAGCCAAACTAACCCGTGAGGGATTATTTGATGAAGCCCGCAAGCGGCCCTTACCATATCCGCCGCAAACAATTGGCCTAATAACTTCTGGTGAATCAGCCGCTTATGCTGACTTTATAAAGATTACTAATGCCCGGTGGGGCGGGTTAGACATTAAATTAGCTGATATTCAAGTTCAGGGCGAAGCAGCCATAGAACAAATTAGCCAAGCTATTACTCTTTTTAATCAACTGCCTAAAATACCTGAGGTTTTGGTGCTTATCCGCGGCGGCGGCAGCGCTGATGACCTAATGGCTTTTAATTCTGAAAGCGTAACTCGTTCGGTCGCCGCTAGTCGAATTCCAACGCTGGTGGCTATCGGCCATGAAATTGATACTAGCCTAGCTGAAAAAGCCGCTGACAAGTGCGCCAGTACACCAAGCAACGCCGCTGAGCTGCTTACACCGGATAAAAAACACGAACTTGTGCGACTGAAAACAGCCCAATCCAGCCTCAACCAGCATTTGAGTACAATCACTGATAATTTAAGACAGCAGGTTAAATATTTTGCTGACCAATTTATAAATGTCATGAGGCAAACTTTTAATAATGAACGGCAAAAGCTCGCAACATCGGCTAACTTGCTAGAAGCTCTTAGTCCTAATGCGGCCCTAATTCGTGGTTACGCAATTTTGCGCAGTGGCGATAGGCTCATAAAAAGCGGCCGCCAAGTTAGGGAAAATAGCTTAATTAGTGCGCAGGTCAGCGACAGCGTAATTGACGCTCAAGTAAAAAAAGTGGATTACAATAAGTAGATGGCCACAAAACCCGTAAACTATCAAAAACTCAACAGTGAGTTAGAACAAATTCTAGCCCAAATGCAGAGTGGGGAATTGGATATCGATGAATCGATAAAGCTATATGAGCGTGGTCAAAAGATTGTTAAAGAACTTCAAACGTACTTAAAAGCTACTGAAAACAAAATCAGCAAAGTCCAAGCTTCCAAGAAGTAATTTATGCTATCATAAGCAATATGAGAAAGTTAGATATTAAAGGTGCTATAAATGCGCTTTTGATACCTTTTATTTTAATAATTCTGTTATTTTTAGGAGCCTGCGCGTTTGGCTTTTGGGCTTATTCCAGCCGGCAGGATTATAAAGATAATGCTGACGCCAAAATAGATAAAGCTGTTGAAGTTGCCGTCCAAATAAATTCAGAAGCCAAAGACAAAGAATTTATTCAACGCGAAAAGAAGCCACTGCGAACCTACAACGGCCCCGAAGACTACGGCAGCGTAACGGTTAAATACCCTAAAACCTGGAGTGTTTATGCAGTCGAAAGTGCTAATAGTGCAAATCCGGTTGACGCCTATCTTAATCCTGGGTTTGTACCGGGCGTTACAACTCAATCAGCATATGCGCTGCGAGTTCAGGTGGCACCACGCGGCTATTCTTCCGAAATTCAACGCTTTGATAGTCTAGTCAAAACCGGCAAACTCAAGGCCACACCTTTTAAATTTTCGAAAGTTCCAAAAATTGTTGGCATGAGACTTAATGGCGAGATTGAAGTAGGCAAACAAGGTAGCATAATCTTAGTTCCGCTTCGCGATAAGACACTCAAGGTCTTTACCGAAGCTAGCCAGTTTGTGGATGATTTTGACAAGATAATATTACCGAATCTGTCCTTCTCGCCATAAATTATTCTGAGATAGCACACTTGGGTCTCTGGCTAGGCGCTAACGAAGCGCGAACTGAGTGGTATAGCATACAGCGAAGGAGCACTGGAGGTATGCAACACCGCCAGGGGTCAAGAGCATCAGCAGAGTTTTGAGCTTCGCTCAAAAGCAGGCTATGCGGTGTGAATCTCAGAATTGGTATACTAGGTTATATGCAGGAGGGTAAAATTAGCGCGCCGCAGCTTAGAGGTACTAGCAAGCGCCGGCAATCAGCGGACGAACGATTACTTTTAAGCCTGGCTGAACATCTTAAATTACCGCTGCTACAAATAACCCAGAGCGCCGAGCTAGCCCGTCTCACTAACCGTCCGCTTGAGCAGCTGGAATCGATTGAGTTAACGGCCGAAAATGCCCTAAAACTTCTAGACAACTATTTATTTACTACTCAATTGGCCCAGCAGCAAATTGCCGCCGAGTTAGAGCCGGTATCACTTTCGGCAGTTTTGCATGATGTGGCCGATGATTTGCATAAACTGGCAGCTCAATATCACTGCAACTTACAACTTCATTTATCGGGTAGATATGAGCCGATTATGGCTCATCGCCGCGGTTTGGAGGCGGCTCTGACCAGTCTGGGCTATGTTTTTATCGAAGCCCAAGGCTCGGTGGAAACTGCCCATAAGCCGGTGGTAAAGCTTGCGGCTCACCGCGGTAAAAAGGGCGTAGTAGCCGGGATGTTTGCTGATGCTGAAGGCTTGAGCAGCGATATGTATCAAAAGGCTCACCAACTTTATGGTCGAGCAAGGCAACCGCTAACAGGCTTAACGGCTAGCAATGGAGCCGGAATCTTTATTGCCGAGTCAATTTTAAGCGCAATGTCAGCGAGGCTCCGAGTAGCGCGCCATCAAAAACTAAACGGGCTGGCGGCGACATTTATGCCAAGTTACCAGTTGTCGATTGTCTAGATATGGCTAAGATTTTATTACTGGAACCGGATGCTTTGCTGGCTAAAAATACCCTCGGCGCATTAAAAAAGTCTGGTCATAAAATCAGCTGGCAGAGTGGTGCTCAACCTGCCATCAGCGCAATTGATAAACAAATACCGGACCTTATAATTATGGAACTACAGTTAACTGGGCATAGCGGTGTGGAATTTTTGTACGAGCTTCAATCCTACCCGGAATGGCAAACTATCCCGGTCATTATTTACAGCCATATACCAAATGCGGGGGAGCCTGCTAAACATTGGCAGCAATTGGGTGTAGTAGCCTATTACTACAAGCCGCACACTAAACTAAAAGAACTGGCTGATTCTATTGACCACATTCTGATGACAGCATGAAACAGACAACAACTACAGCGATTGTTTTATCGCGAACCGATTTTGGCGAAGCTGACAGAATTTTGACAGTTTTAACAGCTGATCAAGGCAAGGTTCGGCTTTTGGCCCGCGGCGTACGCAAGGTAAAAAGTAAGTTGGCTGGGGGTATAGAACTATTTAGTGTTAATGACATTAGCTTTTTGGGTAAAGGTGAGGTTAGAACCCTTACTTCCTCACGGATGCAAAAACACTATAAAAATATTGTTAAAGACGTCGAGCGGACAATGTTTGGCTATGAAGCCTTAAAACTAATAAATAGGATTACAGAAGATGGAGCTGGTCAAGAATATTTTGATTTGCTGGACAGCACTTTGGAAGCTATTGATGAGGCTGATGTTGAACTGGAACTAATCCGCCTGTGGCTGTATATGCAGCTTCTAAAGCTTGGCGGCCATTCTCCAAACCTCAAAACTGACACTAAAGAGCAGCCGTTAGACGAAAAACAAAAGTATAGTTTTGACTATAAAAAAATGTCTTTTTCAGTTGCTAGCAACGGCCACTACAATTCCGCCCATATTAAGCTGCTGCGGTTAGGGCTTAGCCTAAACTCGCCGATAAAACTCAAAAACATTAGTGACTCGTCTAAAACCGCCGATGTTTGTCAGCAACTCAGCCGCTCTATGCTAGAGCAATTTGTTCGCTTATAATTGCTTCATGTCTAAAGTTATGATTTTAGTGGGATCGGGGACTGAAAACTCGCGATCTTTGAATTTGGCTCAAAATATTGAAAAGGCGCTTCAAAGGCAAAATATCAAAACCGAGCTAGTTGACTTGCGGATTCTGCAGCTGCCGCAGTACGACGCCACTGTCGAAAATACCGACTCATATGATGATAAAACTCGCAATTTTTTAAAAAAGTCTAAGCAGGTTGATGGCTGCGTCTGGGTAACGCCGGTGTACCATAACAGCTACAGCAGTCTTCTAAAAACAG
Organism: Candidatus Saccharimonadales bacterium; assembly: GCA_025449905.1. Classification (GTDB taxonomy): domain Bacteria; phylum Patescibacteriota; class Saccharimonadia; order Saccharimonadales; family JANWIN01; genus JANWIN01. Next base: position 38,160 of record JANWIN010000006.1, read on the forward strand.
CGATAGATTGGCAGCATTTTTCTTTCGATGGCAAAGTTCTGGGCACAGCCAGTCATGGTGGTCAAAGTCCAGCTGCTGTTGACCAGCTATTAATGGTGGCTAGAGCTCAACATTTTGTTTCTATCCCAACAAGAGTATGTACGCACAATAATGACTTTGACGATGATAAGCGCTTAACAAATCCAGCGATTGTAGAGCGCATAGATCATTTTGCAAACGAGTATTCGGATTTTATAAAAAGGTTTTCAAACTAACAGGATATAACCCCGCCTATTAGATTTTGATGACGCGTTCGCATCATAAGTGATGCCAAAATCTAAGTGGCGGGGTATAATAACGCTCAATGAGCGAACTTAGTTATACAGTTGAAGATGAAATTATAATTCAGCCTGAAATTGTACGTGCATTTAGGCTCAGAGAAGGTGATATATTTACTGGGATAACCCATAAGGTCAAACCCGGCGATAAACTTAGTGCAGTAGAAGGTACCTCTTGGCATCTAATAGACCCAAATATTCAAATTTGGGGGGGTGGTTGTTACTTTATCCGGTGTAGAACATGACCCAAACTAAGCTAGAAGATATTGTTAGTCTTGCCAAGCGGCGAGGTTTTGTTTTTCAATCCAGCGAGATTTATGGGGGGTTAGCTGGATTTTATGATTACGGGCCACTTGGAGTTGAGCTAGCGAATAATATAAAAAAAGAATGGTGGAACACAGTTGTTAAAGAGTCCGAAAATATTTACGGGGTTGATAGCGCAATAATTCAAAATCCTAAACTTTGGGAAGCCAGTGGCCATGTCGCCGGTTTTACCGATCCACTGGTAGATTGTAAAAGCTGTGGCATGCGCCATCGGGCCGATCATTTAGCAAAAACTGACTCAACTGACTTGAAAGAGCTAGCCAAACTACTCAAAGACAAAGCTTGTCCGCACTGTGGTAAAAAAACCCTAACCGAACCGCGTACCTACAATATGATGATGAAAACCTGGGTTGGTCCGGTTGAGGATGAATCTTCAGTTGCATACTTGCGTCCAGAAACTGCCGGCCCAATGTTTACCAATTACGAGAACGTTCGTGAAACCATGCGTGCCAAATTACCATTTGGTATTGGTCAAATAGGCAAGGCTTTCCGCAACGAAATTAGTCCGCGTGATTTTATCTTCCGCGTTCGTGAGCTCGAGCAGATGGAAATGCAGTACTTCGTAAAGCCAGACGAGCAAAAAGAAGTTTATGAGCAATGGCGCAAATTTGCTTGGGACTTTTTGATTAAAAGGGTTGGTATTAAAGAAACAAACTTAAGCTGGCATGAGCACGACAAAGATGAACGAGCTCATTATGCCGCCGCCGCGCACGATATTTACTTTAAATTTCCGTTTGGTGATAAAGAGCTGTGGGGAACACATAACCGCACTGACTTTGACCTATCAAACCATGCCAAAGCCAGCGGCAAAGACTTAGAATATTTTGACGAAGAATCAGGCAAGAAGTTTATTCCATACGTTATCGAATCATCAGTTGGTGTTGGGCGCATGTTTTTGGCGGTTTTAACTGATGCTTACACCGAAGATGAAGTTGAAGGTGAGAAAAGAATTGTTTTGAAGTTAAAACCGGAGCTGGCGCCAGTTAAAGTTGCGGTTTTTCCATTGCTTAAAAATAAGCCCGAGCTGGTTAAAAAGGCCAGGGAAGTTTATGAAAGTTTGAAAAAAGAATTTGGGGCGGTTATGTGGGATGACAATGGAAACATTGGCAAGCGCTACCGCCGGCAGGATGAAATCGGCACACCATACTGCGTGACCATAGATTTTGACACTTTGGATAATGACACCGTAACAGTCCGCAATCGCGACACCACCAAGCAAGAGAGAGTCAAAATCTCTGAACTTCAAGAAAAATTGAGCTGATATGAAAAACGCAATTTTATTGCATGGTAGACCAGGCAAGGAAGAATATTATCATCCAAAAATGCCAAGCATGAGCAACGCTCATTGGATTCCGTGGATACAGGGCCAACTACTTAAGAAAGATATAGCAGCTGCCACGCCCGAGGTACCTTTTGCATTCGAACCAAAATGGGAAAGATGGGTCAAAGAAGTTGAAAGATTTGAAATTAATCCAGATACAATTTTAGTAGGACACAGCTGCGGGGGAGGTTTTTGGGTTAGGTATTTGAGCGAGCACCCGGAACTTGAAGTAGGGAAGATAGTACTGGTGGCTCCATGGATTGATGTTGAGCAGGAAGATCCAAATCACTTTTTTGATTTTAAAATTGACCCCGATTTAGTTAGTAGGACAAAAGGGTTGGTGGTGTTTAACTCCGATAATGATAAAAACGATATGAAAACATCTCTTGAAAAACTTAAGAAAGAGATTAAAGACTTAGTAGTGAAAGACTTCCATAATTATGGTCATTTCACAATTGGCTCAATGAAAACACCAGAATTCCCAGAACTATTACAGGAACTGTTATGATTGAGCTATGAAGCATGTGCTGATTACCGGCGGGACGGCTGGGTTAGGGAAGTTGACTGCAAAAAAACTTGGTGAGGCTGGATATTTAGTGACGATTTTAGGACATGACGCCGGACGCACAAAAGATGCGGCCAAGGAACTAGGCTGCGCGTATGTATTAGCCGATGTTTCAGACCAAGCGATGGTTAAAAAAGCTCTGGCAGATGCCACCAAAGCTAATGGCCAGATAGATATTTTGATAAATAATGCCGGTATTTGGATACAGGGAGATTTAGAAAATAATAACCTAGAAGAAGTTCATAAAACAATTGAAATAAACGGCATAGGAGCAATCTATTGCACACACGCGGCTGTGAAAAAGATGAAGTCCAAAAAGTCAGGCAGGATTATTTTTATTAGCTCAATAAGGGCGCAACACCCAATTCCACAAAGAAGTGCTTATGTTGCTAGTAAATGGACAATGACAGGCTTTGCTAAAGCTATGCAAGAAGAGTTACGACCATTCAAAATTGGCGTGAGCATTATTTATCCGGGAGCAATGAAAGACACAAATATCTTTTCTCATGATAAGAATCACCGCGATATGACCGATGCTTTAGACCCTGAAATCGTAGCCGACACCATTGTTAATATTTGCAATTTGCCTGATAGTGTTAGTGTGCCAGAATTTGGTATAGAAAGTTTGAGTTATTAATAAAATGAATAGACCAAGAATTTATGCCTTTATTGACAGCCAGAACCTCAATAAAGGTACCCAAAAAATGGGCTGGAAGATGGACTGGCGAAAGTTCCGCGACTTTTTGCAGGTCAAATATGATGTTTCCAAAGCCTTTATGTTCATTGGCTTTATTGCCGGCAACGAGGATTTATACAACCAATTGCACGACTCTGGCTACGCAATTGTGCTGAAACCAACTGTTGAACATACGACTACTGATGAAAAAGATAAACCGCAACAAACAACCAAAGGCAATGTAGACGTCGAACTGGTTCTATACGCAATGAAGGAAATGTCTAATTACGACAAATGTATTATCATCTCTGGTGACGGCGACTTTTATAGTTTGGTAGAGTATCTAGAAAAGAAAAATCGACTGGCCCACGTGATGGCGCCGAACTGGCAATATTCGAGTTTGTTAAAGCCTTATGAAAAATACATTGTGCGGTTGGATCAGCTGAGAAATGAGCTAGCTTATCGTGATCGAAGAAAGCGGAAAAACGCTTAAAGTATTGGAAATTTCATAGCCAAAACTAAGCCGGCTGTAATACAATGAAGTAGATAAATAAGAAGGAGGCTATCATGTTAGGAGACAAATCAGCAGCAGCAACCATTGCCGTAAAAAGCTTGGAAGCTGCAAAAAAGTTTTATGAGGGGACACTTGGGCTAAAACCACAGCCAACTGATGACCCCGATGGGGTAATCTACAAGAGTGGTAATTCGATGGTCTTTGTTTATGAGTCGCAGTTTGCCGGTACTAACAAAGCAACCGCAGCTAGCTGGGGTGTTGGCGATGACATCGAAAAAGTCGTTGAAGACCTAAGCAGTAAGGGCGTAAAGTTTGAGCACTATGATATTCCCAAAGTTACTCGAGATGGCGATATACATGTAATGGGCGATATGAAAGCTGCTTGGTTTAAAGACCCTGACGGCAACATTCTGAACCTAGTCAACAAAATGTAAAATGGCTAAATCCAGCAAACTAAATTTTAGCGGGCTGAGGGCGATTTACTTTAATGGTACTTTGACTAAATCGCCCGAACCCAGCCATACAGATTTGCTAATAAACCTTAGCAAGTCAATTATGGATAAGCACGGAGTAAATACCGAAGTTATACGAACTATTGATCATGACATTGCTACAGGTGTTTACCCAGATATGCGCGAACATGGAGCAAAGACTGACGAATGGCCAAAAATTTACAAGCGAGTTGAGCAAGCTAACATATTGGTAATCTGCGGTCCGATTTGGCTAGGTGATAATAGCTCCATGACAAAAAAAATTATTGAAAGACTATACGCCTGCTCGGGTTTATTGAATAAAAATGGGCAATATGCCTATTATGGCAAGGTTGGCGGTTCACTGATAACAGGCAACGAAGATGGCGTTAAACACTGCACAATGAACACGCTTTATAGCCTTCAGCATCTTGGCTGCGTTATCCCGCCTCAGGCTGATGCTGGCTGGATTGGTGAGGTTGGCCCGGGGGCCAGCTATGGCGACATACTCGAAGATGGCAGTCGCGAAGGTTTCGATAATGACTTTACCAACCGTAACACAACATTTATGACTTGGAACCTAATGCACCTAGCTAAGATGCTAAAAGCTAATGACGGAATTCCAGCACAAGGCAACCAGCGTAGCAAATGGGACGCCGGCGAACGATTTGATTTTGAAAATCCAGAGTACCGTTAAGCTATAATAGCTGGCAGTGACCAAAAAGATATTTCCAAAAAATTTTTTGTGGGGAGCCAGCACGGCTAGCCATCAGGTTGAGGGCGGAACCACCAATCAATGGAGTGTGTGGGAGCTATCCCATGCCGCAGAACTGGCTAAAACCGCCGAGAAGCGTTTAGGTAATTTGCCCATTTGGAAAGATATAAAAAGTCGGGCCCAAGATCCGCATAATTATGTATCTGGTAGCGGCGTGGAGCACTACAGCAGGTATAAAGAAGATTTTGACATTGTAAAACAGCTCAACCTTAACTCCTTTCGCTTTGGCATAGAGTGGGCAAGGATTGAACCATCGCAGGGAGAATGGGACGAGAATGCGGTAGCGCACTACCACTCCTATATTAAGGAGCTTAAAAGACGCAAAATTGAACCGGTGCTAAATATTTGGCACTGGACTTTGCCAACTTGGTTTGCCGAGCAAGGCGGCTTTAAAAAATCTGAAAACCTAAAGCACTGGCAACATTTTGTAGCCAAGATCGCCGAAGAATTCGGCCGTGATTTAAACTACGTTATTACCCTAAATGAACCCAACGTTTATACCGCATCAAGTTATTTGAACGGCCAATGGCCACCTGGGGAGAAGAACCCTCTAACTTTCCTGTGGGTCTATTGGAACCTTGTGAGGGCTCATAAGTATGCATATAAAATCTTAAAAGCCAAAAATCCACGATTGCAAGTGGGTATTGCGGCACAACTTGCCAACATTCAAGCCAAGCGGCCACATAATTTTATAGATGAGCTAGTTACTAAGTGGATGCGTTATTTTTGGAACTGGATGTTTCTTCGTCGTATCCGCTTGCAACAGGACTTCATTGGTTTTAACTATTATTTTACGGATTATTTTAAAGGAGTTAGACGCCACAATCCCCAAACGCCGCTTAATGATCTGGGCTGGTATATGGAGCCAGAAGGACTATATCCACTACTTATTAGGATTTGGACAAGGTATAAAAAGCCGATTATGGTAACCGAAAATGGCGTGGCTGACGCTGGTGACGAGCATCGCCGTTGGTGGCTGGAAGAAACCATGGTGGCTATGGAACGAGCGATTAGCGAAGGCGTGGATGTTTGCGGCTACTTCCACTGGAGCTTGCTAGATAATTTCGAGTGGGCTTATGGTTGGTGGCCAAAATTCGGTCTTGTAGAGGTAGATAGGGAACACGGTATGAAACGAACGATTCGGCCTAGCGCCAAGTGGTGGGCAGAGGAAATAAGCGAACTACAACAAGATTGACTAAACATAAAGCTTGTGCTATAATGTGGAAGTATGAACAGAAACGCATTAACTACTGTCGACAAACTAAGAATAGCAATGGCAAGTGCTCTCACACCTGTGCTGGGTGTAATAGCTATAAGTGCTTTAAAGGAAGAGTCTCCTAAGCGTTCTGAATTTGAGCTGGAACAGATACAAGATATTAAAAGACAGGTTAGAGATCTAGAACCTGGGCAAACCGTTATACATGTAATGGCAGGACAAGGGGACAGCCCCTGGAGTCTGGTAAAAAGAGTTCAAGATGCTATACATAGCCAAGAAGACCCTAGGCCTGCTGTAGATGACGTTACTAAAGCTCTTGGGAACGAAGGATTGCAACCTACTCAATTGGTTGATGTAAATATTGCTGACCTTAGGTAAATTGTAAATTTTGCCATAAATTGTCTAGTGTTTCAAGTTTAAGCTTTACCACTATATATTGTGGAATAGGCTTTTTTATAACCAAAACTGTGGATAAGTGTGGGTAATTTGACCTAAATTAACTAATTATGTGCTTGCTAGTGGGTGAAAGTGGGTAGTACACTGCCGGTAGTGGGTAAAAGTAGGTAAGGCCAAAACAGTCTTAACCCCTCACTAAAACAAAAAACCACTATCAATAAAGGGAGAAGATGGCTACGGTAGATTACTTCGAACGCAAGCTGGACGACAAACGGCGGCTAACTATGCCGACTGAGCTTCGTCACAAGCTGGCTGACGGGGTAGTCATAACTCGCGGCTTCGGCAAATATCTACATTTGTACCCCAGGGAATACTGGGACCAGATAGTAGAGCCAAAACTAGCCGGGGACGCACTGGACGAAGTAGTGGCCGACTTGAACATCCAATTTAGGATGGGCAAAATCGAAGCTACACCGGACGGTAAACAGGGCCGCATCACCATCGAACAGCATTTACTGGATTACGGCGGCATTGACCGCGAAGTAATCGCCGTAAGTGTTGGTGGACAGTACTGGCGCCTGATGGCCCCGGAACAGGCCACCTGAGATCCCACGCACTTTAACAACTAGGGTAAACGATTAAATAACCAACGATTCGAGGTTAGCTAATCGGCAGTCAACAAGTGTCGGAGTAACACTTTAAAATACTCTCGCACTTTACACAAAAAACACCTCCCAAAACTCCACCTCACACATAAGTCTCTCAAAACTTTTGTTTTAGCCAGTGAAAGAAGCCGTAAGTCACTCTTACCAAGCATCTTTTACATACACGGCTAAAACATACACAAAAACAAAAACTTTTTAAAACAAAAAGTTGGCTGCTGGTTAGGTGACCTTGCAAAAACAAAAATAAAAAGCAAAAAAAGATGCACCGAAACAAACATCACCCAGTACTTCTAGCTGAAGTCTTAACCTATCTGGCGCCAGAAGAGGGTCAAACCTATCTGGATTTAACAGCTGGTTACGGCGGACATGCTAAAGCAATACTGGCCAAAACAAAAAATAGCCCGGCCGTTTTGATCGATAGAGATAAGTCGGCCATTGACTATTTAAAAAACCAGATTAAGACCAAGAACGTAAATCTAATTCATCAGGACTTTTTGAGCGCAAGCCAAAAGCTTCTGAAAGATAAGACGCAATTTGACTTAATACTGGCTGATCTTGGGGTATCGTCACCGCACCTTAATACGGCGAGTCGTGGTTTTTCCTTCGCAATAGAAGGGCCTTTAGACATGCGCATGGACCAGAGCCAAACGCTTACAGCTGAGCAGATTGTTAACGGCTACAGCGAGAAGCAGTTGGCACAGGCCATCCGCAGCTACGGAGAAGAACCAAAAGCTAAAAAAATAGCCAAGTCGATTGTAAGAAATCGCCCGGTTATATCGAGCAAAGAGCTTGCCAATATTGTCACTACAGCAGTTCGCCGGCGGGGTAAAACCCATCCGGCAACTAAAACCTTTCAGGCGCTCAGAATTGAAGTCAATCAAGAACTGCAGCAGCTGGAAGCGGCTTTGCCACTTTGGCTAGAACTACTTAGTCCGGGTGGCAGGATAGCGATCATTAGCTTCCACAGTCTAGAAGACCGACTGGTAAAGAAAGCCTTTAAAGAAGCTGGCGGGCAGGGCTACGACGCAACACTAAAGCTACTTACCAAGCAGCCGGTAACCAGTGACAAAAATGAATTGTTTACCAATCCGCGAGCTCGCAGCGCCAAGCTGCGGGCCGCAGTGAAAATAAAAACAAGACCACAGCCCGTTACAAGTAACAGGCTGGGCAGGAAGGGAACACATGCACATGCCTATTCAGGTAAAAAGCAGTTCCCGCGCTTATAAAGTCAGAGTCAAAGTACTCTAAAACTTAAATAAGGCGCCAACCCTCACCACTTACCCCGGGTGGGCTAAGTGGTGGGGGACCAAGTCGCAGCCAGTTACAAGCAACAGGCTGGATAAACAAAAATAAACATAAAACCAAAGAAAGACATATGACATACTCATCATCACTCGCACTGAATCGTCGCCGCTATAGCGGCCGTGGCCAAAACACTGCCAGTTTTATCAGCCAAACTAAAGGGCTGGGACCAATTAGCAACACAGTTATTCTTATAATATTAGCTTGCTTATTGGGCTTGTTATACCTAACACAAGTTACCAAAACTAATGCCTATGGTTATCAAATTAATAATTTGACCAAAGAACAAAGTCAGCTGACTCGTCAAAATGATGAATTAAGTGTGACCGCCGCCCGATTGCAGGCTTTAGATAAAATCAAAAATAGTAAGGCCGCCGAACGATTGGTGTCGGTTGCGCCCAGCGAAACTGTCCAAAATTAAAAGGGGAAGACATCGAGGTTTATGTATAGTCCTCAGCCGCCCCAAAATGAACCCAGCCCAGCCCGACGCATCCGTCTTTGGTACGCGATATTATTATCAATAATAGCCCTGTTTGTAGTCCGCTTGTTTTATCTGCAAGTCATCCGTCACGACCATTATAAAAAAATAGCCTTGCAGGCCCAGACCAAAGAGTACGAAATTCAAGCCGAGCGGGGAACAATTGCCGCCCATGACGGCAAAAATGTAGTGCCGATTGTCTTAAATGAAGCTCGCTACACACTATTTGCTGATCCGCAGTTTATAGAAGACCCTAAAGCCGTGGCTAAAGAAGTGGCCGGTGTGATAGGCGGTAATCAAGATGACTTGGCTAAAAAAATGGAATTATCGACGCGTTACGTTGTACTGGCTAAAAAACTAAATGGTGCCCAGAAGAAAGAGATTGATAAGTTAGAACA
>JANWIN010000007.1 GCA_025449905.1 Candidatus Saccharimonadales bacterium
AGTCGGCTTTAATTTGGGAAATAAAATGGTCGCCTACTTTCGGATCCTTATTTTCTAAGCTATCCCACTTGGCTACCGCTAATATTAAGCCCTTACCAGCTTCTTTAATCATGCCAGCAATTTTCTGGTCAAGCTGAACACTTGATTCGTTAGCGTCTATTAACAGCAGACAAACATCAGCCTGGTTGATGGCATTTAAGCTGCGAAGCACACTGAAATGCTCAACACCTCGCTCTATTTTGCCGCTGCGACGAATACCGGCGGTGTCGAGTATTTCAACTGGACGTCCTTTATATTTGATTAAAATATGATTTACGTCCCTGGTGGTCCCCGCTCGCTCGGAGATCACAGCTTGCTGTTTTTTACCCAAGCTATTAAAGAGACTGGACTTGCCAACATTGGGCCTGCCAAGTAGAGCTAGGGTCAGTTTGTTGGGATCCTGGGCGGCAGTAGCCTTAGGAATTTCCCTCGTCGCCACCTCAAGCAGCTTCTCTAGCCCGGTTTTATGAACTGCACTAGTCAAAATTATAGGTTTGACACCGAGTTTTTGATATTCGGCTGCATCAGCATTTTTGGCTTTGTCAGCCTTGTTAACTACTAAATACACCGGTTTTTTACTTTTAAGAGCCTGTTTGGCAACTCGTCTGTCTTCATCATTAATTATAATGTTGGCTTCAATTACCAGCCAGATCAAATCAGCGGCCGCTACAGCTTCAATAATTTGCTCCTGAATAGTTAATTCAAAATCATCTTCAGCGTTTTTGGCGCCCGCTGTATCAACAAGCCAAAAATCTTTATTTTTATAGCTAGCCAAGGCGCTGATACTATCGCGAGTGGTACCGGCTTCCTTAGCTACGATAGTTTCCCGGCGGTCTAATACTGCGTTGAACAAGCTGGACTTGCCAACATTGGCCCGCCCAACTATTGCAATTACCGGAAGCTTTTTCATGTATAACAGCTTAGCATAGAGGTACTAAAAAATATATCGCAACAATTTACAAATTAGCCTAGGCTGGATTGATTGGTGTAGCTGTAGTCTGCGCGTTGCCCTGCTCTTTAGCTTCTTCCTTAGCAGCCAATTCTTGGATGTCGGGCTTTGGTGGTGTATCTAGCGGTTGGATTACCTTGTCACCCGCTACAGAGGTTGCGGCAGGTACTACAGCTGATGCACTGGTTGGTACAGTTGGGGAGGGCGAACTGACCTTAGCAACGGCATCTGCAAGTACTTGATCATTAGATGCCTGCTGGTCTGTAGTCGGTGGTGTAGACACAGGAGCACCCGAGTCATCATTAGGCGAATCTTGGACAGTTATAGGTATGGACTTAGGCGTCGACTCAACAGGTGCTGGTGGCGAACTAGCCACAGCGGATGTTGCTTCTATGGGTGCTGTTGCCGCAGTAGCAGGTTCCGTAACCGCCCCTGCGGCCTGCGCAGGAACATTAGCGGCTGGTGTTTGCTCATTGGGACTTCTACCTTCAATGTTTGCTAGCGATTCGCCCTTACTATCTTCGGCTAATAATTCACGGGCATTTTTAGCTACATCTTCCAGCGTAACCTGCGACTTTACCAGGTAGCGGTCGGCTCCCAACTGATCGGCATGAGCTTTATCCTCTGCTTGGTTAAGGGCGGTCATAACAATAACCTTGGTGTTTTTGGTTTCTGGAGTAGTGCGCAAAATATCCAACATATCAAAACCACTGATTCGCGGCATCATAATATCGGCAATAATCAGGTCTGGCTTCTCTTTGACAGCGAGGGCTAGTGCTTCTTCACCGTCCTTGGCAGAAACTATTTCGTAACCTTCAGCTTGCAAGCGTGCACTATAAATTTCGCGGAGATTATTATCATCCTCAACCAGCATTATTTTGGCCATTTTGGTTTACTTACCCCCTGTTAATTATGATGCTTATGTTCAAGGTTATTGTAGCACAATTACTAATGGTTACTAGAAATAGCTGAAGGATCATTGCTTGGCTGTTGCACCGTCGGTACAACCTCGTTTTGGACTCGCTGAGCCTCATCGGATGACAGCCGCGGTAAGTTTATATAGAAACTGCTGCCCTGCCCGGGCTGGCTCTCAACCCAAATTCGGCCCTTATAAAGTTCTACAATCTTGCGGCATATATACAGCCCCAGACCGGTGCCGCCAATTGTCCGTGTTGCCGAGTTATCAACCCGGTAAAATTTTTGAAAAAGATGCGGTATGTCCTCGGCAGGGATACCGTTGCCGGTGTCTCTAACGCTCAACTGGACAACCTCTTCGTCACCCGTCACCCCCAAAGTAATTTTGCCGGTTTGAGTGTATTTAACCGCATTATCAAACAGGTTGGTGATAACTTCACGGATACGGTTAGGGTCAACTTTTGCGTAATACAGCGGCTGGATGGCTTTAGTGTAATCGGGCCGCCGAGCGGCTTCAGACGGAGTACCCATAATAAACTCTACTGACAAACCTTTCTTTTGCGCTGCAAATCGTAGATCTTCGGTCAGCTGTTCAACGTATTTACCCATTTCTATGACAGCTGGATGGTTTATCAACCGCCCATCCTCGGCTTTGGCAGAAGTCAGGAGATCCTGAAATAGCTCACCAAGATGCTGGGTCGAGGCATGAGCTTTTATCAAAAAGCTCTTAGCTTTGTCGTCAATTTGACTGACCTTGCTATTCATGGCTAGCGCCAAGTAACCTTCTATAGCCGCCACCGGGGTGCGCATTTCGTGACTGGCGGTGCTAATAAATTCAGCCCGTCGTTGCTCTTCACGACGTTGCTTACTAACATCTTGGAAAATACACACTACTCCGCTAGGCTGCTTATTCTCATTGAGCAGCGGTGACGCGCTTATATTCACCGCCAGATTATTTTTATCTTTAGATACCAATTCTGCGGTATTGTCGCGAACATTTTTATTTGTTCTGATTGCCTGTTCAAAGGGATGGTCTGCTTCGGTATAGGCTTTACCACCAGGGTCTACGAGCTTGATAACCGAGTGATAATCTAGCCCAATCGCTTCATTCGCTGGCCAGCCTGTTAGCAATGTCGCCGCCGGGTTAAAGACTTGAATCAATTGGTTAGCGTCAACCACCACCACTCCATCTTCAATAGAATTTAAAACAATATCCGATTTTAATTTTTCAGTTTCGAGTTTGGCGCTAAGCTTACCTGTCTTTCGGGTTGAGTGTTTACTGCCAAGCAGACGATAAATTAGAAAAATGACAAGCGCCATTATTAATATGCCGCCTGCAATACCAATGTATAGGTAATTTTGATGCATGCTTATGCTTATTATAGCTTGTTCCCGCAACCTCTGTTAAGTATGCTATATAGGTTGACGAGGCCCCTTCGTCTAGTGGTCCAGGATATCTGGTTCTCATCCAGAAGATCGCGGGTTCGAATCCCGCAGGGGTCACCAGTTTTTATGAAGCGAATCTATTTGTAGCTTCTGCTACCCATCTATATGCGTCCTCTACCGTGCCCATTGGTTGACCATCACGATACAATTGCTTGTCTTTCATATTTGCTGGATCACCGCCAGGCCAAATTCGCCATGAATCATTTTCAATAACATCTGCAACCTCTAGCTCTCCATCGCGTGTTTTACCAGCTTCAATTTTTAGGTCGACTAATGTCACATCCTGATCAGCCCAGGCTTCTTCCAGCACCTCAAAAACATTTCTTGTAATTACTCTAAGTGCAGGCCAGGCAGGTACTGCCAGCTCTGGAACTTCATTAAATGGCCTTGAGTCTATAAAACCTTCCTTCAACGGCTTCTTTGCATCATATCTTAATATAAGTCGCGAGATTGGGTCCTCTACTAATAATGGATCGTGCATTGAGTCATCCTTTTCAAAAAATTCTATTAATGGTCTCGGGAATCGATTGCCTTCAACAACACCAGGATTACGTTTCAAGAATGAACCATATGCAAGCCCCCTAGCCACTAATTCAACCGGTATCATCTCAACCCGCTTTGCACGAAAAACAGTTTCTGATTCTTGTTCGATAAAATGAGTAGAAACTCCAGCCTCTTCCAGTAATCGAAAGCAATTTACGGTTGTCTGTGTAGCCAAGGCTGCTTTCCCCGCCATCACATCCTTTTTTTCGCCATCACCAGCCGTGATGTCGTCTTTGCTTTCAATCAAAACTTCGTCGTTTGGAAGTTCCCAAATTACTTTTGTTTTACCCTCAGCTAATATTTCCATATTTTTTTTATCCCTTTTTTACCTGTCAATATAGTGCACTCCATATGGATCATAAGAAGATGTATCCCAGTCATCGTTCCTAACTGGCCATTTTTGGTCCTGTTGTTTTGCTTTTTTCATCATTTCAAGATATTCATATGGCCCTAAATCTAGGATAGTTGCATCCTTATAAAGAACATCGAGTTCATTCTTTTTCTGGCGTTCTTCTAGTTTTTCGTGTAATTCAGGAAAAGCTATAGCCAGAGTGCGTGCTGCTGATAAAGCGGCTCCAACCGCACCGGCTACATTTATTCCCATAGTATCTAAAGCGCCACCATCGGGCGGCATTTCTATCATAGAAAAAACGGCGGCACCGTGTGGATCTGCAGCATCTTTATTTACAGCAATTCCTTTAACTGGGAGGGTTGTCTCTGCTGAAGTCATTCCCGGTAAATGAGCTGAACCACCTGCGGCAGTGATTATAACCTCAATACCTCTTAATCTTGCGGATCTTGCGTATCCCATCATATGCTCAGGTGTACGATGAGCTGAAACAATGCGGGTCTCATTGGGTATCTCTAGATCGTCAAGTACCTTTACGGCCTCAATGGCAACCACTAGATCGCTATCGGATCCCATAATAACACCAGCAATTGGATAATTTACTTCCGCTAAAGTGGTTGGTCGCTCAGGTCTGGGCATATACTTCCTCCTTAATTTGATTTAATTTTGCGCTTAGGACTATTCAGATGCAAGCATAAGCTAGATGTCCCGAACGCTGCCAAACGGGACACGTTTTAATATCAAATCGTACATGTTGGCCATAATTGCCGGCACCACCGTAAACTCACCGTAACGATTGTTGGCTTCATCAACAGCCCGCATTAGCGAAATAACGTCTAGCCGTGTGTTATCAAATAAGCCTAACTGAACCGGATCAACAGGCTGTAGATAGTTTACGGCCACGTCAAGGCTGGTCACTCGGGCTGGCATGGGCGCGCTGTTCATTAACCGCATGATATTACGATAAATATCTTGAGTCGTGTACAAGGGTGCTTTGGCCTTTCTGCGCTGCCCCCAATAGGTGTGATTTTCATAACCCAACCCCAAGACTACCCCATGCGCAGTAAAACCATGCCGACGAAGCCGCCGCCCGCATTTTTCTGATAGTTTCATGAGCAGTCTGGAGAGTTTTTCCCTGTCGGCCGTTTTATCGCCTAGAGCATACTGCTGACCGAAACTTTGAATATTAGTTGGCTGGTCATCTATCTCATAGCCGCGTAAGCGCAAATACCAGTAATAGCCATTTATACTTTGAAAGACCTGGTGCTTGAGCTTCCATGACGAAGCTTCCAAAAACTGCAGGGGGCTATGAATGTCGGCAAAATTCAGCCTGGCCTGGTAACGTACATTTATACCCGGCAGGTCTAATAGTATAAGTTTTCGATATGTTTTGATTAAATTTCGGTGATCAATAACGTCCAGCCCGTCCGGCTTATTCAGCCCAGCGGCCACTTTGGCTAAAAATCTATTGGGCGCAATACCGATATTGACAGTGACATAATCACCCAGCGCCTTCTTCATATCCTTTTTGATTTGATAACCAATGTCTACCAGACTTCTACCCTGCTGGATGGCCAGCGAACCGCTAAAATCCACTATAAATTCGTCTATAGATTTAGGCGTAACCCTGTCAGTATACTTAAGTAGAACTTTTCTAAAGCGGCGGTGAGCATCAAAATATTTTTCAGGATCGGGCGTTAAAATTATGATGTCTGGACATATTTGTTTGGCTTCCCGAACTCGCATAAGTTTTACGCCCATACGCTTGGCTTCGTACGAAGCAGCCAGAACAAACCCGCCAGCGGTGCCATAAGCAGCCACCCCCACCGGTTTGCCGCGAATCAGCGGATTAGCCTGTTGTTCAATCATGGCGTAGCAGGCATTGAGATCGATGTGCATCACTAGCGGCTGAGCGTAATTAATCCCCAAGTCCATCGCTAACGGCCTCCAATTTCCAGTGCAAATTAGAGCTGTCAAAATTAAGCCGCATCCAAAGCTCGGCTTCATTGAGTGTAACTTCAAAGATGTGATGCAGGGCTTTGCCTTCATTGTAGCTATGGTGATAACCTAGCTCTTTGACAGTGAACTCCTGGTTTTGCCAACTTATAAGGTGTGGCAAGGCCCTGCGCTTTTTAGCGCTATAGTACATCACCACACTAACTTCTTGATTAATCTTCTCACGCATTATCCAATTACTCCTTTAAGTTTTACGGAATTTAACAGAGTTTCGATTGAGCCATCCAGCATGACCTGGAAGACGAGTAATTAGATAAGCCTGTATGGAGGAATCCGCTATCCAGCAGAAGCCCATACATTGCTTATTTTATTTTAGCATTTTTTGTCAATTCAAAATTGTACCCTTTTGTGACGATCGTCACAATCATGTACAATTTTTAGCGCCTAAAACTTACTGAGCTTGTTGAGTCGACAACCGTTATCCAGGTTTGGCCGGGATTCAAGCTAATCTCGCTGCCATCTTTTTTGTAGAAATGAACTTGAGTCGTGCGGGTGCTCTTTTTCCAGGTGCCAATGGTGACTTTGCCGTCCTGAAAAACAAATACTCTTCCACTGCCCTTGGTAGCGTATTTAGTGTGCTGCCCGTCGCTGTCGATGCCGCGGTGTATGACCATGGCTATAACGACTTTTGGAGCAAGCTGTTTGTGAGATTTAAGGTCGGTATGAGCCGAGCCGGCCAGACGTCGCAAATATATATTTTTTGAGGGGCTATAGGTGTAGCTGACTCCAAAATTAAAGCTGGAGATAGACAAATTAATGCGATTAGCATTGCGCTGAGATTTAGAGGCCGGCGACTCTGGTTTACGTGGAAAACCAGGAAAATCAGTTCCTTTAAAACCTTTAGCCTTGTTTAGAGCGTCAAGATTAGCCATCTTGGTGTAAACGTTATGCGGCGGGGCTCGCTCAGCGATCCGCGAATAAGCCCCGGGGTTAAAAAACTGATCCAAATCATGTATGCGGTAGGCTCTTATATCTTGCAGGGCTCTTGGCGCCCCGCCGACATGGGCTATCGAACCCTTAAATGGCATCAGCCAATCAAGATAGTATGGCCGCACGCTCCGAACCGGTCCTATATATTTTGGCTGCGCCTCTTGGTACAGAGCCAAGAACCGTGTAATACCACCCTCAGCTACTGCTTCATAAACTACCCCAGCATTTAGCAAGCCTGATTGCGGACGGGCATCTAAACTGTTTTCAATCATAATGCCGGTAACCGGGCGCTTGTTTAGTTTTGGGCTTACTTCAACACCGGTTAAACGCGATGGTTCGGTAGTTTTGTTCTCAGCTTGTTTGGATAAACTAGAGCCCAACGATTGATGAAAATGTCTGTAGACTTGATAGATCGTAAAAGCTGCAAGTATAACTAAAAGTACCATGCCAATTGTTACTAATACTTTTTGCTTTGGCGTAAGCTGGCTGTGCTTGTATTTTAACCAAGCAAAAACTTGGCGTTTCGGCGGCGGCAATTGATCATCTGACGGAACCGACTGATTCTCTGACAAATCAATATCAGGTGTTTTATTTTGATCATCCATTCGTACTATTTTACCAGTGCTTACGTTTAATGCCCAACCGAGCTTTATAGTGCTTCGAGTTGCTTGTTTATTCGCTCTAATACTTTGTCTTTGCCCAGTACAGCTAGGCTTGGGGCTAGATCTGGCGAAGCCGGAGCTGGAGTTGTCGCAATCCTAATTAGACTAAATAAAACCACTGGTTTTGTTTTTGTGGATTCTAGAAGTTGGTTGAGTCTTTGCTGCAAGTCATCTGGCGAAAAATCACTTGCCTCAAGTTCAATCTTGGTTTGTTCTAATAAGCTCTTCAGTTCGTCGGCAGATAGTTTACTTAGTTGCTTGTGACCCGTTATTAATTTGATATTAACCGGCAAGTCCTTAAAGAAAAATATTGTTAGCTCTGGCAGTTCACCAAGATATTTTAGTCTATCCTGCACCAGCTTCAGTACAACTTTCTTATATTCCCCCTCGTAGTCTTTAGCCTCAACAGGCCAAAAACTGGCCGCCTTGTCATACAACTCATCTGGGTTGAGTTCTCGGATAAAATGCCCGTTCACCCAAGCCAAACGCTGTTCGTCAAATCGAGCCCCCGATTTTTGAACATGGTCGAGACTAAACTTATTAATCAACTCCTCAACATTGAAGATTTCTTGCTCGGTACCGTCATTCCAGCCAAGACTTGCTAGGAAATTAAGCATTGCTTCAGGCAGATAGCCCTCTTTTTGGTAAGCAAGGATGTCTTTGGCGCCATCTCGCTTACTTAACTTTTTATTCCCGGTTGAGGCTAAAATGTGTGGCATAGTAGCCAGCACTGGAACTTCGAGACTA
>JANWIN010000008.1 GCA_025449905.1 Candidatus Saccharimonadales bacterium
GGGCACATCAACCGGGCCTCGCCAGTGGTTCACATTTGGCTCCTGCGCGGGACGCCATCAGCCAGTGGCTTAGTACTTGTTATGTATTTCAATAACTAGGATCGGGTATCGTAGTTTGCCAGTTTCATCATCATGGAAGTTGACACTGATAAGCGTAATAAAATAATGTCTGACAAAGAAGCCGAATTTAAGGCTGCCAATCTAGCTATTGACACCCGTTATGAAAAAGAGCTTAAGAAAGAAGGGTCTGACGGCAAAGTCTTGGCCGAACAAAAAGCTAAAGAACTTGAAGAGCTAACCACTAATTTTGAGCAAACCAAGGAGCAGTTGGAAAGCTTGGAAAAACTGCACTTAATAAACGAGACCGACTTTCGAAATTTGCCGGATGATTTTCAGGCTCTAGCTAAAGTTGGTATGGGTGGAAGTGCACTGAAGCAATTATTGGAGCAAGCCGACCTTAAGAAGCTGATTAAAGAGCTAAACAAGGAAGCTGAACAAGCCAAGGGCCAGCGAAAAAAGAAAATTATGAAGCGACTGCGACTGCTTGAAAGTATGCAGCGGGCCGGCATTGAGCCAACCAGCTTGTGTGTTAGCGTATTGCCGGTTATTCCACCGGATCTTCGCCCAATGGTTCAGTTAACCGGTGGACGTTTTGCAACTAGTGATTTAAACGACCTTTATCGCCGTGTAATTAACCGCAATAATCGTCTTAAAAAGCTAATCGACTTAAACGCTCCGGAAGTTATTCGGCGCAACGAACAACGTATGCTTCAAGAAGCTGTTGATGCTTTAATTGATAACAGTAACGCTCGCAGTGGGCGAGCCGTGGCTGCTACCGGTCAACGCCGACGATTAAAAAGCCTTAGCGTCATGCGAATGGGTAAACAGGGGCGCTTCCGTCAGAACTTGCTTGGAAAACGTGTTGACTACTCTGGACGTTCAGTAATCGTTGCTGGTCCGGACCTAAAGATTTATCAATGCGGCTTGCCTAAGATGATGGCTCTCGAACTATTTAAGCCTCTAGTTATTGGCCACCTAATTACTACCGAGCAAGCTCATAATATTCGTAGTGCCACTCGGATGATAGAAACCGGCGAAGTCGCAGTTTGGGATGCACTAGACGAAATGATTAAAGGCAAATATGTTCTACTTAACCGTGCTCCAAGTCTTCACCGCCTAAGCATTCAAGCTTTTCAGCCAGTATTAATTGAAGGTCGGGCTATCCAACTGCACCCACTAGTTTGTAAAGGTTTTAACGCTGACTTTGACGGCGACCAGATGGCTGTTCATTTGCCACTATCTGACGCCGCCCAAGCTGAAGCTCAAGAAATAATGGCTGCCGATAAGAACCTGCTAAAACCAGCCGATGGCTCGCCGATTTTACATATCGATCAAGACATCGTACTTGGCTGTTACTACCTAACTTATGACCGTAAGACCAGCAATAAATTTGTACCGGCCTATGGTGGTATTGGCGAGGCTATCCAAGCTCGTGACGCTGGTGAAATAAAACAGCAAAGTCGGATAAAAATGCCCATAAAAGGTAAAACTATAGAAACCACGCTTGGACGGGCAATGTTTAATGAGATTTTCCCGGACGACTTCCCCTACCAAGATCAGGCTATGACCAAGAAGCGACTGCAGAATGTTATGGCGCTGGTCTATCAAAAGTACGGCCAAACTCTGACAGCCGAAATTGCCGATGATCTAAAAGATCTGGGCTTTGAATTCGCCACCAAGAGCGGTCTATCAATGGGTATGGGCGATTTCACCGACATGCCTAACCTGCAAAGTATGCTAGACGCCGGCGAAAAGAAAGCCACTGAAATTAGCGAGCAATACGATCAAGGCTTTATAACCGAGGACGAGCGCTACCGCCTTACAGTTGAAACTTGGATGGCGACTGACGCTAAAGTCCAAGAGGAACTAAGCGAACAGTTTGGTAAAGAAGATAGCTCTATGTCTATTGCCGTTGTGTCTGGGGCCCGAGGTAACATTGGCCAGGTAAAAACTGCTGTTGGCTTGCTGGGCGTAGTTACTGACGCCACAGGACGAGCCATCGAACTGCCAATTCGCTCTAATTATAAGGGTGGATTGACACCGCTAGAGTACTTTACGGCCACCCGTGGTGCTCGAAAGGGTATGATTGACACGGCCCTAAAAACCGCCGACTCTGGCTACCTAACCCGCCGTTTAGTTGACGTTAGCCAGGATGTCTTTACTATTGATGAGCCCTGCACCGACAAGGGTTTTCCGATTTACCGTAGTGATTCCGAAGAGATTGGTGTTAACTATGCCAGTCGTTTGGAAGGCCGTTATGCCGCCGAAGCTATTGGCAAATATGTTCGCAAGGGCCAGCTAATTTCTGCTGAAGCTTCTCAAAGCATTGATAATGATAAAAAACTCGACGGCGTAAAGATTATGAGCGCCCTAAGCTGTTCCAATGTTCGTGGAGTTAATCCTAAGTCTTATGGAGTTGATCCGGCAACCGGTGAAGTTGTCGCCAACCATCATCCAGTTGGCGTAATTGCTGCCCAAAGTATCGGTGAGCCAGGTACCCAGCTGACGTTAAAGACATTCCACTCTGGTGGTGTAGCCGGTGAAGACATTACTACTGGTCTACCGCGCGTTGAAGAACTATTTGAAGTTCGCACACCAAAAGGCCAAGCCTTTATTTCTGGAATTGACGGCTTAGTTAATACCAGCGAGGAAGGCAACAACTACATTGTTACAGTCACGCCTGAGAAGAATGCCAAAGTAGATGTGCCTCTTAACGGTCAAGTTTCTAAAGTTAAGACCAATGCCGAGGTCAATGCTGGTGAAATTATTGCTACTGATGAAGACGGCACCAATGCTGTACTGGCACCGATTGCCGGCAAAGTCCAAGTTAGCAAGAAAAACATTGCTATATTGGCCACTCAGCAAAGCGCTATCAAGTATGAGATTCCCGGCTTTAAACAATTGGCTGTCACTGATGGCGAGAAAGTTATTGCTGGTCAGCGCTTGACAAACGGATCTATAAACCTACACGACCTGATGCGTTTACAAGGGGTTGAAGCTACCCAGCGCTACATAATGAACGAAATCTTGAAGATTTTTGCCAGCCAGGGCCAGAATATTGCTGACAAGCACCTTGAGATTATTGTTCGCCAGATGTTTAGTCGC
This sequence comes from Candidatus Saccharimonadales bacterium, assembly GCA_025449905.1. Lineage (GTDB taxonomy): Bacteria > Patescibacteriota > Saccharimonadia > Saccharimonadales > JANWIN01 > JANWIN01. The sequence continues at coordinate 3,166 of JANWIN010000008.1, forward strand.
GTTCAAATAGACGAAGCTGGTGACAGCGAGTTTGTAACTGGCGATATCGTCAGCAAACTAGCAGTTGTTGAAGTTAATGAAGGACTGCAAAAGAAAAAGCTCAAGCCCGCGCAGTATACCCAGTTGCTTCTAGGCATTACCAAAGCCTCATTGTCTACTGACTCCTTCCTAAGTGCCGCTAGCTTCCAAGATACTACTCGCGTATTAATAGCTGCTGCTACCAGTGGTAAGGTTGACTACCTCTACGGCCTTAAAGAAAACGTTATCTTAGGTCGGCGTATCCCAGTTGGCACCGGTGCCATTCCGCTGGAAGTTAAAAAAGAAGATGTTGACGCTAGGGAACAGGGGTGATAAGGTAAACCACTATGCCTACACTTAACCAGTTAGTTCGCAAGCCAAGAAGCAAAACCAAGGGGAAAACCAAGTCTCCGGCTCTTCAACGTGTTACCAATAACCTAAAGACTAAGAACTACGACAAACCGTCACCTTTTAAGCGCGGGGTTTGCATTAAAGTTACGACCAAGACTCCTCGCAAGCCGAACTCGGCGCTGCGTAAAGTTGCCCGTGTGCGTTTAACTAATGGCCACGAAGTTTGGGCATATATTGGTGGCGAAGGCCACACTTTGCAGGAACACGCCGTAGTGTTGGTTCGTGGTGGACGAGTAAAAGATCTTCCTGGTGTGCGTTATCACATTGTTCGCGGTTCATTGGACCTTCAAGGCGTAAGCGACCGCAAGCAAGGCCGCAGCAAATACGGAACTAAGAAGGGTAGTAAGTAATGGCCGAGGAAGAATTTACTTTGTGCGAAAGAGGACTTTGTGGACTGGATATCAAAAAAGGCCTTATGGGGGTTGATACTGCCCACGGAGGTTTTGTTGAAGTGACAGATGATCGAGCTTTTGAAGCTTGTCGGGCGTTTTTAGAAAGTGTGCGAGAGCAGAACCCTGAATTTTCAATAGACATTTGCCCTCTTGCCTCTATTCAAGCATCAACAGCAAGGGTTATTGCCGAAAGAAATGGAGAGTTTGATGCCACGCCATAAGACAAAATCCTTGCAGCGAGTTATTCCTGGCGACCGCCTTTATAATAGTGTACTAGTTCAAAAAGTTATTAACCGTGTCATGCTAGACGGCAAAAAGCAGCTGGCAGAACGGTTGGTTTATGACGGCATGCAAAAAGCCGCCGACAAATTGAAGGTTAAAAACCCGCTGGAAGTTTTTGAGCAAGCTATGAAAAACATCCAACCGCATATGGAAACCCGCTCACGCCGAGTTGGCGGGGCAAACTATCAGATTCCGTTTGAAGTTAAAGGCCAACGCCAAACTCACCTAACAATTATGTGGTTTGTCCAAGCCTCCCGCGACCGCAAAGGTATCAGTATGGTGGATAGAATTGCCCAGGAACTGGTTGATGCCTACAACAATACCGGCAATGCCGTTAAAAAGCGCGAAGACACCCATAAAATGGCCGACGCTAACCGAGCCTTCGCCCATTTCGCGAGGTTTTAATTATGGGTATACGTGAAGGAATAAGTGATTTTGCGAAAGATGCGAAAGTGAAGCTCGAGGGTCGTTCAGCTCTGTCCACAAATCGAATTGCAAATAATCGCGAGGCTTTAGGTACGGGCAGTTTCACAGAAGCTTGCATCGGGCGCATTTGCAACATAGGTGCGGAAGCAGCAGCCCACTTTATCATTCCAGAAGCAAAACCAGAAGTGATTGATCCGGGAGCTATTTACTATGACTAGTTTAGGTCCAGAAACAGACCCATTTATCAATCTAGGACTTCCTCCAAATTTCTCTGATTTTGTGGTTACGGCGCTAAAGAGAGGACGAAACGCAGAAGGTTGTCCTATTAATGTAAGTAGATCTGATGGTGAAGTAGTTCCAATTGAGCAGCAAGAACTAAGAATTATTAACGATGCTGCTAATTTTGTTTGTGGCCCCGATGGCCCTAGACAAGTTGTTTCACTAATTGCAGATATTATTCTGGAATAAAATTGTGGCAGAGAAAAAATACGAACTAGAAAAGGTTAGAAATATCGGCATTATTGCCCATATTGACGCCGGCAAAACTACCACAACCGAAGGTATTTTGTATCGCACTGGCCTGAAACACAAGATCGGTGCTGTACATGAAGGTGAAACCACTACCGATTGGATGGCGCAGGAAAAAGAGCGTGGAATTACCATTACCGCCGCCGCCGTCACCTGTTACTGGAAAGATCACAAAATCAACATTATTGACACACCGGGGCACATTGACTTCACAGTCGAAGTCGAGCGATCACTTCGTGTTCTAGACGGTGCAGTTGTAGTATTTGACGGCAAAATGGGCGTGGAAAGCCAGTCCGAAACGGTTTGGCGCCAGGCTGATAAGTACAACGTGCCGCGGATCTGCTTTATTAACAAAATCAATCAAACTGGTGGTGACTTTTATAAATCGCTAGAAAGTATTCATAACCGCCTAAGTAAGCACGCTCACCCGATTCACTTGCCGATTGGTTTCGAACAAGGTGTAAACGGAATAGTCGACCTTATTTCCATGAAGGCTTACACCTACAAGGAATTTACCGATAAAGAGCTGACTGAAGGTGAAGTACCGGAAGATATGAAGGAAAAGGCTCAGCGCTACCGGTCACTATTGGTTGAAGCTACCGTCGAGTATGACGATGCCTTGCTTGAAAAGTACCTTGAAGAAGGTGAAGACTCCTTGAGCGAAGACGAAGTTAGAAAAGCCGTCCGTGCTGCTGTTTTGTCCGGACAATTTTACGCCGTTAGCGGCGGTGATGGTCGCGGCGTAATTGTCGAGAAGTTACTAGATGCCGTTGTTGATTTTTTGCCCTCGCCGCTGGACAAAAGTTCGGTTTGGGGCACTCACCCCAAAACTGGTGATGAAATTGAGCGTAAACCTGACGAATCCGAGCCACTGGCCGGATTAGCATTTAAGATTGCTACCGACCCGTTTGTCGGCAAACTCTGTTTTTACAGGATTTACTCCGGAAAACTCCAAGCTGGTTCGTACATTTTAAATGCCAGTACCGGTGAAAAAGAGCGTGTCGGTCGAATTGTGCGCATGCACGCTAACGACCGTGAAGAAGTAACCGAAGTTGGAGCTGGTGATATTGCCGCCATTGTTGGCCTGAAAGGCACAACTACCGGTAACACTTTAAGTGATCTTAATAATCCGATTGTGCTGGAAAGTATAACTTTCCCAGACCCGCCGGTTAGTATTGCGATTGAGCCAAAGACCAAGGCTGATCAGGAAAAAATGGGCATCGCCCTGCAGCGCTTGGCTGAAGAAGATCCTACCTTTCAGGTTAAAGGTGATGAAGAAACCGGCCAAACAATTATTTCCGGCATGGGTGAACTGCATCTGGAGATTATTGTTGACCGCATGAAGCGTGAGTTTACAGTTGAAGCTAATGTTGGCGCACCGCAGGTGGCTTACCGTGAAACTATCCGCAAAGATGCTGTCGAGTCCGAAGGCAAGTACATAAAACAATCCGGCGGCCGCGGCCAGTATGGACATGTCTGGATTAGGTTAAGCCAAAACGAGCAAGGTAAAGGCTTTGAGTTTATCAATTCCATTAAAGGTGGCAACGTGCCCAGTGAATACATACAGCCGGTAAAGGCCGGTATTGAAGAGGCTATGAGCAACGGTGTGATCGCCGGCTATCCGGTAGTAGATGTTAAAGCTGAGCTATATGACGGCAGTTATCACGATGTAGACTCTAGCGAGATGGCCTTTAAAATTGCCGGCTCTATGGCCCTGCAGTCAGGTGTAAAAAACGCTAGCCCAGTGTTACTAGAACCCATTATGAAAGTTGTGGTGGTAACGCCCGAAGCTTCAATGGGTGATGTTATTGGCGACCTTAACTCCAAGCGCGGACGGATTGAATCTATGGAAGACCTGCAAGCTGGGATAAAAGAAATTACAGCTTTTGTGCCGCTGGGCGAAATGTTTGGCTACACAACCAACCTGCGCAGTATGACTCAAGGTCGTGCCAGCTCAAGTATGGAACTTGACCACTATGCCGACGTACCAAATAACGTCGCCGAAACAATCATTGCCAAAAGCGGTAAGTAGAGTGCAAAATGGGAAATAAACTAAGGCCACCCCATAAATCAATTACCACTCGTCTGCTAGCAACTGTTGCTGGCTTGGTTACTGTGGCGGCTTGCTCAGGAGCCAACAATTCATTTTTGACGATTGAAGAGCGACCCAAATTACGAACCACCACGACAACAACTCCAGAATTTGATGATCATGGCTGGGGTCACCCCGAAGCACAAAGAAATTTAGATGCGGTTACCACAAATGCACTAGGTAATCGAGCTTTAGTAAGGGTACGGGCAGGTGTATGCATAGAGTACAAGACAGAAAATGCTACTGTGGTTGTCCAACATCCAATAGATGTAATTGGACGCCCGGCGTCTAATGTCGAAGCCCAAGTATTGGGTGGTGTTGTGCCTTCAATGAATCGAGATGTGGACGGCATGCGTAAGCACAGCGATATTGCAATAAGAGAAGTTGATGGCCGACTAGAGTACGGAAAGTTGGGGCATATACCCGGCGAAGTTCCAAGAGAAGTAATCACCACCCTTGAGCGCAGCGATCTTCAAATGTCTAGAAGCGATGAAGAATACCTAGGTGCTAGTGAATACCCGCTTGGTGGGGTGGTAAGCCTGGCGCCAACGGTGCCTAATTCTGATATACCACCAGGAAATGTAGTTTACATTAGAGCTCAACCTGAACGCATTAACGATTATTGCTTAATAGAATAACCCTTTACCCCGCCTATTAAATTGACGTTGCTGACGCAAAACTTGTTTTGTGTCAATTTAAATGGCGGGGCTTTACAAACCTCTTAACTTTAGTTAAAATACTTCGGTAATCCGTGTGGGTATTGCTATACGTACGCGAAAAACTTATTAATATCAGAATGATAGGAGAAAATTAAATGGCAGATTTTGACCGCTCAAAGCCGCACATCAACGTTGGAACTATGGGTCACGTTGATCACGGCAAAACTACATTAACCGCTGCAATTACCGCAGTGCTAGCTAAGAAATTACCTAGTGATGTGAACAAACCAGTTAGTTATGACCAAATTGACAATGCACCAGAGGAAAAAGCTCGGGGTATTACTATTGCGACCTCTCACCAGGAATACGAGAGTGAAAAGCGTCACTACGCCCACGTTGACATGCCCGGACACGCCGACTATGTCAAGAACATGATTACCGGTGCCGCCCAGATTGATGGCGCTGTATTGGTTGTTTCAGCTGCTGATGGCCCTATGCCGCAAACACGCGAACATGTTCTTCTTGCCAAGCAAGTTGGCGTACCTTCTATCTTAGTTTTCATGAACAAGATGGACCTGGCTGACCCTGAACTAGTTGAACTAGTAGAAGTTGATATCCGCGACCTGCTTAAAAAGTACGAATTTGACGAAAAAGCACCTATCATCAAGGGATCTGCGACTAAGGCTCTTGAAGGCTCGGCTTCTGACGAAGATGCCATTATGGAACTTGTAAAGGCTATGGATGACTACATTCCAGAGCCTAAGCGTGAGCTAGACAAGCCGTTCTTAATGCCAATTGAGGACGTCTTTTCAATTAAAGGTCGCGGTACTGTTGCTACCGGCCGTGTTGAGCAAGGCGTTGTTAAAGTTAACGAAGAAGTTGAAATTGTTGGCCTACGCGACACTAAAAAGACGGTTGTTACTGGTGTAGAAATGTTCAAGAAGAATCTCGACCAAGGCCAAGCTGGCGACAACGTTGGAGTTCTATTACGCGGTGTTGAGCGCGAAGACATCGAGCGGGGCCAAGTTTTGGCTAAGCCCGGAACCATTACGCCGCACACCGAATTTGACAGTGAAGTCTACATTCTGACCAAAGAAGAAGGTGGACGACACACACCATTCTTCAAGGGCTACAAGCCACAGTTTTACTTCCGAACTACTGATGTAACGGGTGAAGTTGAACTTCCAGAAGATAAAGAAATGGTTATGCCGGGGGACACAATTACCTTTAAAGTGAAATTACTTCAACCGATTGCTATGGAACAAGGATTGCGCTTCGCCATCCGCGAAGGTGGCCGAACCGTCGGCGCTGGTGTCGTTACCAAGATTAACAAATAATAAGATGGCTTTTACGGAAATTTTTACCGCTTTACAAGAACCAAACACTGCGGACATTGTGATAGTCCTAAGAGGTGATCAGGCAGAGATTGATGCTTCTCGCATGGAAACGGCTAAGCATATTGCATACGTAACATCTGGAGCTTTAACACTAGAGGAACTAGAAGCTCCTCTGATAGAATATGCTGAATAATGGTTGAGACAAAAAAAACCGAAGTAGCACCAAAGCAGCGGATAAGAATCCGTCTTAAGGCTTATGACCATAAGGTTATAGATCAATCAGCAAAACAGATTGTCGACACCGCGCTAAGAAATGGTGCCACAATTGCCGGCCCAATTCCTTTGCCAACAAGGCGCAGTACTTTTACGGTTGTTAAAAGCCCGCATGTTTATAAAAAGGGCCGCGAACAATTTGAAATGAGAGTCCACAAACGTTTAATAGACGTATTAGACCCTTCGCCAAAAACCGTTGACGCACTTATGAACCTATCCCTGCCAGCCGGCTGTGACGCCGAAATCAAAATGTAAATTGTACAAGATATTGACGATCGTCATTTCCTTGTACAATTTCCTAGAGATATAAAAGTCTGTTATAGAATAAGATAATGAACAAGATTGTTCCAGCCATTGATAAGGTAGATTTAAGGCGGGGGATTGATCATATTGGTGTTTCGGCTGTTTCAGTGGTGCATGATGGCAAAGGCAAAATCTTGCTTCACAAGCGCGGTAAGGGCGCACGTGACGAGCGTGGTCACTGGGATGTAATTGGTGGTGCCATTGAGTTTGGGGAGACTATTGAAGAAGCCATTACGCGCGAAATTAAAGAAGAACTTTGCACTAAGCCATTAGATATGGTGTTTTTAATAGTATTTGATGCGCATCGCGTCAATCAAGACAAAGATAAAACTCACTGGATAGCCATCTTGTACGCCGTGAAAGTTGAACCAAAAACAGTTAAAATAGGTGAGCCGCATAAAATGGATGCCATTGGTTGGTTTGGTCTGAAAGATTTGCCAAAACCACCGCATTCACAACTCCACAAAGCATTAAAAGTTGCTATGCAGACTAAGATTATAATCTAGGTAGTTTTTACAACGCATTGACAGAGGTAGCGGTCTTTTGTTACTCTATTACGGTATCTAAATAATTTGAGGCAACTTTGCTTGGTGAATCGGAAGGTCCGGGTCACGCTCGGAAACCAGCGGACACCAAGTATTTTAGTGCCAAAGGATGCATTAATGCATAGAAGCATAGGAAGGGTTTGTGAAAGCACTAATTGCTCAAAAGTTGGGCATGACCAGTCTTATAAACGAAAACGGAACAGCGCAAGCTGTAACTCTTCTAGCTATTGGCGACAATACAGTCGTCCAAGTTAAAACAATTGAAAAAGATGGCTACACGGCCATACAGGTTGGTGCAAACAAGGTAAAAAAGAATAGCAAGCCTTTGAGTGGGCATCTGAAGCCAGCCAAAGTGAATGTCGGTATTATGCGCGAATTTCGCGCAGACGAGATTCCAGAAGACCTCAGTGTTGGAACCAAGCTAACACCCGAGGTCTTTTCAGTTGGTGATGTCGTGTCAGTAACGGCCAACAATAAAGGCAAAGGTTTTGCCGGCACTATTAAGCGCCATAATTTTAACACTGGGCCTAAAACTCATGGTGGCCAAAGTTATCGCCGCCCGGGCTCTATTGGCTCAATGTATCCGCAGAAGATTTTTAAAGGTAAAAAAATGGCTGGCCGCATGGGCAATGTCCGTACCACAACCAAAAACCTCAAGATTGCCCTAGTTGACAATGAAAATCAGGTTATTGGCGTAACCGGCGCCGTTCCCGGACCAAGAAAAGGTACAGTTTTAGTGAAAGGGGCTCAAAAGTGAGTGTAGCAACTTTCACTAAAACGGGAACCAAGGCAACCGCTGAAGCCAAATTGCACAAGGCTATTTTTGGCGTAGAGGTTGGTAGCCATGAACTGCTAAAACAAGCTTACGTTGGGTATTTGGCTAATGGCCGCAGTGCAGGTGCTAAAACCAAGACTCGCGGCCTAGTACGTGGTGGTGGACGAAAACCACACCCCCAAAAGGGTACCGGCCGAGCCCGTTCGGGCTCAAAACGAAATCCCTTGTGGACAGGTGGAGGTATAATTTTTGGCCCAACTGGCAATCAGAATTATTCTAAAAAGCTTAGCACTCAAGCTAAGCGACAAGCTTTAAGGCAAGCTTTGAGCCTAGCTGCCAAAGAAGGGCAGCTTAAGATTATTGAAACTTTTGAATGCAAAGAAGGCCAAGTTAAGCCGACATTGAGTTTACTTAAAAAAATTGGTGCTGAGGGCAATGTCCTATTAGTTGTTAGTGTGCTTGATGAGCTGGTAGGCCGAGCCACGCGCAATATCTCAAACATAGCTGCTGTTCAGGCTAAATATCTTAACGTTTATGACATTTTGAATGCTGAAACGATCATAATTAGCCAAAAATCTTTGGCAGTTATTAATGACTGGCTGGGTGAAGCTAAGACCAAAAAGGTGACAAGCAATGAGTAAATCAATGACTCTAAACCCAGTAATGAGCGAGAAGGCTTACGCTAGTAGTAAGGACCTAAGAACCTACGTATTTAGCGTTCCAGACTCGGCCAATAAATTATCGGTTGCCGAAGCCGTTAAAGCACAATTTAAAGTCGGGGTGGATAAGGTAAAAGTTGCAAATATAAAAGGTAAGTCTAAGCGCACTGTTCGTCAAGGTCGTCCGGTTTATGGCCAACGCGTCACCGTCAAAAAGGCTTATGTAACGCTGAAAGAAGGCGATAGTTTACCATTTTTTGCTGAAGTAGAAAAAGATCAGGAAAAGGCCGAGAAAACTGAAGAAAAAGCCAAAGCTGAGCCTGAAAATACAGAGAAGAGTACCGCTAAAGTCATTGAAGCTCCAGCAAAAAAGAAGCGTGGTCTAAGTGGTGTGTTTAACAGAAGTTCCCGCCAAACTCAAAACCGCGGAGGAGAAAAATAGATGGCTATAAAAGCTTATAAACCCACTACTCCAGCCAGACGCGGCATGACAACTCAGGACATGTCAACGATAACCGCTAAAAAGCCGGTTAAATCCCTACGCGTTGTTAAAAACAGAATTAACGGCCGAAACAACCAGGGCCGCATTACCGTTCGTCATCGCGGTGGCGGAGCGCGTAAGTTCTATCGAATTGTTGATTTTAAACTGGAATCAGGGACCACGGCGGTGGTTGAGCAGATCGAATATGATCCGAACCGCAGTGCCCGAATTGCTCGCATTAAGGATGACAATAATAGCTATCACTATATTTTGGCTGGTAAGGGAATGAAAGTGGGCAAGAAAATTTCTAGTGGCGATGAATCAGCCATTGCTAGCGGCAATCGCTTACCTCTAAAGAATATTCCAGCCGGTAGCTCGATTTATGCTATTGAAATGCAACCTGGCAAAGGCGCCCAAATTGCCAGAAGTGCCGGCGCAAGTGCTACACTTATGGGTAAAGAGGGTAAGTTTGCGCAGCTTAGGATGCCGAGCGGTGAAATTCGCTTAGTAAATTTGGACTGTACAGCTAGCTTGGGTGTGGTTGGTAACGAGCAGCACCAAAACATTAAGGTTGGCAAGGCTGGACGAACCCGTAGAAAAGGTATTCGCCCGACCGTCCGAGGTGTGGTTATGAACGCCGCAGACCACCCGCACGGTGGTGGTGACGGTGGTCGTCACGGTTCCGGTAAAGACCCACGCACCCCTTGGGGCCAGAAGACGCTGGGCTACAAAACTCGCCGACGCAAGAATACCAATCAGTTTATTGTTAAAAGCCGACAGGCAGCAAAGAGGAGATAGCGATGAATACAGTTGATCAAGTAGCAATCCGGGAAGCCTGCGAAACTGGACGCAAGGAAGGAAGATACATAAAAGCTGAAATGCAATTTTTAACTCTTGAGCAGCAACATATGGTTCAGCTGGAAGTGGCTAGTGATTTGATAGCTAGTGATGGACTGAGCCACAGCAAAAATCAAGGGATTTTCTATGAAGCCGTAGGCACACCCTTGTGCTTTTTGAGAAAAGAGCTAGGGAAAGAATTGACAAAATGAGTAGATCACTTAAAAAAGGACCATTTGTAGAACCAAAGTTAGCTAAGAAAGTTGCTGCATTGGGCGCTGAAGACCGCACCATTATCAAGACTTGGGCGCGCTACAGTGTTATTTCGCCTGATTTTGTAGGCCGCACCATTGCCGTCCATAACGGCAAAGTTCATATTCCGGTATTTATTACTGAAAACATGGTTGGGCATAAGTTAGGTGAATTCTCACCAACCCGTAAATTCCGCGGGCATGGTGGTAGATTAGCTAAAGAACAAGGCACGACCGCGCCTAAGGAAGCAGGAGCTTAAGTATGCCAGTTCGAGCCGTTAGCAAAGGAGTTAGCATTAGCCCCCGAAAAGTCGGCGTAGTGGCTGATTTGGTGCGCGGCTTCTCCGTTAAAGACGCTCTGACAATCTTAGAGCATACTCCGCGCCGCGCTGCTACAGCGGTTTCTAAGACTATTGCCAGCGCTAAAGCTAATGCCGATTATAACCACAATTACAAACCTGACACCTTAAGGATTACTGAGATAACTATCAATCACGGCCCACGCTCAAGGCGCTATCGCCCCGCTGCCCACGGCCGAGCCTTACCTTATCAAAAACGAACTTCGCACATTACAGTTATAGTTGACGGCGAAAAGCGTCAACCCAAAAAGCCCGTTGATAAAACTACTGCCAAAAAGGAGACCAAGTAATGGGACAGAAGGTTAATCCAATTAGCATGCGGCTCCAAGTCAACAAAGACTGGCGCAGTAAGTGGTTTGCTAACAAGCGCGAATATGCTAAATATTTAGCTCAAGATTTGGCTACTAGAAAACTGATTCAAGACCGCGTCGGCAGCCGTGGAGCTATTAATAAAGTTGATATTGAACGCTCGCCTAACCTAGTAACTGTGACGATTAATACCGGTAAGGCCGGTGTAGTAATTGGCCGCGGTGGCACCGGTGCCCAAGAGCTTAAGGATGATATTGAGAAAATCTATGGCGTTGCCGCCCGCGTTAACATTGAGGAAATTAAAAAGCCCGAACTGCACGCTAAATTAGTTGCTGAAAATATTGCCCACCAATTATCACGCCGCATGAGCTTCCGCCGAGCGATTAAATCCGCTTCGGCCGCTACTATGCGTGCCGGTGCCAAAGGTATCCGAATTGAAGTTGCCGGACGTTTAAACGGTGCGGAAATGAGCCGACGCGAAAAAGAAGTCGCCGGTAGTGTACCACTGCATACCATTAGAGCCGATATTGATTTTGCCCAGATTCATGCACAGACCGTAGCTGGCATTATTGGCGTTAAAGTCTGGATTTATAAGGGAGAAAACTAATGTTAATGCCGAGTCGGAGTAAGCACAGAAAAGTTCGAAAAGGCATTATTAAGGGTGTGGCTACTCGCGGCCAAACTATTGCTTTTGGCCAGTACGCACTACAGGCTCAGCAAAACGGCCGGATTAGCGCCCGAGAGATTGAAGCCGCTCGTCAGGCCATGACCCGATACGTCAAACGCGGTGGCAAAATTTGGATTCGTATTTTTCCGCACACGCCTATCACCCGTAAGCCCCAAGATGTCAAAATGGGTAGCGGCAAAGGCAACCCCGAATTTTTTGCAGCCAAAGTCTCACCCGGCACAATCTTGTTTGAAATGCAGGGCGTAACAGAAGAGATGGCCCGTGAGGCTATGCGCCTAGCTGGCCATAAGATGTCTGTTAAGACGGTGTTTTTAGTCAAGGAAGAGGTGTGATTATGAAGATTGTAGAAATTCGTAAATTATCTACTGCCCAATTGACTACTGAGAGTACTAATTTACGTGAGGAAATTGCCGAAATGCGTCGCCGCTTACACCTGGGCGAACTGCAAAATAACCGCGCCATTCGGGCTAAGCGCAAAGATTTAGCCCGAATGCTTACCGTTTTGAGTGAACAACTGACCAAGGAGACGGCGTAATGGCAAAAGTACTTGTAGGTGTCGTAGCGGCCGATAAAGCTGATAAGACTATTACTGTCAGCGTCAGAACTCGTCGAACACACCCGATTTACCGCAAACAGTACACTGTTTCTAATAAGATTTTGGCTCATGACGAAAAGAACGAAGCTAAGCTTGGCGATAAAGTGTCACTTAAAGAAACTCGGCCAATTAGCAAGCGAAAGAGCTTTACTCTGGAAAAGATTATTGATCGCCCGGCAATTCGCGAGGATCAAAGTGTTAGTGAAGTTACTAAAGCCGATGATGAAGTGGTGGAAAAGCCCAAGGTAGAGAAAGTTGTAAAAGCCGCGGAGTCAAAAGCCGAAAAAGAGGCCAAGAGGCCTGCTAAAAAAGAGCCAGCCAAAAAGAGCGAGGAAGAAGAATGATACAACAAGAATCACGACTAACCGTCTGCGATAACAGCGGTGCCAAAGAAATTTTGTGCATACGCGTGCTTGGCGGCACAAGGCGCCGTTATGCTGGCATTGGTGATGAAATAGTAGCCAGTGTTAAAGATGCTAGCCCTTCTGGCATGGTCAAAAAGAAAGCTGTGGTTAAGGCTGTGGTAGTACGAACTAAGAATTCTATTAAGCGTCCGGATGGTTCAACCCTGAAGTTTGACGATAACGCGGCTGTGATTTTGGATGAAAATAAACTCCCTAAAGCCACCCGCATCTTTGGTCCAGTGCCAAGAGAATTGCGTGAACGTGGTTATAAAAAGATTATTTCCCTAGCACCGGAGGTTCTGTAGTGAGTACTCAAGTTTATAAAATACGCCTGAAAAAAGGTGACGAAGTGATTGTGCGTCTGGGTAAAGACAAAGGCAAAACTGGTAAAGTCACGGCAACCCACCCACGTCTTAATAAAGTGACTGTGGAAGGTGTCAACATTGCTAAGAAGCACGTTAAGCCCAATAAAGCCTACCCACAAGGTGATATTGTTGAGATTACGCGCCCAATTTGGGTATCTAAAGTGTCTATTGTTGACCTTAGCAGTAAAAAAGCTACCAAGATTGGCTACAAACAAGTTAATGATAAAAAAGTTAGAGTTTATAAATCTTCAGGTAAGGAGATAAAGTAATGGCTACCTTACAGAATCGATCAGCTCAATCACGCCTGAAGAGAAGCTTTAACGAAAGCTATAGAGCAGAGCTTTTGAAGGATTTAAGCCTGAAAAATATTAATGAAGTTCCGAGCCTAGAAAAAATTGTGGTTAACGTTGGCCTGGGACGGGGCAAGGATGACAAGAAACTTTTCGAGGCTGCTTCCACCACACTTAGTAAGATAACAGGCCAAAAACCAATTGATACCATTGCTAAGAAATCAATTGCGGCTTTCAAATTACGTGAGGGCAATAAAGTTGGGCTTAAAGTCACGCTGCGCGGTGAGCGAATGTACGAGTTTCTAGACCGAGTTATAAATGTGGTTTTACCTCGCCTGCGTGACTTTCACGGTGTATCTATCAAAGCTTTTGATAAGCAGGGTAACTACAGTCTGGGCTTTACCGATCAATCGGTCTTTCCGGAACTTACTTTTGAAGAAACCACCACACCACATGGCTTACAAGTAATCTTAGTGATTAATGCTAAAGATCCACAGCACAGCCGGGCATTACTAACTAAACTTGGTCTACCTTTCGAGAAAACTCATAAAAAGGAGGAGTCTTAAATGGCTAAAAAATCAAACTTAGCACGCGACCTAAAGCGTCAGAAGATGATTGTAAAATATGCTGCTAAGCGAGCTGAGCTTAAAGCTATGGGTGATCAAGAAGGTCTGCGTAAATTACCGCGCAATTCTTCACCAACCCGCTGGAAGAATCGCTGCCAGGAAACTGGGCGACCTCACGCCTATATGCGCACTTTTGGACTTTCCAGAATTTCATTTCGCGAACACGCCAGTAAAGGAGAAATACCAGGCATAACTAAATCAAGCTGGTAGAAAGGAAACTATGACTACAACATCAACTGACCCCATCGCCGACATGCTATCGCGAATTCGTAATGCCATTGCAGTTAATCAGACCGAGATTAGCTTCCCGCACTCTAAAATCAAGGAGTCGGTAGCAAAGTTGCTACGCGACAATAATTTTGTTAGCAAGGTTGATGTAACTGACGAAGGAATAGGCAAGGCTCTGAAGCTAGTTATTAATGAGCAATCAACCAATGCTAACATCACTGAAATTAAGCGTTTGAGTAAGCCGGGTAGCCGCTTCTATGTTGGTGCCAGCGGCATACCAACAGTCAAACAGGGCCGCGGTATAGTCATTATTTCAACATCACAAGGTCTAATGACCGGCGGCGAGGCTAAACTTAAGGGTGTCGGCGGCGAGTTAATTTGCGAGGTTTATTAAGATGAGTCGAGTTGGCAAACAACCAATCAAAGTTCCCAGCGGCGTAAATGCCGCAATTGATGGCTCTAATGTAACTGTTAGCGGCCCTCAAGGTAATTTGTCACTCAAAACCTTGCCAGGTATGGTTATCAAGCAAGACGGTGATGAGATAATTGTAAGCCGTAGCAATGAAGAAACAATGTCCAGAGCCCGTCATGGCCTAACCCGAACGCTTATAGACAATATGGTAGTTGGCGTCAGCCAGGGTTTTAATAAAAAGTTAGAAGTTAACGGTGTTGGCTTTCGTGTAAATCTAGCTGGACAGGATCTTAAGCTTAGCTTGGGCTATTCCCATGAAATAACTTATAAGATACCAGAGACTGTAAAATTAGCTGTTGACCAGAACATCATCACGATTAGCGGCATTGATAAACAGCAGGTTGGCCAAGTGGCAGCTGAAATTCGAGCACTTAAAAAACCCGAGCCATATAAGGGCAAAGGTATTAAATATGTTAATGAGCGAATTATTAGAAAAGCCGGCAAAAGCGCTAAGGATAAAGCATAATGAGAATTGAAGCTATAAGGGAAAAGAGAGCCCGAGAAAATGTATTTCATTGTTCCCGGCGTGATGAGAAAAACCGTAGGTTTGTCTCATGGAACTCTAAGGATAAGGCGTAATGAATAGACTAGCCGCCACGACCGGTCGAAGACAGGCCCGTAGCCGCCGTACTAGAGCTGTAGTTCGAGGTACTTCCGAACGGCCCCGACTCAATGTATTTATTAGCCAGCGGCATATCACTGCCCAGATAATTGATGACAGCAAGCATCAAACATTGGCTTATGTCACAACCGTTAGCCAAAAGTCCTTACCGACTAACCTTACTGAGCGAGCCAACTGGGCTGGAGATGAAATAGCCAAGCTGGCAAAAACCGCTAAGGTAAAAAAAGTGGTTTTAGATCGCAGCAACCGCCTGTATCATGGGCGAGTAAAGGCTTTGGCAGAGGCAGCCCGCAAGTCAGGATTGGAGTTTTAATGGCCAACAATTTTAAAAACCGAGTTGATCGAGCCGTCAATATAACTGAAGAAAAGCAATTTGATGAGCGCGTTCTTAATATTGACCGTGTAGCTCGCGTGGTTAAAGGCGGCCGCCGTTTCCGTTTTCGTGCTCTAGTAGTAATGGGCGATAATAAAAGCAGAGTCGGCATTGGTTCGGCCAAAGGCGCAGATGTCACAGGTGCCATTAATAAGGCTACCGAAGTAGCTAAAAAGAATATGGTCACACTGCAGCTTTATAGAGAAACCCTGCCTCACGAGACCGAGGCGAAGGTTGCCGGCGCTCATATTTTGATAAAGCCAGCTAGCCCAGGTACCGGTTTAATTGCCGGTGGCGCGGTCCGTACTATCTTAGAAGTAGCCGGTGTGCGCAATGCATTATCTAAATCGTTAGGCTCTAGCAATAAAACCAATATTGCCTACGCTACGGTTAAGGCCCTAACACAACTGGTACCAGCTAATAAGTGGGTAATTCAGCCAAAGTCGAAGAAGACTTCTACGCCTGTCAAAAAAACTGCAAAAGAGGCGGTTGCCAAATGAAATACAATACTTTGAAGGTAACTAAAAAAGGTTCGCTCAAAAGAGTTGGGCGCGGTATTGCTGCCGGACAGGGTAAAACAGCCGGTCGTGGCACCAAAGGCCAAAAATCTCGAGCTGGTGCTACTCGCAAGCTTGGTTTTGAAGGCGGCCAAAATCCGCTAATTCAGCGCTTACCGAAGCTTAGAGGCTTCAACAGACCCGATAGAAATCAAAGTAATGTTTATACCGACCAACTAGAAAAGATTAAATCTGCAATTGTTGATAATGCCGCTCTTGTTGAAGCCGGACTGATAGATAACGCCCACACGACAGTAAAACTCATTCAGCGGGGAGAACTTAAAAAGAAGCAAACCGTTAACCTCCAAGCCGCCAGCAAGGGCGCAATTGCTCAAATTGAAAAGGCCGGCGGTAAATTTACTGCAACGCCGCGAGTTGGACGAACAGCTAAGAAAAGCGCCAAAAAGGACAAATAGCGATGACCTGGAGGGTAATCTGGCAATCACTAAAAACTAAGGACATGCAAAAGCGTATTTTTGCGGTTTTGGGCATGATTTTAGCTTTTAGAATCCTAGCACACATACCTGTTCCACTAACCGATAATCCGCAAACTTTGCAGCAAGTCCTAAGCAACATATTTCATTCGCAAAATACCCCGGGACTCTTGAGTTTTATTAACGTCCTGTCCGGCGGCGCACTGGCTAAATTTTCTATTGTTCTAGCGGGGCTGGGCCCATATATTAACGCCTCGATTATTATGCAGCTTTTGACGCGTGCTATACCTAAGCTTGAAGCCCTGAATAAAGAGGGCGAATACGGCCGCAAGAAGATTAATCAATATACCCGCCTGCTGACCTTTCCGCTAGCCATCATTCAATCAGTTGGCTCGCTTTACCTAATACGCCAAACAGCCGCCAGCATTGGCGGTCTTAGTGATATTACCGCCCATACCTCGCTATCCCAGTGGATACTAATGGTCGCTGCTATGACCGGCGGCTCGATGATTTTGATGTGGCTTGGAGAACTGATTACCGAAAAGGGCATAGGTAATGGTATATCGCTAATTATTACTATTGGCATTGTAAGTAGTCTGCCTAGCACCATCGCTAACCTGGTTGACGGGCCGGTGGGTGGAAACACGATTTTATTCGCGGCGCTGGTAATTTTATCAATCACAATTATAACTATGCTGGTGGTAAAGCTAAATGAAGCCTCCCGAAAGATAACGGTCAATTACGCGAAACGGGTGCAAGGCAACAGAAGTTATGGTGGCGTGACCACCGTATTACCAATCAAACTTATAACGGCAGGAGTGATTCCCATAATCTTTGCCGTAGCCTTTTTAAGTGTACCTAGCTTTGCCGGTCAGCTAATGGTCGGCTCGTCCAGTGAGCGTTTGCAACATATTGGCGCTAAATTAGTTGATATCTTTCAAAATCCGACGCAAGGCTCACTACAGGCCGGTGGTTTTAAGCCATTTATCTACCCGCTGGTTTATTTCATTATGGTCTTTGTCTTTACCTTCTTCTATACCAGTATCGCATTTAATGCCAAAGAAATAGCCGAAAACCTGCAAAAACAAGGTGGATTTATTGCTGATGTTAGGAGCGGCAAGCAGACCGAAAAGTACCTTAGTAAGATAGTTAACCGTTTGACCTTATTTGGGGCTTTCAGCTTGGGCATGCTGGCACTGTTGCCGTTAATTGCCCAAATGTTCTTAAAAGCCAATGTGACCATTGGTGGAACCAGTATTCTTATCTTGGTATCGGTAGCGCTGGAAACACTTCGCCAGATTGAATCCAGGGCTTTAATGGTAACTTATGACCGATACAGCCAACCCGATTTCTTTTATGAGGGTGACGCTGTGGCTGCTCAACACCTAAGACTTGGCAAAAGATTCAACAAACTACGCAGCAAAAAGCAGAAATAACACTTTACAACAGATAGAGCGTTTGTTATACTTACGTGTCGTTATCTATTTATGGCTAGTAGTAAGGAAGTAATCGAGCTAACAGGGACAATCACCGAGACTCTTCCGGGAACTCAGTTTCGTGTTGAGCTCGAAAATGGCCATCAAATAATAGCTCATGTTGCCGGTAAGATGAGGAAACACTTCATCCGCATAGTACCGGGCGACAGCGTGACGGTTGAGTTGACCCCTTATGATCTTTCTAAGGGAAGAATCACCTATCGCAAAACCTGAATAATCAGGAATATTAACTAAAGCAGTGTGCCCAGCCCTTCAAGAAGAGCTGGGTCCGTACAAAGGATTTCTTTAGTGAAAGTACGTGCTAGTGTCAAAAAAATTAGTCCCGATGACAAAATTGTCCGCCGTAAGGGCCGTCTTTATGTTGTTAACAAGCAAAAACCTAAGCACAAGCAAAGGCAAGGTTAATTCATGGCCCGAATTTCTGGCGTAACCATTCCGGCCGAAAAGCAAGTCCATGTGGCCTTAACCTATATTTATGGCATTGGCCCCAAAACCAGTCAGGATGTTTTAGCTAAAGCTAAGATTGCCCCTGAAGTAAGGGTTAAAAACCTGACAGATGACGAAATTTCGCGAATTCAGGATGTTATAAGCGCCGATATCGAGGTTGAAGGCGACTTGCAGCGCCGCGTAACCGGCAATATCAAGCGACTCAAAGATATTAATGCTTACCGTGGCCTTAGACACAAGGCTAACTTACCGGCTCGTGGCCAACGCACCAGAACTAATGCTCGCACCAAGCGTGGTAAGAAAATAACCGTTGGCGGAACAGCTAAGAAAGTAGCGGCTAAGACCTAAGGCTTATTATGGCAGACGATAAATCTACCGCAGTTGAAGATGTAGAAAAGACCGATGCCCCAGCGGATGCTGAGGCTCCGGAAAAAGAAGCTGCGCCTCGCAAGAAAAAATCCAAGCGCAGTGTGCCGATTGGTCAAGTCCACATTTTAGCTACTTTTAATAATACAATTGTGACTTTTACCGACCAAAAAGGTGGAGTTTTAACTACCGCTAGCGCTGGTAGCTGCGGCTTTCGCGGTTCTAAAAAAGGCACAGCTTACGCTGCTCAGACAGCCGCTGAAAAGGCCGGCCAACTGGCTAAGCAACAACACAGCTTTAGCAAAGCCGATGTTTATGTCAAAGGCATTGGCCTTGGCCGAGAGTCTGCTATTCGCACCTTATCAACTCTAGGGATCAATGTAGACACTATTCGCGATGTAACCGGCATTCCGAACGGCGGCGTTAGACCGCGGAAGGCAAGGAGAGTCTAATGGCCCGCGACACAGCATCAATTGTTAAACGTTCTAGGCGAGAGGGCTATGCCCTTCACCCCAAAGCCCACAAAGCCCTAATTAAGCGCACCGGCCCACCAGGCCAACAGGCTGGCGGTCGCCGCGGCGGACGGATTAAGTCCAGCCAGTATTCACTGCAATTACGTGAAAAGCAGAAGGTTAAGCGCCTTTACGGTCTGCTAGAACGTCAATTTAGCAAATTAATGGTTGAAGCCAGCCGTAGCAAAGGCCGCAGTGGCGAAGTCTTGCTGCAAATGCTGGAACGACGCTTAGATAACGTGGTTTACCGCAGTGGATTTGCTGTCAGCCGCCAAGCCGCCCGACAATTAGTGACTCACGGTCACTTTACACTTAACGGCCGCCGTGTTGACATCCCATCCATCCGAGTTGACATAAAAGATGAGATTGCAGTTCGCGCTCGAAGCTTAAAAACTGAATATTTCAAGAAAATTGATGAAGTTAGCCCCGCCAGCCCTAATGATCTGGCCGATTGGTTAAAAGTGGAACGTAAGAAATTTAATGTCACGGTTATCGGACTGCCCTCACGCGAAGCGGCCGAACCAGATATTAATGAACAATTAATAGTAGAATACTACTCGCGTTAAAGGAGGCAAGAGTAAATATGAGCAAAGTAATTCACACCCCGGGACTGGTCAACATCAAGGACCACTCACCGATTAGCGCGACCTTTACGGTTGAGCCACTGCACACTGGCTATGGCATGACACTCGGTAACTCCTTGCGACGTGTTTTGCTGTCCAGCATTGCCGGCGCGGCTATCACTGCGTTTAAGATTGAGGGTATTACCCACGAGTTCACTTCGCTACCGGGAGTTAAAGAAGATGTTGTTGACGTTATGCTAAATCTTAAGAGTGTACGTTTTCGCTTGTTTAGTGCCGAGCCGCAAACTCTGCGCTTAACCAAAAGTGGCAAGGGGGTGGTTACCGCCGGAGATATTACGCTTAACGCCGATGTGGAAGTAGTAAATCCTAAACAGGTTATTGCTACTTTGGATGATTCTAAAGCCAAGTTGGTGGTTGATGTAGTTGTCGAGACCGGTCGTGGTTACCGCACAATTGACGATAGCTCCAGCAGCAAAGCCAGCGACATGGTGGCCATTGATGCCGTCTTTAGTCCAGTTAATCGAGTGCGTTACAAGGTAGAAAACACTCGTGTTGGCCAAATGACAGACCTCGACAAGCTGTTAATTACCATAGATACAGATGGCACGTTAACACCGCGGGAAGCTTTTGAAGAAGCTTCAGCTATTTTAGTTAACCAATACACGGCTCTCGCAGGCCAAACCCGCGTTGAAACTACTGAACCTTTAACTAATGAGGGCGCGGCTGGCGATAATGACGAACCGCCGGAGTTAATGACACCAATTGAAGACCTTAACCTGTCAGCTCGTACCACAAACGCCTTAGTGAATAATGAAATTCACACTTTGAAAGACTTGTTTAGCCTAAGCGACGCTGAACTAAAAGACCTCAAAGGTTTTGGCAGTAAAGCTCTGGATGAAGTTAAAGAAAAGCTAGCGGAGTTGGAGCTATAAGATGCATCGGCACGGATACAGCGGTCGAAAATTTGGACGAGAGACGGATCAACGCCGAGCTTTGATTAAAAGCTTAGCCGAGGCGTTGATTATCAACGAGTCCATTGAGACCACCTTGCCAAAGGCCAAAGAGTTAGTGCCTTACATGGAAAAACTGATAACTAAAGCTAAGAAAGGCCAGCTCGCACAGCGCCGTCAGGTGGTTGTGGGCCTGCAAACTGTTTCCAGTGCTCACAAGCTGGTTGATGAGATTGCGCCCAAACTCAAAGGCCGGACTAGCGGACACTTAACTATTGAAAAAACGACGTTACGCCGAGGTGACTTGGCACAACTAGCCAGAGTTAGCTTTGTTGATGATTTAAAGGCTCAGTCGGCTAAAGTATCACCAGAAAATAAGACTCAAGTTGAAAAGCCTAAAGCTAACGTCAAGGCTCCGGTCAAAAAGACATCAGCAAAGCCTAAAGTGGAGGCCAAGAAATGAAGACTTTTAGCCTAAAACCAGCCGATGTGAAGCGCAGGTGGTATGAACTTGATGCCGCGGAAACAACCCTTGGTCGCTTGTCGGTCGGCGCAGCCAAATTGCTAATTGGCAAATCAAAACCGGAGTATTCACCGCACGTAGATAACGGCGACTACGTAGTTATAACGAACGCCGCTAAGCTTAAAGTTACTAGCGATAAGCTGCTCAAAAAAACTTATTACCGACACAGCGGCTACCCTGGTAACTTGCGAAGCAAAACCTTAGCTGAAAAAATGGATGAATCACCTAGTGAAGTTGTTAGACTAGCTATTCGCGGCATGCTGCCAGTAAATAAGCTTCGCGATGGAAGGCTTGCCCGGCTTAAGATCTACGACGGTCCAGAGCATGAAAACACTGCTCAAAAGCCTGAAAAGATTACTATCAAGGAGCTCAAATGACTCAGACACTTTTTCGCTTAGATGAGTACAAGGAAATACTGAAGCACGCAGCGAAGCGTGCGAAGTGGTACGCAGAACGAGTACTGGAAGTAATTGACGCAGTAATCACTAAGAGCATTCAAGTTGCTGCCCGCTTTGCTGGTGGACAGTTGAATGCGGCGAGGAGAGTCTGAAATGGCTGCTAATTATACCTATGCTTTAGGCCGACGTAAAAGTGCTACTGCCAGGGTCCGTCTGACTCGCGGTAAGGGTCAGGTTACGATTAATGGTAAACCCGCAGAAGAATATGTAAAGAACAGCAAATACCTCTTAAAAGTGCTACAAGAGCCGTTCACTGCAATTGAGCAGAACAATAATTATGATGTTAGTGCTAAGGTAACCGGTGGCGGAACCAGCGGTCAGATTGATGCTATTCGTCTAGGAATTGCCAAAGCTCTTGCGACTTCTAATGACGATCTGCGCAGTACTTTACGCCGTGCTGAACTACTTGGCCGCGATCCGCGCGAGAAGGAACGAAAGAAATTCGGCCTCAAAGGCGCTCGTAAGAAACGACAATTCACCAAGAGGTAGATCCATGGTCTTAGACACCCAAACAGCACTGGAATATTACTGGGCGCTAGATTCAATGTCAGCCGAAGTGTTTGCTTCAAGAATGGATGCTGCCGGCCAATCTCGGCGTTTAGAAGCTATCTATTCTCCTCTTGGCGAAATCGCAATTGATGATACCGTAGGCATGAGTCGGGATCGAATTGGCGCCATCTTTAGAGGCGAATCCAAAGAAAAGCTAATTGCCTTTGGACCTTGTTCGGATGGAAATGAACAGGATTTACCGGTGCAATTAGATGAACTGTTTGATTTCATCGAAAAACTTCAAGAAACTTATCCAGGTGCACTTTTTGCAGTCAGGCTAAACGGCGCCAAACCTCGTACCGGCCCCGACTGGACAGGCTCGTACTATAGCCTTAACCCTAACTCCAGAATGCACCTCATTGAACACTATATATCTGCAGCCAACCGAGGCATTCCTGCTCTTAGTGAAATAACACAAGAATCACAACTTGGCTTATTGGCACCATACCTAAGTGCTGCGTGGCTTGGAGCAAGAGATATGCAATCAACCACTCTGCGAACTGCCCTTTCGGCTTATCATTTGCCAGCAGGTGTCAAAAATAGCATAAGCGGCCAGCCAAAGACCGTAGAAGATGCCGTCAGAACTATTAGAAGCAATTCTAAGGATAGAGGTAATACGGGTGTAGAACTTACTATTGCTGGACATATGGCGGATGTACCGCTGCCAGTTGGGCAAGGCAATAAAGACGTTGCAATTTTTGCTAGAGGACATGAGCTACGTAAAGGTACTTTAGCCGAGGAGGGACGAGCACTTGCCTTAGAGCATCTAGGTATAATGTGCACATTAGGTGTAGAGTTGGGTGCGACAGTCATTATTGATGGCTCACATGACGTACCAAAAATGTTTAACTTAGCTACGAGCGAGGGAAAAAAAGACCCTGACCGATTAGTCCCTGTTTTGCGTGAAATCCATAGAGGAATTGAAGAAGAAAGAGTAGAGAATGCTAGTCAGATTGGGGGTCTGATAGGCGAGGTTGGGCCTGACGTAGGCGACACAGACCCAAACTTTATCTTGGACGAGGCGCATAAAGAACAGCTAATGAAAGTCGTTGACGAGTTCCTTAACCTAGAAATATAGACGTTGACAAAGTTATTATTTGTAGTATATTAGTTTTTATGTCTAAAATGACAATCAACAATTCATTTTGGTTTACCGACACAACTCGTGGCGGTTTATTCCGTATGTTCTAAGATTGTCTAAAACCTATCGAAGAAGCCGCCACCAAGGCGGTTTTTTAATAATTTAAGTAATAATTTAAGAAAGGAATATAACAATGGATAAAGATAAAAGGCCTAGGGGCATGATGATCATACCCCCTGGAGGAACAGAAGGTCTGATAGAAGACAAAGCAGAAATTGAGCGTTTAGATGCAGGACAATCTCAAAACCAAGATTTAGAAGTTGGAACGGAGCAAAATATTGGTACTGTCGCAACCAAAGCAGAGGCAGACAGATCTAATTCCCCATATTTCGTAAAACGTGCAGGAATTTAAGATATAATTACAACAATGAGTAAACCGGTAATACTTACAGGTCTTAGAGCTAATAACGACCTCCACCTAGGTAATTATTTGGGGGCCTTGCTACCTATGGTTGACATGGCTAACAAACAAGCTGGCGAGCATCAAATTAATCTGTTCGTACCTGATTTACACAGCTTTACGACACCAATCGACCATTCTAAGCTTTACCAGCAAAGCATTGATAATGTGAAAGTCTTTGTAGCTACCGGACTTCATATCGGACACGAAAATGTACACATATACCGTCAAAGTTTTATTCCAGCCCATTCGGAGCTGGCTATCATCCTTAATAGCTTTGTGGGCGTTGGTGAAATGGAGAGAATGACACAATACAAAGAAAAGATAGCAAGTTCAGTTGAAAAAGAAAGAGAGTTCGCTAAACACCTAGAGGAGCTATTCAGAAAAAATATAAATGAAAATAACGAGGTAAATGATGCAGTGGAAAGGATGACACAGTATAAGAAAAGAATTAAAATAAATGAAAAAAAATACTTAAGCCAACAAAAATATATGCAAAGTCTATCTGACATTGTTTTAGAAACAGAAAAAGGTGACATTTTCAACATTGAAGTCAAATCAAAAAAAGATATTGGACCATCGGTAGGCCTTTTTGATTATCCTGTGTTGATGGCGGCTGATATTCTGCTTTATGGCGCCTCATATGTGCCCGTTGGCGATGATCAGACTCAGCATCTAGAATTTACCCGCAATATAGCTGAGCGAATGAATAAAAAGTTTGGCGAGCTGTTTGTTGTGCCAAACCCTGTTGCTGAGCAGCACAAATTCTTTGGAAAAGACCAAGGTTTGCGCATTCGCGACCTTCTAGATCCAAATAAAAAGATGAGCAAATCCGACGACACCGGCAAAGGTGTGATTTTCTTAAGTGACAAGCCCGAAGAAGCAGCAAAAAAAGTAATGTCAGCTACTACGGATAGCCTTAATAAAATTGCACTGGATTTTGAGAAGCAACCTGGAGTTAGTAATTTATTGCAAATACATGCCTTGCTTTCTGGCGAAACTCTAGACGCCGTCACTAAACATCACGGTGGGGAAACAAACTACAGCGACCTTAAAAAAGAGGTGGCAGAACAAGTTAAAGAGTTCTTAAATGACTTCCAGGCAAAACTTTCAGCTGTAAACGAGCACGAAGTTATCAAAAAGCTGGAAGCCAGCGAAGCTGAAATGAATAGACAAGCCAACGAGACCCTAGCCAAGGTTCAAAAAGCCGTAGGCCTGCGCAAATAACCTATGTTGAGATTTATCGTTGACGACGAACATGACGGTCAGCGCGTGGACGTTTTTGTTGCGGAAAAACTTAAAGACTTGAGCCGATCATTTATTAACCAGTTAGCCGATGATGGTAGGATAAGTATTAATAATAAAGTCGTTAAACCAAGCCACAAGTTAAAGATTGGCGACATCATCCAAGTTGATTTTGATCTGGAAACCCTAGAAAATGTACCGAAGGTTGATTTGCCAATACTTTATGAAGACAATGACGTCTTAGTTCTTGATAAACCAGCAGGGGTCTTGACGCACAGCAAGGGCTCATATAACCCAGAAGCTACTGTTGCTACCTTTATTAAGGACAAAATTGCAAATATGGAAGGCAACCGCGGTGGCATTGCTCATCGCCTGGACAGATTTACTTCTGGAGTAATTATTACAGCTAAAAACCCTGAAAGTTTAAAGTGGCTTCAAAAACAATTTTCTACCCGGAAAGTCCAAAAAACCTATATTGCCGTAGTTGAAGGAAAAGTTGAGCCGCCAGAGGCCATAATTGATATGCCAATTGAACGCAACCCAAAAAAACCGCAGACTTTTAGAACCGGGCCCAACGGCAAACCAGCAATTACTAAATATAAAACCCTAGAATCAAATGAAAAATATAGTTTATTGCAACTTAGGCCTAAGACAGGTAGAACACATCAACTGCGAGTGCACTTAAAACAGTTAAATCATCCGATTGTTGGCGACTTACTTTATGGCGGTAAGCCAAGCGACAGGCTCTATTTGCATGCATTGAACTTGAAGTTGACTATGCCGAGCGGTGAACAACGGAAATTTGAAGCCCAATTGCCCGATGAATTCAATAAAATGGTTAAATAGACTCATGGATTTAGTCTTAAACCCAAAGGTTAAGGGTGAAATAGAGCAGTTTTTGAATAAACCATCGCATGCTTTGCTGCTAGTTGGGCCCGTAGGTAGCGGGAAAAACACATTAGCAACTTATATTTCCGCCAATATCTTAGATTTAAGCGAAGAAAAGCTAAAACATTACCCCCATTTTCTTACGCTGGAACCGGACGGACCCAGCATTTCGATAGACGACATTAGAAAGCTGCACAGCTTTGTAAGCTTGAAAACACCGGGTACAAAATCGATACGCAGAATAGTGGTAGTTCAAAACGCTCAAACTCTGACAATTGAAGCCCAAAACTCTTTTCTAAAACTCCTAGAGGAACCACCGGCTGATACGCTATTTATTATGACCGCTTCAGATACTAATTCACTGCTACCAACGGTCTTATCAAGAGTTAGAAGATTAAACGTTTTGCCACCAGACAGAGTTAAATTTAACGATTATCTTCAAAATAAAGGTTACAAAGTCAGTGACATAGAACGAGCTTTAAATGTTTCCGGCGGACTGCCTGGGCTAGCGACAGCAATTTTAGAGGCCGATGAAGAGCACCTGCTGGTTAGTCAGATTGAACGAGCCAAGCAACTAATATCTTCAACTATGTTTGAGAGACTAAACGAAGTTAATAACCTGGCAAAGAACAAGGATGAACTTCCAACCTTATTAATGGCCATCCGGCGCGTCAGTCGAGCAATGTTAACTCAAGCTGCCGAAAAACACAGCCAAGCCGAAGTCAGAAAGTGGCACTCAATTTTATCGAATGTTGTGCGATCTGAAGACTTGCTGGGTAAAAACCCCCAGCCAAAGTTGCTACTGACTAACCTCCTCATCCAGTTTTAAAATTGTACTAGATATTGACGATCGTCACGAAGTTGTACAATTTCAGGGGTGATTTGTGGGTTTGCTATAATGAAGTTGCATGTTAGAACTTGCATTAGTCTTAGGCTTTGGAGCGCTGGCAGTCAGAAGCGCCAAAGTACGAGAAGATGAACTATCCCCATTGCCACGCCGTCTGAGTGACCGTATGGGCAAGCTTTGGGATATCGCCCATCAGGGCATGCGCGATAATCGGTTTTTGCGAGCTGAAAAAGCC
The DNA here is from genome assembly GCA_025449905.1 of Candidatus Saccharimonadales bacterium. Classification (GTDB taxonomy): domain Bacteria; phylum Patescibacteriota; class Saccharimonadia; order Saccharimonadales; family JANWIN01; genus JANWIN01. The sequence continues at coordinate 30,398 of JANWIN010000008.1, forward strand.
CTTCTAACTATCCTAAAGATTGATCAAAAAAACGCAGCTGCTTATAACCGTCTAGGCATTCTATATGCCAAACAAAAAGAATATCGAGACGCGATTGACTGTTTTGAGATAGCTTCCAGCATAGAGGCTACGCCATCGAGCCTCCATAACCTTGGCTTAATTTATTATGAAACCGAGAATTACGATAAGGCGGCTGTGGCCTTCGAGCAGGCCTTGAAGCTAGAGGATGACCTAGCCGCCAGGCACGTGGCTTACGCCAAAGTTCAGGAAAAATTGGGTAACCATAAAATTATGCTGCAAGAGCTAGAGAAGGCGGTTGAACTAGAACCCAACCATGAAACTTTTAATTTACTTAAAAAGGCTTACGAGAACTTGGGACTTACTGAAGAGGCCAAAGCCGTTGAAAAACGGGTTGATAAAATGATTGTAACTTCAGGTAAGCGTAAGCGTATGCTTAGGCCGCGTCGAGTTGTAATCTGACCCCTGTTTTGGTAAACTTCAGCAGTATCAGCGCCGACGTAGCTCAGTGGCTAGAGCGGCTGTTTTGTAAACAGCGGGTCGTGGGTTCGAATCCCTCCGTCGGCTCCATATTGCAGGGTTAGTGAAGCGGTCAAACACGGCAGACTGTAAATCTGTTGGCATTCGCCTTCGTAGGTTCGAATCCTACACCCTGCACCAATTTAGTGGTAAATCGAGCACTTGCAGACTAAGCACTCCGGACTATTGTAATTCCGTAAATTTTTATTATTCCGACTTATTCCTTCGATACCAAGGTTTTTGCGTCAGTGCATAATTTTGAACGCAAGTATCCTCACTACTAGCTATCCACCCGATATGAGAATTCTCATATAGGAAAAAATATCGCTCCTCTTCGCCCAGTTCATCTACAACTTCTTGTCCGAGGTCTTCGGCAACTCCAAAGAAATCCAGAGTTGTTAAACATAGCCGTCCACATGTTTTAACAGGACATTGATTTACTTGAACAGGAATTTCACCGTTCCCATTAGAGGACTCTTGGGCTAAATCAGTTTCATTGGAATGTGATGCGATGTAATCATCTATCGCAATAGGGAATAAAAAGGAATTGAAAGCATTTCCATCTACATAATTTAGTAATTCAAGTAAACAAGTAGGAGGTCTATCTGCCTCTAATTGACTTCCTGCTGCATCAGCGAATTTATCATGTAAATCGACAAATTCTTTAAATTCCATACCACATTAATAACATTAAGGTGACGATTAGTCAATAATATCACCTGCACTTCAGATGTATCGAAAAGTGTTTTCAGTTTAACGGACGTAGCTAAAAGATTCCTACGACACCAATCACGCTAAACCAAAAATTGACACAGTAGTAATCCAGTATTATAATAGGTTTATTATGGCAAACGAAACTTTATCGCCAATGACTGACGAAGTAGCGCATTTGCGTCAGCAGCTTGCTGATACTCTAACTCATTTAGAAGAGCATCCAGAAGATGATAGTTCACTTTCTTTGTCACTATATGACTTAAGGAAAGAGGTTAGACACTATGATGCGGTTGTAAGCGGAGAAATAAGCTCCTTTCAAGTAGACTCACTTGCTGATATCCCTAAAGTACTAGTAGACGTGCGCCGGGCACGACACATGAGCCGAGTAGAGTTATCGCAAGCGTGGGGTCTCTCAGAAGAGAATCGTCAGAGGCTTCTTGCTGATGAAGAGAACTTTTATGCCGGAATGTCTTTAGCGGGAGTTGTTTCTGCCGCAATAATTCTAGGCGCTGAGCTTAAAGGCGATATAAAGGTAGAGTAGCTAAGTAGAAAAGTTTCAACTTGTTAGATAACGCTGCACCAAAATTTACCGACTTGATCTAAAGTGCTATAGTTAAAAATAGATGGGGGAAACAAAAACTGGCTCAACTGCTTACTTAGCGTACGAAAGAGGTCCATTTACGGTTCGTGTTAATGCAGACTCCTGGCGAGCTGAAGAGGATGCCTATCTTTATCTACGTGGACATAATTTTTTTGGTGAAACTTTTCGTAGGCAATATGAAGCTACACTCCCATTAGTTATAATTAGACCCCTCACTACTGAGGAGGTGCATATTAGTGGTAATGGCCAAGAGACAAAACTCATTTCTCACCTATTAAACCGAACGCCTGAAAGGCTAACAGATGCTACGCCAACTCAAGCTGTTCATCTTGGGCAGCTTAGCCTTATTTAAAGTTAAAAATTATCTCTTGATATAATTTCATAGGTGCCGTCGTAGCTCAGTGGTAGAGCACCTCCATGGTAAGGAGGGGGTCACGAGTTCAACTCTCGTCGACGGCTCCACACTTACTTATTGCATAAACAGCTCACCTCTGTTAAACTTACAATCTAATGAAATACCTGCAAAAGTCTAATAAGAATAAGAAATGGGCTGGTGTTTGCGGCGGCTTTGCTGAGTATTTTGAAATAGATCCTACACTAGTCAGAGCCATTTATATCTTTATAACCATAGTTACCGGTATAATTCCCGGTTTGCTGGCATACTTTGTGCTTGCTTGGATAATGCCATCTCAGGGACAAGCTAAAAATGGCTAAGACAAGCAAGCGTAAAATTGTGGGATTGGTAAGTGAAGCTAGCGGCCACCGCAGTTATTACACGACTAAAAACCCGCAAAATGTCACTGAGAAACTCAAGCTGCGGAAGTATGACCCAATTGTTAGGAAACATGTGTTCTATGTTGAGACCAAGAAAAACTTAGGCCGCAACGAAGTAAAACCAAAGAAATAAGCTTAAACATACTGTAATATAGGTTGTGTTAGGGGTGTAGCTCAGTTGGCTAGAGCGACGGTCTCCAAAACCGTAGGTCGGGGGTTCAAGTCCCTCCACCCCTGCCAAATTATTAATTGAGGGAATTGAATCCCCTGGCGGGTTAGCGCTGCACGAAGACAGAGCGCTGTCCCTCCACCCCTGCCATTTATAAAACTCCTATAATCTGTTATAAATACTATTGATATGGCTAAGATAAACCTCACAAAACCAATTATTATATTACCGTATGGTTATCCAGGGGCTGGCAAAACTTATTTTTCGAGCCAGTTAGGCGACTATATCAATATTGCCCATTTAAGTAGTGACCGCTTGCGCCATGAAATAAACGAAAAACCAACTTATAGCCGGCAGGAAGATGAACTGGTTGAGAGGTTAATGCAGTATTTGGCGGAAGAGTTCCTGCGGGCAGGCACCAGTGTGGCTTATGATGCCAATCTTTCGCGGCTGGGTACGCGGCGACAATTGCAAGCTATTGCCCGACAGTATCACGCCGTTCCGTTGACTATTTGGTTTCAGATTGATATTGAGGCTGCCTTTTATAGGATCGCCAAGCGGGACAGACGTAAAATTGAGGATAAGTACGCTACGCCTTATGACCGCTCAACCTTTGATGATTACTCTAAAACTATGCAAACTCCCCGGAACGAGGATTACATAGTACTGAGCGGCAAACACACCTTTAATACTCAAAAGAGTGCATTAGTTAATAAGCTCTATGCCATGGGTCTAATTAGTGGTGATAGTGCCTCATCACAAGTTATTAAGCCCGGAATGGTAAATCTAGTAGCTTCGCAGCAGCTAAGGGCGGGCCGAGTGGATACATCGCGCCGCAATATAGTTATACGCTGATGGCCTTTAAAGAATTTGATTTACAAGGCGTGGGTAAAGTTAAGATTTATAAACGGCGCGGTACCAGGGGGCTGCGTTTAAGTTTGCACCCAGAGAATTACGTAAGAGTTACAATGCCAACTTGGCTACCATATAAGACTGGCCTGGATTTTGCGCGTTCCAGGAGGACCTGGATTAACCAACACCGCCAGCCCCTACGCCTACTGCGGCAAAATATGAAAATTGGCAAGCAGTATCAGCTGAAGTTTATCGCTAGCAATATAAAGCAGCCTCGAACAGCTATAGCAGCGTCCAGAATTATGGTTCAGTATCCGTCAATTAGTTCCATCTACAGCGCTGATGTTCAAAATATGGCCAGAAAAGCCTCGCTAAGAGCCTTAAAGAAAGAAGCGCCGCAACTACTAAGTCTGCGGCTAGAACAGCTAGCAAAACAACATAGATTTAAATATAAAATTGTTAAATTTCGTTATCTTAAATCGCGCTGGGGCAGCTGTACGTCTAAAAAAGAGATAACCCTAAACATCATGCTGCTGAATTTGCCCTGGCAACTTATTGATCATGTAATACTCCACGAGCTTTTGCACACTAAAGTCTTAAAACATGGGCCAAAGTTTTGGAAAGAATTTGAAAAAATTGAACCCGAAGCAAAGTCTCTTCAAAAAAAACTCCGCCATCATCAACCAGCATTCTAGATTAAGCAAGTTTATGTAATAATGCGGCTTTGCCTTATAAGACAAAACTACGTTTTTTCTCACCAAAGCCGGAAAAATGAAATACATTTTAGTCGGGCTGCTCTTTTTCCTTAAGCTGCTTCAAATTATGTAATAATAAGGCATATGCTTAGACAGACTCTTAGTGGAAGCCGCCCGGCAATCGTGGAGCGCGAGCGACTCACTAGTCTTATTAACAGCATGGCTGACGGAGTGATTGCGACTGACGACAAGGTTAACATCTTACTTTATAACGGCGCTGCGCTAAATATTCTAGACTCAAATAGCATGATAGGCGGCAAATCATTGTCAAGTATATTGCAGCTAAAAGACAAGAATGACCGACCGGTAGATGTTCAAAAGTTAGTTCTGGGCGCCAAAACACCAATTGTATCGCGCGAAATGCGTATACATTACGGTGATAGCAGTACTATAAATCTGTATATTAGCATCGCGCCGGTAAAGTTTGGCTTTGGCCATATGGGCAATGCTGGGTATGTAATTGTGCTGCGTGATATTACTCGTGAAAAATCTCTGGAAGAAGAACGTGATGAATTCATAAGCGTAGTTAGCCATGAGCTTCGCACTCCAATTACTATAGCTGAAGGTAATATAAGTAACGCTAAACTTATGGCTCAGCAAGGAACGGACCTGACTAAAATTGAGGAGGCGCTGGAGCATGCCCATAACCAAGTAGAGTTTTTGGCCGGTTTAATAAATGATTTGGCCACTTTGTCTCGTGCTGAACGCGGCAAACTAACAGTCGATATAGAGACTATAAACGTCCATGACCTAGTTAACGAACTGGCCGAAAATTACTTACCAGAAGTTCGCGGTAAAGGTCTAGAGCTTAAAATTTTCCTGGACCCAACACTGCAGGCTATTAATTCGAGCAAGCTCTACGTACGCGAAATTTTGCAAAACTTTATAACTAACTCCATCAAGTATACTGATCACGGCTCGATAACCATTAGTGCCCAGCGCCGGGAAGGCGGAGTTCTATTTGAAGTTAGTGATACGGGTATTGGCATTAGCAAGCAGGATCAAGGCAAGATTTTTGAAAAATTCTTTAGGTCTGAAGATTACCGTACTAAGAAAACTAGTGGCACTGGGCTTGGACTTTATGTAACTAAAAAATTACTTTCTTTACTGCACGCTCAAATGAGTTTTGAGAGTGAGCTTAATAAGGGCACGACCTTTAAGGTTTTTATACCAAGCTTAAAATTAATGTAAGTCTTGACTGTAATTTTCTATCTGTTATATACTTGATTCAGCGAAACCTGTCTGTATGATAGGTTTTTTTAATTCACCTGCCTAAAATTTCGAAGAAACTTTAGTAGGTTAAGGAGTTAGATGGCGGAAGAAGTTAAGAAAAGGCGCCTGCAAGCGGCCAACGAGCCAACAAAGGCTGAAAAAAAAGCTGACAAGCCTAAAGCCAGCCATTCTGCTGTTGGTAAAGTTTTCCATGTCATATTTTATCCTTTCAGGATTTTTAAGTTCTTGAAATTCTTAGTTCCATCTTACTTTAAGAATGCCTTTAAAGAACTCCGTCTAGTAACTTGGCCGTCGCGTAAGGAAACTATGAAGCTGACCTTTGCAGTTTTCATGTTTGCTATCATATTCGGAGCTTTTATAACCGCCCTAGACTACATACTTAACAATATATTTAAAAGGATATTACTACGATGACAAAACGTTATGACACAACCAAACACTGGTACGCTATCCACACTTATAGCGGTTACGAAGAAAAAGTAGCCGAGAGTATCCGCCAGCGAGCCGACAGCCTAGATATGAAAGACAAGATCTTTCAAGTTTTAGTACCTAAAGAAAAAATGATTGAGATTAAAAACGGCAAGCGTAAAGTCGTAGAAAAGCGTATTTTTCAGGGTTATGTACTGGTTGAAATGAAATTATCCGAAGACGCCTGGTATATTGTCCGAAATACACCAAGTGTAACCGGCTTTGTCGGCAGTGGTACCGAACCCACGCCAATTAGTGACGACGAGATGGAAAAGATTAACAAACGTATGGGTCTGGAACAGCCCAAGCACAAGATTGACTTCAAAGTTGGTGAAGTGGTGAACATTACTGATGGGCCGTTTAAGGGCTTTGATGGCAGTATAAACGATATTGACACTCAAAAAGGCAAGCTAAAGGTCTTAGTTAACATGTTCGGCCGCGAAACACCGGTTGAACTGGATAGCTTACAGGTTAAGAGAGTATAGAGCTAAAATATGGCTTCTGAACAACAGCCTTCACCAGAGCAAGACATTGCGGACTACAAAAGAAAGTTGAAAGTAGCGCGTGGCACGGCCGCGATCTGTCTTGGATTTGGAGTAGGCAATGGTCTCAAAGCAGTAGTTGAAGCAGTAAATGGTGATTGGCATCAAGCTGGTGAGTCTGCAGGTTTAGGTGCTATCTTTTTTGGTAAGTTCAGTAATGCCGATAGGTATAGCAAGAGATTACGGTGACTCAATTGCGGAAATTGCTAGACAACAGGGGTCGAATCCTGTAGAATAGGCTAAATTTATGGCAAAACAAGTTACAGCAAATCTTAAGATGAAAATACCAGCCGGCAAAGCCAGTCCAGCACCGCCTGTGGGCAGTATTTTAGGCCAATATGGTGTTAATATGATGGATTTTATTAATCCGTTTAACGAGCAAACCAAAGAGTTAAAAGGTACCGTGACTGCCCATATCCGCATTTATGATGACAGAACTATGGATTTCAGGGTCATCAGCCAGCCCACAGATGACCTTATCAGGGCAAAATTAGGCATAGAGAAGGGCTCAGGTGTCCCCAACCGCGAGAAAATAGAGAAAAAGCTGTCAGATGCCCTATTGACCGAAATAGCTGAGGAAAAGGCTAAGGATATGAATACTGAAGATATTGAGGCTGTAAAGAAGATTGTCGCTGGCACAGCCCGCAGCATGGGTGTGGAGATAGGATAAGAATATGGGGGTTAATATCGAGACATTAGGTGCTTCAGGCTATAAATACGCTGTGTCTGAATTTACCGGGTTTAGATTTGGGGATATAGAGCTGCACGGAACCGTGAGAATCGGCACAGATATTAGACTTTCGGACTCATGGAAAGAAGATTTTGAAAAATTAAATGGTATACACCCGGATGAGCAGGTAAGGAGAGATTCTGGTAATTTAGTAGAAGGCTATGATGATTGGGACAGGAAAGTTCGTGAGCTTGAAGCGAGCAGAATCCCACGGTTCATAGCAACTGCAGCTCACTTGAGAACGCAATTGGGTATGCAACCATTAGGTGAAATAACAGACGGAAAATAAATTAAATTTGTGGGAGAGTTAGAAACTCGTAAGTACCACGAAAGGAGTCATTATGGCGGAAACCAAAAAAACAGCTGAGAAAACTGAAGAAAAACCAAAAACTGTCAAGAATAAAGTAGAAACTAAACCTGCTGCTGAAGAAAAGGTAGTGGCGAAGGCTGGCAAACGCAGCGCCAAAGCCATTAAAGAGTCTGAAGAGAAAGTAGCTAAAGAAGAGCGTAAAGCAGTAAAAGCTAGTGACAAAGAAGCTGATAAGCCTAAGAAACCTGTCAAGCCGGCCCGTAGCCGGTTGGAGCGTCGTAGTAAAAAGTACCGTGAAAGCGCAAAGCTTATAGATAAAACTAAGCAATACGCACTTAAAGATTCACTTGAGCTAGCTATAAAAACATCTACAGTTAAGTTTGATGCATCAGTTGAGATGCATGTTCGTTTAGGCGTAGATCCAAAGACGGCTGATCAGAACATTCGTGACACCGTTACCTTACCAGCCGGTACCGGTAAGGATGTCAAAATAGCAGTTTTTACAGATGAACCTGCCGATAAGATAAAGCAAGCTGGCGCTGACATCGTCGGCAATGAAGATTTTCTGGCTCAACTGGAGAAAGAAAACCTAAACTTTGACGTTTTAATAACCTCACCGCAAATGATGGCTAAATTAGCTAAATATGCGCGTATTTTAGGTCCGCGAGGTCTTATGCCCAATCCAAAAAGCGGCACAGTGGCAAAAGATTTAACAGCAGCAGTAAAAGGCGCCAAAGGCGGCCGCGTAGAATACCGAGTAGATAGTGAAGGCATAATCCACTTGGCTATTGGTAAGGTTAGCTTTGGGCCTGAAAAACTCCAGCAAAACGCCGAGGCTATAGTCAAAAGTATAAAAGCTGCTAAACCCAGCTCTATCAAAGGCATTTACATTCAGTCTACATATATTACAACCAGCATGGGACCAAGCATTAAAGTCGAGCTATAATAGCGAGGTGAGTCAAAAACAAGGTCGAGTTATTGCCTTTGACGGACCGGATGGTGTTGGTAAAAGCAGCCAATTAAAACTTTTGGCCAACTACTTATTAGGAAAGGGCTATAAGGTATTTAAAACCCGCTCGGCCGGCGGAACGCCAATAGGTGTAGCTTTAAGGGCTGCTTCGCTTTTAAACGTTCCGCGCCAACCAGAAACTGATCTTTATATTTCCTTAGCCGGTCAAACTGATGTTGGCTACCAAATTAAGAACCGTAAAAGTACAGGCGAGATTATTCTAGTGGACCGTAGCCCTTTAACAATTATTGCCTATCAAGTTTTTGCCAGTAATCTACCAATACCAAAACAGGGCTACGACGCCTGTGAAAAAATGTTAAAGTTATGGAGTATTGACGACCTAATAGTTTTTGATGCTCCAGAGTCTATACTTAAGGGCCGCCGCGACAAGCGAAAGCAGGAAGATAAATCAGCTGCCAACAACTATTTTGAACGGCAAAACGACAATTATCACAAGCAAACCCAAGCTGGTTACCGTGAAGCGACTAAATTTGCTCAAAAACTTGGTGTTAATACTGTCAAGATTGATGCTTCGCCTACGATTGATATAATTCAGGATGACATCCGAAATAAGCTGGGACTTTAGACTCGTTGTAATATCTGCGGGAGGCCTTGAATAGTTTTCAAGTTATTACGTACAATATATTTGAGCGAGGTATTTTTGGGAGTTTATAGCAATACACAAATTAGACAAGCAATTAAAGAAGGTCATATCGTCCTTCACCCTTACAATGACAAAAACATTGCCGGTAGTAGCGTTGACGTTACCCTAGGCTATTATTTCTATCGTTTGGAGCGGCCAAGTGAGGGCGGTTTTTATAATCCATTTGATGAAAAAGCTGTTAAATCATACTTTCGCGGTGGACCATACCACGCCGAGCCGCATGAGAAATGGGTTAAGCAACATGGCCGGCAATTATTTAAGAATATCCCGCCAAAACATCCAATCATTGTCTTAAGGCCAGGCGAGCGCATACTTAGTCATACTCATGAATTTATAGGCATTCGAGCCCCCGGCACTAGCACTATGCAAGCCCGCAGTACCTGGGGTCGCAACGGCGTCTCGGTTTGTTTAGACGCCGGGTGGGGTGATCCTGGTTATATAAACCGCTGGACGATGGAAGTTTATAATATGAACCAATATGAAAGCGTTGTACTGCCTGTTGGTGAACGAGTCGCGCAAATGGTCTTCTACGAAACAGGCCCCGTTAGCAGCGAGTACACCAAGCTAAGCGGCAAATATCAGAGCCGCCCCAGCCAGGATCTGCAAACCATTATTAAGACTTGGTCGCCGGAACAGATGCTCCCCCGAGCTTACAAAGATAGTCGCCAGATGCCTAAAATCATCAAAGGCTTGAAAGGCTACAAGTGAAACCGGCAAGTAAGAGTAGGGGTGCATTTATTGTTATTGAAGGTACTGATGGCTCGGGCAAAGGTACGCAATTTGAATTATTGACCGAAAGGTTACGCCAAGCCGGACACCAAGTAGAGACTTTTGATTTTCCTCGTTATGATGAGCCTTCCAGCTACTTTGTGAAGGAGTACTTAAATGGTAAATACGGCAGTTCGGAAGAGGTTGGACCTTATACCGGTTCGCTATTTTACGCGATTGACCGCTACCAAGCCGCACCGCAAATCAGGCAGGCGCTAGAAGAAGGCAAGGTTGTGCTGGCTAATCGTTTTACCGGTTCAAATATGGCTCATCAGGGTACTAAGTTTGCTTATCCTGAAGAGCGGCGCGGTTATTTTATCTGGCTGGATAATTTGGAGTTTGAAATGCTGGGAATCCCGCGGCCGGACAGGAGTTTTGTGCTGCGCGTGCCAGCCGAGATTGCCCAGCAATTAATTGATAGAAAGGCCGCCCGCAGTTATACCGATAAGAAGCGTGACTTGCACGAGGCTGATTTTAAGCACTTAAAGCTTTCAGTTGAGGTTTATGACGACCTATGCCGATTATTCCCGCGTGATTTTCAGCGCCTTGACTGTGTGCGCAGCGGAAAAATGATGACTAAAAGCGTAGTTGCCGACATGATTTGGAAAAATGTCGAGCCGTTGTTACCCGAGCCGATGCCTATTACCAAAGGAACTAAACCCAAGCCGCAGGTTGAAAAGCCAAAAAATCCTTATATTCACAAGACGAACGCCGGCTACGAAATAACTTCGGAGGGTAAGCGCTTTTTGGAAGAAGCCGTAACTAATGCCAGTGGTAATGTCTATGGTTTTAAGGACAAGTTGACGGCTACAACCATAGCAGCAGCTATGGCGCGATTGAGTCGCCGCGGTGATGATATGCGCGTAACTATTTTGGACGAGTTTGCCGCCACCGAAGGCAAAGATGAAAAGCTGCTCCAGCGGGTTATAACGGCTTATGGTGATGACTCTGTTCAACAGTTGGTTGGCCAGCATATAGTTGTTGAGAACGCCTCTAACCTGCTTATAAAGAAACTGGAGTGGGGCAGGCTGGCCGCCTATCTGGAACAATCGACGCGCTACATTTATTTCGATCAAAAAGATAACGAAGGACGATACAAATATCATATCCCGGAGCATTTTGACGAAGATACACTCCAAGTCTATGTCAAAGTCATGGATGAAATCTTTGACACTTATTCAGTTATTGTCAGAAAGGCTACAGACTATGTGCGTACTAACTCTAAAGTTCCAAAAGATGAGCAAGATGTTGCCTGGCAAGGGGCGACTCGGGCCCAAGCTTGTGACGCCGCTCGCCATGTTCTGCCCGTAGCCACCACTGCCACCGTGGGTATTTATGCTTCAGGCCAAGCTCTAGAAAGTCTTATCATGCACCTAATGAGCGAAGAGTTCGTTGAAGCTCGTATAACCGGACAGAAACTCTTAGACGAAGGTCGGCAAATGATTCCAATGTTCTTGGAGCGAGCCGATAAGCCGGATCGCGGCGGCGCAGCCATTGCTTATCGAGCCAACACCAAACAAGGCGTAAAAAAATTAGCCGAGAAATATTTACCTAATAATTTTGGTCAGCATGAAGCGCCGGTTAGGCTAACAGGCGTCTGGCCTCGCAACGAAGTGGACTTAGTGCCAGATATGCTCTATGAGCACAGTAATTTATCGTTAGACGAGATTAAGGATTCAGTTAGTAAATGGTCATATGATAAAAAAGCTTCGGTGCTGCTGGCCTATATCGGTGAACGCTTAAACCGGCGCCACAAGCCCGGGCGAGCACTAGAAAAAGCCCATTACAGCTGGGATTTGGTTTGTGATTACGGCATCTTTCGAGATTTACAACGTCACCGCATGGTTGATGATTTAGAGTGGCAGGAGTTAACCCCTCGCTATGGCTATGAAATACCAGAGCTTATTGAAGAAGCCGGGCTAGCTGAATTATATGAAAAGTGCTTTGACATGAGCTTGGCGCTTCATAGCAAGTTACAGGCAGCTGGCTACGGGGTTGAGGCGCAATACGCTACGCTTTTGGGGCATAAAATGCGGTGGAAAATGACTTTTAATGCCCGCGAGGCATATCATTTTGTTGAACTTAGGACTTCGCCGCAGGGACACCCTGGCTACCGCAAACTAACTCAACAAATGTATGAAAAGTTAGCAGAAGTACATCCGCTACTTGCTCAGGGTATGAAGTTTGTCAATCAAGGCGAAGACGAAGAATTAACGCGTTTGGCGGCTGAAAAGTATACACAGTTTAAGCTTCAACAGATTGATCAGGCTGAGAAGAAACGCTAGATTGAGGTGAATTTACCTCTTGATCGAGGTCAATTAATCGAGATTTTCCAGATGCAAACTCTCCTAATAATAAGTTCCTCGAGCTAGCTTCAGCGTGCACGCTCGCAAGTTCTTCAGCTATTCCTGTTTGCTTATCATCTCTGTGTGTTAAGTCTATTTCTGTGACTGCCATAACTCTTACCAAAAACTAATACTACACCGAATTTTTAAGAACGCAAGCAATAGTTTTTGAATATTGTATTTTTCAGTCAAGAGTGATAACCTCTAAATCACTATGGGTTTTAACCAGAAGCACTCTTCGAGTCTCCTACTTATCCTTCAAGGGCTGTGCTTCAAATTGGTTGAAGCCTGAGCGTACAGATACGTTTTGCACAGCCCCACAATCAGGCCTCAACGCCTGATTTTTTAATTTAAGGAGAACTAAATGAGTGAAGTTAATCTAACAATTTTTGATACAACCTTGCGTGATGGAGCACAATCGTTGCCTGAGCAAAATCAGTTTCCGAAAGGAACAAAGGCTGATATTGCCGGTGAAATAGCTGCTTTGGGCATAGGTGTCATAGAAGCAGGATTCCCTAGAACAGTTGGCGATGCAGACGAAGTACGTATGGTGTCTAAGCTAGTGGGTAACAATGAATATGCTATTTCTGAATGGCGCAATAACCACGCTGTTGGCAAGGTAGGCGCTACCCCAACTATTGCGGGGCTTTGCCGAACAACCCGCAGGGACATTGATGTGGCCTGGGAGGCTGTACAGGATGCTATATTCCCGCGAATTCACACATTCGTGTCGACAGATAGAGAGCACATGGCAGCAAAATTTCCGGGCAAAACACCAGAAGAAGTACACCTAATGGGTCGAGATGCAGTTATGCACGCCAAATCATTGATGATTGACAGGCCCCAAGCAACAGTGGAATTTTCGGCAGAGGCGGCTAGTACCACAGAAGAAAAATACTTAGAAGGAGTAATGAAGTCAGCTGTTGATGAAGGAGCTGATGTAATTAATGTACCCGACACCGTTGGCCAGCGTAATCCATTCTGGATGCGTGATTTCTATAGTCGAGTAATTGATTGGGTAGTAAGGGCAAATCCTGATGTAACAATTTCAGCTCATAACCACAACGATCTAGCTATGGCAACTGCCAATAGTTTTAGCTTGGTTAGTGCAGCTGCCGAATACGCCAAAATACAAGCTAAGCCAATAAATATTCAAATAGAAACTACTATTTCTGGTCTGGGTGAACGAGCTGGGAATGCTGATGTCTTCTCAGTTGCAGCCAGTATTTTTAAATTTGCCGAAGATCTCCCAGTTGATATTTATTGGCGTTTTAACCCTGAAAGATCTGTAAAAACCGCCAATCGCGTACTAAGTATGGCTGGTATCGAGGTCCACAGGCAAGCTCCGGTTGTTGGCCGAGATACGCTAGTACACCGTTCTGGAATTCATAGTGATGGTGTCATAAAAGGGGGTCATCGTATATACACCCCCCATGACCCAACCTTCTGGGGCCAAGGCGCCGATGCTATACACGAAGAAGGTAGGTATCAGGGTAAGAGTGGACGAGCAGCCATTGCCCGAACATCCCAATAGCTTGACATACCCCTATAGATATTTAAAATACTATCTATGGCTCAAACAACAATTATTAAAATTATTCGAGATTCCGTCTAGCGCGGTAGAGCTTTTATTTGTCAACAAACAGCTCCGCGCAGGGGCTGTTTTAAATATGAGGAGGACGATGGAAGGTCAAATAAGCGAACCTGTTTCTAGCCAAGAACCAATAGTAGACCCTGAAGTCTATAGGCTACTTGAAATTGGTGAAAAACTTAAAGCCTTTGGCCTATTAAGTCGAGAGATAAGACTTGAGCTTATACACGGTGCGCCTTGTGGCGAACAATGGAGTGTCAGGCTAATGCGCTGGTACCCGAAACCAACGGTTGACGAAACATCTGAATCTAATCTATAATATACTGGTTACCAGAGACAGTGGCGGCGAAAGCTTAATTATGCCACCGAGGTAGAAACAACTTTTCTATGTCTTTGGTATGCGCCAAAGATTTTTTAATTTTAAGAGGTAAGATGGCTTTAACGAAAGAAAAAAAGCAAGAAATTATCGAGCAGGTTGCGAGCTATCTCGATAATACTAAGATGACTGTAATGGCTCACTATGATGGTGTATCGGTTCAGGCTATGCAGGATCTGCGTCGTCAAATTAAAGATTCAGGGACTAGCGTAAGGGTCATCAAGAATAACCTGTTTGTCAAAGCCCTGGATAAAAACGACAAATTTAAGGACATTGAACGCAAAGTCATTGAAGGACAGCTGTTGTTTGCCTTTAATCCTGATGACGAGGTTGCTCCGGCTCAAGCCCTGGCCGGTTTTGCTAAAAGTGGTCAAAAAGTTGACTTTGTCGGTGCTATTACAGAAGAGGGCCAATTTGTTGAGGCTGAAGACGTCAAGTCAATGGCCAACCTACCGTCCAAAGAGCAACTGCGCGGCCAATTGGTTGGCCTATTTAGTTCACCGCTCAGCGGTTTGGTAAGTGTCTTAAACGGTAATGCCCGAGGTGTTTTGCAGGTACTGCAAGCTCGCGCTGAATCGATAAGCTAATAATTTGTTAATAAGAAAGGAAATAATATGGCTGATGAAGACGTAAAGCAAGAAGAGAAAAAAGAAGAGAAGCCGGTTGAAGAGCAAGCACCTGCTGAAAACGCACCAAAAGAGGAAGTTAAAGTAGAGGAACCCAAAGAAGAGACTAAGAAAGAGAAGAAATCTGACGCGAAAGTCCCTAAAGAGTTTGAAAAACTGGTCAGTGAGCTTGATAAGATGTCAGCCTTAGACATCAGTAAGTTCGTGAAGTTACTAGAAGAGCACTGGGGCGTGAGCGCCGCTGCACCGGCTGCAGCCGTTGCTGCCGCACCGGCTGGTGGTGGTGAAGAAAGTGCCGCAGCTGAGGAAAAAGCCGAGTTTGACGTTAACCTGAAAGACGCTGGCGCTCAAAAAGTAGCCGTAATTAAGGCTGTTAAAGAAGTGACTGGTCTTGGTCTGGGTGAAGCTAAAGCTTTAGTAGACGGTGCGCCTAAGGTCGTTTTGGAAAAAGCTAAGAAAGAAGACGCTGACAATGCCAAGAAACTACTTGAAGAAGCCGGCGCAACTGTAGAGCTATCGTAAACTGCTTAAAAAGTAAACTTTTTATCCACAGGTCTTTTGACTTGACGGTGTAAAAATGGTAATTTTACTGTTGAGTGTCCGTAAACAAACACTTTAGAGGTACCTCATGACCGACGTAGCAGATAAGCAGATTAAGAGACTGCGGAGCCTATTGCAAGAAGCCGAAACCAGTTTGGGAGCGGCTAAAGAGTTATTGGTGAGCCTGGTTGGCGATGACGCTGAAGCTACTGCTTTGGCTAAAGATGAATCCTTGGGCAAGGTTATTGAAGGTGTATTTGATGGTCAAAATATGGTTGGCTCTGATGGTAAAACTTATCCGGTACCGGCCAACTACGCATCTAAGTCAAAATTAGTCCAAGGTGATATCTTAAAGCTAACTATTGCCGACGACGGTGCTTTTATGTATAAGCAAATTGGTCCTATCGCCCGAAAACAGGTCGTCGGCGTACTGGAGTTAAAGGATGGCCATTACTTTGTAAACGTCGGCAAGAAGCAATATAGAATTTTGCTAGCCAGTGTGACTTACTTCAAGGCTAAGCCAGGGGATCAAGTTAGCGTAAACATCCCAGAAGATGACGAAAATGCCGAGTGGGCTGCGCTCGAAGCCGCATTATAAATTACGAGTTTCAAAAAAGTTTTTAATTACTTTGAGTGCACTTATAGTCGTTTTCTTAGCTGGGCACTTTATTCCAATTGAAAGTATAGCGAGACCAGACTGGTGCGCTTATGATAATTTTAAAGGAAGATACTACAAAGTCTTGGGACAAGAGTCTGAATTCGACAACTGGCAAGGCGGGGTCACTCTCGCTATCGGTTGTGGCGTTGATCTTGATAATTCCACTAAGTCTGCCAAATTATATCTCTGGTAATTTCTACAATCTAATTTCAAATATCATTCGTCTATAATTGATAGGGCATGAGTCAGGCTTTATACCGTAAATATCGATCTAAGAAGTTTAGCGAGGTTGTTGGACAGCAGCATATCACTCGGACACTAAGTAATGCTATTAAAAGTGGGCGAGTTAACCATGCCTATTTATTTACCGGTCCGCGTGGCGTTGGCAAGACTAGTGTGGCGCGTATTTTAGCTCACGAAGTTAACAATATTAAGTATGACGAAACCAAAACGTATCTCGACATCATTGAAATTGACGCCGCAAGTAATCGACGTATTGACGAGATACGTGACCTGCGCGAAAAAGTCCATATTGCCCCAACTTCTGCCAAATATAAGGTCTACATTATTGACGAAGTCCACATGCTTACTAAAGAAGCTTTTAACGCACTCCTTAAAACCCTGGAAGAACCACCGGGCCACGTTATTTTTATTCTGGCCACAACCGAAGCCCATAAACTGCCAGAGACCATTGTCAGCCGCACCCAGCGCTTTAGTTTTAAGCCAATTAGTAAAAGCGACGCAATAAAGCATCTCAAAGAGATTGCTAAAACAGAAGGTGTAAAGATCGATGATGAAGCTGTTGAACTACTAGCCAGCCACGGAGCAGGGAGTTTTCGTGACAGTATTAGCCTACTCGACCAAGTCAGTACCGGCGGTGATGTAAAAGTTGACGATGTAAGAAAAATGCTAGGGATTGCACCAGCTGAGGCGATTGAGGCAATAGGCACAACTGTAGATTCTGGCACCCCAGAGCAGCTACTTGGTAAATTAGAAGAGATTCGCCTCAAAGGCTATCATCCGCCAACAATCGCCAAGCAGTTAAGCGCTTATTATAGAAGCAGGCTTATTAATGACCAAGCCGATAGACAAGAAGTTATTAGTCTTCTAAAAAAACTCTTAGCCGTACCGGCTAGC
Organism: Candidatus Saccharimonadales bacterium; assembly: GCA_025449905.1. Lineage (GTDB taxonomy): Bacteria > Patescibacteriota > Saccharimonadia > Saccharimonadales > JANWIN01 > JANWIN01. Next base: position 47,797 of record JANWIN010000008.1, read on the forward strand.
CAAGACCCAGACCAGTTACTGGAGCTGATTTTACTGGATAAATTACTGCAATCCGCACTAACAGCCACTCCAGTAGAAAAAACACCGGAAAACAATGTCAAAATCGAACCTGACAAGCCGACGGCCGAGGTAAAACCAGAACCAGTAAAAGCCAGCCGTAAGAGTGAAAGTGCTTGGGATAAAATTCTGGAGGCTCTAAAAGACCAACATAATACGCTATACAGCACATTGCGTATGGCTAAGGCTGAATTCAGCGGCAAGCAAGTGCTGAAGCTGACATTTAATTTTGCTTTTCATAAAAAACGTCTAGATGAAGCCAAAAACCTCGAAATATTAGCGGCTACCGCTAAACAAATTGTGGGTAAGCCGGTTAAAATTATTACTGTTGTAGAAACCGGTGGCATCCCTTTGAAGTCATCTGATAAACCGACTGTGGACGGTACTGTGGAGAACGGCGAACTACAAACCATTAGCAATATATTCGGCGATGCTGAAGTGCTAGACTCCTAAGACAACTACCGCGTTTATTAAGAGGGGGAAATGGACAGCGACGACGCCAAGTTACCACCACAAAACACCGACGCCGAAGCCAGTTTATTGGGAGCTTTACTAATTGACAGTGACGCTATAGTTAAAATAGCCGATGCTATTACCGTAAAAGATTTTTACGATGAAAAGCACCAGCGAATTTATGAGGCCGTAAACACTCTTTATGAAAAGCATAGTCCAGTTGATGTATTAACCCTATCTAACCATTTAAAAGACAGCGGCAATTTGGATTTTGTCGGTGGTTCGGCTTATTTAACAGAACTGACTAACTATGTACCGACAGCTGCTCATGTTGAGCGTTATGCTGACATTGTTGCTCAAAAAGCCTTAAGACGCCGATTAATCGCTGCTTCCCAGGATATAACTAATTTAAGTTACGACGAAGGCAGAAACTTAGATGAGCTAATCGAAAATGCCGAAAGCCGTTTATTTGAAATCAGCCAAAAGCATGTTGGCCAAGATGTCACTAGTCTAGAGACCGTCCTGAGCGAAAGTTTTGACCGACTTGACGAACTTCATAAAGACAAAGGTAAAATCCGAGGTATTCCAACAGGCTATAAAGATTTGGATAACGTTCTGGCCGGTTTGCAGCGTTCTGACTTGGTTGTTTTAGCAGCTCGACCATCAATGGGTAAAACCGCCTTAGCTCTTAATATTGCCCATAACGTCGCGCTGGGAGCAGACCAGCCGGTGCTAATTTTTAGCCTGGAGATGAGCAAGGAACAGCTGGTTGACCGCATGCTAGCTATGGAGTCTGGAGTTGATGCTTGGGCGCTCCGCACCGGAAATCTAACCGATGCTGACTTTGAAAAAATTAGCCAAGCCATGGGCGCCTTAGGTGAAGCAAAAATATACATTGATGATACGCCAAGTATTACTGTTAGTGAGCTACGGACTAAAGCTCGCCGCGAGGCTCATATCCGCGAACTTGGTTTGATAGTGGTTGATTATCTGCAGCTCATGAGTGGTGGCCGTTATGGCGGCGACGGTAACCGCGTACAGGAAATATCTGAGATCTCGCGCGGCCTGAAAGGTATAGCCCGCGAGCTAAATGTGCCGGTGCTGGCACTAAGTCAACTTAGTCGTTCGGTTGAAAACCGTCCAGATCGAATCCCACAATTAGCCGACCTACGTGAATCTGGCTCAATCGAGCAAGATGCCGACGTGGTAGCATTTATCTATAGAGACGACTACTATAAGCCGGACACTGACCGTAAAAATGTCGCCGATATCCTAATAAAGAAACAGCGTAACGGTCCAACTGGTGCAGTCGAGCTTTACTTTGACAAAGAGAAGCAACGCTTTAGGAGCTTAGAAACCAAGCAAGCTTCGCCATTCCCAGAGTAGACATCTTACCCGTTAAGGAAAAAGAGCAGCCCAAGACAAATGTATTCCATTTTGCAGGCTTTGGTGAGAAAAACGTAGTTTTGTCTTATAAGGCGAAGCCGGCAAAATGCTATACTTAAATTCGTTAAATGGTTAAAGAAATACGTTTGAAGCTTGGTGGTTCTTGGCAACCAATTATAGGTTATTTTGCTGGTATTGCTGCAGTTATGAGTTTGCTAATTTTCAAGCTTGGGTCAATTGTCCCTGGCCTAAGCCCTTACGAAGCATCTTCACTGGCTAACACCTCGGATGTTCACCATATTCTTAATAATCCGGTTAACGCCCCTTTTAATCTTATGCAGTGGCTTTTGCATTACTTTAGCTGGACCACCCCCGCACAGGTTCGTGGTGTGAGTGTATTCTTTGCTTTTATCGCCGCCGGGCTATTCTATTATGTATTAAAAAATTGGCACACTTGGCGAATCGCAGTACTAGGCACTGCCTTGTTCGCTAGTTCAGCCTGGTTTTTTCATATTGCCCGCCAGAGTACGCCAGATGTCTTGTTGATATTCGCCATCATTGCAGTTCTAGCTTATGGCACTTGGCTAAAGCTGACTAAGCGTGTCAGCTGGGCTTTGTTTGTTGGCGCATTATTGCTTAGCATTCTTGTTTACGTCCCGGGAGTTATCTGGATCTTGGCTGCTGGTTTAGTTTGGCAACGAAAATTGTTGCTTGCCCTTTTTAAACGAGCTAATTGGTTGAGTAAAATCTTATCAATTTTTATATGTTTTTTAGCCTTATCAGCCCTAGGCTGGGCAATATTTAGGCAACCCTCGGTTGCCCGGTCAATAGCAGGCCTACCCCTAAACGGCATTTTTAGCCCCAGAGATAGCCTTGTGAATCTGGCTAAAATTCCAGTTCGGATTTTCTACCGTGGACCTAGCGATCCAACGTTTTGGCTCGGGACTTTGCCGCTGCTAGGAATTTTTGCTACGGTCACCAGCATCATTGGCGCCTATGCCTATTGGCTGGGGCGTAAACTCGACAGGACCAAAGTCTTAATTGGGCTTTTTATAATGACCACGGTTTTATCAGCACTTAGCGGCCTGATTAGCCTGGCTCTACTTTTACCGTTGATGTATTTACTAGTAATAAGAGGGGTTACGCTACTACTGCAACAATGGCTAACTGTCTTTCCCAGGAACCCATTGGCCCGTGGGGTAGGCCGCGGCTTAATCACCGTGGTTATTATTCTGGCGACATTCTATAACATTAATCATTATTTTGTGGCTTGGCCAAACGCACCAGAGACTAAAGCCGCCTTTACCATTCAACAATAAAGCTCATTTGCTACAATAAAGAGGTACACACGCCTTCCGCACTTGGATGCAGTGCAAGTAAGAAACAAGCAACAGAGTGAGCTGTATATATTAATACTGTGAGCGAGTAGCGGAGTTTCTGAAATGGCAATGCGCCAAGAACACTAGCGGGTTGACAGCTTTGCTGTCAAACAGGCTGTGTGGTGCGAAAGGAGTGAAATGAGTAAGTTTGATCAGGCGAAGATGCTAATGAAGGTTAAGAAGCTGCAAAAAGAACTGCAGAAAGAGACAATTACAGTTCAAGCCGGCGACGGTGCAGTAAAAGTAGAGATTACCGGCGAACAAAAAATAAAGAAAGTTAATATAGATCCGGAAAGTGTTGACTTAGACGATATCGGACAATTAGAGCGTTGGATAGAGGACGCTGTTAAAGAAGCCATCAACCAAAGCCAAAAGCTGGCGGCCGCAAAAATGCAGCCGGTGATGGGTTCATTAGGGGATTTAGGGCTTTAATATGAAAAATTCACATTATAGGCTGTTGTGTACCATATCTTTTGTGATTCTGTTTTTTGGGCTGCTAGGACTTAGCGATAATATGCGTGAGCGAACCACAGCTTACATTTTTGTCCTAGTGATCAGTGCGCTAGTTCTAGGCTACGCATCTGCTAAATATAATCGTAAAAAGTAATGCCCGATAAGGTTCTGCCACCCGCGTTACTTGAATTAATTGAGGCTTTATCGGCTTTGCCTGGTGTTGGTCCTAGGTCTGCTGAACGATATGCCTACTATTTGTTGCGCAGTGATCACTTAAATGCCGACCGGCTAGCTATAAGTCTAGAGAAACTGCATGCCGGCATTGACTACTGCCAGAAGACTTTTGCGTTGGTACCTAAGGGTCAAAAGCTTTCCAGTCTTTACACGGACAACGACCGTGACAAGCAACTAGTCGCGGTGGTAGCTGATCCGTTCGACATCGTTTCAATTGAAAAAACCAACGACTACAAAGGTACTTATCATGTGCTTGGTGGTTTAATATCACCAATTGATGATATTAGCCCGGAGCAACTAAAAATACGAGAGCTTATTAAGCGAGTTAAAGATGACAAGGTAAAAGAAATAATACTGGCTACCAATGCCAGCGTAGAGGGTGAGTCAACCGCTCTTTATATTCAGCAGCAACTTGTCGGGCTGAAGGTTAAATTAAGCCGTTTGGCACGAGGACTGCCAATCGGTGTTGATCTCGAATATGCCGATCAAATTACTTTGTCGCGTGCTTTAGAGGGCAGACAGACAATCAATTAGTCCGTTATAATAGAGAAAATGAGCAAATACCCGGAAGCTGAGCAAATTCAGACTATTTTAGATGGTGCTAAGACTATTGTAGTTATGCAGGCCGATAATCCAGATGGCGACAGCTTGGCGAGTAGCTTGGCACTGGAGCAAATCCTGGGTGACGCGGGCAAAGAAATCGTACTTTACTGCGGCGTTGATATTCCTTCGTATCTAACTTATTTGAAGGGCTGGGATAGAGTCACCAAGGATCTGCCAACAAATTTCGATTTAAGTATTGTAGTGGATGTCAGTGCTATTAGTTTGTTTGAGAACCTGCAGAAATCCGGTCAGCTGGGTTGGGTAGCCTCCAAGCCTTCAATTATCATCGACCATCACGCTGTTGACGTCAGCATTCTTTTTGCTACTGTCATCTGTAATAAGCCGGCCGTAGCTACCGGCGAGGTTATATATGAACTGGCACAGCAGCTAAAATGGCCCTTGAATGAGCAGGCTAAAAATATGCTGTCAATTTCGATTTTATCGGATAGTCTGGGCTTAATTAGCGAGGGTACAACGGCCCGCAGTATTCACATTATTGCAGAGCTTGTAGAAAGCGGCGTTAAGCTGGCGGAACTGGAAAATGCTCGCCGGGAAATGATGCGCAAATCCATCGAGCTAATTCGTTACAAAGGCAAGCTGCTAGAGCGAATTGAGTACTTTAACGATAACCGCATAGCCGTAGTAACCATCCCATGGGAAGAAATTGAAAAATACAGCCATGCCTATAATCCTTCAATGCTGGTTATTGACGATATGCGCCTAACCGAAGGCACCGACGTAGCGATTGCTTTTAAGCTGTACCGTGACGGCAAGGTTACGGCTAAAATACGCACCAACTATGGCAAGAATATTGCCGGTGACCTGGCCGCTCATTTTGGCGGCGGCGGCCACCCTTACGCCAGCGGTTTTAAGATAACTAGCGGCAAGAAATTTGATGAAGTTAAAAACGAAACGATTGAAGTAGCTGCTAAATTACTTGCTAAACTAGACGGGTAATTATGATTAACATACCTACAAAGAAGTTAAAAAATGGCTTTGAGCTTCCAGTCTACGGATTGGGACTTTGGCAGGTAGGTGGTCGCTACGAGCCAGATACAAGCCACGATAAAGAAGAAATAGACGCAATCCGTTTTGCGCTTGATAGTGGCATCACACATATTGATACTGCTGAAGGCTATGCTAGAGGCCATTCGGAAGAATTGCTGGGACAAGCCATTACAGGCTATGACAGAAAAAAGCTAATAATTGCTACAAAGGTCTCTGGAACTAATCAGTCATACAAAGATCTAGGTCAATCCTGTGAAGCAAGCTTAAAACGACTTGGAGTTGACTATATAGATTTGTATTTGCTGCACCGTTACCCGGAGGCTGGCATACCAATTGCAGATACCATGAGAGCTATGGATGAACTTGTCGAACGCGGTTTAGTTAAGAATATTGGCGTATGTAATCTAACACCTCGACGATTTGCTGAGGCGCAAAAACACACTAAAAATAAATTAGTCTGTAATCAGGTTCATTACAATGTTCAGTATCGTGAAATGGAAGAAACCGGCGTCCTGAAGTACTGCCAGGAAAATGATGTTATGTTAGTTGCCTGGCGTCCCTTACAAAAAGGATCTTTGCCAAAGTCAATGTTATTAGAAGAGCTTGCAAGGAGGTATAAAAAAACGGTCCCTCAAGTAGTAATAAATTGGCTTATCTCGCAGCAAAAAGTAGTTACGCTTGCTAAAACCAGTAACATCGACCATCTAAAAGAAAACCTGGGAGCGGTAGATTGGAGCTTAGAACCAGATGACGTAGAGAAAATCCGTAAAGATTTTCCCGATCAAAAGTTAGTTTCTGATGCATTTGCCTTAAACTATAAGGCAGATATCAAGCCATGAAGCTATACAACAGCCTAAGTAGAAAAGCTGAAGAAATTATGCCCATCCAAGATGGTCAAGTTGGTTTATATACCTGCGGGCCGACAGTTTATGACCATGTTCATATTGGCAATCTTAGAACATATATTAATGAAGATATACTAAGGCGAACTCTTAAAGCCAACGGGCTAAAAGTTAAGCATGTTATGAACATCACTGATATTGAAGACAAGATTTTTGCTCGCTCAAAAGAAACAAATAAGCCGTATAAAGAATTAACCAGCCATTTTGAAAAAGTTTTCTTAGATGACGTTAAACGAGTCGGCATTGATCTTAGCGAATCCACCTTAGTTCGGGCCAGCGAAGCTATTGAGGACATGCAACAAGTCATTATTAAGATTCCTAATAAGTACGTAGCCGAGGACGGCATATATTTTGATATTGCTAAGTATCCAGAATATGGGGTTTTTGTAAAATTGGACCGCAGTCACAGTCACCACCGTATTAATAATGATGAGTACGATAAAGAACATGTCGCTGACTTTGCGCTTTGGAAAGCCAAGCAACCAGATGAGCCCAGCTGGGACTTTGAAGTTGATGGGCGAAATATCGAAGGCCGGCCGGGCTGGCACATTGAGTGCTCGGCAATGTCAGCAAAGCACTTAGGCCAGCCCTTTGACATACACACCGGCGGCGTCGACTTAAAGTTTCCGCACCACGAAAACGAAGTGGCCCAAAGCCACTCAGCTAGTGGCAAGAAACTAGCCAATTACTGGGTACATTCCGAGCATTTGCTGGTAGATGGTAAAAAAATGAGCAAAAGTCTGAAAAATTTCTACACCTTAGCTGATGTTATTGATAAGGGTTTTGACCCGCTGGCGCTGCGTCTTTTGGTCCTCCAGGCACATTACCGAACGGAGGCCCATTTTACCTGGGACAACCTAGAGGCCGCTCAGAATCGCCTAAATGATTATCGGGCAATGGCCGCTTTGCGCTGGCAGCCCAGAAAGCACCTGAAGGATGCTAGTACCTACATTTTGAGGGACATTCCCAAGCAGTTCGCTGCCATTTTAGCCAACGACCTTGATACCCCCGGCGCCCTAAGCCTTCTCAGCAATATTGCTACTCAGCTTGGTGCTTTAGATCTTGATTCCGAAAATGCCAACCGCTATAACAACGTCCAGGATTTTACTAAACTATTAGAATTTTTGGATGATCTACTAGGACTTAAATTAATGAATGTTGATGACATTTCTGACGAGCAAAAAGACTTTATAAACCAGCGTGAAAAGGCTCGCGAGGACAAAGATTGGACTAAAGCTGACGAGCTGAGAAAACAACTAGAAGAAGCTAAAATTGGTCTAAATGATACAGATCATGGGGTTATTTGGTATCCGCTGTAGGAGCGGTCGTTGAAACTTCGGCTGGATCCATCAATTTGCGGCGCTGGATAAAATCCAACACCAAAACCCTAAGACAGCCAGCCACTGGAATGGCTATCAGACCACCAATTAAGCCGTTCAAGCTGGCACCAATTAAGACAGCTGTGAAAACCAACAGTGGGGACATATTTGTAGCATTAGCCTGAATCCGGGGTTGGACTAAGTAATTTTCTATTTGCTGGTAGGCCACATAATAGACAAAAATCACTGCGCCGGCAGTTACGGAGTGGAGCAGAGCAATAATACTTACCACAATGGCACCTATGGTATGGCCAACCAATGGAATCAAACCGAAGATAAAAACCAGCACCATTAGCGCTACCGGGTAGCTAACGTGTAATATCTGCAGCGGCACAAAGATAAATATTGCCGCTAAGGTAGCTAATATCAACTGGCCGTTGACGTAGCCGCGCACGACGTTGTACATATCTTTAGCCAGCTTTGCGGTATGGTCGCGGTGAACACGGGGCACCAAGCGGCGGCTCACATCAATCCAACGCGGTCCTTCCAGTAGCATCATAAATGTTAATACAATAATGGCTAGCACCGCAAAAATACTGCTAGTAATTTTTGAAATCGTCCCTACAAGCGAGCCGCTTAAATGTCCAAGACGATCGGAAATTTGATCCGACAGCTTATCGACTTCATCTTCAAGTTTATGCTCTCTAACAAAACGGCCTAGGCTGGAGTTTTGGTCGCGCAAATCTTCCACTAATCCTGGTGCTGCATCAATAAAGTTATTGGTCTGCTTTACGAGCGGCGGAATAATAATCGCAAAAAACGCTGTAAAGGCGAAAACTACGGCAACAAATGACAAAGTTATAGCTATGGTGCGGTTTCCACGTTTTTTTCCGGGTAAATGCTGGCTCAGGCGGTGAACCGGTTCGTTAAGGGCTAAGGCTAGAATAAAAGCCACCAGTATAAGAGTTAGGGCGTAGTGTGCCTGTTTAATGGCGGCTAGAACTAGCAACGAACCAAGTATCACGGCAACAACTCTAAAAATTGTCTTAGTCGAAACAGTTACTTCAACATGTCGTTGTTTTTTATTTTCGCTAAACCAACCCAGCATAGTTTTATTATCTCACGCTCCGTCAGTCTTGCAATGCCTAACTGTTATATTAATGTCAAAAATGGTATAGTAGGCGTTTAAGACTTATGGAGCAGGTAAATTTTCTCAATAATTCGGGAATGCTAAAGGTTTCCGGTGGGCACCATCTTTACTGGGAAGATTGGGGTAACAAACAATCCAAAGTACCTATCTTTTATTTACACGGTGGTCCAGGTGAGGGTTTTAAGGCTAAAGATGGGCTAATGTTTGATCCGAAGAATCAACGCATTATATTTTATGATCAGCGCGGATCCGGCAAGAGTAGGCCCTACGCCAGTCTAAAAAATAACACAACCCAGGATTTAGTAGACGATATAGATCGTATACGGAAACATTTAAACATCGGGGTTATACACTTAGCTGGCGGTTCTTGGGGATCAACTTTAGCTTTAAATTATGCAACCGCTAATCCCGAGGTTGTTCAGAAAATGTTGCTTTGGGGTATTTTTCTTGGACGAGAGGAAGATATTAACTATCTCTACCAAGGTGAGGGTCACAAGTTCAACTTTCCTGACGTTTGGCAGAGATACGTTGACATGGTTCCGCAAATGGAACGCTCAAATATTGCGGCTTATTACACAAAACAACTGGAGCATAGAGATCCGGCAGTCCGACAGCGTTATGTCAACGAGTGGTTGCTTTATGAAAATTCGCTACTCGAGATTGACAGCAAAATCGAAAGAAAAATCCTAGAATCAGACCTAAAGGATGACCCCTACGCGCTAGCCTTCGCCAAACTTGAAGCTCACTATGGTGCAAATAAGTATTTCATGTCTGAAAACCATCTTCTAAAGAATGCTAAAGTTTTACGCCATATTCCCATCATCTTAGTTCACGGGCGATTCGATTTTGTCTGCCCCCTAAGCGGTGCCTTTGAATTACAAAAGGAAATTGGCGATAATTCATATCTTCATATAGTTCCAGCAGGGCATGCCAGAAGTGATGCAGTCTATCGTGAGGTTGTAAAAGCCTACGCTCGCAGTTTTTTATTGAGCTGAGTTCGTAGTTTAACCGGTAGTAACTTAGTTAGCTCTTTTTGATTACTCATCAGAACGGTCGAGGGCTGACTGGATTTGACGCTTAGTCGAATAAAATCGTTATAAGTAACTCGCATATGTTGTTCGTGAGCGTGTCGATTGAACTTCTTGCCACCTGCACGGCTTATATGCCAAACCGGCAAGTCAATTTGGACTCTGCAGTTATCCAGCTTTAGCTGCTGCAAGACGCTGTAAAGGTAAGTTCTGGTGCTAGCCGCGCGCAGTTGTTTAGCCTCAACTTCGGCAAGGCTAGATTTTTCGACCACATTTAGATTATTAAAGTCGTGACCTAGATTTTTTTGATAATATTTTTTTAATATCTTAGGTCTAAAAGCTAACTGCCTGATAAGCGGTGCGGTTACACGGGTGGAAAATATCTCAGTTAACATTGCAAGTAGGGCTTTATGCGATTTAGACATAACCAAGTCTTCATGGTGGGTAAAGCCCTCAACGCTAACAACCAAATCAACCCTTGATGCTATTTCTGGATGATTTTGTAGCATTCGAGTCAGCGCAACGAAGCCGAAGCCCCAGCCGACAACCGTTAATCGCCGTCTTTTATAGCGCAGCTTAACAATAGCTGCCAAATAATCGGCAAAGTTATTTATAGTAGGTTTTTGACCAATTTTATAAAAACTATCCATGCCGCCAACACCTGGTAGGTCTGGCACCGTAACGGATCCGTATTTATTGAGTAAAATTGCAACTTGGTGAATTTGCTCCAGGCTGCCAGGCATGTCGTAAACAAGCAAAATATCTCGACTCTTAGTGCCCTTAGCTGGCAATCGTAGCATTCGGCCGCTCATGCCGTTGACGTTCAAGGGTACTATAAATTTAACCGGTATATTAGAGATATACTCGTTCATTTCTTTAAACTCTAAAGATAGATTACGATATCTTTGCAAAATCAGCAACATTCGCGTAAATAGCATAAGTTTAATGTTAGAGTATAGGGTAGGTGAAAAAGCACATTTTACTTGTACTGGCCGTTATCTTGGTTATCCTCGTTAGGCAGGTTGATTTTTTTAAGTTCAAAGATCATACTAATGGACCCAAAGTTTTTGATAAAACGACTCACTCTCTAAGTGACCCGGCAAGTCTCTGGATTATTGTTAATAAAAAGCGGCCACTTAACCCTCCTAATTACGAGCCAAACGATTTAACTATGCCAAAAGTGCCTCTGCGCCGAGAGCCTAGTTCGGTCGAAATGAAGGTTAGGGCATCTGCTGCCAAAGCCATGGAAGAGCTATTTGATAGCGCTAAACATGACGGCTTAAGCTTAGCTTTAGCCAGCGGCTACCGCTCTTATGATATGCAAAAAACAACGTACGATACTGAAGTTATTGGTTATGGTAAAAAGTTCGCTGACACCGAAAGTGCTCGGCCAGGCTATAGCGAACATCAAACCGGCTGGGCGGCTGATGTTGGGCCTGAAAATGGCGAATGTGTGGTGCTGGACTGCTTTGCTAATACACCGGAGGGTAAGTGGTTAGCAATACACGCCTGGCAGCACGGTTTTGTAATTCGCTATCGGCAAAGCACTAAAGCTATTGTCGGTTATAAGTACGAGCCTTGGCACATCAGGTACGTCGGTAAAGAACTAGCCAATGAGATTCACAAAACCAATCTGACATTAGAGCAATTTTTTGATTTACCAGCTGCACCCAACTACTAACGTGGCTTCGGGACTAGGATTCGAACCTAGATTGCCGGGACCAAAACCCGGTGTCCTACCATTAGACGATCCCGAAATACTCTAACTATTCTGCCAGATAATCATCAGCTAATCTACAGTGTGAAAATAATTACTGCGCGATAAGTCATAAAACTGTATGATTTGGACTGTTAAAAAGGAGTGTTTTTATGGCTAAATATGGCGCAAAAGCTCAGCAGAAGGTTAAAAAGAATTTGCATGAGCATAAACATGAGGGTAAATTTCAAAGCCGCAAGCAAGCTATAGCGGCCGGCTTAAACCAAGCTCGGAAAGCCGGCGGCAAAGTTCCGGCCAATAAAAGCTAGTATTAACTTTTAGATTGACAAAAGTAAACGCACAGCTAATAATCAACCTTATAAATTAACGGAGGTTTTATTATGGCAACAACTAAAGAACCGACCGGCTGGATTGGCTGGGTTGGTTTTGCAAGTTTTATGCTACTGCTGGGCGGTATGTTCGCACTACTCGCCGGCGTTGTAGCATTGTTCAAGGACACTACGGTCTATAACTCGGCAACCAACAATGCCTTTATTTTGAGTTATGACCAGTGGGGCTGGGCGCACATCCTAATCGGCTTATTGGCTGTTTGGGCTGGTTCGTCACTGATGCGAGGTGGTATGTACGGTAGAATTATTGCTGTTTTGGTAGCGTTGGTAAGTGCCGTGGTTAATGTGGCATTCATTCCTGTCTATCCAATCTGGGCAACAATCATCGTCGTAGTAGATGTACTTGTGATTTTTGCGGTGACGGTTCATGGTAGGGAAATGAAGGGCTTAAGCGAATAATAGCTTTTCAACTATAAACAAAATGGGTCCAGAGAAATCCGGACCTATTTTAATTTTAACGAGGTTTAATTCCAGCGAACGTCGTCGATGTAAGCCAAAATACCAGCGTTAGCACTGTTTATTATCTGTAGACTAGCCGATTTAACGTTAGCTGAACTGGCTACGTATTTAACCACCACGTTGCCTTTGCCAACAGCGTGAACAGTAGCCTTGTACTGGCCGGAAATCCACTGGCCATTGGCGTCATACTCATCAATGTAAAAACCTACGCCGCTGCTAGTGGTAGTAACTTTTTTAGCATTAACGTAGGTAGAGATAGTGTATGTCTGGCCGTAATTTATGCCGATTTTAGAGGAAAACAGGTGCGTACTTTTAGTTCCAGAGACAAACTTTACCGAGTTGACCGGGTTGGCCGGGCTGCCATTATTTAAACTATCAGCTGTAATATTGGCTGGACCATCGGTAGTCCAACCGCCGCTAATGCCAGCGTCAAAGCTGCCATTTGGTATAAAAGTCACTCCAGATGGAGGCGTTGGGGCGGTTGAATATAGCGGAAACCATTGGCTATTGTCCAAGTAGGCGGTAATGCCCGAGTTGCCAGTCACGTAAACTTGTAAGCTAGCAGACTTAACATCATCGGAAGTCGGCTTATAGCTAAAGTTCATTTCCTCTACAAAGACGCTTTTTTCAGCGGCCTTGAATTGGCCGGATACCCAGTTGCCAAAACCGTCATATTCATCAATGTAAAAACCAACTTCGCCGCCAGACAGCTGGGCAACATTTAAGAAGTTTTTAAGCATGTAGGTAGTATCAGGGTCTACTTCAACTTGTGGTGAGAACAAATGGCCGGTTTGCGAGTCAGCAGTCAGTTTAACCGCGTTGGCCGGGTCAGGATAACTGCCATTATTAGCACTGTCAGCAGTAATGCCGGTTGGGCTGTCGGTAGACCATCCATCCCCTAAGCCATTATTAAAACTCGGGTTGGCTAACAGATTAACGTCACTGCGTACCAGTCCATCGTTGACTTTAACAACGTTAATATTCTTGGATTTAACATAAGCCGCCACTTGATCTAGATTGCCAGTGCTGTATTCATAATCGTCGGCTCTGGTACTGGCCTTGGTTTTAATGTCATGGAAAACTAAAACCAACCACTGATTGTTAGCGGCCGCGGCATCTACGTAGCCTTTGATAGTCGCCACGCTGGTTTGGCCGGAAACTGTCTGGACTTTCAGGAAGTAATCGCTATTGGGCCAGCTGTTATAGCCAACGTCGTTAAAACCGCGCTGGCTAGAGTAATACTTGGCAATTTCAGCTAGAATCTTTGGACTATAGTCGCCGTAAGGGGTAGAGAAGTTTGCGGCGTTGATGCCGTGAGCGCTTAGCGCTGCTTTGCTTTGACTTAATTCATTGGTTACTTGATCAGGGGTTAAGACATTTGGCTGGCCTTCAGCCGGGTCACTTGTAGCTAACAACGGGTGACTGACGGTATGCGAGCCAATTTCCCAACCATAGCTATTTTGCAGTTGGGTTATTTGAGCCCAAGTCAGATAAGTCTTGTCTGAGTCAGCCTTACAGGCATTGCGGATTTTAGTCATGCCAACGCAGTTAGTGATAACGTAATCGGTGCCCACAAAGCCGTACTTAGCCAGGGTCGGTGCCGCCGTAGTTAAAGCGCTGGTGTAGCCATCATCAAAGGTAAAAGATACTTTAGCGGCTGGCACTGCATTGATAGTTAGGGCCGAAGCTCGCAAAGGAGTAGCAATCAATAGAAGGCTCCAGACAGCGGCGACACTTAGGATAGACAGCTTGCGGGCTTTTTGGTTGTTTGGTTGCATAGTAGTAAGATTTTTCCTTAAAACCCCACGTTTATCGTTAGTATACAATACTTGTGCATTATTAGCAATACTATGACGCTTAGCTTTATTGGTCGCTGCGCAGGAGACGTTCATCAGCTTAAGCACCAACCCTTATTGGCGATATCCACTTACCGCCGGCATCTGACTGCTGGGTTATATCTTTATAGTTAGATAAGCATTTAAAAACCGCTATTACCTGAATAACCGTCATCACGTAAAACAGCGGGTAAAGTGCTGGCGTTAGCAAAGACAAGGCAATTTTTTCTTTAAAGCTGAAGTACTCATCACCCCAGATTGCGAACAGTAGGACAATCATTACCACTGCGCAGGCACCGGTGTAAAAGGCTGGGTTTAGGTTAACAATAGCTAGGTAAAACAGAGCAATAATTAATAGCGGCTCGAGTATTAGTTGTATTTCGCCCCATAGCGCTAGCGGCAGTTTGAACCAGCTAAGCATTTTACTGTGCCGAGACTGAGTACTAAACACCAGCTTACGATTAAGATAGATGGCTTGCAGGGCGCCTAGTTTCCAGCGGTAACGTTGGCGAAGCAGATTCTTATAAGTCGGTGCCGGTTCGGTATAAACCACCACATCGCTGCCGTATAACAAGCGGTTTACTTTATTACCCAACCTGGTAATTGCTAGGCTAATGGCGATATCTTCGGTCTGCATACTGCGCAGGTAATGCTTAACCTGGTTAAATACTTCCTTTCGGTAAAATGCGCCGGCGCCGCCGATGATGTACTCACAGTTAGCGTCGGAATTTAGTTTTTTGCTTCTAAAGCCGATTAAAAAGTCGAACTTTTGCAATATACCAATCAGCGTATAGCTGGGTAAAATCCGGACATTAGAGGCTAGTGCGGCTGTTTTTTCGTCGCTGAAGTAACGCACGGCATTCTTTATGGCGTTTTTCTCAATCTTGCAGTCTGCATCAAGGGTCATAACCAACTCGCCAGCCGGGAAGCGCTGGATGCCGTAGTGCAGAGCCTCGCCCTTACCGCCGTTAGCGCGCCGGGTTATTAGTTTTATATCTTTACTGGGATGCGTTTTAATAAAACGTCTAACTATTTCGCTGGTTTTATCAGTTGAGCCATCATCAACCACCACTATTTGATACTTTCGGTAGGAACTTTTAACAATGCTTGTCAAACACCTCTCAATAACCCGCTCTTCATTGTTAGCGGCAATTAAAATCTTTACCGTTGGGCGATAGGCAAAGTATTTACCGCTCGGGTGCTTTTTTTGCTTTTTAAGCCGGTGAGTAGCTCGAATATCATAGATGTTGGCAAATATTAAGATTAAAGCCATGTAAGTCAGGCTAAGAAGGGCTAGGCTTATAAAAATGTAGGTCAAAATTTGATGAGTCATGGCTTAGCTCACCTTCAGCAATCTAAAGGTCATTATTCGACGGTACTGGTAAAATGTGCCTTCACAAGTCATTAGCCGGATTTCCGGCTTTTCAGCCGCTAAACCAAGAATGTTAGTGTCGGTCGGGTTAGCGTAATTATCGTGAACGTAGTAATACTCAAACAGCTTGCCATTTCGGCCTTTAATCAGTAGTTGATCACCTTCAACCAGCTTTTCAGTCTTCTTCAGTACATCAGCCCGGTTGTGACCATATATTAAAGTGTTACTTTTTTTACTACTCAGCGGCGTGGTTACGTCACTGGCGTAAAAGACGCTGTCATTAGACAACGTCCACAGCCGTGTGGTTGGATTATAATGGCCGTCCTGAACATCGAGGTTAATACCTAGACGCGGTAGGCTAATACTGGCTGGCAGAGCTGTCTGCGTAGGTTTGGCAGCCGGACTCTCTATTGTTTGGTTAATTCTAACGTCGTTGGTGGCAATAACTCTTTTTATTGATAGCGACTTATAAAAATAGGGAAAAGTAAAGGCCAGAAGTGTCAGGCCGTATAGCGGCATTATCTTTAAAACAAAGGTTTTACGTGAGGCTTCCATTTGCGTATCTAGTGTAAATAACAGCCCCTGAAGACTGTTATTTTACGGTTAACTTTTAGCTAACTTCCAATTATTTAGAAGTCATTTTGTAGACACGGCTAGCTGCGTGGGTAAGCAAGATTGCACCTATCGCAAACAAGCTGACAATAGCGATTATTCCTAGGCTTCCATGTGTATCTGGAAGTAAGGCAACGCCACCGGCTACTGCTGCAGCTCCACCGCCGAATCCACCTACGGGTAAAGTACCTGACATTTTAACTCCTTAAGATTTAGTTCAAAAAATACTTTATAGGATTTTTGACGTTTAGTCAATTAGATTTTTGCAATTCAGCGATTATACCTCTAATAATATAAACTTGACATTTATAGTATTATTGTGTATAGTGCTAATTCAAGGGTAAGCCGAGTTGTCTTATATAACCGCTCGGCATCAACATTAAATGCGGCGGTTGCCGCCTCTCGCAGAGAGTAAAGAAGGAGTTTTATTACTCATGAAAGCAAAGCTTTTTAATCAAGATTTACTAACCAAGAGTTTATTGGTTGTTCTAGCCTTACTATTAGTATGGTTTGTAATGTTTTTATTCGACATGCCCAAGAAAACCAACGGTGTTGTTCTGGGCGAATCAGCCAGCGTAGTCAGTGGCACACAAGGTCCACAGGGGATCCCCGGTTTAGACGGTCTTCAAGGAGTACAGGGAATACAAGGTATTCAGGGCGTCGCTGGCGTTAACGGCCAAGACGGTAAAGATGGAAACGATGGCGCAACTGGCGCTCAAGGTGTTCAGGGAGTTCAAGGTGAAACTGGTGCTCAGGGCGCACAAGGTCCACAGGGTGACACTGGTCAAACTGGTGCTCAGGGACCACAGGGTGTTCAAGGTGTAAAAGGTGACACCGGAGCAACCGGTGCGCAAGGTCCGCAGGGCGACACTGGTGCTACCGGCGCTCAAGGTCCTCAAGGTGATAAAGGTGATATTGGTTTAACCGGTCCTCAAGGTGTTCAGGGTGAAACCGGTCCACAGGGAATTCAAGGTCCTATCGGTTTAACCGGTGCACAAGGACCACAGGGAATTCAAGGTCCTCAGGGTGACACCGGTCTTCAAGGTCCAACTGGTCAAACCGGTGCTATTGGTCTTACTGGTCCTCAAGGTCCAGCCGGAATCCAAGGTCCTATTGGCTTAACTGGCCCAACTGGTGCTACTGGTGCGCAAGGTCCTATCGGCTTAACAGGTCCAACCGGTCCTGCCGGTGCTACTGGTGCGCAAGGTCCTATTGGTCTAACCGGTCCCCAGGGTCCAGCTGGTCCAGCTGGTGCTGCCGGAGCCAACGCTTCAGCTTCACTAGAAACTGTTACTGCCACCTCAGGTACCGCAACTGGTTCGCCAGAAACTGCTTCTGCAACAGTTAGCTGTACGGGTTCTAAAAAGATCCTAGGCGGTGGCTACTTAGTTAACGCTGGTGTCGCTTCAGCCTCTAACAACCCAGGTGAAGTTAGCGTTGTGGAAAACCGTGCCGCTAGCGCTACTAGCTGGATAGTTCGAGCCTTCACTGATAACAGCGGTGACGTAGGTAGCTGGACAATTACGGCTTACGCAATTTGTAGCCTGTAATCGAGCAGTTGCCCACAGGTTTACACACAGCTTTTACACAAATTTTAAAAAAACAGTTGACACCAAAATAGAGCAGATGGTACATTAGTACATGCCATCGTGAGGTGGCAATGGGGATATCAGCAATGATATTTCCAGGAAAGGACCCCGTAAAAAGGGTTCTTTTCAATTTTAGGGCCCATTTTGGGCCTTTTTGCGTGCTATACTAAGCAAGCTTATTTATAAATATTAGGAGGAATAACAGATGTCCAGTACTGCAAAATCTCTAATTATCGCAGCAGTGGTGGCCGTCCTAGGTGTGGGAGCATTTTTAGCTTTTGGCGGCGGCAATGATAACAAAAATGAAACGACCGAGCCAACCACACAGACTCAAACACAACCCTCACAATCTTCAAATGATTCAACCTCAAATCAGAGTAATTCTGGCGAGTGTCTTGATAACAAGACAGCTAGCGCTACCGTAACCTACACAAACAATGGTTTTGAGCCAGCAACCAGTACTATCAAGGTAAATGGCTTCATAAAATTTGTAAATAACTCTGATAATCCTTTCCAGCTGGATTCTGATCCGCACCCGGTACACACTGATGAGCCGGAGCTTAATGTCGGTGAGATTCCTAAAGGTTCAAGTTGTACAATCACTATCACCGAGAAGGGTGACTGGGGCTTTCATAACCACCTCAACTCTGTTGATCGAGCCAGAGTAACCGTAAATTAGCCCTGGTATTAAGAGTTCTCGCGGTACAATATGCCTGTGAGCAAGTTTGAGAGCGAATACAAAAAGCTTAATCCAGCCCAAAAGCAGGCTGTTGACTATATTGAGGGCCCTTTGCTGGTTATCGCCGGGCCGGGCACCGGTAAAACCCAACTTCTGACAACTCGGGTAGCCAATATTCTCTATAAAACTGATGTCCAGCCACAAAATATTCTATGCCTGACCTTTACTGAGTCAGCTGCCTATGAAATGCGTCAACGCTTGGTCAACATGATTGGCCAACGAGCTTACAACATAACTATCAATACTTACCATGCTTTTGGCAGTGAGCTAATCGGTCGTTTTCCGGAATATTTTACAGATACCACGGACCTCCGGCCAGTTGATGAACTTGGACAGCATAGCATCGTCAAAAACATAATTGATAATTTAAATTATGATAATCCTTTGAAAAATGCTAACAACTACGTCAAGGATGTCGTTGGTACGATTAGCGAGCTAAAAGTCGCTCTGCTAGAGCCTGAAGATATCAAAAAAATAGCTCAAGCTAACCTTAAGGACCTAGCTTTATTAAGCAAGCATACTAAGGTTGAGTTAAGCGGCCTGGTTCGGATAAGTTCTAAATCAATTGACCTTTTTAAAAAGCTAGCCACCGCCACCAAGAAACTTAACAGCTCAAAGTATATAAGCCCGGGAATTTTAAGCTTGCCAAGCCTTTGGCAACAGCAGTTGGAAGAGGCCCTTGAGCAGTGCGCCGTAAGTGGTAAAACTAAACCGCTAACCGAGTGGAAAAATAATTGGCTAATACGGGATGCTTCTAATAATTTTGTGGCTGAAGGCGTTAATACTAATAAAAAGCTAGCGGCCCTAGCCGATATCTACGCCAGTTATCTCGAAAACCTAACAAGCCAAAAGCTGTTCGATTACGACGATATGATACTGCATGCCGTAAGCGGGCTGGAAAAGTCACTGGAGCTACGCTACCGCTTACAAGAACAATATATGTACATCCTGCTGGACGAATTTCAAGACACCAACGCCGCCCAACTAAAAATGGTTAAGCTGTTAAGCGACAACCCGTTGTTTGAAGGCAAGCCCAATGTCTTGGCAGTTGGCGACGACGATCAGGCCATTTACGCTTTTCAGGGGGCCAACTACTCACATATGCTGACGTTTATGGCTATGTATAAGGGTGTTGAGCCAATCTCATTAACTGAAAACTACCGCTCACATAAAGATGTTCTGCATCTTACCCATGGTATAGCCGAGCAGATTGAGGAGCGGCTGCACCATCACCTGAAAGATATAAATAAGCTGCTAAGCGCCGAAAACCGCCAGCTACCAGCCAAAGCTAGGGTTGAGCGACATGAGTTTAAGAGTGATGTTAGCGAATATGCTTGGATAGCTAAGCAAATAAGCACGTTAATAAAAAAGGGTGTTAAGCCCAGCGAAATCGCCGTATTAGCCCCAAAGCACCGCTATTTGGAGCCACTGGTGCCTTATTTAACCCGGGCCAACATTCCGCTGCGTTATGAAAAACGCGAAAATATCCTAGAAGACCCGCACATTAGCCAGTTAATTAGAATGAGCCAGCTGGTAATCTGCCTTCAGCAGAAAAATTACGGCGAGGCGGCCAGCTTGTGGCCAGAGGTTTTAAGCTACGATTTTTGGCAGCTGCCGACCGATCTTATCTGGCAATTATCGTGGCAAGCCAACGACACGCGATCTGACTGGACTAACTTATTAGCCAACAATAGCCAAACTAAGCCGATAGCTATGTTTTTTAGTCGTCTTAGTAATCTTTTAAAAACTGAGACCCTGGAGACCATACTTGATAGCTTAATTGGCATTACCCCACTGGACGCTACTGACTCCAAAAAGGCCTTCAGCTCACCGTTTTATGAGTATAATTTTGGCAAACCTGCCCGGGCTAAAAATTTACGTGGTTTTTGGAGCTTATTGTCCAATTTGACCGTCCTAAGACAACACTTACGCGAATATCGCCAAGCCGAAGATCAGGCCTTAATTCTGCCAGACCTTGTAAAATTCGCCGACGAGCACCGCGAGGCCAATATCAAAATACTTAACACCAGTCCTTATCACGAATCAGCTGAAGCCGTCCAAATTATGACCGCCTACCGGGCTAAAGGTCAGGAGTTTGAGCACGTTTTTATTACGGCTTGCGTCGATGAAGTGTGGGGCTCCAAGGCTTCGTCGCAGTCTATAAGCGTGCCCCTGCCGCCCAATTTAACTTTTGCGCGCTACGAAGGCGCTAATAACGACGAGCGCCTGCGGCTGTTTTTTGTAGCTTTAACGCGGGCCAAGCACGGTCTGTACTTAACCAGCTACCAGACCAATTTTGCCAATAAGCCCAGCAGCCGGTTGAAATTCTTAAACGAAGTTGAGGCCGGTGAGAAGGTAATTAGCCAACTGCTACCTAAATCAAGCCAAGAAGTTAAGCGAAGTCGGACAGAAAGTCAGCCAACCGCCGAGGAAATGGGTAATTATTGGCAGCTTAGACACCTGGAGGCTGGTAGCCAGACTAAACTTAAAAGCATGCTCTAACACAGGCTAGACTCCTACCAACTGTCGCCAACACTCTTAAACAGCTTCACAGATGTTGTTTACTGCGGACCGCAGGACTTATTCTTAACTACTATACTTAGATTCCCCTATGCACCACTGCCAGA
>JANWIN010000009.1 GCA_025449905.1 Candidatus Saccharimonadales bacterium
GATAAGCCTCGCGGCCCGGCGGGCGGCGAAGCAGTAATGACATCTGGCGGTAGGCCGCGGCGTGCTTTGATAAATCATCATAAATAATTAGGGCATGCTGTTTATTATCGCGGAAATACTCGCCCATGGCTGTACCAGCATAAGGCGCCAGGTACTGCATGCTGGCCGGATCTGCGGCACTAGTAGCCACCACAATGGTCTGGTCCATAACGCCCTCGCTCTTAAGCCGCTCTACCATGCGGGCGACTTTGCTAAGCTTTTGGCCAACGGCCACATAAATATTGATAACTCCGGTCTTTTGGCGAAACTGGTTAATCATAGTATCGACAGCCACAGCGGTTTTACCGGTTTGGCGGTCGCCAATAATAAGCTCGCGCTGACCGCGGCCAATTGGTACCATTGCATCAATGGCTACTAGGCCGGTCATTAGCGGTTCATGCACACTTTTACGGTCTAATACTCCAGGCGCTGTGCGTTCAACTAAACCGGTTTGCTTAGTCTTGATTGGGCCTTTTTCGTCCAGCGGACGACCCAGCGGGTCAACCACGCGGCCTACCAGTTCCTGACCAACCGGTACTTCCAGAACTTTGCCAGTTAGTCGCGCCTTGGCGCCGGCTTTAATAAGAATATCTTCACCGAGTAGCACCGAGCCGATCTCGTCTTCAGTTAAGTTAAGGGCAAAAGCCGTGACTCTACTGCCGTCTTCAGCCTTTATCTCGATCATTTCGTTATAACCACAATCACTTAGGCCATAAATCCAGGCCACACCGTCACCAACCCGGGTGACAATGCCGACGCGCTCAATCTCGGGCGTCTTTTTTAAATCTTCAATAGCAGCACGGATATCGGCAGATAGTTCTTTAACTGAAAACTCAGTGCTCATATTAATTATTCTCTCTTGCTTTAACGAGTCGGCGCAAGCGGTTTTTAACACTCAAGTCAACTTGGCGGTCAATAGCGGTTAAACGCAGTCCGCCCACCAAGGCAGAATCGTGCTCTTGATTTAAGATGACCCGTTCATACTCCGGGTAGTCCTGCGTAGCCAACCTCATAAGCAGTGCCTGGATGTCCTGACCTAGCTCGTGAGCGCTGGCAACATTAGCCTCTACCAGGCCTTGCTGGGCCCTGAGAGCCTCTATATCACGCATTAATGGTGCTAAATCGGCTGTACGCTTTTCTTTAAGCAGATAGTGGGCAACCTCTTCAGCTAATTGCTTAGAAGATTTTTCACCCATCTGGTCAGCTATGACTTTAGCCAGCTGCTTTCTGCTGATTTTACTCATCGCGCCACTTTCTGCAGCTCACGCTTGATAAGCTGAGCATCATGGGCATCATCAAGCTTTTCACCCAACACAGCTTCGCTGGCTTCAGCAACCAGAGACAGAATTTCTTTCTCCAATTGCTTGCGAGCTTGCTTGATTTCTTCATTGATATGAACTTGGGCATCGGCTAGTAGGTTTTGGGTCTTTTTGGCCGCTGCTGCTTCGGCGGCGCTAATTATCTCGCCGGCGTCTTTGTGGCCGGCAGTAATGATTTTATCGGCTTCACCCCGAGCTTCTTTAAGCATTTTCTCAATACGCTCATCTAAGCGTTCTTTTTCCTTGGCCATTTCCTGACCAAGCTTAACCCCTTCATCAATTGTCTTGCGGCGATCTTCCAGAGTTTTTAGAATTTTGTCGAGAGCGAACTTTTTCAGCAGGAAAAATACCAGCACAAAGGTGGCAATCTGCAAAATCAAGCCCTTAACATCAACGCCTAAAGCGCCAATGCCGCCTTCGGTGGATTCGGCTGCAAAAATATGACCGATGCTTAACAAAACTTCTATGACAAAACTCCTTTAAAATTAGTCTTCAGACCTTAAGAAATGGTGAAGACAACGACTAATACGTAAATCGCAATAGCTTCGACTAGCGCTGAGCTAATCAAAAGAATTGGTAAAATCTTACCGGCAACTTCCGGATTGCGGCCAATAGCTTTCATGACGCTACTGCCGATCCAGCCTAGGCTTAGGGCGGGCATCATTGTACCGATAGCGATAGCTAGTCCTTTTACTGTTGTTGGGTCCATATTATCTCCTTTCTCATATTTTTTAACATATTATCCCGAACTTGGCGACCTTTCGGCGGCCAGATTATCAACCTCGGAATGACTGGGTGAACTCTCGTGCTCTTCGTCGTGATGGCTGGTAGCAAGCGTCAGATAGACAATAACCAGCATAGTGAAGACAAAAGCTTGAATAAAACCGACAAAGAACTCCATCAGTATAAAGGGCAGTGTGGATAGCGGCGCCAAGTAACTGGTAATCGCCGATATTACCAGCAGCAAAACCTCGCCGGCTAAAACATTGCCAAACAATCGAAGCGCCAGGCTGGCAATGCGGGTAAATTCGCCAAGTACTTCCAGGAAACCAACAAATAGGTTGATCGGATTCCAGGGTTTATTGGTGAAGTAGTGCTGGGCGTACTTTTTGGGTTTTAGCTCGCGGACGGCATAAACTTGAATGATAAAAATTGTACAAATTGACAGTGCCAGCGTACCGGTTAAATCAGCTGTCCAGGCCCGCAGCAGCGGCTCACCATGATATTTAATACTGCCAACACCGGGCAGCAAGCTAAACCAGTTATTTATCAAGATAAAACTGAACAAAGTAATAAGATACGGGGCATACTTTACGGCTTTCTTTCTATCGCCCATAACTTGAGCCGCCAGACCGGTAACACCTTCGACGACCAGCTCAACTAGTGTTGCTGGTGATTTTGTAGGGCGCTTTTTAATCCGCTTAGCTGCCCAAACAAACGTGGTAACTAAAAATATGCTGGCTAATAAGCCCAGCAGCATGGAGTTGGTAATAGTTACGCCGCCAATAGTAAAGACATCTTCGGCATGCAGTGAAAAGTGAAATTCAGTGGCAAAATTCATTTCTTTTTCCCGCCTCGCTTAACAAATTCCGGATACAGCAGCTTGATTTGCCGATAAACCAGCAGTGAGGCTGTGGCCAGCGATAAAAACAAACCAACAAGCGTATAAAGCGGCTGGGTGCCATTGTTTTTATCCAGCTTAGCGCCAATAATCGTCAGCACAAAAATTGGCAGAGCCACGCGCCAGGCGGTATCCATCATTTGGACACCAATGGACCATCCAGTTATACCAGAACCTTGCGCCACGCCGACCTGTTTTCTGGCTGAGCCAGAAACACTGCCGGAGCTTTTGGCATTTCGCTTTGTTGCTGGCTTCTGTGCTCGCTTATTGTATTGATTTATACGACTCACTCCGCTCCTCGCCAGCGTCTAGCGCAATACTCAAACGCAATATTCTCGTAGGCATCAAAAATAGACTTAAGTCTCAAGGGCTTCACTGGTGTTATTGTATCAATTCTAACCTGTACTCATCAAGGGGGTTCCCAGGACTTTATGTCGTGTTGGTTGGTATAATAGGTTAATGGTTACTGTATATAGCTCACCAACTTGCGTCTACTGCCATATGGTTAAAGAGTACTTGAAAGGTAAAAAGGTTGAATTTAAAGAAATTGATGTCTCGCAGGATATGAACGCTGCCCAGTGGGTTTATGACCACGTTGGACAGTTGGCCACACCGGCCATCGATATTGACGGGACAGTCATCTTGGGCTTTGACCGTCACGGCATAGACCAGGCACTAAGAGAAAAAAAGCTTATATAATACCGCAGGTGAGATAAATTGATATTAAAACAGGCTGTGAGGTTTTTAACAGTCAAAACTTAAGTAAATTTGATAAAATATATGTATCATGACTCCCGAGCAATGCGCACACAAACTAATTCCACCAGACGCGGCGGAGCAGCCTGATAGGCCACCACTTACTTTAGTACCAGAAGACGCTCCGAAAGGGGCGTTTTTAAGCTCTGTTGTTGAACTGGGGATTGACATAAATCTACTTCGTGAATACACCATTAATGACCTAAGATTATTCTTTACAAGTGAAGAAATGGAAACCTTAGAGGCAGATAGTTACTTTCGGGAACCCGGTGAGGAAATTGACCTTGAAGAGTTTGAGCCAACTTTTGCCGAGCGGTTTAAGATATTGTTAAACAATACGGGCACTTATGATGATGAGATTGAAGACGCAATTTCTAGTGATGACATTATGGAAAAGCTACGTCTGGAGTATCAGAGGCTTCGCGGGCGACACGTATCAGATGAACAGAAAGAAATAATGCAAAAAGTCAGAGCCCGCCGTTCAGTAATTGCTTACCTGGAATCTATTAGAGAAAACTAGCAATAGTATTCACATCAGGCATAATTAGGGGCGATGACATTTGAGGATTTTAAGACTAAGAAGTCCGTAGTAATTGTTTATACCGGTGACGGCAAGGGCAAGACCAGTGCCGCTCTGGGGTTAGTGACTCGCGCCCTGGGTAATCGCTGGAAAGTAGCCTTTATCCAGTTTATTAAACATTGGGGTGTTGGCGAGCATGTTTTTATGCGTGATATCAGCCCGCTGTTTAAGGATCAACTGTATTTTTACAAGGGCGGGAAAGGCTTTTACAAAGCCGGTGACCTTAGCCCGGTTGAAGTCAGTGACGAGCAGCATCAGCGAGCCGCTGATGGAACCTACGCCGAAGCCCTAAAAGCTGTAACCAGCGGTAAGTTCGACTTAGTGGTTTGCGATGAAATTAATAATGCTGTAAATGATGGACTAATTAGCCAAAAACAGCTGGCAGAACTCATAAAAGTCCGTAAGGCTAAGACAAGCTTATGTCTAACCGGCCGCAATTTTCCAAAAAAATTACTGCCGTTGGTTGACATTGCCACCGACATGACCAAAATCAAACACCATTTTGACAATAAGTACCTGGCCAACCGCGGCATCGATTTCTAATACCACTCACTTGAACAAAATTGTACAAGATATTGACGATCGTCACGATTATGTACAATTTATTTCTCGGTGGAGCTGTGTCCCAGGTTTTGCAGTAGCAACTTGAGCTCTTCGGTCGGTGTATTCGAACAGTCAATTTCTTTCTGAGCAGTGATAATGTAGCCCTGAATTAAATCACGCATTTTTATAGCATCTTCACGCCATAACCAGTTAATCCGGGTGGGGTTTTTGACAAAAAACCGGGAAGTCATCTTTAACGACCCGAAAAGCGGACCAACATCCGCTTCGATACTTAGAATTTCACTAATTCTGACGCTAATTATCTGAGCGGTCTGAAAAAACAGCCGGTGGATAAAAGTTACCTTTTCACGATCTAGAGTTACGGTATCGGGTATTAGAGTGAAGGGAAAAATACTGTCTATCGAGAATAGTGTATCGTTAGCTTGAACAGTTACTTTGTAAAGTTTTTCGGTCTCTTGGTCGGTAATAGCTTGTGCCATAATAACCTCCTTCCAAGTAACTCTAGTCTATCAACATAGAATATTGTTCGCTGTGAGGTTTCTTACTAAGAAAATGTGAGATTTTAGTCTATGGTTGGCTCATTTGCTCTATTAGTAGATAATATTTATTAATTAAAGAGTTGTATTGAAATGCCAGAATTGTTTTTGCCAACCACAGTCCAAGTAGATCCGCAGGTCAGAAGGGACTTAACGGCTGTGATTTGGGATGGCAAAATTCAGTCACTATGGCATGAAGGTGTAGAAGTGGTTAGGGGAAATCACGGGTGGTTGCATGACCTGTTACTTTTCGAAGACGAGGACGGAAACCCGCTCCTAGAAGAAAAACCAGCTCGCGTCCTGCGAATTAGTTCCATTATTGCTAGTCTGGCATATGTAAAAAGCGGCTATGACAAAATTAAAGAAGATGGGGTGTTAATGAATGATGCTTTATTAATAGCCAGCGAGGATGCAGAGTTCGAAGGGATACCTGATGCTTATCTCCAGAGTTTTGCCGCAGACAGAGAGCTACAATTGCTGACTGAAGTGATGGTGACTGCTCCCGAGATGCAAGTATATATAGAGGATGATAGATATCAACAACTTGCTGCCGTGGCGGCTGGCTGTACTAGGCATTATCTGCAGTACGCAGTAGCCGCATAGTTTTATTAATTTAAGGTTGTGACATTTCTAACAGTTTAAAATGAGCATTCCTGCTAGGGTTTAAAGGAGTTAACAAAAAGGAGAACTGCCGCACTATAGCCCCGTTATGCCGGAAATAGCCGCTGCTGATAGCAGAGAGACTGCCTCAAAAACAGAATCAAAGCGCCGACGGCGAAGGCTTTTTCCAATTGTCGGGGTCTTGGCTACAACTGCAGTGCTTGGTTTAGGAATTGGTGGTTCCTCAGTTCCGGCGGAAGAGAGTTCTTTAAAAGCAGAACGTATTATTCATGGTCCTGATGCTCCTAGCTTCATTCCTCCGATAACTGAAGAAATGGAGAGATTTTTGTGGCTACAAGTGCCTGAGCACCAATGGTTAATTATTGCTTGGAAAGCAAATGCCGATGGGGTATACGATCGGCTGGCTGAATGCGAAACACATGGTAATTGGAAAGCTCGTGGACCAGAGTATCAAGGCGCGCTGGGCATCTATTGGAAAGCATGGCAACAATACAAATTATATGGAATGCCAGATAATGCCGGAGACGCCACTAAAATAGAGCAAATTGTTGTTGGTGAGCGAATCCGTAATGAAGCATCCCCTCAAGGTAGTTTCCGCGGTAATAAATGGGGTTGTGCACCTAAAGTTGGTGCACCCTAAACAATAGGAAAGCATAAGCGTTTCAGTGACATTTTTTACAGAATAAAATTCAAAATTACGCTAATAATTTATCAAGTAATTAAACGGAGGGCCAATGTATATGGTTAGTATTTAAAATTGCCAAAAAATTTAGCATAAGATTGAGCGTATTAAATAATTTAAGGAGATATCAATGAAAAAACTTTTGTATAGAATAGCAATTTCAGCTGCCGCGGCAAGCGCTATGATTGCGACCTCGCCGCTATCTGCAGGCGCCACCGGCCATCATCACAGGCATCATAAGCCTAGCTTTACCTACCAAAAGAACTGGAGCTATGTAAGTCAGAGCAACACCAATAGCGGCAACGGACTAACTCTGCAGGGCAACTACAGCTCTGTTAGCCAAAATAATGAAAACGAAGGGCACGGTTGGACCTACCAAAAGAATGGCAGCTATGTCCAACAGAGCAACACCAATAGCGGCAACGGACTAACAATCCAAGGCAACTACAGCGAAGTAAATCAAAACAATAGTAACGGCGATAGCGACTAAGTTACAGTAAATAAATAAAACTATAGAGCCGGCAATAGACCGGCTCTTTTTTATCTTAGTTGTAGCGACTTAACAATGTCGACTGCCTGTTTGTAGGCATCCGTTTGGTCATAGCCATCAACGGGAACCATGTTCATTTGCAGATCATCCTTCAGCTCATCCGACGAATAACCGCCGGCAATAATATAATCTTCGGGCTTATTGCCAAAGTTTGGACCCAGTGTTTCACCGGTTTTAAGGTTGAAGTTGCCGGCAATTAGGAAAAAGGCAAAGTTATCGGTTTTATCATAACCAAAAGAGGTCAGATAAGTGGTTTTTAACTGTCCCTGTAGCGGATCACTGTAAGCTAGTTTTTCCGATGGCTTGATAGCGACACCACGGCCAATATATTTGCCGTCAACGTCCCTTGCGCCTTGGCGAATGTAAACCCTAAAATGGCCGTCAACTTGTTCGTTGCTTACACTTTGATAAGTAAAGTTAGGCGAAGTAAAGCGGACGCCGCCTTCGGCTTCAGCAACTTTCCAACTTTCCGGATAGTTTAGCTTGAGGCTTAGTGGGGCACTTTCATACTCTTTGGTAGCGCTGGATTCTGTCGCCTCGCTAGTTGACTGCTTCGTTTGGGGACTGCTAGTTTTGTTTGAATCTTTGGAGCCAAACAGTTTCCAGGCGCCAAAGCCTAGAACTGCAATCATAAGAATAATTACAATCAATTTAAGTGGTTTTTTTAGGGGTGGCAGTTTTTTACGCGGCTTCTCACCAGGTAAATCCATTGGCACGTCATAAATTGACTTTTGGGGTGCCGTCTCCGAGGGTTCAGCCATAATGCTTTTATTATATGCTAAGGCCGGTCGTGATACGATTTTATTATGCCGACTTTATATATGATGATGGGTTATCCGGGGGCCGGTAAGACAACTACCGCTCAAATGATTGCTAAGTTAACTGGTGCCGTGCACATATCGTCTGACAAAATGCGCTTGGCTTTATTTCCTGAGCCAAAGTTTACACCCGAGGAACACAAGCTTTTATATGATGAGCTGGATCACATAACCAGGGATCTTCTAAGGGCTGGTAAAGATGTAATTTATGATGCAAATTTGAACCGTCTCATACACCGCAAGGAAAAGTATGATGTATGCCAAGAAGTAGGCGCTCAAGCTAAGCTTATATGGATTAAAACCAAAAAAGATACAGCAAAACAGCGGGCTGTTCATGACAGCCGCAGCCATTTGTGGCCACCAGATGAGCCGGCCGATAAGATGTTTGAAAGGATATCAGAGGTGATCGAAGAACCAAAAAGTGACGAACATTATATTGCCATTAGCGGTGACCACTTTAGCAAGGAGGCTGTTAAAAAAGCTTTGGGCCTATGATAAATTTATGGCGGCGAGGTAAGTTCCAGTGGCCATTATTAGTTACAGTGGTGGTTCTATTATTAGCTCAGCATTATGGCTGGTTTAAGAGCGCAGCCGAAAATGTGACAGTAACTCAACCCGGCTACTACCACGTTACCAAGTTTGACGACGGCGACACTATAAATGTTGATATGAACGGCGCGAGCGAGACGATCCGCTTTATTGGCGTTGATGCGCCCGAGACCCATGATCCGCGTAAGGCCGTGCAATGCTTTGGCTACGCGGCGGCTGATTTTACCAAAAATTTGATTGGCTCCAACCCAGTGAGGCTAGAAGCCGATCCGCTCAACACCAATCGTGACCGCTATAATCGTCTGCTGCGCTATGTTTATCTTCCGGATGGACGTTTGGTCAATGCCGAGATTATCAAAGCCGGCTATGGCTTTGCTTACGTCAGTTTTCCGGTTACTAAGGCTGAAGAGTTTTTGAAATATCAAAAACAGGCAAGAAATAAAGAGCTGGGTCTGTGGAGTAAGTGCCAGCCCAGTCCCAACAAGTATGGCGGCTTTACCAGTAACGACGCTCACTAAAATTGTACATTTTCGTGACGATCGTCAACTTCTGGTACAATTTTTAGCGTCGCGAGAGGTTGGAAAAAACGTACTCGGCGGCTAGGCCGACCGGCACGATAACTTTTAATAACACAGCATTACTAAGCGACGGCACCCACCAAGCTTTTTGATTATGAACACGCATGGTTTTGGGCCAGCGGGCCAAAGCCGGCTTAAGCAGTTGACGCTCGCTCCAAATGCGCCGGGCGTAGACGCCAACTCTAAGGTTTTCAATATAGCTGATTTGATGGCCCAACCGATGCAGGTGAATACCCAGATCGACATCTTCATGGATATCGTTGCGAGTACAGCTATAGCCTTTGGCTCTATCCCATAAGTGGCGCGGCACCACCATATTTGAACCCCACAGGCTGTAATGGCCCAGTACCAGCCGAATTAGGCGGTAAGCCAGCTGGCCTTGAATCCAGCCGTTAAAGCGCGGCAGGCTGACGTTATAAAAGTAACCGCCGCCTGTTAAGGCAAAGTCACTATGAGATTCATCACTGTAAAAATGCTTTACCCGTTCAACCCAATCCTTGGGCAAGACGGTGTCCGAATCAAGCCTGGCGATTAACTGGCCGCAGGAGGCTTCAAAACCGCAGTCTCGGGCGTAAACTATGCCTTGTCTGGCTTCATTTATAACTTTTACGAAAGAATACTGTCTGGCAACTTCAGCGGTTTTATCAGTTGAGTTATTGTCAACGACTATAACTTCATCGGGTGCAGTAGTTTGGCCTGCGATTGAATCCAGGCAGTTTTTAAGGTGGTGCTCTTCATTGTAAGCTGGTATAACTATTGATAATGTTAATGCTTTATTTTTGTTCACTGAACTGATATTACCAAAATGCCAAAAAAGCACAAATTAGCTAAATTGAGTTCCGCCGGGACCAGCGTCAAGAGTTTTTGGGCCGATCATGGCTTGTGGCGCAAAATTTGGATTAGCGTATCTTTATTTTTACTGATTATCTACAGCGGTATGTACGGCATTGCCAAGTGGTACACCTTTAAACATCGTCATGAACCATTAAAGATGGGTGTGACCTTTGTGCCGGATTATGCACGCTATTTAGGCGTCAAACCCAAAGCGACCA
Source organism: Candidatus Saccharimonadales bacterium (assembly GCA_025449905.1). Lineage (GTDB taxonomy): Bacteria > Patescibacteriota > Saccharimonadia > Saccharimonadales > JANWIN01 > JANWIN01. The sequence continues at coordinate 10,266 of JANWIN010000009.1, forward strand.
TGCAGGCCATGATTGATGATTTAGGTGTAAAGCAGTTTCGGCTGGTGAGCTACTGGGAGGATATTGAAGAAACTCCCGGCAAATATGATTTTAGCGAGCTCGACTGGCAATTGGCTAAAGCCAAGGCCGCTGGGGCTAAAGTCAGCCTGGCGATTGGCCTGCGCCAACCGCGCTGGCCGGAGCGCCACCCCCCAACCTGGGCGGTTAATAAGCCAAAAAGTTTTTGGTATCCGCGCCTTAAGAAATTTATGACAGCCACCATCAACCGATATAAAGATAATCCAATTATTGAAAGCTATCAGCTGGAAAATGAGTACTTCAACAAGGTTTTCGGCGAATGCAAAGATTTTGACCGCGACCGGTTGGTTGATGAGTTTAATCTGGTAAAAAGATTGGACCCCAGCCGCAAACTTATTATTAGCCGCAGCAATAACGGCATCGGCATACCAATCGGCCAGCCAACGCCGGACGAGTATGCTGTATCGGTTTACAAGCGCGTGTGGGATAAAAACGTAACCAAGCGCTATTATGAATACCCGTTTCCGTCGTGGTTTTACGGATTTTTAGCTGGCGCTCAGGAAATTGCCCAAGGTAAAAATATGATTATTCATGAACTCCAAGCCGAAGCTTGGCCGAGAGATATATATGACATTCGCAATGCCCCCGTAGAAGAACTTTATAAATCTTTGAGCCCAGAACGGCTTAAGGGTCGGTTTGAATATGGTAAAGCTACTGGTATGAAGTCGATGGATTTGTGGGGCGCCGAGTGGTGGTACCAGATGAAGGTCATACGCGGACAGCCAGAGCTTTGGGATGTCGCCCGCGAAGAATTTAGGGGCAATTAAAGTACAATAAAGTAATTATGGCGAAGAAGAAGGCTAACCGCCCAAAGAGTATTACTAACCGCCGGGCTCGTTATGATTACGAGCTGGATGATAGTTTTGTGGTGGGCCTAAGCCTAACCGGTGCGGAAACAAAGTCACTAAGACTGGGTCATGGGCACATTAAAGGCGCCTATGTTGTAATAAAGGACGGTGAACTCTGGCTAGTCAACGCAACCATAACCGGCAGCCAAGGCATAATCATTGACGAACAAAGTCAAACTCGCAGCCGCAAGTTGCTAGCTAAAAAGGGTGAGATTGAAAAGTTGATAGACGCTAAAAAATCCGGTATGACAATTGTGCCACTGGAGGTCTTGAACAGGGGGCGGTACATCAAACTGCGGATTAGTTTGGCCCGCGGTAAAAAACGTTATGACAAGCGCGAAGTGATAAAAAAGCGTGAAGAAAGCCGTAGAATAAGCAGTGTTTTAAAACGGCAGTAAGCATTAAGATTTATCGATCATATTTTCCACAAAAGTGAGAAATTAAGCATAAGCTTTGTAAAAAATATAATTGACAAGGTGTAAATATTCGAATTATAGTAAAGGCACTCATTAACAATAAGGAGGGGAGATATGGCAAAATTAAAGTATCTTTTGGCTGCAGCTGGAGCATCTGCAACCTTAGTGCTTGGTTTGGCAGCACCTGTTGGTGCTAGCGAGACTGGTGGTGACGTCGACGTGAACATTGAACACGTTGAGGACAGTCCGTCTAATGACGATGGTAACCAAGCCAATAACGGTGGGGTAGTACAAAACGTAAATGGCGACTGTAGTGCCGCTTTTGTAAGCGACATATACCAGAGCCAAAACAACACAACTGAACAGGAAAACGAAAACAAGCCTGATCAAGAAAACACGAACGTTAACGTTCCAATCTTAAACCTTGAGAACGAAAACGACCAAAATTCTGAGAACAACAGTTCAAGCAATCAGAACAACAACTCAAGCAACAGCCAGAGTAACTCTGGTCCTAGCTTCGAAGCTGACTGCTCTAACGTAACCAACGTTACTCAAGCCGCCCAAGTTCGAGCTCCAAAAGGCGGTGTAGGTGCAGGTGCCGGTGCAGCTGCTTCTACTACAAGCGTACTTGGCCTATTCGGCTCAGTAGCTTCAGCAGGCCTAGGTTTAGGTCTTCGCTTCTTCAAAAAAGGAGCCTAAGTCAAGTAAGCATTAGTAGATAGACTACTAAAAATACTTGATAATAAAGTGGCGGTCATGCGCATTGCGTGGCCACCACTTTTAAATTAGAGAGAGTATATGGCTAAAAATAAGGCTAAGAGCAAGCGAGCTAAAAAAATGAATTTGTGGCTGACCAATAATAGTCAGCTAGTTATTACTTTTAAACCCAAGCCGAGCCGAGCTAAAAGCCGCGCTAAAGTCAAAAGACTGAATATTAAAGCTGTAAAACGGCCGCTTAAAAAGGCCGTGCACCTACCCAGGGTTAAGATAAACCGGCAGTTGCTCAGCTCTGTTGTTTTTGTATTAATAGGGCTGGCCGGCACTGTATATTTTGGTTTGAGCATTCGCCAGACTGAAGACTTACAGCCAACTAATCAATTCTCACTGCAAGCTCCAACAATTAAAAGCAAGGGTCAAACCAATATTGTTGTTCTAAAACCGTCTAAGCCAACTCATATATCAATACCGTCAGTTGGTATTAATGCCAATATTGAGCCAGTTGGCAAGCTGCCTAATGGCACAATGCAGACACCTAGTGATCCTTATATGACCGGCTGGTACAAATACAGCCCGACGCCGGGTGAGATTGGACCGGCGATTATTGTTGGCCACGTCGACTGGACCAAGATTGGCCCAGTGGTCTTTTGGCGGCTGCGTGATCTTAAGCCCGGTGACAAGATTATTGTCACACGGGGAACTGGACGAAAACTTACTTTTAAAGTCACTGGTCTGCAGCAATTCGAGCAAGATGCATTCCCGACTAAAAAGGTTTACGGCAATATCAATTATCAAGGCCTGCGACTAATCACTTGCGGCGGGACCTTTAACTACTCTAGCGGCCATTACAGCCACAACACGGTAGTCTTTGCCCAGATGATTAATAAGACTAGTTGATTCTTATTTAAAGCGGCGCTTTAAGTCGTCAATAATTTTAGCTTCCAAAAAATTGCCCAGTCCAGTATCTGCCGAGCCGGCACGGCTTTGAGTCTTATAAACATTCTTGGCAAAGGCACTTTTGGGCAGCGGTTCGACACGCACAAAACGGATAGTTCGCGAGCTGTGAAATAAAATTCCTTGAACAGGGTCATCTTTCATTGTCAACCTCAAATCAAAGTTACAGTACCACTTTTAATTTATTACTGTCAATCTTATTGCTTAGTATGCGAGCTACGCTCCTTTGGCGTTTACAGAGGTTAGTTAACCCGTTACAATATGCGGGTATCTCGAGAATTTGGTTTATTATGGTTTTTTGCGGGGCCCCCAATGAAAACCAAGAACAACTGTTTTCTTTGGGGTAATGTTCCGGAGTAGCTCAATGGTAGAGCAATTCGCTGTTAACGAAAAGGTTGCCGGTTCGAATCCGGCCTCCGGAGCCAAGCATAAGCACTTTGATAGAGGCAGAAATGTCTCTTTTGTTATTATGGGACTATGATAATTGACCTTACGATGCCTCTGACAAACAGAACACCCGTTTATCCAGGTGACCCTGAAGTTGAAATAACTGTAGCGGCTGAACTCGA
>JANWIN010000010.1 GCA_025449905.1 Candidatus Saccharimonadales bacterium
ACAACGAACTACTCGGGCTCAGGGATGAGGAAGGGCTGCCTCCGATAGAGCGGACAAGAACTATTCCTGAACCCCCACGACCAGAAGCAGTGGTAGCATCGGCCCCTCCACCACCACCTCCACCGCTGTTTGTTGTCCCGGACGTCGCCGCAGTAGTACTTCCTGAATTAGGATCAGCTGCTCCATTACCCCCACCACCCACACCACCTTCTCCTACATCGGGCGGAAAGTCAGGATCACCTGATACCATAGCCCCACCACCACCACCACCGTAGGTAGAAGCTGCTCCACTTATAGAACTAGCCTTACCAGCACCGCCATCGGCGTCTCCCGCAAAAGCATTGCCACTCTCACCATTAGCAGGCGCAGCACCACCACCACCACCTGCACACCTAAGTTGAAAAGCGGCCGAGGTAGACCCTCCTCCACCATCCCCACCCGGATTACCATCCCCACCCGGATAAGAAGTACCTGTGCCAAGTACCACCTTTGCCCCACCACCACCACCACAAGCTCCATCACTGGCATTATCTGATACAGTTGAACCACCACCACCGCCACCATCAGCAGTAACTAAGGCGCCCAATGAAGAGGCGTTACCAGAAGCTCCCGGTCCGCCTGTATTGCCACCACCACCACCTCCAACGGTTACGGTTTGGTTTGTACTTACAGTAACGCCTAAACTCTCCGTTACTCCGCCGCCGCCGCCACCACCACCAGCTTGGCTTCCACCATGTCCACCAGCTCCACCACCACCGACAACAAGCACATCGACATCGCCGGGAGTTACACAGGTAAGGGTGTCGCTGGAAGTAAAGGTATGGATGCGGTAACCGCCCACATCAGATTCTGTACCGCCCGTAAATAGAGGCATTATCCAGTCACCTTATCCACAGGCAAAGACTTTAGGGACAAAACAGATAAAGCTTTTTTACCATTTTTTGACCACCAATTAGTCGAACTAGTAGGGTTTTTGACACACCTCGTCTTAAAAGCAAAATAGGGCTTTTCGCCCCTGTAAAAAATTTGGCTATAAAGCCTAGCCATTTATCATTTTCCTTTTAACTTTCTTTTTTGTCTTCTCACCACTGTTATATTTTACCTTTTTGGAGAGCAAACAGCAACCATAATTTACTGATTAAGTGTATGCAAAATTAAGATGTTATTTAATTCAATAATAATAACTTAATTTTACCTTTATGGAGAATAAATAGCAATCATAAGCAAGCAAACATATAAAAGATAACTAAGCCATCTTTATTTAATGTTGTCTATTTAGTCTTGAGGCTATCGGTGAAGGCTTTTAAATCATCCCAGCCGGGGATTTTATCAACGGTTGACTCTTCAAAATTAGTGGCGGTTTCTTTTTTGCGGAAGTGTTCTAAGCCCCATTTGTTATAGGTCAAATTGCGCTGATGGCGGATATCAATTGATGGAAATGGCGCTCGCCAGTGCCCGGACCCTTCCCCGCTAAGCGGTTCAAATTTTCTATCAAAATTATCCTCATCAAATTCGGCAATACGCTTTTTATAAAACTTAATAGCCTCGTCGCGGTAACAACACAGGCCGGAAACCTGGTCAGCGTCCCAATGGACTGCCAAACCATCAGCGCGAACCTTCCACCAATTCCAGTCGTAATAAAACTTGTTCTTTTTCGGTGGCGTGAACTCAAAATGTGATGGATGATACAAGTTATCATGCTCGCAAAAGAAAATTATCTCGGCGTCCGAAGCTTCCAGAGCGGCTAGAATTTGCTTAAACATTGTTAGGTAGCCGCGCTGGCCTTTGACTACAATATTCTTACCCATTTTGCCCATTGGTTTGAGTGAAGCGCTGACAATCGAAATGTTTTGCTGCTTGCTAATTTTTAAAAGCTGCCGTTGGACTATATGGGCGATTTTTAAGGTTAACTGGTTGTCGGTATAAAAAATAATGCCTTTTTTCGGGCCCTTTTGCTCCTTCTGGAAATTATCATCATGCCATTCTGGCACTGGCCCAAATTTATCCAGCAGCCAGTTAACGTCATGCTTGGCCAGCGGCCATTTTTTGCCTAGCCATAAAACGCGTGAGTATTTTCGAGCTTTATCCACATCTTTTCCACTAAGCGGATAGGGAAAGCCAAAGTCACCGCCTTGAGTTCTAAACATGTGGGCATACCAAGTTTTTTGAACACACATAACTTTGCCGCCGCTCAGCCAAGTTTTGAGCGCTACTTCAACGCCCTGCTGCCCCCAGCTACCATGGCCTTCATCACAAATATTCAGCTGCCAATATTTATCGCGGGTTAGCATAAAAAACGAACCCTGCAGGCTCATACTGGGCGTAATATCACCCTGCCCTTCGGGCCGCTTTTTGAACTCGTTGAAATACTGAAAATGCAGGGTTTTATCAAAACGGTATGACGTGCTTTGGGGGCTGGGTTTTGGATACCAGACAACATCGCGCTCGGTCGGCTCGCCACAATCATTACAGGGACCAGACGGGCCTTGATAGCGCCGGTGACCATTTTTACAGACCCAGTCAAAAGCGTGCAGATTCCGCATAATCGGCACAATTGTCCAATCATCATGCCCTTTCATGGCGTCCATCAATTTGACGTCAAAACCCTCATCATAGGCCGTGTGGGCATCGCACTTGGCGACATATTTAGCCCGCGATAATTTGCAAAGCTTGTTAGTCATAGCCCGCTGGCCAATTGACTCCGATACATAAATAATCCGCACATCGGGATGGTCGGGAATGCCTGGCTCGGCCCAAGCTCCGTCTAAGCCGACTAGTATTTCGGTCTTACCGCGACGGTGTTTTAAGATGTCTTCGACAGTACGAGCTAAAAACATCTCGTTTCGGGCTGGGATTAGCATGGAAAGGTCGTAATCGCTCATCTATACTCCTTTACGATGTCTTCAGCCCTGCCCCAATGCGGAATTTCATAGGCTTTTAGCTGCCCAGCCCGCTTGCGAGTGCCCAGTGCCAATGGATCGGTGCCATCAGCATGATTAACGTGAATTGATGGTACTTCGGCCCAAAGTTGGGTGTTGATTTTGCGGTTTTTAATCCCCAGCTGGTTTTCATAACGACCGACTTCACTGACGTAATGCAAATTCTTGGAATGAAGTTTTGAAAGTTTTTCTTCCAGCGCATCAATGTACTCCAACCTCGGCGCAATTAGCGTGCAATTGCTAATGCGCTGTTTTACAGAAAACATTGGACTGCCCCACGTGAACAACACCCAGCGGGCCATATCGTAGCAAATGGTATCCATCGGTGGACGATAGAAATTGTAGTGCTCTTTAGAGTACAAAACGTCGTCTTCACCACTGGCAATATAGTCGGTGGTGGCCAATTTGCAAGCCCTAAGCAACTGGACGTACATGTTCAAATGCGAGCGCTCACCATCATCAATAATATTCTTGCCAAGTTCAATGGGACTGCGCGAAACACTAATAATTTCATGTCCTTCAGCAGCTTCTAAAAATATTTTTCGCTGATAATTAGCGAAGTGCTCAGGCAGAGTATTGGCGGTTAAATAAATAATCGTTAGATCTGACACGACTTTATAAACTCCTGCCATATTTTTAATTTTTCACGATATATCTTGAAATATTGATGTGACTCATCACCCTTCCAAAAAGTTTCATTTAGCTCAATTCCTGGCGCTTCATGTTTTATATTTTCATGAACATTTGAGGCCCTCTCATGATGCACACGGGCGTAACCAGTGACAGCTGCCCAACCATTCTTATCCATCTCCCGCTTAGATTCGATCCCGGTAAAAATATCATCAAACCTGTTTACCCCTAACGCCCAAGGCGCATGAAAAATGTGCGGTAGCATTTTTCGCTTAAAAGCTAGGTTCATACTGCACATCGGGTAATAAATTCCTTTTGGCACGGGTCCTTTATAAAATTCAATTGGGCGATGTGAGCCTTTGGCCAGCTGAGTCTGCGCGTCCCAGTCGGCCACGCCTTCCCAGACACCATGTGATAGAACAACTTCGGCCTCATTACGTATTTTGTATGGAAACCCTCTTGTGTAATCATCAACAGCCGTTGAAATCCAACTTATAGGTACATGCATATTTAAAGCGTTGATATGATCTTTAATAGGGTCGCCAATTGGTACTTCGTCATCATCAAGTGTAATAATAGCTTCTATATCTGGAAGAAATTTAGCTACATAAGCAAAACCTAGATTTCTAATTCCAGCATTAAAATTGGTTAGAGAATCTGCGTGTTTGCCCATAACTTGCTTGACTGTCTTACCTTCCACGGTTGGATGCTCACCATCAAAAACAGTAATAAGTTTAACTTTATTTTTTTTAATAAGTGGAGTCCAAGCTTCCATGAATATCTTCATTGACTCGGGTCGTATGGTAGGTATGACAATTGCGGTTTTCATGAATGGTTACTCACTAGGCTGATATAACCGCTCTTATAAAGTGGTTCATCCAGCGTTTTAACTTTTAAGCCGTATTTCCATAGCACATAAGGCAAAGCTATTTGGTCAACTGTAAAATAACGCGAGGCGTGATACCACCATAGCCGTAGAGCACTTCTAGCCTGCTCATTGTTTTTATAAATAAAAGCCGTAGAAGCGTAAAGCTTATCATCTTTAAAGTCTTTATCGAGCATAATTTCGGCCAATTGTTCTTTATGCAAACCATTTTTATAGCGTTTAGTAATGTATGGTTTGCCAAGTTTCAAATGTTCCTCGATATGGGCTGTTTCCTGGCGGATATTACGCCTAGTTGGATGCTTAAAAAAAGCCATATCGTTATCGCCCAGTTGCTCTAGGTACCACCTCACGCAATCCGGACGTTTTAGAGAGACTGAACCGTCCAGCCAGATGTAAAAATCATAATCGGGAAACATTTGCCAACCGAACGTTTTTGGTATGCGGTACTGTAGTCGCGGCGTCAGCCCAAGAATTGGCGGAAAATCATCATCAGTCCAGCGGTGAAAAGTTACTGATACACCTTCTGGCAAATCTTGTTTCACCGGATCTTGTGGAGTATCGAAATTACCTAAATTAGCCTGCAAAATTGCTACTTTCATTTCACAAACCACCAACTTATGGCGTTATCAGGGCAGTCATCTTTTAAGTTTTGTTTTAACTCAGACTCTGCAGTTACATTAAGCTCTCGCTTATGGTGTTTTACATAAACATCTACTGCATCCTTGACGCCTACCCTCGGCCCATTCTCATAATCATGCCCAGAAACGATACCACCCCTTTTGACTTTGGTGGCCCACTCAATAATGTCGCGCATGACATTGTCAAAACTATGGTTGGCGTCAATATACACAAAATCCAAACTATTATCTTTAAAATCCCGAACGGCTTCCATGCTAGACTTTCTAACTAGTTTGGCATTGTAAGTTGCCAGCCGTTGTTTGGCTTCCTTATACTTTCTGAAGTGATAATCTTTATACTTTCCGCCGTCTAGCCCCCACAGGTCAACAGAATAGAGCTTTAGCCCAGGATTAGCCTGGCATAATGTAATTGAGTAGGTTCCGCCAAGCACACCAATTTCAGCCCCCCGATTAAAGCCAAGTTTTGCGAAGTGTTTGGCCAGGTCATTACGCGTTTTTATTTTACCCACATCCAACTCCTCGGCATGTCTCTAATTAGACCCTCATTATTAGCTTCTCTGCCCAAAACGAACCACTGCTTAATTTTAAGTTCACGCGCTGTATCATTAACTGCTTCAATAACTTTAACGTGCGAAAAACGGGCATAATCATGCCCGGCCAGTATGCCCCCAGAACGGATCAGCGGCCACCACAACTTAATGTCTTTAGTAACGGCTTCATAAGAATGATCGGCGTCTAAATAAACAAAATCTAGATTATTACCAAAATCTTTGACAGCTTCAGCGCTGTATTTACGCATAAAATGATAATTAGAGAACTTATCCAGTCGCTCATGGGCATTGTTTTCAAGTTTTTCAAAAGTCGACCGGCGGGTGTAGTCGTTATAACCGCGGTGGGGCTCATAGGGATCAATGCCATAAATTTCGGCGCGTGGGTTAGCTCGGCATAAAATTTCTGAGTATTTACCTTCGGCAATGCCAACCTCAATAAGGGTTTTGTAGTTTAATTCTGCTAACATGTGAGCTAATTGATTGCGGCCAAAATTGGCAATTTCAATCGGCAAGTCTTTACCAAAATCTAAACCAAATTTATTTTGTACGAAGTCCGACGTGGCAGTACTCATCGTAGATGTCCTTTACTTTCATTCTTTTACCGGTAACGTTCATTTCAACATTCCAATTTGGAATTAGGCCTAGCCAAAACAGAAATTCGTCTTTATCAATGATGAAGCGAAATTCGTCTCTTATTTGAGCTTTCGGATGGGCCCGAAGGTAATTAATTAAAGTACGCGGATTAGTACCCCAAGTTATGTTGCCTAAGCGCAGAATCGCATGGCGCGGAAATTCTTGTTTAATTAAACTCTCCATTTCTTTTTTGTGCTGAACGTATCGACCCTTACCATAAAAAATGGCTAGAGAACTGAAATAAACCAAGCGAGCCTTGCGATTTTGCTTTAAGAGCAGCTTTTTTTCGCGCTCATATTCTGACTCGCGTGTTTCACGTGAGTTAGAAACGCCACTAGCGAAATATAGACGATCAGGGTGATTTTTAAGCACACTGGCGATGTCACCATTACCAACAATCACGCATGCTCCTTTACGAAATACCAGCAAGGTTGGCGATCGTCTTCTATAGGGTTATCTATGTCCCATAAACTAGTATGAAGCGCATAGTTATTTTTAAAGGCGCATTCATTAACGGCTCGAACAACACCTTCATTTCCATGATTGGTAACGTAATAGTCATCACCAGAGACTATGCCGCCAGCTCGCACTTTGGGCGTCCAGGCTTCGATATCTTCTTTTACTGATTCATAGGCATGGTTGCCGTCAATATAAACAAAATCCAGCGATTGGTCTTTGAATGAAGGAGCTTCAGCAACACTTGCTCCCTTTATTATTTTGACGCCATAAGGTGCAAGACGTTCTTTGGCCTGGGCATAAACCTTAGCTGACCTAGTAGATGGGTCAGCCCAGGTATCAATACTATGTAGCTTTAATCCTGGAATAGTTTTGCATAAAATCTCTGAGTAGTAACCGGCAAATACGCCTATTTCGGCCCCTACTTTAAAACCCAGATCGGCAAATAGCTGCGCTAATTCAATACGATTTTTCATTTCCTAAGCCCCGCTAGCCAATAATCATCAACATATTTCAAGGTCGAATAATCATTCTTTTTGTCATGATTTACTCGCTTTCGCCAATCCTTACTCCAGCCGGGCATATCCGGAAACTTCCTAGTCACAAACCAGTCCCAATCGTACTTGAAGTCCTTGGTATTTAGCCAGTAATCAATGGCATACAGGCGGCCTCTTTCCATGCCTTCGGCGTGGCGTTTGTACTGCTCGTTACTAAAACCGTAGCCTTTACCGTCCCTGCCCTTGTGCCAGTGGGAATACCAGGTTTTTTTGTTAACCACGCACCGGCCGCCGCTAAACCAGGCTTTTAGACTAACTTCCTGGGCTTCGTGAGTAAAATTACCGTAATGGGTGGAATCCAGTTCGCCAATCAATTTGTCCCAATACTTGCGCTTCATAAAATAGCACGAACCTTGCATTGACGGTGTATCGTCAATCAAAATATCACCACGATCCGACCGTTTCCACTCGGCCCCGTGAAGGCCCTGGGTCTTATCCAGTGGTTTGGCGTAAGGGTATTCGATATACATATAATCTATCGGCGGACGCTTGTCGTTCTCGGTTTTAATGGTCCAGTCCCATTTTTTAGGGTCTAAACGGTAACGGCGCGGGATTACCACCCAATCATCTTTACAGTCAGCGGCCAGTTTAACATCATAGCCTTGATCAACGCCACACTGTTCGTCTATTTTCATAATGTATTCGCCGCGGGACATCTTGACTCCGGCATTTATAGAATCACGCATGCCGTAGTTATTGTGAATTTCGCCGTGATGAAACTGGATTACCCGGGGGTCGTCCGGCGGCATTTCGTGTGGCTCCGGCCAGCGGCCGTCATAGATAACAATTACTTCAACATCGTCTTCAGCCTTTTTTAAAAGGTCTTCAACTGTTTGTTTTAACCACTGGGCTGACCTACTAGGTATTATTACGCTAACCATCAACAGCCTTCTTTAGTGTGGCAATTATTCGGTTATATCTACTAGGCCCCCCTTCATCAATAAACTTAATCTTGAAACCAAAGTCTTTCAGGTCGAACTTGTCGGTTCTACTATCAAATACGCCATCGGCTTTGGCGTTCCAATAGTGCTTGCCACCGGTATCCAGTTGGTCGAGGTTGCAATCTATGTAAATCCACCCACCAGGCCTACAAACGCGCAGCATCTCTTTAACCGCTGCAAGCGCCCCTCTAGTGTGGTCCAGAGCATTAGCCGAGTGAACAATATCAAAAAAGTTGTCTGGATAGGTCAATCTCTCCATATCTTGATAGTCTATTTCAAATATAGGGCTGACTTCGTGTTTGTTATAAAAGTCTGTAAAGTCTTGTTTGTCTGACGCATATACTTCTATTTTTACCCCCTCTAAGTTCCGGCCGATAATAGAAAACGGGCCTGAACCTATGTCGGCAATTTTAACTTCTTTTTTACCCTCAACAAGTCGCTCGAGGTAGTCGACAAGTGGTAACGATCTATTATATTTATCTATACTGGCTCTTACAGTGCTATGCTGGTTTAGCATTTATAAGCCGATCATTGTATTTTAGTAGACTATCTGTCAGCTCAGAATCTTTAGCCCACTCTGCCCAAGCGTAAACATCTTTTGGAATGCATTTGGAGTTAAAACCTCGCTTATCCGGGAACACGAAAGTCCACCACAAATTAAAACGCGGATCATCACCATAGACAGCGTCTCTTATGGTGTGGTAATCAATACCGGCAGCTTCACAAGCATCATATAACTCCTGGCACTGGGCTACCTTAAAGGCAATAGCCCGGTTTTCAGTCAATTTTATAATCTCGGCTTCTAGAGCTGTGACCTGGCGAATTGAAACATTGGCGTTATAAACTCCATGATAAAGTTCAATAAGCTTTCGCCTGTCGGCCGGATCACCGCCAATAATTAAAAACTGCCGCATGGTCGGGTCAAGCATTGGATGGTTAGGTGTTTCACCCAAGTATTCCGGCTGAAAAACAATCCGCTTGCCGGTTTTTTTCTTCCAGCGGTCAGTGTCACCGGGATTTATTGTAGAGCGTATAACAATTAACTCCTCGGGGCTATCCTCGACAACCTTTTCAACAATTGAAGTATCTAATTTTCCTTTTTTTAATGGCGTCGGCACACAGACAAAGCCAATATCGGCGACTTCTGTGCTATATAGATTATTTTCCGGGTCATGAACTAGGGCATTTGGAAATAGGGTGCTCATAGCCTTACCCACCCAGCCGTGGCCAATAATTTTTACTCTCGATTCAATTACTCCAGCAAAATCACTCATAAAACTACGTAATCCTTTCCGCTTAAGTCCCCCTCACTTAATATCCAGTCATACAGTTCGCCATCTGGTTTATGTAACCTTAGGCGACTGTCGGCTAACACACCATAATAATCGAGGTTGTTCCACTCTAACTTGGTAACAGATTTACCGGCTAATAGTTCGGTTACGGCCTCAGCGAAGTCTAGTTGCTTGGTTTTAGTAGGGGGTGGGGATGTTTTAGTCATCTACTTGGGCTCGTCGTAGTTTTTATTTGTTTTTTTAAGTAGTCGTCAATAGCTCGCCTGATGTGTTCACTAACTGTAAGGTTTTGTTTTGCTAGCTCCCTCAGACTTATAAGCTCATTCTTACTCAACCAGAAGCTATATTGAATCATATATACATTGTATATATGTGCTTATGCTAAATCAATATACTTATGCACAGTTTGCATAACTTTATTTTAAAAAGCTAAACTATAAACCTAAAAAAACTCTACTGGCCGTCTTCGATCCAAAAAGTCATACCACTGCCGCCACTGCCAAGACCGGTTTGAATCCATAGATAAGGCGTAGAAGCACTGGGTTGCTTGCTCTGAATATAAATGGGTGTTGAGCTAACACCTAAGTTTGCTCTAGCTCCTTCGATGGTGGTGGCGCCGGTACCACCTCGATTTACGCCGATAGTTTTATGCGTTCCGTCCGAGTTGTGCTCAATCCTTAGGTAATTGTTAAGTATTTCACCCCATTGACCATCATCACCACCGGGAATCGGTAATCGTGCCATATTAACTCCTTTTAACTATTTGCCTTTTCGCCATAACCTTGTTGGCCATAACCCTGGCCTTCAGTTGGTTGATTTGATTCCGTCTGACTAAGCGGATGTTTCATATCGTTAATGCTTTGTTTGATTTCTCTAGCCGATCGAGTTACCTCTTGGCCAATTTCCTTCAGGGATTTGTCATTTTTACCGTCAGTAAAACCGTCTTTTAAAGCGCCGGCCGATTCACCCAAAGTTTTTGATAACTTAGGCAGTTTCTCGTGACCGAAAAATAACAAGACTATTAACAGTATTACTAGTAGCTCAGGTTGTCCGATGCCAAACATATTTATCCAATTTTTATTATTAAGGTTATCCTTAGCTATATTACCATAAGCTTAAATAAATACTAGTGCAAGCTCTCTATGCTACAATTAAAAAGGCCATTCAAAAAGCCAAACTGCAATGGATTTAGGACTACCCGAACTTCTAATAATCTTGGTTATAGTAGTGCTGTTATTTGGCAGCACTCGCCTACCTAAACTTTCACGCAGTCTTGGCCAATCAATCAGAGAATTGCGCGAGGGACTTGTTGGTAAAGAACCACCGCCCAAGAACGAAGAAAACAAGGGCCACAAATCTAGCGAGGGCAACAATACCAAAGAAGCTTAAAAATCAAAACCTGTTAGCAAAAAGCTAAAAACTTATGAAACAAAAAACTAAAAACATAGATCACAAAACAACGCAGCCTATTAAAAGTGCCGAAATCAAATCGGTTGGTGAGCACGTTAAAGAACTGCGCCGGCGAGTTATGTACGTGGTGGCTACCCTGTTATTTGTAAGTATTATCGGCTTTTTTATGCACGAAACACTGTTTACTATAATTACCCGCCCCTTGCACCAACAGCTTTACTACACCACTCCAGCTGGCGGTTTTAATGCCATCATAAAAATCTCGATTATTTTCGGTTTTATTGTCACTGCCCCAGTCTTAATTTATCAACTGGGCAAGTTTTTAAATCCGGCGTTCAAACGTCGTATTCATGCTGCACCAATTATCTTTTTCTCAACCTTTTTGGCTTTGTCCGGAGTAGCCTTTGCCTACTTTGTCAGTTTGCCGGCCGCCCTGCACTTTTTGGCCAACGTCGACAGCAAAAACCTGCAATCTATCATTACCATAAACGAATATTTAAATTTCCTAGCCGCCTATTTGGTTGGCTTTGCACTGCTCTTCCAAGTGCCGCTAGTGATGATTTTTATAAACCGTATTAAACCGCAAAAACCAGGACGATTGATGCGTATTCAGCGCTGGGTATTCTTAGTTAGCTTTATTGCAGCTGCCATCTTAACACCGACACCTGATCCTATGAATCAGGTCATTATGGCCGCTCCAATAATTTTGCTTTACCAGTTTTCGGTCATTCTTATTTGGTTTATAAATCGTAAAAAGTTTATGAAGCCGGCTACTTCGATTGCCAAGCCTAAACCTAGCCGCAAACTCAAAACTAAGTCAATCGCTAAACCAGTAGCTAAGCCGCGGATACCGGCTCCGGTTATGGGTTCAGCTGCCATTCGGCCGCATGTAGCTGTAATTCCACTTTCACAGTTCATTGTAGACATCTACAACTTGCCGCGAAACCCGGCGGTTTAAAATTGGTGAACTGATTGACTTTGCTTTTTGACGCTGAGTTAAAACCACTTCTGGCTGTCCGTCGGCATTTAATCGGGCAAAGAACAAGTGCGCATCTATCACATCTTGCACAATAGTTTCTATTCGAGTTGATTCAGGCTGAAATTCATCGCCAATTGTGAAACTTTTGCTTCTAAAAGCCCTTTTAACCTGTCTCTTAGCGTACAACCAATAAATTACTTGACGCCTGGCCTTTTTTTCCTCCACTCCTTTAACTTCACCTTCTCGCTCGCCTGGCAGATACGGATCAATCAATAGAACACAATCCCTGCCGTTGCGAAACATTTGATCAAAGCCGTAGTCAAAATCTTCATTACCACCCATTGGCACAAACTTACCATTTATTTCAATCGATCCGGCTAAACCATTGTCAGTAAGCCCAGAAAATCTGGCGTCCGGTGATACTATTGAACAAGTATTGTTGGGGAAGACACCATTTAAATTCTCTAAACTTAAGTCCTCAGTTCCTTCTATCACTCTGTCAATTAAACCGACGTCGTGAACATCAGCCACCAATGAACCAACCATGGCCAATTTATTTGGTTTTTTCTCTTGCCATTTGTCATAAACGATTCTCATGCCTGAAAGCTGCCTCAACAGCTCACTTAATTTGTTACCCAAATCTGCACTGGTAAAGATATAATTTGCAACTTCCTGTTTGAGTTCACCATCATCAATTATTGAATTAAGCATATCGGCATAACTAAAATCGCCTTTAGCCCTACTCTCAGCCTCCTTAATCATACCTTGGCCATGGTCAGCTCTTCTTTTAGCCTTTTCTTGATCAGCTCTAACCACTTTTAAGCCAGATTCTGACAATATGTTCTGACCATATTCCTCCAAGTCAGAATTAGTAATAACGACTAATTTGGGAGAAAGTTCTCCTAATTGTCCCTTTAAGTATTCGTCTAAATCTTTAACTGTTTCGACTTGCCGTCTGAATATTTCTTCGCTTTCCTGGTCAAATTGCCCAATTTTAAACACGCGAATACCAACTGCACTCTGCGATAAGTCCACTAATAATACTTCAGGAAATCTTAGCTCTGGGGAATTCATATCAATGCTTGACAACAATTTCCCACCAGTTCAGTCAGGTAATCTTAGAATAAAAATAAAAGAGTGTCAAAGATTTAGTCTGGCGGAGGAGGCGAGATTCGAACTCGCGACAGAGTTTCCCCTGCACTACTTTTCGAGAGTAGCGCCTTAAACCACTCGGCCACTCCTCCAGGCTAGATTATAAAGCTTTTAGCAATTACTTTTTGTACCTCGCTAGTTGGTGACGCCTAATATCTTCCGAGTAAGTAGTTAGCTCTAGGTTGGACAGGCGGTTATCGCTGTTGTTGTCGTTAATATGGTGGACAACTTCAGCACCGGTAAGCTTGCGGCCTAAGTGTTGTTCCATAACCACCCGGTGCTCTAGAACTCGTTCGTCTTTGGAAATCCATAAGCAAATATAGCCTTCTTTGGTAATCTGCCTTCCACCCTTCCAGTTGGGGCTGTCTTGGCCCCGAAGCCATTTTCGGTTTTTGACAACAATGGCTCGCTTTTGCTCAGGGGTGTATTTCTTTAATAGATACTGGCGAACAGTCTCACGGTTAGTGCCGACTTTGGCAACAATTTCGCTTATCATGGCACCGCCCTCAAATAATCGGTAAATTTGATTAATCTTCTGGGGGGTCATAGGTGTCTGTGCCATCTCAGCCTACCCCCAACATCGGAAAGAAAGTTGTTGTATCAGGCGTGGGCGGCGCACTCGGCGATGGTGAAGCGGACTCTGAGCTGGACGTCGAAGCTGACTCCGAGACAGAGGCACTAGCACTCTCACTAGTGCTGGCACTGCTACTCGGACTAACAGAAGCACTAACACTAGCACTTGGCGACATCGACTCACTGGCACTACTACTCGGTGACATACTGGCACTAGTCGAAGAACTAGGTGAAGTTGAGCTACTCGGGCTTTCAGAGGAACTGGTGCTACTAGAGGGGCTAACACTGGCTGACTCTGACGAAGACGGACTGCTGCTTGAGCTTGGGCTAATAGATTCACTAGCACTACTACTTGGTGAAGTGCTAGCTGACGGACTGATAGACGCACTAGCACTGGAACTTGGCGACAACGAACCACTTGGGCTGATAGACGCACTAGCGCTAGAAGATGGTGATACAGATGCACTGGCACTACTACTCGGACTAATCGAAGCACTAGATGATGATGAGGGGCTTGTCGAAGCCGAAGGACTAACCGACGCACTTGCACTTGAGCTTGGTGATGTACTGGATGATGGGCTAACAGAAGCACTAATGCTTGAACTCGGCGAAGTTGAGCCACTAGGACTAATACTGGCGCTGGCTGATGAACTAGGGCTAACGCTGGCCGATGCACTACTACTAGGGCTTAAACTCGCACTCGGACTTTGTGAAGCTGAGGGACTAGTAGACGATGATCCAACCGACGGCGAAGCCGAACTAGACGGCGACACACTGGCACTAAGACTGGAACTCGGACTCAGGGACGATGAAGGACTAACAGAAGCTGAAGGCGACACACTGGCACTGGCTGATGAGCTAGGTGATGTACTAGCACTTGGAGAAACTCCTGATGCTGGAAGATTAAAACTATCAAAATGTATGGTGCCTGGACTTGGTTCGGATTGAGTTGTTGCACCGGCAAGCAAAGTATAGAGGCCGTAAACTGGGAAAAGATTACTGACAAGTTCAGTAGCTCGGTTTGTCCAAGACACACCATCACTAGAAGTATCCCAATAAACTGTTCCACTGCTTTCACGTATCCGCCACCACAAGTGAGTTGAATTGCTATAGGTAACTGAGTAGATGTTAGTGCCAACTGAAGCAACATATTTTTGGGCATATAAAGTACCGCCCCGTTGTATCCATTGAACTTGGTTACCAGGAGAGGTGTGAGCTAGCGCCAAGACGGCAAATGAATCCGTCGAGGTGTTGCACATAGTCGGGACTTTCACATGGGCATAGCTTGAGGTTAAATCATGTAGATTGCTCTCATACCAGGCGTAATTAATACCGCTAGTAGAGACCGCTAGGTTAATTACTAATTCACCGCCGGTTTCAACGTAAGTACTGGCTGAACTGAAATTAAATGGCCATTTTGACGTATCGGTACTGTTGTCATTGAAGTTATCGGTCAAAGTCTCCATTAAAGAAAATGAGCCAGGGCTAGGACTCGGTGAAACTGAAGTACTAGGACTTATTGACGAACTAGGTGAACGAGAGGCACTAGGGCTGAGTGAGGAACTGGGACTAAGTGAAGCTGAAGGCGACAGCGATGCAGAAGAACTGGATGATGGGCTTATCGATGCACTAACCGAACTAGACGGACTTAGTGAAGAGCTTGGACTGATTGATGCACTAGCACTAGAACTAGGTGAAGTTGAAGCGCTAGGCGACAAGCTGGCACTAGGACTAAGTGAGGAGCTGGCTGAACTACTAGGCGAGACGCTACGACTAACGGAACTGGATGGGCTGATTGACGCCGATGGCGAAGTGCTGGCGCTTGGCGAAACGCTAGCACTAACTGATGATGAAGGGCTGACAGAAGCTGACGGACTGAGGCTAGCCGATGGCGAACTACCTTCTTGAAGAATAATCTTACTACTGCCATCTTCTTGTAGTATGAAAGACGAGCCGTCTTCTTGTAATAGGAAGTCAGCCATTACTGACTCATCGGACTATTTAATAAATTTTTTATTAGACATTACGCAGTCCTTTGCCAGCGATATACCACAACGTAAGGCTGGAGGTTGTTGTGGGCTCCGCCGCCACCCGTGGTGAGTGCGCCCCCGCCATCAGTCCCGTTACCTGTCGCGTTACCCGCCGCTGCCGCCTTGTTTGCACCGCCCGTCGAGTTGAGCCGCAGGCTCACGTCGTGCGTGTGTGCTGGCATCTCCGCCGTGGTAAGTGTGTGTGTTTTTGCACCACCTGTTTCCCCTAATACGTCAAACTCGGTTTGCCCACCGTCAATAGCAACAGTTACTCGACCAGTACCTAGTGCCGACCAAGTACCCATACCGAATAAGGTGGCTGGACTTGTAGAAACATTTAATTCAACAATTATTCCTACTGGATATATCAGCCCCAATATACTTGCTAGAGTTACTTTTTGGGTTGCTGGAGTGCCACCCGGGTCATCTACAATAGCTAATATATCGGTGGTAATCGGACTGGTATTTTCTGATAATTGAGTGATTTTCTGGTCTGCCATCGTATTCTCCTTAACCTAATATCTTATAATCACTGTTATATTTTACATTCCTTGTGGACTAATAGCAATCATAAATATTAGAGTCTGATCAGATATATTTCGCTTGCCTAAGTTTACCTAGCATCAAAGGAGGACGATATCCCACCTCCTACACCACGCTTAAACGTGTAAAATAAGATCATGGCTGACAGTATTTTTACAAAGATAATCAAAGGCGAAATTCCCAGCTACAAAGTTTATGAAGACGATAAAACCATCGCCTTTTTACCATTAAAACCTACTGCTAAGGGGCGTGTGCTGGTGGTACCCAAAGTCCAGGTTGACAAGTTCTATGATCTGCCCGACGAAGATTATCAAGCTTTAATGGCTACAGTTAAAAAAGTTGCTAAGCGAGTTGAACAAACCATTGAAGCTAAAAGAGTTGGTGTCCAAATAGTTGGTCTTGATGTGCCTCATGTTCACGTACACGTTCTAGCTTTTGACACGCCAGATGAATTTAGACAATTTGAAAGTGAAGTTCCGGAATGGACTTCTGAACAGTTGGCTGCCTTGGCCAAAAAACTGGCCTTCTAAACTTTTTTCTAGGGAAAAAGAGCAACCCGAGCAAAAATCACACTTTTTGCCCGGCGCGATGAGAAAAAACCGTAGGTTTTGTCTTATACTGGGGATATGGGAAATGCTATGATAGCCTTCTTCGCAGCTGTTGGTGCCAGCGGCTGGATTTATTCTAAAACCCAACGCCATACCGGTGGAAATGCCTCAAAATCATGGATTACTGCCGCAGTCTCTGGCCTAGCTATCTTTATTATCTTTTGGATTTTGCTCGAATTACTTATTGGGTAGCCATTTAGTACCAATCCTCAGTTAAAATCTGGTAATATATGGTTCATGGATCAAGACGAGGTGGGTTTGGGTCTTAGGCTTCAAACTGCCCGCAAAAAGGCGGGCTTAACACAGCAGCAGCTGTGTAATAAAGCCAGGCTGAGTTATTCCACACTGGCTAAAATCGAACGGGGTGCCATAAAATCACCATCAATTTTTACCATTGTTGAAATTGCTAAAGTCCTGGGCATATCTTTAGACGAGCTTGTTGGCTTTAGTGGCCAGTCAATCTCTAGCAACCAAAAAAAGAAATCCAAAAGCGGCATTAGCTTTATTTATCTAGATGTTAACGGTTGCTTGGTGCGCTTTTTCCATCGCGCGTTTACGCGTATTGCTGAAGATACCGGGCTGGCCCCAGACGCTATTGAAACAGCCTTTTGGCATTACAATGATGCGGCCTGCACAGGTCAGCTAAGTATTGCCGAATTTGACAAAGCAGTTGCCGAAAAGCTAGGCCTAGAGTCTTTTGATTGGCAAAAATATTACCTGGCGGCTATAGACCCGATTAATGAAATGCAGGCTCTGGCTGTCTGGCTAGCTGATAATTACCACTTGGGTCTAATGACCAATATCCCTGCCGGCTTTATTAACATTATGCGCTCCAAAGGTCTTTTACCAGAGGTAAATTATGCTTCTATTATTGATTCGTCCAAAGAAGGAGTCATTAAACCAGAGCCAAAAATTTATGAAATTGCCCAGAAAGCTGCCAATTGTCCGGCGGATGAGATTCTACTAGTTGATGACAGCCGCACAAACTTGATGGCGGCCGAACGCCAAGGCTGGCATGTAATGTGGTTTGATGATTTTAATCCGGCTGAGTCGGTAAAACGGGTCAAAGAAGCCCTTGCTTAAGCCGATAGGCGCTTTTCGCTCTCGGTCATTTTGTCTAGTTGTCCCCTTGCCTCTTCTAACTGCTGTTTAGTTTCATCAACAACTGTCTTAGGTGCCTTATCTACGTAGGCTTTATTGGCCAGGCGTTTTTCTAACGTGGCTATGGCTTTTTGTTGCTCGGTTCTTCGCTCGCCTAGACGCTTCTTGTAGTCCTCAATTACAGATTTTTCCACGGCCAACCAAGCCGGAGCCGAACTATTTATTAACCTAATTCCGCTTGTAGCTGGCGTTTCAGTAATGTCATCCAGCCGGGCTAAGCGGCGGATGAGTTCACTATTTGAATGAATTAATTCACTTACTTCAGCATGTAAACGCGGCTTAGATAAACCAAGCTCATTACTTAAGAATCGGATTTCATTAACCAGACTTTGAATAGCTTCAAATTGTTGTGCTTGTTTTGTGTCTGTACCGGCAACTTTAGGCCAAGAACGAACAGCCAAAATAGTGCCATGCTCCCATTTCAGGGTCTGCCAAATAGTCTCAGTCACAAAGGGCGCAAATGGGTGCAGGATTATCAACGAAGCTTCCAAAACACGGGCCAGAACTTGAGCGTTCAAACTAAATTTTGAAGCTTCAATATACCAATCGGCAAAGTAATCCCACACAAAGTGATAAAGTTTTTCGTAAGCCTCGGCAAAACGGTACTCATCCAAATCGGCTGAAACCGCCCCTGTTAAGTGTTGTAATTTAGTCAATATCCAATGATCGGCAGCGGTTTTGGGTACAGCCTTGCCAAGAATAAAATCGTCGCCCAAAACGTCTTCCGCGTAGCGGGCAATGTTCCAAAGCTTGTTAGCAAAATTTCGAGCGCCAACCAGTTTGCTGGAATCAAAAGGTCGATTGCTGCCAGCAGCTTCCGTGGCAATAATGCCCATCCGAAAGGCATCCGAACCATACTCATTAACTTGGTCCATGGGATTAATAACATTGCCTTTGCTCTTGCTCATTTTCGCGCCATGCTCATCCTGGATTAAGCCGTGCAAATAAACTGCTTTAAACGGTACTTCTCCGGTTGAATACAAGCCAAACATAATCATTCGACTAACCCACGGATAAAGAATATCTGTGCCGGTTTCCATTAGACTCAATGGATAAAACTGCTTATAGCCTTCTCCTTCAGGATAATCCAACGTCGCGTAAGGCCAAGAGCCGCTGGAAAACCAAGTATCAAAAACATCCGGATCGCGGTGATATGTTTTACCGTCAACCTCAATGGATTCCCGGTCCACTCGTTCGTCAAAAATCCAGTCCTCGGAATTTTCAGCGCTGACAAAGGCCGGAATCGGTATACCCCAAGCAATTTGCCGGCTGATATTCCAATCTTTTAACCCCTCTAAATAACGAATTAACTGATCTTTTTTGCCGCTAGGATAAAATTTAATCTTGTTAGCTTTTAAGGCCTCAATAGCTTTCTCGGCCAATGGCTTCATATCAATAAACCACTGTTCACGCAGTAGCGGCTGAATCACCGTGCCGCATTTATAACAGTGGCCAACGCTATGTTTATGAGCCTCGGTTTTTGCTAAAAAGCCCTGCTCTGCCAGGTTTTTTAAAACCTGTTTGCGGGCTTCTTCAACGTCCAGACCTTGATAGACTTCTGGTGCCTCGTGATTAATTTTGCCTTCATAATCGATTACTGAAATTCTGGGTAAATCATGCCTCTCGGCTACTTCAAAATCATTGGGGTCATGAGCCGGCGTAATCTTAACGGCACCGGTGCCGAACTCTATGTCCACCATGTCATCGGCAATAACTGGAATATCACGATTTGTCAGGGGTAAACGGACGGTTTTGCCAACATATTTAACATGTTTTTTATCATCAGGATGAACGGCCACAGCCGTATCGCCCAGCATAGTTTCTGGCCGGGTAGTGGCCACGGTTAATTCCCCGCCACCACTTGTTAGCGGGTATTTAATGTAGTACAACTTCCCTTTCGTTTCTTTATACTCAACCTCGATATCAGCAAAAGCCGTGCCGTGATGTGAGCAAAAATTTACCAGCCTTTCACCTCTGTAAATCAAGCCTTCCTCCCACATTTTTTTGAAAGTTGTATAGGCTTGGTCTACTATTTTTTTATCAAGTGTAAAGACATACCGAGACCAATCTACGCCGGCACCCAATGAACGGAATTGGGCTTCGTAATTTTCTCTGTTCTTAGCGACAAAATCCCAAATCTGCTGATAAAGTTCTTCCCTGCTAAAATCAAAACGGCTTTTGCCTGTTTTGGCCAGTTCTTTTTCATAGACTACTTGAGTTTCAAAACCGGCATGATCAGCTCCCGGCAGTAGCAAAGCTGCTTTCCCTTTTAATCTGTTATAACGAACGGCAATATCTTCTAAAGCGAGGGTCAAACCGTGTCCTAGGTGTAAATCTCCATTAGCGTTAGGTGGAGGCACAACTATACTGTAATAATCGTCACTATCCCTGTTTTTAGGTTCAAAAGTTCTACTCTTTTCCCACAAAGCATAGATATCAGCCTCATAGTCACTGGGTTTATAAGTCTTTGGTAACTTCACGTCCAAGACATAATATCACCCCTGTGCTAATTAGTAAAAAACAGAGGTAGGACTTCATATGAAAAAGAGTACAAAAAACAGAGTTTATCTCCTAAACCCTCCATTTCCATACTCTAACTGGCTTTTATTTGGGGGCAGTCCAGCTCTTACGAGAAAAGCTGGAATGCCAGATTTTTGTTTTCAGAGCTAGCATAGACCCAAAAAACCACAAGCGCAATATTGACAATAGAATAATAGTATTATATGGCTAGTATCACATGCTTAAATTAGGGGCTATTTCAAGAGAGAAGGGGTCCGCCAAGCCCTGTTTGTACTTAGCCTGATAGTAACCAAGCGTAGCTATCATAGCGCCATTATCAGTGCATAATTTTGGGTCGGTATACTCAATTAACAGGGGTAGTTTGGCCGATAATTGAGTGCGGAGTTCTTGGCTAGCGGCTACGCCGCCGGCAATAACCACGCTCTTTGGTTTAAATTCTTCGCCGGCTAATAACGTCTTATCAACTACCGTATCAATTGCAACTTTTTGAAAACTGGCGGCAATATCTGCTTTCTGAGCCTTTTTAAGACGGCTAGCAAGCTTATAAGAAGGGAAGTCGTGTGAATGACCACTCAATTTTTGGGCTGTCCTTAAAACGGCTGTTTTGGGCCCGCTAAAAGAAAAATCGTATTTGCCGGCTAAATTAGCTTTGGGAAAGTCAAAAGCCTTAGGGTCACCGTTTTTAGCAGCCAAGGCGATACTGGGCCCGCCGGGGTAGGGAAAACCAAGCATTTTGGCTACTTTATCAAAAGCCTCACCAATGGCATCATCATGAGTTTGACCCAAGAGATTATATTTAAAATGATTTTGGAAGAGAACTAGCTGGGTGTGGCCACCACTGACAATCAAGGCGAGAAGCGGGAATTTAGGCTGATTTGCTGGCAATTTGTAATTGGACAGGGTAGTTTTGGTTAAGAAGTTGGCATAAATGTGGGCCTGTACATGATTAACAGCATAGAGCGGCTTATTTTTAATGATAGCCAGTGTTCTAGCGGCCAGCACGCCAACTAACAGGGAACCACCTAGTCCAGCGCCATGAGTTACGGCAATGGCATCAATATCATCCCAACCAGTTTTAGCATTGGCTAAAGCCTCATTAATAACAGGGTTAATTGACTCAATATGACTGCGGGCGGCAATTTCAGGCACCACGCCGCCGTATTTTTTGTGCAGTTCTAAACTACTGGCTACGATATTTGATAGAAGTATCCGACCATCCTCAACTACGGCCGCTGCTGTCTCGTCACAACTGGTCTCGATACCTAATACTTTCACTTAGATGTTTATTTTAGCGCAGATCGTCTTCGCTATCTTCTAATTCGTGATTTTTGCGCTTCATAAATCGCAAGATATATTCGATGCCACCAACTGCAATAGCATTATCTTTAATAAAGTAGCGAACCTGTTCCCTATACTGAACTTTTTTAGCAGCTTCTGGGCTATAAAGACTCATTTTTAGATTATGGACATGGTCAACCAATTCGCTGTAAGTCGATACGCCCTCTAATAGTTTGACTAAGGTCTTATCTACCCCCGTTAACTGTGAATCTTCACCACCGTCAATTGTGATTAAGTCTACCTTTTGATCAGTTGGGCGGCCTTGCAAAGCACTAATACGGTTCTTGTCATCGACTGCTTTGTGTTGACGAGCCTGCACATCCTCTAAGCCGGCACGGTTTGTTAGGGCCATTTCGGCCATAATGGCGCTAGTTTCTTCATTAAACGTATCTCGATCAATATCACCGCGCCTGTATTTATCCATCAAAGCTTTATGATAGCCATCTAAATGTATACCGGTGGATAGGCTCTGATCAGCAACAGCTAAAACATGCTCTTCAGCATCAAGACGTTCAACTTCGCCGCCAAATAAATGATCATTTTCCTTTGCCAAAGGAGTATTAGCGTGCATGCTTTCGTGGGCAATAGTCTCCACACGTTGTTCCGGAAACTTACGGTCCAACAGGTCGTATAAAGAAAATTCACCAAAGTGGCTCCACCAACTGCCAAGATGGGTCTCTTCGCCGCGAATATTAGGTTTACGCGCTAGACTTTGTAAATTATTAACCGGCAAACCAATATCCACAATTTCACTAATAGTTTGAGCGTGTTGCTCAGGGGTAAAGCCATAGGCTGGCAGATATTCCAGGTGAGCTTGACGAGTTTCGGCTGTCCAAAGAGTGCTTTCTGGGGCCAATTCAGGGGCGGACATAGCAGGCATAGCTTCCATCTGCGGAGCCATCTCACCACCCATCGGTGCACCAGCTATAGTCTCCATAATAACAACAGTTTACCATAAAACACTCTATCTGTAAACCTCAGACCAGCTGGTTCCTTGGGCTATAATGCATAAGTAAAGCTATGAACTTAAGAAAATTTATTAAACTTTTTATACCGAAGAAATTGTTTAGAAAAATTGAGCCGTTTGGGCATTTGCTGGAAGGCATATTGTTCAACACGATGTATGGTTTTCCAGCTAGAAAATTAAAAGTTATAGGTGTTACAGGCACTAATGGCAAAACTACCACCAGTTTTTTAATCCACCGCATGATGCGCGAAGCAGGATACAAAGTCGGGTTAATGACGACTGTTGCCTACGGGGCAGGCGACAATATTCATTCGCAAACTTACCACATGACTAATGTCACTATGCCAGCGTTAATGAAGCGCATCACGCAGCTAAAAAAAGAAGGCATTGAATGGCTGGTACTGGAAACGACTAGCCAGGGCTTGGTCCAAAATCGCTTGTTTGGCATCCCATTTCATTTGGCAGTAATGACCAATGTAACGCATGAACATTTGGATTGGCATGTTACTTTTGAAAATTACCGCGATGCTAAAAGGTTGCTATTTAAGAGGGTTAATAAAAATCATCATGGTCTAAAAACCGGTATCATCAATGCCGAAGATGAAAGTTCTGAGCTTTTCGCCAGCGATGTTGAAAATTCAATTTTATATGGGGTAAAAAAGGGCAAACTGCGGGCTAAAAATGTTAAAATGACGCCCTCAGGCAGTACTTACACAGCTGATATTAATCAGAAAAAATATCAAATAAATTGCCAATTGCCGGGCAGTTTTAATATTTATAATTCACTGGCCGCAGTTGGTGTCGGCCATGTGCTGGGTTTGAATAACGAGCAAATTGAAAAGGGAATTGCAGCGCTAGAAAATGTTGAGGGTCGGATGACAACCATTGATGAGGGCCAGGATTTTGAAGTAATCGTCGACTATGCCCACACGCCAGACAGCTTCGAAAAACTTTTTAAAGATTTAAAACCGCTCGTCAAAGGCAAACTGATAATTTTATTTGGCTCAGCTGGACAGCGCGATGAAGCCAAACGGCCGGTGCAGGGCGAACTGGCCGGTAAATATGGCGACGAAGTAGTTATAACAGAGGAAGATGACCGCGATGTTGACGGCCAAAAAATTATGGAAGAGATTGCCGCCGGTGCTGAAAAAGCTGGCAAAGCCCGCGATAAAAATCTCTTTTTAGTCCATGACCGGACCGAAGCTATTCAATTTGCCATAAAGCAGGCAAACAAAAATGACACTGTACTGCTGCTAGGCAAGGGACACGAAAAAACTATCGAACGCGCCGATGGTGAACATCCGTGGGACGAAATCGCCACCGCCCACCAGATCTTAAAGGCATTGTAGTATAGGCAGATTTATTTTATACTACTTAATTATATGGAAAGTAAAAGTGTTGATGCTGGAATTAGCGAATCATCAGCCAAAACAGCAATCGAAAGAGGACATATTGAAGATTGGGTTGCCGAAACCGATGCTCAAATTCATGCCGATTTAGATGATATTGAAGACCAAGAACCAACAATATTTGACGATTCAGGAACAATTCTTAGCGCAGTTGAAAAAGCCGCTAGACTAGCAGGAAAGCGCGAGATACTAGATGACATTAAAGAAAAACTGAGACAGACAGACCAAACAGAGACATAATATTGACTTTTTAGCATAATAATGCTAGAATATAGATATGGCAGCCTCACACTTGCTGGCAAATCAAAATATAACTGATCAAATTGAAGCTCTCGAAGCTTCAATTGCTGAAGATAGAACTATTCTTGATGACTTTAACGGTGACGACCTAAGAGAAGATGAAATTGCTGATTTTGTGGCTCAAATTGATGAAAAAGAATTATATTTATCCCAGCTGCAAAGGATTATAAACGAGGCTAGAGGCAACACAGCGGAAAAAACATCCTCTGCCGAAGCTGCGACTGGTATCTATACGCTTTCAAGAGAACAGGTAAGTTGGCTTTCAAAACCCGAGGCACAAACTGGAATTACTTTAGAAACTTCACCCCATGGCAATAGTTTTTGGTTTGCTAACATAACTGGTTTTAGTAACGCTACAAAAACTGATGGTCGTCACTTCAGACGCGATCAAGTCGAGCAAATCGAAAGTAAGATAAAAACTCACATTGGCATTAAAGTTGACCAGCCGGATCTGCAAACTCCTAATTTAAGACCGCTAAATAGCGAGCCAGTAGCCCAGCACACATCATTCAATGCCTACAAAGAAGATAACGTCACCGCCCAAGGCTTGCGTCCTAACCACACCAGAGCACTAGTACTTGAAGATACGTCAACTACAGTGCCGGTATACTTAGTTGCCCAGATTTGCACACACGATCAACAACAGGGCAAAATTTACGGACTATAATAACTAACGCAGCTCCAGCGTTAGGCATTTAACGCCACCACCGGATTTTTGGAATTCAGTTATCGGTGTAGGGAAGACGTTCATCCCTTTGTCTCGGTAAGCTTTTATCAAACCATTTGCGCCCTCTGGTACAACAATATTTTTAGTATCAGTCATAGCGTTCAGCCCATAAACAAGCGCATCTTCTTCGCTTGCTTCAATAACATTTGGCACAGTTTTTTTGACCTGTTCTACGGATTCAGCTGTAAAAGCCGGCGGCCATATACTGACAGTTTCAGCGTCAACAATCGTCAGGCAAGTATCCAAGTGGTAAAAACGAGCATCTGCTAGCTGCAAGCTAATAACTTGAGTGCCCAAAAAATCGGACAGCTCTTTGTGGCTGGCTTTGTCGCTGCGCCAAGGATAACCGGCAAAAATTATATCATTCCAGACCAGCGCATCTCCTTCACCCTCGAAGTTATATTTGGGCTTAATTATATCGTTATAGCCAGCGGATTTGAACCAAGATTCAAATTTTTCAGTTTCAGGTTGGCGGTCCGGATGACGAAAATTGGGCAAGACCACTTTATTCTTATAGACTATTCCACCATTAGCAGTAAAAACCATATCAGGAAGGTGTTCAACGGGCTGAACTAGCTTAACTTTCCAGCCCAGTTGCTGAGAATAAATTTGATAAAGACGGTGCCATTGAATTTGGGCCAGTTGGGTGTCAACCTGATTATCAGTGTGCATCCAAGGATTTATTTCGTACTCAATATCAAAGAACTTTGGCTCGCACATTAAGACAGTTCGGGACATTGCTTATGATTATAGCACCGCTAACGGCTTGAATTAACGAAGCATAAGTGATATAATACAGATATGACAGAAAAGGGTCACCAATACTTTTCAGACGAAATAATCGGCGACGGCAATAAATCATGGCGTAAAAGCCGCTATGACCGTGGGGGCTCGGCAGATTTATTTGCTCATCACGATAGACTTTTTGATGAGGACGAAACCCAAAGCGGTGACCTTATAAATCCAGCTACCGGTAAAAGATACGATAACTCTACTTATGATGGCACGGAAAGCCTAACAAAAGTTAAAGTACCAAAAAAAGAATCTGTTAGCGAGGATGTGCTTCCACCCATTAAAGAAGAGAAGGATGCTGCGGCAATATGGTTAGCAGAACATGATATGCCAATTGCTGAAGTTATTGAAATTATACCCATCCAAGAAGCTGACGCAGCTTAAGACATTTTAATCCCAGCCAGCCGCGTAATTATTCACACCTTTCGAGATAAACATTTTACTTTTTAAATTTTCATAGTATAGTAGTTGCGATAACGACTTAAAATAAAACTCCTACGAGTGCAATTATGTTAAATTTTGATGGTTTATTTGAACAAAGCGGGGCGATTTTAGAGCCTGTACCGCGAGCAGAAATGACTAGATTTCTATATTGGCGGGGCGCTAATCTTGGCGCAGTGGCTCTATCTTTATATCGAAATGCCCCCTCATTGGCCGTTGTTGATGGTGATAATACAGCTCATGTAACCCGTCTTTATCCCTATGCCCTACAAACAGCACAAAACCAAGCTTCTGGTGCTGCAAGTTTACAATTTGATGATAGTTCTCGTGAAGAATTAAATCAGTTAGTTGGTGATGAGTTGCCACAAGAATTGCCATCAATTGTTTTAGGTGTACGGTCAGAAATACCCGCCATACCGCTAAACCAAAGACACGGACATCTGGTAAGAAATTTAACCCTTGATTGCATTGATCCATACTCAAGACAGGCAATAGTAAATTTTTTTGAAATTAAAGCTTGACATCAACATTCAAAATTAGCTATATTTTTTATTGAAAATTGGCACTCGCTATGCTAAAGTGCTAATATTCAAATCTAAACGGAGATTTTAGGAAATATGAGTTTAAATATTCAGCCCCTAGCTGATTACGTAGTTG
The DNA here is from genome assembly GCA_025449905.1 of Candidatus Saccharimonadales bacterium. Lineage (GTDB taxonomy): Bacteria > Patescibacteriota > Saccharimonadia > Saccharimonadales > JANWIN01 > JANWIN01. Next base: position 27,131 of record JANWIN010000010.1, read on the forward strand.
CCCAAGCTGAAGAAGCAAAGGCCAAAACTGCCAGCGGTCTATATTTGCCGGAAAACGCTCAAGAAAAGCCTAAGATTGCCAAAGTTTTATCGGTTGGCGATAAAGTTAGCAGCGTTAAAACCGGCGACAAAATTATTTACAAAGGCTACAGCACCACCGATGTTAAAGTTGGCGCCGAAGACTACATTTTAGTTAAAGAAGAAGACATTTTAGCGACGGTTAAATAGGAGAAAATTGAATGGCAAAGAAAGTATTTTATGATGACGAAGCGCGCCGAAGACTACTTGGCGGCGCTGAAGTTTTATACGACGCCGTAAAAACTACGCTGGGTCCTAAAGGCCGAAACGTGGTTATTAGCAAAAGCTATGGCAACCCAACCGTCACCCACGACGGCGTGACAGTTGCAAAGGGCGTAGAGCTGGAAGATGTTGATGATGAAACGCTGGGTTACAAAGTTGGCGCCGAACTTATTAAAGAAGCTGCCAATAAGATGAATGACGTTGCCGGCGATGGCACGACAACAGTGACTATTTTGACCTACCACATCTTAAATGAAGCCAATAAATTAATAGCTGCCGGCCACAACCCAATGCTACTTCGCAAGGGCTTGGAAGCAGCGGCTAGTGATGTGCTTAAAAAGCTTGGCTCATTGAGCGAAGATATTCAGGGCAAGAAATCTCGAGTCGCGGAAGTGGCTACCATTAGCGCCGGTGACAGCGAAATCGGTGAGCTAATTGCTGACGTTATCGATAAGGTCGGTAAAGACGGTGTAGTGACTGTAGAAGAAGGCCAGGGGCTAAACTTGGAAAGCGAAGTGGTTGAAGGCTTCACCATGGACCGCGGCTTTGTCAGCCCCTACATGGTAACCGATCCAGCTCGCATGGAAGCCGTAGTCGATAAACCGGCTATCATCATAACCGATAAAAAAATCAGTTCTATTCAAGAATTTTTGCCGATGCTGGAAAAGCTAGCCCAAACTGGTAAAAAAGATGTGGTATTAATTGCTGAAGACGTTGAGGGCGAAGCCCTAGGTACATTGGTACTTAACAAACTAAAGGGCGTGCTAAACTGCGTGGCCGTTAAGGCTCCGGCCTTTGGCGATAGGCGCAAAGAAGTTCTAGAAGATATCGCCATCTTAACCGGGGCGACTGTTGTTAGCGAAGATCGCGGCTACACTTTTGAAAACGCTGAACTAGATATGATTGGCGAAGCCCGTAAGGTCATTGTTGATAAAGACAACACCACAATCATCGAAGGTGCTGGGACGACCGGAGCAGTCAAAGCCCGTATTGACCAAATTAATACTCAAATTGCCAATGCCAGCAGTGAATACGACCGCGAAGAGCTGGAAAAGCGCCGAGCGGCACTATCCGGCAAAGTGGCGGTTATTAAAGTTGGCGGTGCTACCGAAACCGAAATAGAAGAAAAGAAATTCCGCGTCGATGACGCCGTAGCGGCAGTAAAAGCTGCTTTGGATGAAGGTGTGGTACCAGGCGGTGGCGTGACATTAATAAACCTTGGCTCAACCATTAAAACTTCTTCCGAAGATGATCATTCAGTAACCGCCGGAAAACTGCTATTAGTTCAAGCCCTAGACGAACCATTTAGAATTTTGTTATCTAACGCCGGACTTAATGCTGATGAGTGGCTGCCAAAAGTTAAGTCAGCCAAAGGTGGGCAGGGTGTAGACGTTAACAAGCAAGCCAAACTAGTTGATCTTAAAGCTAGTGGTATTGTAGACCCAGCCCGGGTTGTCAAAGAAGCTGTTCAAAACTCGGTCTCGATTGCCGGTACGACCATGACCATGGGCGCGCTAGTGGCCGAACTACCCGAAAAAGAAGCTCCAGCCATGCCAGGCGGTGGAATGCCCGGCGGCGGCATGATGGGCATGTAAAAAGCTTAAGCAAGCATTTCAGCTAAACTTCTTGCCAAATATGCTATTTTGTAGTATTATTTTGCTCTAGAACTTAAGGAGTTTGGTAGAAAATGAAATTTTCTTTTAAATTACCCAATAAAGTAACCTCTAAGTTACCTTGGAAGAAAACTGACCAAGATTTAACTGAGGTGCAGCCACAAATCAATGACTATTACAAAGAGGACCGTCCGGCTCGTACTCCAGTTGCTTGGCTATTAGCTTTTGCATCTTTGGTTTTAACTATTCTTATCGCTTTTGGCGCCTTTTTTGCTGGCCGCTGGGTTTACAGGCAAATTGTAGACAGCGGCAGTGACGAGACAACTGTAGTCACAGCTCCCAGTAATCAACCCGCGCAACCGACTAATAAATCAAAAACTAACAAATCCAATAAATCATCTAGTTCAAGCACATCGGCAACGGCAAACAGCAACCTAGCGGAGACTGGCCCGGGCAATGTAGTGGCGATTTTTGTAATAAGTGCAGCTCTAGGTACAGGATTTTATCAGTATAAATTACGTCGCAGCGCTAACTAAGCGGCTTGTTTGTCTTCGCCCGGGTGAGTAAAATAATTAACTTCATTAATGACATCTAAAAGGGCCTCGGCCTTTTCTTTCTCGTCCGGTATGGCTTTAGCCTCTTCGTAGGCACGTCTTAGCAGGGTTTTATTATCCGCGGCTTGAATCATCATCATGGTAGTTCGGAATTTTTCTTCAGGACTTTGGTCAAGCTTATCAACGAGAGGCTCTAAATCAGTCAACGCTCCTTTCTTAATTGAAAGAAGATCATCATCCGCGCTAGGCGTAGGACTTGTACCCCCACCGGTATCGCCGCCGCTAGAACTGGAATCGTCTAAGCGGCTGGAGGTAAATCCGATGAGCCACCGGTAGCACTGTCGGCTGGAGCATCAGTTCCTTCGCCGGGTGTAGCATTAGCACTGTCATCTGCCGGAGCAGCTGCATCAGCGCCACCACTATCTGGTGTTGGTGGTACTGGGTCAGTACTTGGTGCCGGGGTTGGTGCAGCGCCAAGGTCTGGTGCTGGTGGAGTACTGCCGCCGCTGTCAGCGCCAGCTCCTGGGTCAGCAGCTGGTGCTGCATTATCGCCACCCGTGTTTGCAGAGTTATCGTCAAACATTTTTTCTCCTTCTGCCCTCAAAGGGGCAAATACTTTTTTAAATTTACAAGTTTACAGACTTATAGTAAGACATAAGCGTTAAATATACAAATAGATGTACAATTATGCTAATGCTAGATGATCTTAAATATATTCACCAGCGTGATGCTCAAGATGCTCTCGGAACCGCTGAAAAACAATGGCAGCAATATCAGCATATCTTTAACTTCAAGTGGCAACCACCACGCGAAATCCATAATATTGTTCTAGTGGGCATGGGCGGTTCGGGTCTTGCCGGCCGGGTTTTTCAGTCGTGGCACAATCTACCGGTGCCGTTTGAGGCCATTCAAGATTATGACTTACCGGCTTATATCAATCACGATAGTTTAATAATTTGCTCCAGTCATTCCGGCAATACTGAAGAAGTGGTTCAGACATTAAAAAAGATTGTTGGCTGGGGGGCTAAAAGCCAGTTGATGGCTATAGTTATCACCTCGGGCGGGCAAGAACTGGAAATTGCCGAAAAACATAATTTGCCGTTAATAAAATTGCCGCACGGCCATCAACCGCGCTATGATTTTGGTTTTGAGCTGCGCGCGTTAGTTGAAATATTAGAAGCTTTAGGTTTTTTAAACGGTGTTATCAAACAATTAAATGAAGCAGGCGAGCTAGTAAAAAAATCTGTTGGAAATTGGCGGCCTGACACCGCCACTAAAAAAAATGAGGCCAAGCAAATTGCCCAGGAACTTATGGGCCGCTCGGTTATTGTTTACAGCGGGCCATTACTGTCTAGTGCGGCCTATAAATGGAAGATAAGTATCAATGAAAACGCCAAGCAACTAGCTTGGGCCGGGCAGCTACCGGAATTTAATCATAACGAAATGCTAGGTTGGACCGAGCAGCCGGTTCAAAAACCGTTTTCGGTAGTTGAGCTAAGGTCTAAACTGGAAAATCCCCGAACTCAAAAACGTTTTGAAGTGACCGAGCGACTACTTTCAGGTCGACGGCCACAGTCAATAATCGTTGAAGCCCAGGGCCATAATTTGTTGCAGCAACTGCTTTATTGCATTGCCCTTGGCGACTTTGTTAGCATCTATTTGGCACTGCTGAACGGCTTAAACCCCACTTCGGTTGATTTGATCGAAAAATTCAAAAAGACACTAGCAGAGTAATACTCCACTCTGATTGCTATAATTAGGGAGTGAAAAAAGTCAGCCCTAATCAACGGGTGGTTTGGGCCTTAGTGTTTGCAAGCACAATTAGCGTAGCGCTTTTTATAGCTCGTTCGCTTAATTATGGCTCACATGAGTATTGGTTTTTGAATTGGAATTTGTTTTTAGCTTGGTTGCCACTATATTTTGCCTGGCAACTGGAAAAACGCTTAAAAAGTGAGCCCTGGTCCTCATGGCAAAACTTTGGCCTAACATTTTTATGGCTGGCTTTTTTGCCAAACAGTTTTTATGTAGCCAGCGATCTTGTCCATTTGCCACTTTTTTCACTAAATACATTATTGTACGACGTGGTTATGTTGCTGTCTTATAGTCTAAACGCCCTTCTGCTGGGCTTTATTAGTCTTTTTATAGTTCATCGACTGCTTTACTTGCGCATCAAGCAACGAAGTCATTTTTTTATAGGCGCGGTTTTGTTTTTGTGCAGCTTTGCGATTTATTTGGGCAGATACCTGCGCTGGAATACGTGGGATGTGTTAGTAAATCCGGCAGGCTTATTATTTGACGTTTCCGATAGAGTTATAAACCCATCTTCGCACCCGCAAACTTTTGTGACGACCTTAGGTTTCTTTGCTTTGCTGGGCAGCACTTACATTGTTATTTGGCAGATTGTTATGGCGCTGGTACAAAAAGCCCGTCGTTAGTCTGTTAGAATTAGGACAATGGAAGAGATAAAGCAGGCGATTCAGAGCGTCGTCAAAAAGCTTTTTGACACTGACGTTGATGTTGAATTAACTCGACCAAATGAACAATTTGGTGACTATGCCACCAATATCGCATTACAGCTGGGCAAAAGATTGAAAAATCCGCCAGCTGGCGGATCACGCGAGGTAGCCGAACAAATTGTTCAGAATCTCAAGCACCATGACATTGCCAAAACTGAAATTGCCGGACCGGGCTTTATAAATATCACGCTGACGGACGAAGCCTTATGCCAGTTAATAGATTCAAAACCAGCCCAAGACCATAAAGGTAAGCAAGTTCTAGTCGAATTTGGTGACCCAAACCCTTTCAAAGAAATGCATCTTGGGCATCTTTATACCGCAATAGTTGGTGATGCCATAGCTCATTTACTGGAAGCTAGTGGCGCGCAAGTAAAAAGACTAAGTTATCACGGTGATGTTGGTATGCATGTTGCTAAATGGCTGTGGGGCAGACAACACGCCGAAGATAATAATCAACCCCTAGGTTATTACTATGCAATTGGTGCTAAAGCCTTTGAAGAAGATTCCCAGGCTGTTAAAGAAATTCAGGAACTGAATAAAAAAGTATACGAACATGACACATCAATTAAAGATAATTATGACGAGGGGAAAACTAAAAGTTTCGAACAGTTTGACATAGTTTTTAAAGAATTAGACATTAACTATGACAAACGATATTTAGAAAGCCAGGCTGCCAAAATTGGTATTGATACCGTACGCCAGCATACTGGTAAAGTTTTTGAAGAAAGCCAAGGCGCAGTTATATATAAGGGTGAAAAGGCTGGACTACACACCCGAGTTTTCATAACCTCTCAAGGACTACCAACTTACGAGGCGAAAGATCTAGGCTTGGTTGAACTTAAAAATAAAGATTTTCCAAATGCCGACCGCTCAATAATTATTACAGCTGATGAGCAAAGTGAATACTTTAAAGTTATGCTGGCAGCCTTGGCCGATTTCGACAAACCTCTTGCAAATAAAACCATACATTTAGCGCACGGCTTTCTAAGCCTGACAACCGGAAAAATGAGCTCTCGCACAGGCCAAATTTTTGCAGCTGCTGATTTACTTAAAAATATTATGGCGGAGACTAAAAAAGCTTTTCCAAAGTCTGATGTTCAGCACGATACTTATCTAGCAGCGGTAAAGTACAGTATCTTAAAGCATCGGATTGGCGGAGACATTGTCTTTGACGTAAAGGAATCAATTAGCCTGGAAGGCAATAGCGGGCCGTATTTGCAATATGCCCATGCTCGAGCGCGTAGCATATTGAAGAAGTCTCATGTCTCAAGTCTCAATTCTCAAGTTAAAGATTTTGACACTAGCGAGCGCACATTATTGCGAAAAATTGGCGAATACGGGGAAGTGGTTGATAAAGCTATAGCTGAGCTAATGCCGCACCACGTGGCGACTTATTTATATGAGCTGGCTCAAGCTTTTAATAGTTTTTATGAGCATAACCGTGTGGTTGGTGATAAACGTGAACCTGCTCGACGTTGGCTTGTAGAAAATTACGCCGATACGCTTAAAAATGGCCTGAACCTACTTAATATTTCCGCTCCGGAAAAGATGTAAAAGTGCTCCAAACAGCTCAAAAATTAATTGTCAAAACTGCCAAGCATCTTAATTTGAGCGAAGAAGAATTAAATTATTTGCTCAAAGCTAACAAAGAACACGTTTTTGAAATTGAGCTTGCTAGTGGCAGGAAATTTTTGGCTTACCGCGTTCAGCACAATAATCAGCTAGGGCCTTATAAAGGTGGTGTTCGTTTTCATGAAAACGTTGATATTAATGAAATGCGGGCCTTAGCAACTTTAATGACTCTTAAAACAGCAGCTGTTGGGCTGCCATTTGGCGGCGGCAAGGGCGGGGTGGCCGTTAATCCTAAAGAGCTATCAAAAGCTGAACTAGAAGAGATGTCACGTAAATATTCAGCCCATTTAGCCGAGCAAATTGGCCCAGAGCAGGACATACCAGCACCGGATGTCAGCACTAATGCTGAAATTATAGATTGGATGCTGGATGAATATATAAAACGCAGCGGCAATAGTTCGCGAGCCAGTTTTACGGGCAAATCAACTCAAAAAGGCGGTAGCTTGGGCCGCGAAACAGCTACCGGCCGCGGAGGAGTGGTCGTACTTGAACAAATATTAAAGAATTTGGATAAACAAAATGCCCCATTGACTTACGCTATTGAAGGTTTTGGTAACGTCGGTAAATATTTTGCACTAATTGCCGACGCAGAATGTCCAAATTGGCACTTGGTTGCAGCTAGTGATTCACGCGGTGCAGTTTGGAACAAAGACGGACTAGACACCGTAAAACTAGCCGAACATAAAGCTGCAGAGCATCCTATTAGTCAATTTTCCGGCCTAGCTATATCCAATAAGGAATTACTGACGCAAAATATCGACGTTTTAGTATTAGCGGCACTGGAAAATTCAGTCAACGAAGACAATATGCAGGAAATTAAAGCTAAGTATATTTTAGAATTAGCTAACGGGCCGGTTACCGAAAAAGCCTATGAGTATTTAAGCCAGAAAGGTGTGATTATTATTCCCGACATTCTAGCTAATGCCGGCGGCGTTATAGTCAGCTATTTAGAGTGGCTGCAAAACAAACAAAACCAGATCTGGGAAGAGGTTAAAGTTAATAATGAGCTTAGAAGATACTTAATAAAAACGGTAAATCAAACCTATCGATATGCCAAAGAGCGCCACTTAAACTTAAAAGAAGCCGCAACAACTTTAGCCATACAACGTATAATAAAGGCGAAAAAGGAGAACAAATGATGGCAGAAGAGCACCAATCACCGCATCACACAAAAAAAGAACAGGGCTTATTGCGTGATTTTGTAGGTTTTATCCGTGAGCAGGGTGTAGTTGGCCTAGCTGTCGGTCTAATTTTAGGTGTCGCAGCCAAAAGTTTGATTGATTCATTGGTTGGAAATGTTTTTAATCCGGTGATTGGACTACTCTATGGCGGCGGTGAAATTAATGAGAAATTTTGGTGCATGAAAAGCGCTGTAGTCCATGGTCAGGTCGTATGCACAAGTAAATTGGCTTACGGACATTTTTTAAATGACCTCATTAGCTTTGTAATCGTTGCGGCAGTAGTCTATTTGGTGGTAAAAAAATTACATCTAGATAAGCTTGATAAGAACAACAAATAACGACAAAAACAGAGTATAATCATAATCATTAAATAAGGAGACCAAAAATGGTAATCGTACAAAAAGTTCTTAAGCGCAAAGACGCCTCATCTGTGGTGGTGGCTATTGTTCTAGGGTTGGTGGTGTTGTCATTAATTAGCGCACCAGCTACTCAAATTACAGATGTAATTGTGAACGGTCAGGGAAAAATCTTTGATAATTGGAAACAGGTTTATCTAGCTCCACTTGTTTTAGCCGCTCTTCAAGTCATCTTTTTGGAAATTGTTGGCTGGATTTGGGTTTCAATTAGTCAAGCTAAAAACCGAAAATAATTGAACAGTAAAAGTATTGATTGGAAGAAAAAACTGTCGCCTGAGCAGTATCATATACTGCGCGAAAAGGGGACAGAAGCGCCCTTTAGCGGCAAGTTGCTAAAAAATAAAGCGAACGGTACCTATGTTTGTGCTGCTTGTGATCAAGAATTGTTCAGTTCTGACACAAAATTTGACTCAGGCACTGGTTGGCCAAGTTTTTACGACGTTAAAAATAGTAAAAACCTTCGCTTGGAAGATGACAACTCGCTTGGAGCGCACCGGGTAGAAGTAATGTGCGCAAACTGCGGTGGTCATTTGGGGCATGTTTTCGATGATGGCCCAAATCCAACCGGTAAGCGCTACTGTATCAATTCTTGCGCGCTGGATTTCAAACCAAAAACTAATTAGTTAATTTATTTTCAATCATTTTGCCAAGTTCAGCGATATTTTGGCTGCCGACATTTTTGGTTAGTACTGCAACAACGTAACTTCTACCACTGGGCAGGGTAATAATAGCCCCGTCATGCCACTCAACCTGGCCATTCCAACCAACTTTGTTGTAAACTACCGATTTACTAAAACCAGACGGCAAACCGCGGCGGTATAGAGCCGGCTGAGTCTTCATAGAATCCAAATATAGCTTTCTATACTTAGCGGGCAAATCATCGCCATTAAATATCTTTTTAAGAATTATCGAAGTGTCTTTGGCCGAGGTGGTTAGACCTGTTAAATCAGTATTTTTCAGTCCATAGGCCTTCATTTTGGTTGTTAAATTAGATTTGCCCAACTCGTTCCACATTTTCTCGCCGCAAGGGCTGTAGGAATCGCGGATCATGGTATCTAAACATTGCCCGCGGTTGTAGCCGCTAAGATAGGTATCGCTTAGGTTGTAGGTGCCATCGGCAACTTTTTGATAACCTATGTAGGCAACAAAAAGTTTATACAAACTGGCGGTAAAATATTGCTCACTAGGATTTAATGAAGCCACCGTTTTGTCGTTGGCCAGATCATAAACTACCACACTGGTAGTACCTGTTTGTTTGGCGGCCCAATAATCGACGACTGGCTGCAGATTTACTAGCGGCGCCGTTTTTTTAGCTGTTGGAGCTTTTGGCTGCTGGTCACTAGTGGTTGGCAAAGAATTGTCACTAATTGGTTTGTCGTCGGGCTTTAGGATTAAAAACAATCCAGTGACGACAACCAGTAAAAAAGCCAAAATTATTACAAATTTTTCAAAAGTAAGCTTATGGCGGGCCAATCTCACAATATGCTTATTGTAACCTGTATAATTGTTTACAGAAATGGCACAAGTGGAGTACTTCTCGGGGGCTACAAATCCCGACCGGCGCACAGGCCGTAAAAACCTCTTAAAAAGACTACTGATTATACTACTGCTGGTTGGTCTAGCCTTTGCGGCTTATAAATATTTTGTGCCAAACTCCGTCGAGAAAGCTATAGATCAGCTTCAATTTGATGCAACCGTCAGCGAAGCAGATAAAAATACCATCGAAGACGCTATAAAAACCCAGTCAATTACCTACGAAGGGGAGGTTAAGGTTAGTGTAGAAACAAAAACGACACCCACCAATACTTCGCAAGTGCTTTCAGGTTATGTGCCGGTAACAAACGTCTACTCAACCAAACAAGGCACTACCAAAGAAGAGTTAAGCCAGGAAACTACTTACATACCTTCAAATTTAGACCAACCAACAAAAGCAAGCATTGCAGCTCTACTTAATATTAACCAAAACAAACTCGTAGTACTCACAGTTCCTATAGAAAAAATACCAGTTTCTAGCGTCGCCCTAATTCCTGTTGACCAACTATCTCCTAAGGTTAAACTACTTAAACTCGGTACAACTTATTATTTAGATAGCTTTAACAAGGGTGCAATTTTCAGACAGGCGGTGTTTAGCGGTGATTCGGCCGGTATATTAACAAGCCTTAGTTTGAATGATTTACAAACCAAAAAAGATACATTAAAAGTCAATATGACCGGGGTTACTGCACTGACCAGGAATATGATTAAAAAGCTCGGCTCCGTTAAAGACGCCACCTACTTCAGCGCCAAAATTGGTGAATTTTTGAGCAACGCAGACATTACACATACTTCTAACGAAGTTTCATTTAAGCCAAGTTGTGGGTATAGCACCAACGTTTTTTGCGCCCCACCGCCGATGATTGAAACTCTAAAAGATAGTGGCATGGACCTAATTGAGTTAACCGGAAATCATAATAATGACACCGGCAATCAATATAACACCGACACGATTAATCTTTATCATAAACTGGGCTGGCACACTTTTGGAGGAGGACTGAATAAAGCAGAAGCGGTCCAGTCATATATCGCCGACCAAAAACAGTCTAAAATTGCTTTTCTTGGCTACAATTATCCTGACTCGCCAAACGGTATTCCGATTGCCACAACTTCAAGTGCCGGCGCCAATAGTTTTGACTTTAATAAAATCAAAAATGATATAGCCAGCGCCAAAACTACTGCTGATTTTGTTATTGTCGACGTGCAATTCTGGGAGTGCTATGCCTATCCAGATGGTTATGTGGAGTTTCCACAGTGCGATTTGCCAATTGGCAACCAAACCCAGATATTTAGAAAAATAGCCGACTTAGGTGCCAATATGGTCATAGGCACTCAGGCCCACCAGCCACAGACTTACGAGACCTATAAAGGCAAACCGATATATTACGGGCTTGGCAACCTGTATTTTGACCAAACGCAGTGGCCGGGAACTGAAAGGGGTATAATCCTAACTCACTATTTCGCTGGCGGCAAATTAATCCAAACCAAACTGTCGCCAACTGTTTACGATGAAGCTCTGCAAACGCATCTAATGACCGACTCTCAGGCTACTGACTTCCTGAATCGGCTAAAAACGGCGCGCGCTGCGCTTTGATAAATGTAAGAATTCGCAGCGTAAAGCTATATAATGTCCTGCAGTGAGCAGTAACGACATACCGACTAAACTACTTTGGATAGACTTAGAAATGACCGGCTTGGATCCATCTAAGGATTTAATCCTAGAAGTTGCCGTCGAAATAACTGACTTTGAATTTAAAACCCTGGCCAGTTACGAAACACGAATTAAGCATAGCCGCGAATCTGTGGCGGCTAAAATGCAAAACAACATCTGGTGGAAAGATTTTCCCGGCAACCGCGACGAATTTTTAGATAAATTAGAGCATGGAAAACCCCCGAGTGAGGTTGAGAAAGAACTAATCGCCCTAGTTGAACAAAATTTTGATGGCGAGCAGGCGATTTTAGCCGGTAATTCTATCCATAATGACCGAGCTTTTATCAAAAAACACTGGCCCAGCTTTGATTTAAAGTTGCATTACCGCATGCT
>JANWIN010000011.1 GCA_025449905.1 Candidatus Saccharimonadales bacterium
GACAGCTTTAATTGGCAGTTCGGTTGTACTTTTTACAGCAAAGCATTATGGATTTAGATATAACCTGTCAGTATTTCTCGTACTTATATTAGCCGGTTACATCGCTGGCTTGATTTTAGAGGCACTTCTAAAAGTCTTTAAGAAAAAGCGTTAATTTATCAATCTTTAGAGCTTAGATTTCCGTCTTTATCAATAATAATGGTGCTGTCTTGGTCGCTACTGTCATTGGCTCTGACTTTAAACTCACCATGATGCTGTTGGCTTTTATTATCAGGCGGCGCAGTCCCAACAACTGGTTGATTACTGGCTGGAAGGGGGTTGGATGGAGGGCTGGCTATTGGCTGTGGAGTATTTGACGGTGTTGAGCCTAGCGGATTCACCGGTTGACTTAAGGGACGATTGCCAAAGCTTCGATTACTTTGGAAAGCTGGGTTAGCCGCAGCAGGAGGTGTAGGAGTGCTCTGTCGCTTGGCTAGCCAGTCATCCAAAAATGACGAGCCAGTGGCTGGGCGTCGAGGCGCAGCGCCCGTTGCTGGTCGCCCAGCACTGCCAAATTGCGCAGTTGGCCCAACTGGCCGAGGTGGTTCCTTGCTAGTCAAACGCTTAAATATTTCTTTTTCAACCGACGCTTTGGGGCGGCCAAATTTAGCAAATGACAGTTGTTTTAAGGCTAGAGCTAGTTCTGGATTAGGAGTTCCCAGTGGTGGCATGGTGGCCATGCTAAAGGGTTGAGTTGGTACACCACCAATTAAAATTTGAGACACCGTATTAAAGTTTGGCAAACGCAAGATGTCATCGCGTTCAAAAACCGGTTGGAATTTTTTAGTTAAGGCATCGGCATCAACATCAGCGCCGACTCTGAAGGCAATCAACGAACCAATGTTGCCAAATACGGCATCACGAATTTCATCTGTTAATTGAGTAGTAAATTGGTTAGCTACTACTAGATTCAAGCGGTATTTACGAGCTTCGCTTAAAATCGTAGCGAATGAGTCGGTTGAAAAGTTTTGGAACTCGTCGACGTACAGACAAAAGTCCTGGCGATCTTCCTCGTCAACGTTGGCCCGGCTCATAGCCGCCGCCTGGAACTTCATAACAAAAATCATACCTAGCAACTTGGAGTTAAGTTCGCCAGTGCGGCCTTTGCTAAGATTCACGAACAATATCTTTTTATTGTCCATAATCTCGCGTAAATTGAAGGAACTTTTTGACTGTCCAATAACATTTCTCATCATTTCGTTACTTAAAAAGGCGCCAAATTTGCTGACGAACCAGCCTAAGACTTCGCTTTTATGGTAGTCGCTGGTTTGAGCCATTTCCCTATCCCAAAAGTCTAGGACTGTTCTATCCGTTACATATTGTTTGAGCTCTTTTTCATATTGTTTATCGGTGAATACTTTAGGAATATCAATAAACGTACCGCCTTCGGGGTTGGCCATAACCGTCAGTGCGGCGTTCCTAAACCAGTGTTCGTAGCGAGGGCCAATTATGCCCTGATGCTGGGGGTCATAAAGCTTATAGAGCATATTTATAGCTTCCTGGATTAAAAAGTCTCTCTGATCGGGCGTATGGAATTCAAACATGTTAAGTCCCATCGGGTAGTCCATATCGGCTGGACAAAAGTATATGACGTCTTCTGTGCGTTCCCTAGGCACCATAGCCATGAGTTTTTCGACTACATCGCCGTGCGGATCGACAAAAGCAAAACCATTGCCGGCCAGCATGTCTTGCAAGGCCAAGTTTTCCATAAATGTAGACTTACCGGTACCGGTTTGACCAACGGTATAAATATGCCGGCGGCGGTCATCGTGACTCAAGCGAATCGGCTTTTTAACCCCCCGAAAGATGTTGTAGCCGAGCAAAAAACCTTCTTCCGATACATTACGCGGGCCATCAACCTGTTTGGTCGCCTGACGTTCCAATTGAGTTGTTGGAATATTTTTTTCGTCTGGAAAATGGAATAGGGTGGCAAGCTCAATGGAGTTTAAGATATTATCGACGTTTTCCGGCGGAAAAAATCTCAAGATGTAGGCGGTAATAAAGGATTCAATGTCACGTGACGGCGTGAATTTAAAGCCGTTCTTTCCGGCCGAATCAAACAGCGAGAATGCGGCTACGACATTGCTTAAAATAGCCTGGGCACGCTGGGAAACGTTAGAAGAAGCCACTACCCTAATTAAGACTTGATATCCAGGATAACGAGTTTTGTCTTCAATGGCATCTACAAGACTTTGATCAACTCCGCTTAGTTCATGCCTCTTTTCACCATCCTTACCGGATTTATCTTCGGGTGCTTTATACCACGCCGTGCCAAGCTGTTTGACCCACCACATGGTTTCGCCGCCTTTTTTGTCGTTGCCGTCTTTTTTCTTTTTGGCCAAAGCTTGGGCAGTTTTGCGCCAACCGGATTCAGCCGGACGAATTAAAATCTGAATACCAGCACCATCTTCTTTGTCTAAGGTTGAAAGGGCGTTTAGTAGCGCCTGCATGGCATCACGCTTGACTTCTTGATAGGTGGCAATCGGGTAGGCAAAAGGCTCTTTCAGGGTTAATTCGCCGCCTACAGTGCCGCTTAGACGTCCGACAGGGCTAAATATGTTGTGTTCGGCAACTTCTTGCAGCTGAGCGGTTGGATAGGCGCTAATTACAGCCTGTTTAATGACGTCAACCAGAGCTACTGGTACAGCTGCATAAAAGTGAACGAAGCCACGGCTGCCAACTATTTCAAAAGCAAAATGACGCTGTCCATAAAACTTGCTCTTAAAATCTTTCTTAATGGTTGAAGCAATGATGCTATATAAAACTTGAGCTTTAGAGATATTTTCCTCGACAACATCGCGGACATCGCGCTGGCCGATCTCTGTATCTTCGCTTATCGGCGGTAAATGAATAAGTAGCGGCACCATCTTTAGGCCGCGCTCAAAATTCTTTTGTTCCCTCAGTAGTTTGCGTGACCTCAGATAAATAGCCAGCCCCACACAGGTGGTCAGGCTTAGTAGGATGAAAAGAACTATTATAAAAGTTGTCATGGCCTATTCATTTGTTGTTTGAATATCTTTGTTATAGCGTTTTTTAATATAGTCAGCTTTAATTTTATTTATTTCTTTATTCCTTAGATGTGGGTTATCTTTAGTTTGTTCGACGATGTGTTTGGCTTTTTCAACCCATTCTTTCTCTATTAAATCGGTGTCATCAGCGATAGCCGGATTAGCAGGCGCTGGCATTGCGGCGGGAACGGCTGGACTTGAACCATCTGACGGAGGAATTTGAGGCAAATTGGGCACTGTTGATGGCAGATTACCATCAGTAGGCACATTGTTATCTGGCGATAATTGATTACTTCCCGAATCCATTTCTTTGCTAAATTATACAGTAATAAAGGGCTTGTGGTTATACGTACTTACTAAGATCGAGCTTGGATATGTAGAAAATCGTCAGTGCATATACGCTGAGTAAAATAATCGTGTCTTTAGCCGTAAGCTGGTCTATAGATTTAAGAAGTAGTAGTAAGGTGGGCAGGGCCGCCGCTAGTAAACTGAATTCATAACGCTTAACCCTTGATGGTAGAAGTGATTTTTTAGCCAATAAGTTAAAAATCATTATGAAACTGAGAAATAAACAGATGAAAAGCCATACAAAAGGTAAAATTAACAGCCCGGCGGGTAGTTTGTCTGGGTCTGTACTAAAGAGGAATACAAACAACCCAAGATAGAGGAGGATTAGTACTATGATTTTTTTTCTAGGCATCTTTAGTATCGGCATATATCTATAATAACCCAAATAAATCAAGGAAGCCGGTGGTAAAACCGCCCTTAATTATTATTGTTAAGCGCTTACCGTACCGGCTTTAGACTGACCGCTCTTTAGCCCTTTCGGACCTCAGAGCGATGACTTGGAAGTTAAATTTTTGTTTTTAACTCACCCCTAAAATCTATCTTATTATTATGCTTATGTCAATAATTATTGATGTTATTTATACACTAATAGTAAAATTATACCTGTTATTTGAGTATATTTTTTATTAAAGTTCGTTGTATAATTTATCTATTATTTGTTAATAATTTGTACGAGATGCAGATTGATGATATAAAATTTATCTTTTCCCGCCTATCATTTAAGTTATTCAAAGTTATCCACCCTGCATCCCCAAATATGCTGAACTAATTTGTTCTTTTCGTGGAGTACAAAAATTATTATTTCGGTCGTCGAAATATTTAATGACAATTTATTGTTAGGAATTATTATGCTCAGCAACTACCCAATTTAAGAAGCCAGCCTTACAAGCAAGCCAATAAGACAGCTGGTAAACATAGCAATGCCGGTAGCTTATTTTGAGTCTTTAGCAAGATTTTTTGCCACGCATTAAGCCTTAATCACGAAAAGTTATGCACAGGTTTATTTAAAACTAAGCATTAAGGCTATTGACAGTACTTTATGCAATTTATAAGATAGCTTTAGCGCTTGAATAAAAAAAGTGCTCAAAAACAAAAATGCTTAAAGTAACAACGGCTTCTCGCAAGCCGTTGTTCTATTAAGACAAGCATTTTAATTAATGTCCGGTTGGCTTTAAAATATTTGGCATGGGAGTCAAACTACAGAGCATTGTAGAGACTGGTTTACAAGGGGTTATAGTCGACATTGAGTGCCAGATATCAAATGGTCTACCCTCAATTATTATTGTCGGCTTTGCTAATAAGGCTGTTGACGAAGCCAAAGAAAGAATTCGCGGCGCTTTTGTTAATTCTGATGTAGATTTACCGCGCAAGCGAATTACTATCAACTTGGCGCCAGCTGACATGCCTAAAGACAGTTCGAGCTTTGATTTAGCAATAGCCGTAGCGATTATGTTAAGCGCCAAACAATGCAAAGAAGAGATTCCAGAAGGTCATTTGATAATTGGTGAGCTGGGTTTAGACGGTGCTGTCAGATCAGTTCGCGGCATAATCGGCAAGCTTTTGGCAGCCCGCCAAATGGGCCTCAAACATTTTTTTATCCCTGTTGGAAATCTAAATCAAGCCAGTTTAATTCCCGATGTGGTACTTTACCCGGTTAATAACCTGCGTGATTTGTACTTACACTTAAATTCTACAGTTCCTATTAAGCCGGCCGTTGTTGGACCGGTTAAACTTGGTTCTAAAAGACCAAAATCAAACCAGGATTTTAAGCATATTGTTGGCCAAATTAGAGCCAAACGTGCTCTGGAAATTGCTGCCGCTGGTGGCCACAATGTACTGCTGAACGGTCCGCCGGGCACCGGTAAAAGTATGCTAGCCAAAGCCCTGCCCTCAATTTTACCGCCAATGTCCCAAGAGGAAATACTAGAGGTTACTCATCTGCACAGTCTGGCTAGCAAGAATTATGACGTAATTATCGCCGAACGGCCTTTTCGCTCACCCCACCACAGCGCCAGTGACAATTCAATTATCGGCGGTGGCCAAAATCCCCGACCCGGTGAAATAAGTTTAAGCCATAATGGTGTCCTATTTTTAGATGAATTTCCAGAGTTTCATCGGCCATCTATTGAAGCCTTAAGACAACCTCTGGAAGATCGAATCATATCTGTTGCCCGCACTAAGGATACTGTTGAATTTCCGGCTCATTTTATGCTGATAGCCACCGCCAACCCCTGCCCTTGCGGTTATTACGGCATAGCTAATAAGTCCTGTGTTTGTTTGCCGCATCAAATTCTTAAGTATCGTCGCAAGTTATCGGGTCCGATAATTGACCGTATTGATATGTACGTTGATGTTGATGAGGTTCTGCATAAAAAATTACTGACTGATGAGGCTCAAGAAGATAGTGAAGCTATCGCTAAGCGGGTGGTTTTAGCCAGACAAAAGCAAACTAAACGCTTTGATAGCGCCAGCAAAACCAATGGCGATATGAGCAATCAGGACATAAAAAAGCTAGCTCTTTTATCTGATGAAGCTCGTGAGCTTTTAAATCAAGCCGCCGAAAAACTACAAATTTCGGCTCGTAGTTATATGCGCTCGATCAAAATAGCTCGCACCATAGCTGACCTAGAAAATTCTGAGTATATTGAGGCTGGCCATATGAGTGAAGCTTTGCAATACCGGCGACGCCCCGCCGAAGTCAGCGCAAGTCTTTATTGACCCCTGTTTCAGTGTCTGCTAAAATTGCTTTGACCTAATCGATATTAAGGAGAGACGGGTATCGCTAGTACCAATCGCCTGAATGAAGCCATTCGGGCACCAAGTTTAAGAATCATCGACCAAAACGGAAAACAGATTGGTGTGTTAAGCCGCGTCGAAGCATTAAACTTGGCACGCGAACAAGATTTAGACCTAGTAGAAATCTCTCCCGACGCCAAACCACCAGTGGCAAAAATAGTTGATTGGGGTAAATATAATTATCAGCGGACCAAACAGTCCCAAAAAAATAAGCGGCGAACGCTAGAGGTTAAGCAGATGAGAATAGGCCTAAAAATTGGTGAACACGATCTTGACGTCAAGCTCTCTAAAGTGAGCAACTTTTTAGAATTGGGCCATAAAGTTAAGATTACGATTTTTTATCGAGGCCGCGAGCTAGCCCATAAAGATTTGGGGTTTAAGTTAGCAGATAAAGTTATTGACCTTCTTGGCGACAAAGCGATTGTCGAACAAAAACCCGAACTTTACGGCAAGCAGTTAAATTTTGTTATAAGAGGTAAGGTGGTTTCCAGTGCCAAAGCTTAAGACGCACAGCGGTACCCAAAAACGGGTTAAGATAACTAAAAATGGCAAAGTTCTGCGCCGTCATACAATGCGCAGTCACTTTTTGCAGAAAAAAAGCGCTAGCCGTAAGCGTAAATTTAGTGGGTTCGACCAAGTACCTGGCAAGAATGCAGCCAATATAAAGCGGAAGTTAGGATTATAAAATGCGAGTTAAACGCGGCGTAGCTGGCCATAAAAAGCATCTGAAAGTGCGCAAGGCCACCAAGGGTATGACTCATGCCCACACCTCAAGTATTAAAAGAGGCCGCCAGGCGCACGTCAAGGCTCTACAGAACGCTTACCGGGACCGTCGTAACCGTAAGCGCGAGTTTAGGTCGCTCTGGAACATTCGTATCAATGCGGCCGCACGGCAGAATAATTCTACTTACAGCCAGCTGATAGCTGGTTTAAAGAAGTCTAATATTGGTCTTAACCGCAAAGTTTTAAGTGAACTAGCTGTTAACGAGCCTGAAGCCTTCGCCGAAATCGTTAAGACATCCACAAAATAGCTAGAATAGGTGTCGGGTATCTTTTACTCTTTGTTTAAATTCAGTACTTAAGACTTTTTTACCAACATCGCCACGCATAACTGGTCGTTCACCGTCAAACTTAATCCTGCTGGCGGCTTCATAATTCTCTTCTAATACTACTTCCAGACTTTCACCTTTGTAGGCAGTACGGCCGACTGATAATGACCGGCCAGCATTGGCTATATAATTTCCTTCTTCGTCTATTCTAGTTCCGTAATCAAAAACTCTAGCTAAATTATCATCAATATCTTTTAAGCCGGTAATAACTTGGCCTGCTTCGGTCGCGTCCGGATAACCCCGGGCGGCTAAGATTAAACAAGTGCTGGCAGCTTTACGCCAGTGAATTTCAGGCAGTTCACTTAGGCGATCTTGAGAACAGGCTAAAGCAATTTCTATAAAGTCGCTTTTATCGGTATCTAATAAGGGAGCCCAGACTTGAGTTTCTGGGTCGCCGGGGCGGGCGTTGTCTTCCAACTTCATTGGCCCTTCGGCAGTTAGAATTAAGCCAGAGTAAAGAACGCCGGTGAAAGACCGTCCCGATTCGTATAGCTCATTTATCGTAGGTGCTACAAATTGACGACCAAGTTTTTCGATATCATCAACTGCAATGCCAGGTGCTGGCGCCACAACCCCCATACCGCCAGTCATCGAACCTTCATCATTTTCGTCAACGGTTTTGTGATCAACCATGGCAAAGGGGTACATTACGTAGTCCCGTCCATTAACCCACGCATGCAAACCTATCTCGAAACCCACAAGGCCTTTTTCTAATATGACGCGCTGAGTTAACGAAAAGTCATTTTCTATGTCGGTTATTGGCATTAGAGCCTTGTGTAAGTCATCTAGGCAAGTTATTTTATCGACACCCTTGCCTCTTGCCGGCCTATCGCGTTTAGAATATAAGGGATTCTCAAAAGTAGCTCTAGGTGTAGCGTATTTTATGGCCTCGTCATAGGTTTTACAGACCACAAAATCCGCAGTTGGCTGGCCTGTTTTTACCATCAACTCTTTAGAAAAAACTTTAGAGGTCTCTACTTCAGCTGCTTTTTGTGATGGACCAAAAACTGCAATGCCGTACTCTGTTAGTGCATCACTGGTGCCGGCTAATAGAGCATCTTCTTGGCTTACTATTGCCAGGTCAATATTGTTGTTGCGCGCAAATTCAGCTACGCCCTCGGGGTCTGTGTGTAAAAGATGTTCACCGCTTTTATCTATTGCTAGGTCAGCTATGTTTTGCACCAGATCACTTCGTTGAGTAGTCCATAGCCTATTGGTGTGAGGAGATTCATTTGCCAACCAGGCCTCAGCATGAGCCCGAGCCGAGGTGGTATCAACAATCAATACATTCATAAGGTATAGTTTTGCTAAATTAAGCGGCTACTGCAAGCATGAGCAAATTAAAAAATCCCAAAACGGGATTTTTTAATGCCAGATTATCTGTAAGCCGGGTTTTGTCTGTCTGGTCATCTATCTAGGCCTTAAGTTGCCCTAAGGCTCGAGCGGTTCTTGTGACGCTTTTAAGGCAGGATACCATTGTTTAAAAGCATCTCCTTGCAGCAAACAGGGTTTACCACTTCGCCGTGTCACCACTGCGAATTGCGAGCTCTTACCTCGCTCTTTTCACCCTTGCCACCAGCTTTAGGCTGGCTTAGCGGTATAGTTTCTGTGGCACTTTCCCTAGAGTCGCCTCTGGTTGCCGTTAGCAACTGTCTTTTCCTTGAGCTGCCCGGACTTTCCTCGACAGGGCTACCTGTCGCGACCAGTCGATAATCTGGCAAGAGTTATTATAACACAACGCTTAAGCTAGCTCAAGTCGCTGGCGTCAAGAATTTCGTTTACCATGGCGTCTGCCAGCTTGTTTTGTTCTCTTGGCACATGAGTATAAGTTATTTGCTCAAAACGCGGCTCTAGGGCCTTAATAGCCTGATAGATGGGTAATAGTTCCCTATGCTTTACCCTGTATTGGCCGGTCATTTGGTTAACTACTAGCTGGCTGTCCATAAATACATGAATAATTTGCACTCTTCGTTCTAGGGCTTCCTCCATACCGGCCTTCAAAGCTTGGTATTCAGCTTGGTTATTGGTGGTTTTGCCCAGATAGTCCCCGCCCTGCGAAACTACTAAGTCATCCATGGTCATTAGCACATAACCGCTGGCTGAAGGTCCTGGGTTGCCGCGCGAGCCGCCGTCGGAAAATAATTTTACTTCTTTTTCGAACGGCTTAGTGTCTTCAATATCATTAAGTAGTTTTGGCGGAGTTGATTTGAAGGTAAAATGAATGACTTTTACGGGTGTGTTCTCGTTTATATCTTGGCCATAATACTCTTGGAAAGTCTTTATCATGGCTTCTTTGGACGAATATTCCTCGTGACCACCAAGCTCATCACCTTTCATTTCACCTAGATGTTTGGCTAAGATCTGATTTATTCTTGCTGTACCAATTGCTTGCCAAGTTTCGGGATTCTTGCGCTCGACTTTGTCTACAATCCACACTTCGTCATCTACGCTTAAATTCTTCTCGTCATTAACTCGCCAAGTGACTGTTTTTTGGCCGCTTGCAACTTGTTGGGCCAATTCGTGATTAAACTTCAAAGTCTTCAAGCTTGTGCTACCTCGTCTATTTCTTTGGCTAATTGGTGGTCTTTATCTGTTACTTTATCACCAGCCTCATGCGTATTAAGCCAAATCTCGACTTTATTGTAGGTGTTAGTCCAAGTTGGGTGGTGGTGGTACTTCTCGGCTAGTTCAGCTACCTGCCCCATAAATTCAAATGCCTCTTTAAAGTCTTTAAATTTAAATTTTTTATAGAGAGAGTTGTTTTTTTCTTGCCACATGCATACATCCTAACATGGTCGGGGTGACAGGACTCGAACCTGCGACCTCACGGCCCCCAGCCGTACGCGCTAGCCAACTGCGCCACACCCCGACAATATTGGGCTATTATAGGGAAAAACTTTGGACTTTGCATTTAAGTATTCTAGTAGGCGGCAATGAAGCGCGCAGTGAGGCGTACAAGCTGTACGGTGAACGAGCACTGCAATTGATAACAACGTAGAACACCAAAAGCACCAGCGGGGTTCGAGCTGCGCTCGAAAGCAGGCTGGTGCGGTGCAAAGCTCAAATTAAAAAGCTGAGAAGTCAGTGTGACAACCTGTAATATTGATTACAGGTGGGTGCTCTCACGAATTGGCCACGGCCAGTTCAAATCTTGAGCTCCCCAATGATAAGTATTCAGATTATCATTTATGGCTTCCCAGCCTAACTACATTATAGCTTAAGTTATAAATCTTAGAATAGCTTCATCGATATTAACCAGTAAGTCTGTAAATTGGGGTACCAATAATATTAAGCCAAAGACAACAAATATGCCAAATTGCTCAAGCTGGGCCATTACATTCTGCAAAGCCTCAGGGGCGAAAGCATAAAGCACCCGTGAACCATCCAGGGGTGGTATAGGTATCATATTAAACACAAACAGCGCAACGTTAAGCTGAACGAAGGCGTGAATCCATAGATAAGTATTACTGATAAGGCTAGGGTTTAAAATATTTAAGAAAAGCGCTGATAAAATAGCCAAGACCAAGTTTGTCAGCGGCCCGGCAACGGCAATTAAAGCGGCACCAAATTCCTCGTATTTAACTCGGTTTGGATTAAAGGGTACCGGTTTGGCTGCCAGTATCGGAATGCCGAAGGCTATAGTGGTAATAATCGGTAAAATCAGCGTGCTAAACGGATCAATATGTTTAAGAGGATTAAGGCTTATACGGCCTTCTAGTTTAGCGGTGTCATCACCTAGCCAGTAACCTGTGAAAGCATGCATGGCTTCGTGTATGGTTATGGAAATCAGCAGGGCCAAGATAAGCACAACTAAGTTTGTTGTATCTAAATCCATTAGCCCAGTATAGCTTATTTATAGTTGACTCTAACGGTTAAAATCAGTAAAATAACACCTTATGCAAAAGAGTGATTTAACCGGCAAGGGCAAGCAGTTTGGGCACAACGTTAGCTTTTCTCAGCGTCACACCCAAAAAGTTTGGAAACCCAACCTACAGACCAAAACTGTTGAGATTAATGGCCAAAAGCATAAATTTAAATTAAGTACTCAAGATATACGAACCCTGAAGAAAAAAGGTCTCTTAAAGTAGCGTTATTGTCTCTCTAAGACAATTAACTGAGCGGTATCAGTCAGTTCAGCCAGTTTTACTTTAAGCTTGGCGGCTTTTTGATGAACCTCCATGGCCAATCCTGTGGTGGCTTCTTCCAGGCTCTGCAAGCTTCCGGGGTACTTCATGGCCTTGTCGGCGTAATAAGTTGGAATGATTACTCTTGGTTCAACTTTTTTAACTATTTTCAGGGCTTCTTGGCCGCTTAAGGTAAAGTCCGAGTCGCCAACCGGCACTACCATAACGTCAACCGGCCCAATAGCTTCTACTTCCGGATCTGTTAGCTCCGGATAGATATGACCGGTAACTAATAGTCGAACATCTTCGGCGGTGATTTTATAAATAATAGCTGATTTTTGCTTTGGTTCATCGCCGTGCGCCCGAGTAGCGATACCGTGCACAGAAACCCCTGAAACTTCATATTCTCCGGGGCTATCAATATTAAGCTTGGTGTCAGCCGCGTGTGGCTTCAGATCAGCGGTAAATAGAGCTACTGCACCCTCCTTAGTGACTGATTTGAGGCCAAGCTCAGTTAAATTATCATCAACTATTAAGGTAGCTTTTTTTGTATTTATTCTTAGGCAATTACCCCCGAAATACTCAATCTCCATATATTTTTAGCCCTCACCGCTTAATAAGTTAGCTTTATCAATCAAAATTTGTTTTTTGGCATCCATTACGACACCTAAAAATCGATCATTAATCTGCAAACGATAATTAAATTCATCTAGAGGCATAACAGCGTAGCGTATTTCTTTACCCTCTTTTTCTTCCAGCTCATTTATAAATTTTGTCAGTTTAGATTGGTTAATGTCGCCGACTATTACAAAATCTACGCCACTGGTCTCATCTCGAGTAAATTGACCGGTGTAAAGTGCCAGTTCAATGTTGCCAAGCGCCAATAAGTCTTGGTTTTGAACACTTTGCGGTTCGTCCTTTTTTGTACCTTTCTTCTTTTTTGTGGCAACACCACCGAAGATAGCCGACAACGGCCCATAATATTCATACGACTGATTAACTTCATAGTACAGCCGGTTATTGGTGTTTTCCGAAGAAATAATTCCAATACTTAATAAGTTAGCCAGTTCGCGGCGAACCGAGTTAATTTGCTCATCAATCTTTCTGGTAATTTCTCGAACGTAAAAAGAGCGGTTAGGATTGCTATAAAATAGCTGTAGCAGCTTTACCCTCGTCTTGGAACCAAATAGTTGCTCAACCATGACAATATTGTATCAGAATATAATGCTTATGTAGATGTTATTTGTTCAAGAACGTTGTAACTAACTCTACAGCTATCTCTCTGTCATTTAGCCAGTGAATACTTTTGTTTCGCTTAAACCAAGTCATTTGACGCTTGGCTAGGGCTAAGTCATTGGCTTCGAATAATCTTTTTGCTTGCTCTAGGCTAATTTCCCCCTTTAGGTATTTTATTAAAGGTTTATAGCCTGGAGCATTAAAGGCTTCAGTATTTGGACCATATTTATCAAGCAGTTTGCTTGCTTCATCAATAACTCCTCGTTTAATCATTTCCTCAACCCGCTGATGAATTCTAATCTTTAAACTATCCCTATCAATGTCGAGTCCAAGGATAAGAGTGTTGGATCGAAGTTGCTGTTTTGTGCCCGGAGTTAGGCGATGTCTGGGGTTCTCAGGGTCATTGCCGCTCTTGGGGTTAAAATCATAATCAAAAAGTATACTGTCAACATAAAGGCCGCTGCCGCCTGCTAAAATTGGCAATTTACTGCGACTATGGATACTTTTTATAGCTTCTTGAGCTAATTTTTTAAATTCACTGGCATTAAACTTCTCATCCGGTTTTTTGATATCAATTAAATGGTGTTTGACCGTCGCCTGCTCTTCTTCGGTCGGTTTGGCAGTGCCAACATCCATGCCTCTGTAAACCGTTCGTGAATCAGCACATATAATTTCGCCGTTAAACTTCATGGCAATATCTATAGCCAGAGCCGACTTTCCGCTAGCCGTCGGACCAACAATAACTAGTAGCGGCCCTATTTTTGAGGCCACCATAACAATTTTTCTATATCCACCTGGTAATCTTTAACTTTAACGCCTTCGGCCTCTAAAACTTGCCTGTGGCCCTCTACACCACCCGGAAAGCCGGTAGCTAGCTTACCGTCCTTATGAACAACTCTCTGCCAAGGCAGGCTTTCATCACCCCAGTGGGCAACCCCGCCAACAATCCTCGCCGCCCGCGGTTGGCCACACAACGCCGCAATCTGCCCATAGGTCATAACTCTGCCCTTGGGTATTTGAGCCACAAGTTTATATACTTGTTCTTTAAATTTATTGCTTGGTTTCTTCATCTACTGGCCTGCCACCTACTCGAGGTTCAGCTAATTGATCTAAGCTTCCTGCCCCTACGCAGGCATCAAAATAAACAGCCAGAGCATCTTCAAGTTGCCAACCAGCCTCTAAACGGGTTGAACCCATTGTGCCTACATTTAGTTCAGGGACCCAAACCTCATACTGTTTTGTTTCGGGATCAAACGAATAACAAACTGACCAAGGTTTTTGAAGATAAGTATCTACGAGAAATTCGGTTTCAGTATCGGGTTGTTGAGGTTCTAACTCAGGTGCTTCTGACATTAAACTCTCCTATAGGGAAGTTTTGCTGGCGCGAGATTTGGCTTCTTCAGCTAGAGAATGTAAGAATTCTTCGGCATCCATACTAGCCCTAGTCTCTTTGGTCGCTATATCCTTCCGGATTCTAGGCGTTAGCTTGCCAGATTCTATCTCTTTTTCACCAATCACCACCGTATATGGTACCTTCATAACCTCAGCACTACGAATTTTCTTGCTTACAGATTCATTTGAATTATCAACTTCTACTCTAATCCCCAGTTCTTTAGCCTGTTCAAGTATCTGATTAGCAAATTTAACAGTTGCTTTTTCTTGGTTTACGGTCAGTAATCGGATTTGCTCTGGCGCCAACCACAGCGGAAAATGACCCCTAGTGTGTTCTAGGTAAACTGATAAAAACCTCTCAAACGACCCTAGTAAGGCTTTATGTATCATAACTATCGGTTTCTCGCTGCCGTCTTTATCAATATAAGTTAGACCAAACCGTTCGGGCATAACAAAATCTAGCTGTTCGGTGGCTAATTGGTGCTCTTTGCCCAAGGCCGAAACCATAATATCGATTTTGGGTCCGTAAAAAGCTGCATCGCCTTCGGCAATAAAGTAGTCTAACTCTAGTTTTTTAGCTACACCTTCTATAGTTTTTTGGGCCAAATCCCAGTTAGCTTTCTCTCCTAAATACCCGGGTCCATTGTCGCGAAACGACAACCTAGCCCTAAATTTTAGGTCAAATACCCCATACAACTCCTTGATCATTGACATAATGCTGGCGAATTCTTGGTCAATTTCATCTATCCTACAAAAAATGTGGGCATCGTCTATAGAAATAGAACGAACCCGTGATAAACCATTTAGCTCGCCCTTTTTTTCATCTCTGTATTGGATGGTATTTTCAAAATATCGGATCGGCAGTTCGCGGTAACTGCGCGGGCGGCTACTGTATATCTGTATATGATGCGGGCAATTCATGGGTTTTAGAACCATTTCGTCTTTGGTCTCTTGGCTTTTAACTAAAAACAGCTCGTCACCAAACTTATCCCAGTGTCCGGATGTCTTATAAAGCAAGTCCTTAGTAATATGCGGAATAGCTACCTTTTGGTAGCCATTTTTACGCTGTAATTCTTCAGAAAAGCCCAGCAACTGATCACGCAACACTGTCCCCCTGGGCGTAAATAGCGGTAAGCCTGAACCAACTAGGTCAGAAAACACAAACAAGTCTAGTTCTTTACCGAGTCTACGGTGGTCATTTTCACTCAGTTTATCTGTCTCTTCCATATTGAGATTAATCATAACACTACCGACGAAGCTCATAAAATAGAAAAACCGCTTAAACACTCTCGCAATTGTATTTAAGCGGCGGCTTCTCGGCAAGTAAAACTACTCACAAAACTTCACCTGGTAGAACCTAGCATAGCATACTGGTACTATCAGGCTAGTATTAAAGTATTGTTAATAATACATGGTTCTCTGGGGACAATGGGGATAACTCCAGTTAAACTCATATATGGTATATGTTCTCTTTTTGGTCTCTATTTGCTATGCTTACCCCTGTAGTGGGTATGTAGCTCAGTTGGCTAGAGCGCCACATTGACGTTGTGGATGTCGGGGGTTCAAGTCCCTCCATACCCACCATTTTATTATGCTTAAGGTGGTAAACTTATTGACTATTGCGTACTTTTATGTTAACATAAGCGAGTTAAATGGGAGGCACTCAATACGAGTACCACTAAACCTAGTGCGCTTAGTAGCTTTCAGCTTTTCTACGAAGAACTGAACTCCGCTAAGCAAACTGGTCGCATCAGGCGAATCCGTCCCGCGGCGATCAGCAAATTAGTTTAACAGAGGTGGTGAGATAAAATAGACGGAGAGACCCAGCTGGTTAAAACTAACAAGCTGGGTTTTTGCTTTTTAACTGCCCTTCTAGGCCATTTATAGCCCGCTGCAACGGTTTTTAACATCCTTATGCTATCTTCGTATCATCTTGGGTATAACGGCCTTTTCGGTAACGTCAAAAGTACCGATATAACGCCTAAAGGCCAAGTGAGTCTGCGAGTTAATCGCTGCCACCGAGTTAAAAATCACGCCTACTACCGGAGTCAGCACCCACTGCCAGAAAAAGCCAAAGATTCGGATGCGCTTGTGGTGAGGTGGTCGTTGCGGCAGAGTGGCCAGACCGATGTAAACCATAAATAACAGAGCTAGGATGCCTATGGTGTTAATGCTGCTAACAAAATTCGGCAGCAGTTGGGTGGCGATAAGTTGGTCGGAGTTTTTAGTTAAATACAGGGGTATCCAGCCCGATAATAAGATAAGTGGCGCAGAGGTTGCCCATCCTACGTGAGACTCAATCAGCCGGCCAAACTTAGGCAGTAGATCGCGCTTAGAAATATTGTTTTTCGTAAAAAACCCTCTGGTGGCCACGTAGGCGATGTCAGATGCTCCGTAAGTCCAGCGTCTTATCTGTTTAAACTGGGCAATGGTGGTTTTTTTTCTACCGCCAGCGTAGACCGCATCCTGATAAATCGGCGCATAAATTGGCAATACTTCATGTTTGCCGTCGTAGCGAAAATAGGTTCGCCAAAATTGATGCCCATCCTCGACTATTGTTCTGACACTCCAAAAGTCGGTATCTATTAGGGCGTCCAGGCTTTGGGCGTGAGCCGAAAAGTTCCTAAGCGCATGAAGGCGCATCGAGTTGGCGGTGTGGAAATAGGTATTGGAAATAGCGCATATGCGCATAATTGCCGGCACATCCCAGATATTATTGTTATACATTGCTGTTGGCTGGTAAGACTTATGTTTGCGATCTTCGGCCGATAAATAAACATAAGTTAGGAGTGAGAAGAAGTTTTTATCCGGGCGGTTATCGGCATCTAGGGTTGTTACCAGGACTCTAGAGGGGTCAATGCCCTTTCTCTTAACCAAACGAGCTAAATGCCGACCGGCGTTGGTAGCATTTGCACCCTTGCCCGGCAATTCGCCTTCCACCAGCTTGTGCTCCACGGCTTCAGCGTGAAAGAACTTCTTTTTATATAGATTAATTGTCTCCAGAGTCTCTTTTTTCTTCTGCTGGCCTGCCCGTTCTTCATAGGCAATTAAAAGAATTGTTTTGCGCTCGTCAAAGCCGTTGGAACTAATAACATGCTCAACTGACGGGTGAAGAATAGCTTGAGACTCGTTGTAGGTAGCAATAATTACGGCGTGAAATACTTCATCCGGCAGCATATCAATATGATTGCCGGCTACCAGCCGCTGCATATTACGGATATGCCCTTTTATCAGAGTATTTTTGGCCCGCTTGTGGCGCTCATAGGCGTCTTCTGGCTTATAAAAATCTTGTAGCAGTGATTCCCAATTAACCTTGCGAGCTTTTTTTATGTTGCCGTATCCCTCTACCACCCGGACTGACATGGCTGTGGCCCGAATAAGCAAGATTAGAATGTAGGCGATGATGAAAAAGGCGGCGGCAGTGACGTAAAAAATGCTCAAGATTATTGGAATCAAGAAAATAGTCAGCGACAAAAGTCCGGGGAATATCTCAAAAAACCGATAAATACCGTGGCGATCTTTGGGATACGGTATTTCTATGTTTTGAATATTCATCGATCTAATCAGCTAGCGCAGGACCAGTAGCGCATTACTGACAATAATAGCTAGAACGATTAACAGCGTACCAAGGGCTAAAATTCCAACCCCGAAGTGGCGGTTAAATTGATAAGCGCGCAGCCCCAATATAGTGTTAAGGCCTAGCACCATAATGGCGAAAATTATAAAGGCTATTAAAGATGATGTGCCGCCGGTTTTAAAATCATCTATTCCGCCACTGCCCCGAAATTCTACAATATAGCCGTTTACGCGGCTGTCTAGACGAAGCAAAATTAGCAGTCCGCATAAAGCAGTCAAAAAACTGTTGACTGTTAAAAGTAGCAGAACCTGTCTGTCATGTAAAAATTTCTTTTCTGTTTGCATTTATATTAATTCTACACCTTGTTTGAAGTTTTGGCGGGCCCGACCGGATTTGAACCGGCGATCTCCTCCGTGACAGGGAGGCGTGTTAGGCCACTACACTACGAGCCCGCAACTGTCAGATAATATCAATAACAGAGGTAAAAAGCAATTTGGCGGGCCTTTCTTTGATATAATTCAGCACAATCGCCACCTTAGCTCAGCTGGCTAGAGCATCACTTTCGTAAAGTGGGGGTCCGGGGTTCGAGTCCCCGAGGTGGCTCCAGAATCGCGGGTATAGTACAGCGGCAGTATGTGACCTTCCCAAGGTTGAGACGCGGGTTCGACTCCCGCTACCCGCACCATTATTTGACATATCTAAGTATTTATGCTAGTGTTAGCTTAGGTTACAAAAATGAAAACACCTCACAACTTAAGTAATCCTTTCCCAGCTGCTCCCCTTGAAGGAGAAAGTTTAGAAGTTTTAGCCGCATCTCATGAAGTGTTTGAGCAAAGCGTCGTAAATGCCACGCGCTGGATAGACAGGAACTTGGGTGAAAAGGCCCTAGCTTTAGCACTTGTCTTCTTTAACACACCGGTCGGTCGGCCAATTGGCGAAGTTGCAATGGCTGAAATTAGTGCTACTAGCAAAATGAGCCCGGGTGGAATTGCTGTAGGCCTACTGACGCTTGGGGGGGCGCATTTATCTCAAAGGGTTAGACGACCCGCTACTCGGGAAGCTCTTCCCGTAGACCTCGTTCAATAAGCATTCTTTCAATTCGTTTTTGTTCATTATCATCAATTGCCCCTTCCAACAAACCGATTTCATAGGCAAAAGCTAATTCTCCATAGGTTCTAACACCGAGTTTTTGGAAAACTAGGTTGCCCAAATTTCTGTCTCGAAAATCCATAATCCAAATAAACTCATTGCTTCTATCTTCGGCTTCCATGTATTTTATTTAGCATGGATGATAAAGAAACAGCAATATATTTAATCAATGCACCTTTTAGTAGTTATTATTATATCACTAACGAGATTTTTAGAGCTTGATATAGGTGTGGGTTTTTTCTTTATCTTTAAGGTCGTTCAAGTACGTATTGATGCTTTTGAAGTTGAACAATATATGAGCTGCACGAATTTTACTGCCCTGCTTTTCTATATTTTTAAGTAGCTCCAGCCCTACACCATTGTTAACTAATTCGGATACTTGGCCTTTTTTAAGCGCGAACAAAGCGGCCGTTGTCTGTGCTGATAAATCACGGTTAGTAGTGTCCACTAAAAAGCTGAATTCACCACCGTTATTCTTGGTTGCTGAATCGTCGGAATATTTTTTAGCAACCTTGGCAAAACTTTTATCCTTAGCTAGGGCTGCCAGCGCCTTTTTGGCTTGGGATTGAGTGCGTGTATCGAGTGCCGCGGCTACCTTTTGATTTAGCAGCTGCTGCTTTAGTGAACGGCGATAATCTTTAAGCGTCCAGCCGAAATTCTCTTGCAAGGCATCTTCTAAACCTTTTTCGCTGGCGCCAAGCCGGTTTTGCTTGCGGGCAACTTCTATTTGATCGTCTAGCTCTTGTTTACTGACCGAAATATTGTGCTCTTCGGCCAATTGTTTGATATAGGCATCGTTGATAACTTTATCAAGGGCTCGTTTTTTATACTCTTTCAGCTGTTGTTTGCCGGATTCACTGTTAAAGTCCAGTTTTTGCTGATTTTCGTAATAATGTATGTAGTGTCTGAGCTCAAAAAGATAGCTTTCGTAAGAGACATATTTTGAGCCAGCTTTGGCCACCGGAAATGGGATAACTCTAGTCACCACGTAAAGCAAGCCGGTGTTAGATTTGGCTTTATAGAGAGCAAAGGTGCAATAACTAAAAAATATAACCAGCGCGGCAATGAAGATTCCGGTCGAAATTAAAACGATGCGATGCTTAGAATGCTGCAGCGGATAGATATATTTTCGGCCGCCAGCCAGAACTTCTTCGCGATGCTCGCTTAGCTTTTCAGTAGTAACTGGTTCAGCCGGCTCGGCAACAGGATTTTTAGTCACTTCTTTTTTTCGATGGGCCAATTTACTCAGTTTCTTCTTCATTGTCCTCTTCTTCGTTTTCGCCAGCGTTTTTAGACCCACCCATTGGTCGGCTAACCGCTGACACTCCCTGTTCTCTTAAAATTGTTAATAGTTTCTTTTGTATCTTGGCCGGGTGATGGACATTATGGATTACCAAGTCGCCCACATAGGTTTGCATCATTATTGTACCAAACCCTAGCAGTGTTGCTTGTATGCCGCCAACTTCATAGTTAACCATTTGGATTTGGTTAAGGCTAAGGTCAACAACACTGCGGGTAAATAAGCCTTTTTGGGTAATCTGAATTAGCCGCTGGTCTGTGACAATAAACACACTAAAAAACCAGCTTATAAACGACGGCGAGAACACTAAGCAGCCTAGTAAAAAGCCAGCGCCAAGGCCGCCAAAAAAGTATGTCATTTCAGGCTTGATTAACGCTGGAACCGTGCCGAGCAAAATAGCCAGCATGAAAAAAATTAAGCCTTTTCGCATAACTACTGGGTGTTTTCGAAAAACAAACAACACCTCTTCGTCATCAAATTGATCGGCGAAATGTTTTTGCTTGTCGGATTTTTTATCTTTTTTGGTTTTTTCTTCTTTTTCGGCCATAAGCGTATTGTACCAAATGGTGCCCCCGGAGGGAGTCGAACCCCCAGCTTCTCCTTAGGACGGAGCTATTTTATCCATTGAACTACAGGGGCATTTAACTTCGACATTGTATCACTTGCGAGCTTTAGCTTGAGTGTAATATTCATGGACGGCTTCATAGTCAAAAATTTCTTGTTCATTAAACCAGTGTTTGATTTCAGCTTGAGCTTCTTTTGCGTCTCCTGAAGCATGAATAACATTAGGAACACCTATACCCTCTTTGTTAGCATGCTCAAAACCCATGTGGGCGTAGTCTCCTCTGACCGTTCCCGGTGCGGCTTTTTCCGGTTCTGTGTCACCTACCATTTTGCGCACCAATGAAACAGCTTTGACACCTTCTAGAACCGCCAAAATAACCGGACCCTCCTGCATCATAGCCAAGGTTGAATCAAAAGCTGGCTGGCCCCGGCGGGAAATCATTTTGCTAATACCCTCATAATGTTCGTGAAACTGTTTGGAATCTGGTTTTAGCATTTTAAAGGCCACAATTTTTAGACCAGCCCGTTCAAAACGAGTCAAAATTTCACCTACAACTGCTCTTTTGACTGCATCAGGTTTTAGAATAATTAAAGTCTGTTCCACAATTTTTCCTTTAACTTAGATTTGCTTATTGATAATTATAACAGATGTAAAATAATAACTAGCGTCGCACAATAATAATTATGCTTTACAATTAGAATATGTACAGAATTAATGCATTTGGATGCAAAACAGTATTTCTTTACGAGGAACTCCAGCGAAGCGTACATACGACGTACGTTGAAGCGAGTACCGCAGTAAAAAATGCTGTTTTGCGCCAAAATCCCGTGGCGCAGCCAGCTCCGCTGGATGGCAGGCGGGAGGTGCATAATTCTGATGCTGTTTCAGAAGGCTAAAACTGATTTTTTAGAATATCTAGAAATTGAGCAAAACCGCTCGCAAAAAACAATTTCTAACTACGACCACTATCTGACTCGCCTGCAGGACTACGCCGGTGATATAAAAGTTAGTGATATCGACGGCGACTTAATTCGCAAGTGGCGGATCTGGCTTAATCGTTTGGGAACAAATACTAGCGAAGAGTTAGAGAAAACCACTCAAAATTACCACTTGATTGCCCTTAGATCCTTTCTAAAGTTTTGTGCTAAAAACAACATTCCAGCCTTGTCAGCCGACAAAATTGATTTAGCCAGAACGCGCCGCAAACAAGTAACATTTTTGAGCCCAGAGGAAGTGGAAAGACTGATAGCCCAACCCAAAACCGATACTCTGCCTGGACTGCGTGACCGCGCTATTTTAGAGCTGCTATTTTCCAGCGGACTGCGGGTTTCTGAGCTAGTCAATTTAAACAAAGATCATATAAATTTAAAACGGCGCGAATTCACCGTCCGGGGTAAAGGTCAAAAAGACCGTCCGGTCTTTATCAGCCCGGCGGCGGCGCACTGGCTAGAGCTTTATTTGGACAAGCGAACAGATACGGTTAGTCCGCTTTTTGTGCGTTACAGCGGCAGCAAGCAAGTTGACCGCAGCGGTAATTTTCACCGTTTAACAGCCCGTAGTATTCAGCGAATGGTTGGCCGTCAGGCTAGACTGGCTGGTATTACTAAGCATGTTTCGCCGCATACACTGCGGCACTCTTTTGCCACCGATTTACTGATGAACGGCGCCGATTTGCGCAGCGTTCAAGCCCTTCTAGGACACAGTAATATTGCTACTACTCAGATTTATACGCATATTACCGACCCGCACCTGCGGGCCGTCCACGAGAAGTTTCATAACTCTGGCAAAGATTAATTAATTTGACAGCTTGCTACCGAGCTATAGGTAGGATCAACGTTAGCAAAGCCTGATCCAACCTGCAACTTTTTACAAATAGTGTCTCTAGATTGAATCGCAAAAACAGGCGTGTTATCACCCAGGCTTTTACCTATAGAAACCCGGGCGACAACTCTCCTAAGTACATCACCGGCTTTGCCGGTAGAGTCAATAACAGCTTGAGCACCGGTCAAGCTCACACTATGACCACCGTTATCAGTCGGTGTAACTATTAAATCAATATCTTTATAAATTGCACGGATGCGCAAGTAATAATTGCTAGCCGTCAGTCCTGAAATGTTAAAGTTGCAGCGCAGCGGCGTATTTCCAGAACTACAGCCCGCCCCTTTTATTACGCCTTTGGCAGCTGGTGGAAATGTCAAACTCTCCGCTCCAGATACATTCCTGGGCTTTAGAAAGGCTGTTAGGGTGTTAGTGGTCAAATAATCTCTTGTAAAAGAACCAGCTTGGACCAAATCGACTCGCAACACACCAGCGTCACAGTTTACCCATGCACCGTTTGCTGGAAATTGGCCGATAATCGCCGGACAGCCCGTAAAGCTGGGGCTGGGTGGAATAGTCGAGTTCTGCCAGCTCAAGGCAATGTTATCTATATTTCCGCTCTCGGCCTTTATTGGTATCAGGGTTTGTTCGTTTTGCTTTATAGTATATTGCAAATTATCGGGTGATCTATCTATTAACAAGCAGGTATAAGAAACGCCTGTCGCCTCGTTTATTTTATAATTAATCCCGTCTACAGCATTAGTGCAGTTGGTTTTATTACCGGTGATTTTGTTAGCTTGCATAGCTTTTATGGCGTCATTAATGCCCGTTTCGGCAGCGTAAAAAGCTTGGGTGCTAAGCTGATCATCCAACGACTGGCGCTGTTCGCGGCGCACCAGCCGGGCGAAACCTACAACTATAAGACTAATAATAATCATCAAAATCATGGTCACCATAATAGAAACCACTCCGGCTTGATTTTGGTGTTTATGGTTTTGTCTGCTCATTATGCTTATCTTTTATAATATACCTTTAGAGACGCTTTTCAACTACGGTTGACAGTTCAGATACCGCGCAAAATTGCCCGCCCTGCCTTGTGCTGCTACAACTATCACGCACGCCATCAGTCCCTGGATTACCGTTAGCATCGAGCTTGTCATCCAAGAGATCACTATCGCCATATACAACTCTAATCGTTACTTGATAAAGATTGCTATCGGCGATTTTTTTTACTACTAATTTTGCCAGTCGCATATGGGTTTCAAGCAATTCCCGTCCTGCGGGGTGGCCTGACTCGCCCGGATTAGCCGTATCAAAACCACTTATTTTAGGTGAACTACCGTTGCAACCAGCGTAAGAGTCAACTACTAGAGCATGATAGCCTTGATTAAGTGGCGTGTTAATGCTATTTTCCACCTGTTGGTTCAACTTATAACTGTATCTTTGGTCACCAATGCAAAATGGCTTAGAGTCATTAGTGGTTTCGGTAATTCCAGAGCCGCTAAATTGAATGGCGCGCGATATTTCATCCGTCACGTTGCGGCTTGTTTGCTGAGTTTTATTAGTAGTAATGCCTTTGTAATAAGTCCGACCAATCTGTAATAGCGCAAAAGTCGCCATTAGTAAGATTATTGAAAACACAGCTGTAGCAATAATTAATTCAATAATCGTAAACCCCGCCTTTTGGTTTCCAAGGGGCGGGGTAAAGCCCGCCATAACTTTTTGAGAGTTTGCCCGAGTTAACATACTGTTCTTTGAACCACTCATTGGATTTTTTCTGTGTATCAGGTTCATATCAACGTAGTATCCTAGTTATGTTTAAGGTAATAGTTATTAACTTTATACTGGTGTTTGATAGTGCTGAATTAATGAACATAAGCTCGCATATATCTTAATTTGTTGCAATCTAGGGGTAATAATAATTGCATTGAAGCAATATATTCCCATCAGGCCCTCTTAAATACCAGAAAACATAAATTTGATAGGTGGGCATAATACCAGAGCCTAGAGTTTTATAAATAGAACTTCCATTGTCTGAATAATTTATGTCGAAGCCGTAGGGAAAATAATTAGTGGATATCGCTTCCATTTTATAATCTGGGCGAGTTGGTGCAGGACCGCTAGGATTATAGTTTATTCGTACAGTTTCCGTATAGCTTTGGCCTGGAGAAGGATGAGAAGGATTAATTACATTATTATAGTCGCAGGAAAGTCCATATGGTGTTGCTGAAGGTGGTGTAGATGGCGGCGTTGAAGGAGGAGTGGAAGGTGCAGAAGGAATAGTAAGCAGGCCTTTTGATAATCTGTAAATCAATTGAGTCTCCAGATGCCCGCCACCACCACCGCGCTCCCACCTAACGTAAACAGTAAACTGGGTATGGTCATCGTTGTCGCGTACGACTGCGACTTTATACAGCTTACTTAGGCCCTTGTCCTTGCAGTCTGGAGTATACTTGCTGAAATCATCGGCGGCAGAGTTTAAAACCGGCATTGGCAAAGTAGATGGTGTAAAGGCGTCCTTAACATCGTTAGAGTCATCAACGCAAAAAACCGTGGCCTTATTAAAAATAGCATCTGGATCGCTGGCAGCTAGGCTTTTGAGATTTTCGAGCTGGCTTTCAGCTTGTTTTAGAGCCTCGCCGCGTTCTTGTGATTGGCGGCTAAAGCTAAGGCTGCGGTTGGCTGATAAATAAGCCCCACCCAAAATAGTGCTAATGACCAGTATGGCTATCAACACTTCAACAATGGTGTCGCCTTTTATATTTAACCGCTTCATGGTAAATCCTTACATTTCCCTGATCCAATTGATGAACTGGTGCTTAGTTGTCGGCCATTATTGCCAATTGTAATGGTGCCGTGTTGGTTAGTGCCGCCGCTATCAAAACAAATGGTGACGCCGCCGCTGGGATTTATTGGGCTGCTGTTATTGATGAGATTAATTTTATCCACCGCCTGCTTTGAGGTGTTATTTAAAAGTGTGCCGCTAACAGGTATTAAGGTGGCCGTCGGTGTGCCAGTAGCTAAGTTACTGCTACTGTCATAGCTGCCAAACGTCGAGAAAAAGCCGACTGAACCGATTGATTGATCTCCACTGCTGTTATATTTCATATATTTAATGTTAGTGGTCGGGTCGTTGCTGATATTTAGACCATATAGCAGAGTTTTTTGGTCGGTATTATCAGCTGTAGCGGCATCAGCAGAAGACGGGGCTACAGCCGTTGGCATAGCTTCGTTTAGGTTTTGTACTTCCTTGCCACCTACAGTTTTTCGCCGCCCTACAACTGTATATATATTAAAACCTTCTCCGTTTGTTCCAAGCCCAAATTGCATAACCTTACCAATAAAAATACATTCTTCGCTACTGCCTTGTTCCTTACTGCCAGTGACAGGTTTTGGTTTGCCACCGGCACCAATTTGGCAATCTATATTATTCGAGCTGGGGTAAAACCCAGTTGATACGTCGTTAATGACGTCACTTATTTGCGATTCAATGTCGCGGATGGCTTGGCTAAATTGGGTCTTCTGCTGCTGTCCTGAAATTAATAAAACAGCGCTGACAAATAAGGCGCTAGTTACTACTAGCACGATTAAGACTTCAACAATTGAAAAGGCCTTCTGGTTCAGCCTCTGTTTCATAGGCCTAAGTATAGCATAAGCAATTAGCGATTATCAGGGATAAATCACAGTAATAATAGGCTTCTGTACCAGTCAATTATGGAAGCTCCAAATAGCGTAACTATAAAAGCAGCGGCTATTAAAAATGGTCCAAATGGCAAGTGAGTATCGCGCTTTGCCCGACCGCTTAAAAGTAGCGGCAGCGCAATTAGACTACCAATTAAAGAAGCTAGGAATATTAATAATAAGCTGGAGGCCGGACCGCCAACGAGCATGCCAAGTAAAATACCTAGGCTAACATCACCGCCGCCAATCCATTTATGTTTTGACAGTTTATAAATCAGATAAAAAATCCCGCCGCCAATTAATAATCCCCAAAGGGTAGTAATAAAAATTTGACCAGGATTTGTTGAGATAACCATTAAAAATACTGTCTGGATTAAGGCTAGTGCAATTAATGGGTAAACAATGGAATTAGGCAGTAAAAACCATTTTAAGTCGTAAACAGCCAAGGCCAGTAGGCCGGTTGTTAGTAAAAGCCAAAAGCCAAATAAGATTTGCTGATTTGAATTAAAGTCAACTGGCCAAAAAACATAGGAAAAAATAAAAACGGTGGCCGTCAGAACTTCTACCAAGGGATATTGAACAGATATGGGTTTATGACAATAGCGACATTTGCCTTTTAAGCTCAACCACGAAAAAACCGGCACAAGATCTCTCGCCGCTAACTGACGATGGCATTTAGGACATATGGAACGACCATTCCAAATTGAAAGATTGTTGGTTTTTTTAGTCTTTGTGTCTTCTTCGTGGAGCCGCCAGACCAAAGCATTAATAAAACTGCCCAGGCATAAACCCAGAATCAGTAAAATAATATAAATCATTAAGCTTATCCTAACATGAAAGCAGGCCTTTTTAGGGGCCTGCTTTTTAAGCTATTAAAGTGATGTTCTTTAGCTTTGAATACACTGCGGAGTTGTAGTGCTGCTGGAATTCTCAATATTGAATGCAGCTACAAACGCCCGTCCTGGGCCGCTTGCCGGTGAGTTACCGCTACAGACACTATTTGTGCGAATGGCAATATCTACTGGCGTTGGTGTAGTGGCGCCGTTGAAGCTACTAGAAAAGCCTACTGTGGTACCACCGCGAATATTTGCAGTCGTTGAGCTTGTACTGGCGCCGCCAGATACTGTAACCGTACCTGACGCAGCAGAAATTGCTGTTGGTGGCTGGCCATTATTATTACTAATGAACTCATTAACAGCCGCCAAGACATTGGCCGCATCATTGCGAATTTGAGTATTACGCGAATTACGTTGAAGAGCCGGTACTGCCAAGAAAATTATTAACATAATTAGCCCGGCAATGGCAAGAACAATCAAGACTTCAATTATAGTAAAGCCTTCTCT
The DNA here is from genome assembly GCA_025449905.1 of Candidatus Saccharimonadales bacterium. Lineage (GTDB taxonomy): Bacteria > Patescibacteriota > Saccharimonadia > Saccharimonadales > JANWIN01 > JANWIN01. The sequence continues at coordinate 27,486 of JANWIN010000011.1, forward strand.
GTTGCCTTTTAATTTTTTAAACATATTGTGGTGCCCCTTTGATTATTTTTAGTGCTTATGCCTAAAATATACTAATTTATTGCCCTAATTGCAAATGTTTTTACCTAATGATGGACTTGCCGGCCAAGCCGTAAATTGGCAGCAGTACGGCCGCGACAATAATAAAGGCCATAATACCTAGTATTACCATTAGAACCGGCTCAATGATGGTTGAAATGGCCTTAATTTGGCCATCAACCTCTCGCTCATAATAGCTGGCGGTTTTATCCATCATTTGCTCAATCGCACCAGATTGTTCGCCGATTTTAAGCATATTTGGGACTAGTTCCAAGAAGTTAGGATCGTTAGTCAGAGCTTCAGATAACGACTTACCGCCTCTTACCTTTTCGGTGGCTTTTTTTAGCGAGTCTTCAATGTGTACATTATTGACTGCGTCGCCGGTAATTTCTAGGGTTTGAATTAAGGGTACGCCGGTTGATATCAAAGTGGCGCCGGTTCGAGCAAAACGGGCCATATACATCTTCATAAACAGCTGGCCAATTGGCCACATGCGCATCTTGAGTTTGTCAATGAACCGCTTCCCGCCTAAAGTTCGCACCCAGCGGGATAAAAAGAAAACTCCGATAACAACAAGGGTTATAAATAGCCACCAATAATTTCTTATAAAGTCTGAAATCGTTAATAAAATCCGCGTCAAAAAAGGTAGGTTGGCGCCCGGAATATCGCTGTACAGTCCCTTAACCTGTGGTAAAACCGAGACGACCATGAAACCGACCACCGCAAACATAACTGCTAAGACAATTATTGGATATATCATAGCGCCGCGGACTTTGCTTAAAATTTCGGCATCTTTTTCTTGTTGAACAGCTAAGCGCTCCAGGGCTTTATCAAGCGTTCCCGAGGCTTCACCAGCCGATATAAGGCTTATATAAACTCGATTGAAGATTTTTGGATGCATCGATAAAGCCACCGACAGCGGTTTACCAGCTTCGACATCAGAAATAACTTTATTGATAATGGCTTTGAGGCTTTTTGAGGTCGTTTGATTAGCAACACTTCGAAGACTTTGAACCAGTGGCAGCCCGGCATTGATTAGGGTGGCAAGTTGCCGCGAAAATAAGATTTTGTCTTTGGCTCTAACTTTATTGAAAAATTTCTTAAAACCTTGAATATCTTCCTCGTCTAGTTTTATATCCAGCGGTGATAGTCCCTGCTTAATAAGTACTTTGGCAGCTGTTTGTTCGTTTTCTGCTTCAATTTCAGAGGATACCTTTTCGCCTGTAGTCGTGTTGCGGGCAGTATATTTATAGGTCAGCATGAAGTTTTAACCCCTCATCAGCCTATCAAGTTCTTCAATATCAACGGCAACATTGCGAGCTTCATCATAGCTGATAGTGCCTTGGTGGATTAATGAAACCAGAGTCTTGTCCATTGACTGCATGCCGTATTCGGCACCGGTTTGAATAACGGCTTCCAGTTGATGGCTTTTGCCTTCGCGGATTATGTTTCGGACGGCCGAAGTAGCAATTAGAATTTCAGCCGCTGCCATACGCCCGCCGCCAATAGCTGGAATTAAGCGCTGAGAGCAAATAGCCATTAGCATATTAGACAATTGAGTACGAATTTGCGGCTGCTGGTGCGGGGGGAAAACATCAATCATACGGTCAATACTTTGCGAAGCCGAGTTGGTGTGAAGCGTAGCCAGCACCAAATGGCCGGTTTCGGCAATGGTAATAGCCGCTGCAATAGTCTCTAGATCGCGCATTTCGCCGATCAAAACTACATCCGGGTCTTGCCGCAAACTCGAGCGCAAGGCGGCTGAAAATGAGTAGGTGTCATAGTGCACTTCCCGCTGCACTACCACTGATTTTTTTGATTTATGGGTAAACTCGATGGGGTCTTCGATGGTCACAATATGAGCAGCGCGTTCATTGTTTATTTTGTCAATAATCGCCGCTAGGCTGGTTGATTTACCTGAACCGGTTGGCCCGGTAATAAGTACTAGCCCCCGCGGATAGTCAGCAAATTTACTTACAATTGCCGGCAGACCAAGTTGCTCAATAGACAATATTTCGGTTGGGATAAGCCTAAGCGCTGCAGCTAGGTTACCGCGTTCATGAAAAGCGTTAACTCGAAAACGGCCAATATCTCCGAAGGCAAAGCTAAAATCAAATTCCTTGTCTTTTAGTAAAATCTGTTTTTGGTCTTCATCTAAAATGGCAAATAATAGCAGCTCAATAGATTCCTCATTTAAGATATCGGTACCATTAATTGGCGCCAGGCTGCCATCTATTCGGAGTATTGGCGGTAGGCCTACTTGCAAGTGCAGGTCTGAAGCTTTCTTTTTGATGACTTCTTCGAGTAAGACTTCTATTCGTGGTTGACCTTGCATATTTTTCCCTTAACCTTTAAACGGCATCGGCGGCCGCTACTCGATTAATTTCATTTAATGTTGTGTGGCCAGCCAGCGCTTTTAAGTAGCCGTCTTGGCGCATGGTAACCATACCTTGTTCTACCTGAGCAGCTTTTTGAATTTGGCTGCTGGTAGCACGTTTGAGAATTAGTGACTGTATGGCGTCAGTAATCTCAAAAACCTCATATAATCCCACTCGGCCCTGAAAGCCGCTTGGCGAATCAGGACCCTCACGGCCCTTGTACAAAGTATAAGCATTTTGGCCTTTAACTGGCAAGTTGGCATAACCTAAGTCCTCGGACTTGGCTTTGCGCTCGGCTTCACTAGCCGGCAGTAAGTTATTTAAAACTTCGTTTATGGCCTGAGTTTCGGCTTTATCCGATTTATAAGTTTCTTTTTGCTCTGTCAGGCTCCTTACTAAACGCTGGCCAATGACTGTATGGACGGTTGAGGCAATCAAAAATGGTTCAATACCCATATCCAAAAGTCTGGGTAAAATGCCAGCCGCTGAATTGGTGTGTAGCGTTGAGAATACTAAATGCCCTGTTAAAGCCGCTTGCACAGCTAAAGTAGCTGTTTCTTTGTCGCGAATTTCCCCGACCATAACGACATTGGGGTCTTGACGCAAAATTGAACGCAGACCAATCGGAAAAGTCAGGCCAACTTCTGGATTTACCTGAATTTGATTGATGTTTTCAATCTTGTATTCAACTGGGTCCTCTAAGGTTACGATGTTGATGCCCTCGTTTTTAACTTCTTGAATTAGGGCATAAAGTGAAGTGGTTTTACCCGACCCGGTTGGCCCGCTGGTTAAAATCATGCCATTGGTTTTAGTCAAACCCTTGCGAATGGTTCTAAGCGCCCGGCCATGAAAGCCTAGATCTTCTAATTTAAAGCTGGTACTGGTTTTGTCCAGCAACCGTATTACCACCTGCTCACCCCAAACTACCGGTGAAATGGCTATTCTAAGGTCGATATCGTGCCCGGCGACTTTAATCGTAAATTGGCCGTCTTGCGGTATTCGATGTTCGTCAATTTTCAAATTGGATAAAATTTTTATGCGCGAGACTAGTGGTGGTTCGGTGGCTTTTGGCAGACGCATAATTTCTCGAAGTACGCCGTCAACCCGACAGCGAATTTTTAATTCGTTTTCCAAAGGTTCCAAATGAATATCGCTGGCGCGATTTTTAGCTGCATACTCCAATATAGCTGATAAAGCTTTCGATACCGGTGAATCCTGTACAATCGTTTTGATAGCTTGGCTTTGTGGCACAATTTCAGGGTTCTGGGACTCTTCAACCAATGAATCAAGTGTCGAGAAGGCTCCCGCCACATCTTTTTGGATATCGGCTTGATATTGTTTTAGTACATTATGAATGCCTTCTTCACTAGCGGCATAGACCTTGATTGGTCGGCCGATTTTATTCGACAAAAAGTCAACCGCTTGCACATTATCAGAGTCCAGCATGGCTACCACCAGTCGGTTTTGCATTTCACCAAGCGGTACGGCCATATAGCGCTCAGCTGTCTCTTGAGATAAGAGGTTGAGGGTTTTGGGGCTAATTCTGGCTTTGCTTAAATTTACATATGGAATCCTGTTAGCTTCGGCTAGAATTTTAGTTAGTATTTCATTGGTAACCAAGCCTTCACTTTCCAATAAGCTAAACAAGGGTATATTTTGTTGTGAGGCTTTTAGCTTTACTTGAGCAAGTTTCTCGTTGGCAATAATGCCATCTTTTATTAGCCTTGCTTCAACTTGTTGCTGTGCGGCTACCGATAAAACGCTCATGACTGTTTGTTGATTTTCCTTTAATGGCCGTTAAATGGATCCGGGTTCTCGCCTTCACCTATTCGAATATTCTTGGTTGGATCAATTGAGTTTTTGTTAAAGTATTTTGTATCAGGCGGCTTAAATTCAGCATTAATTTTTTCAACTACTTCTACTTTGGTTAAACGATTTTTAGGCGAATTTATAAATACGCTGGAAATAATCAGCGAAAAGATGCCGCTAACAAACACAATAACCAGCAGTAGTTTTATATCCTTGTCTTTCATTTGATATCCTTACTGGTAATATTTAGGTCTTTGGTCGGCTGATAATAAGTTATGGCGTTAATAGTCGTATTTATATTATTACCTTGAGCCACCAAACTTACAGATTGGATTTTAATCGGCCTGATCGAGGCTTGGAGAGTCTGAATCAGCTGTTTGGTTGAACTATAGGTGCCGCTGACAGAAATCTCAAAAGGAATTTCTATTGGGGTTGGCGTGGCACTGGTGGGGGTTTTTTGTTGATTTATTTCATCATCGGTACCAGTTATAGAGTTAATATTAAAATTCTTTTCACTCAAAATCTTTTCCAAGCTAGTAGCTAGAGCCGGAAAATCGTATTTGCTAGGCAAAGCATCCAGAATTATTTTGGCGTTGTCGCCATCTTTATCACCGTTACCCGAGGGATCCCCTTCCAAAACATTTTGCGGGGTGCTAACAAAGTCTTTATAAGAATTTACCAAGCTATTAACCGCACCAATATTTTCCTTAAGTTGGTCAACAGCTTTGCTTTTTTCACTAATTACTCGCTTTTGGTAGTGGCTTTGGCTAAGCAGAGCCTTGGAAGCCACCAATGAAAATATAATCACAAAGGCTGCAATCCCGACAATTAGAACCATCTGTGAGTTTGCCTTGTTTATCTGCAGTTGTTTGACTGAAAGTTTGATGTCTGCCATGTTATTGAGCCTGATTATTGTTAAATTCTTGGAACAAGTCTTTAGGTTTTTCGGTTTCTGAGCGAGTGCTGATGATGCTAGGTACTGTTAACTTTATCTCGTGGGTGCTGTCAAAAATTATCGGATCAAATTTAATATCAATTTGATATTCAGTACCTGTGGGGGCGCGATTAAAATTAGCCAGTACAACTTCCGGAAAAGCCGGCAGACTTTGGCTGCCCTGTTGGTCGCTATATTTAGTGAATTTTAGGCTGTCTGTGAATTTATTTATGACATTTAAGCTACTTGCCACGCCTTTTATAGCCAGTTTATTTTGGGCAAAATCAATATTAAGGTCAGAAATGCTAGCTTGGGTCGGAGTTAATTGAGTTATGTAGCCAAATAACCTCGAAGATACTGCTTTTTTGTCATGCAAGCCCGGTAAGCTATTAAGCTGGTTTTGTATAGTTAAAATTTTACCGAGATCCGGCACATTCTTTAGCTCACCGCTGTACTTATTAATGTCATTATTCAAATTATGAATGTGGTGTTTTTGCAGGCCGAAAACACTAATCAATAAAAGAATAGTTAAAAGCAGCATAAAACCGCCGACGCCGACAGATATAAGTGTAACTAAGCGTCTGGTTCGACTGGCTTTTATGTACTCTAACTTTACGGCTGGTAATAAATTAAACTGTATCATTCGCTGCGCTCCGCTAAGCCTACTGCTACTCCAAACGAGCTGGCAACAGCCAATAACTCATTTTGCTGAGTTTGAGGGAAAGAAACATTCCGCCAAGCATTACCGATTTCTACATTTAGGTTAAACTTATTTGCTAGATAAAGTGGAAATTCCGGCAGGGTTGAAGCCGCTCCAGTAACTATGATGCGGTCAAGCTTAACGCCGTTGTAGCGAGCTTGAAAAAATTTAATTGACTTGTCGATTTCGCTGACTAAAGTGTCGACAGTATTTAATATAGCTTGGTAAATTTGCCCTTCGAGCTTATCTTTATTAAGACCAAATTTAAAGATGAATTGCTGCGCCTGATGCTCATCAATATTGAGATTCTGCGAGCCGGCCCGCACTAAAGCGCTGGAACCAGTTGGTATTGAACGCGTTAGGCGCGGTCCGTCGTTCATTGACACTACAATATCGGTACTTCTGGTGCCGATATCCAAGACCATCACCGCTGAGGTTGTGCCGCTGGGAATAATCGCTCGGGCCAGAGCTAAGTTATCCGGTTCAAAAGCTATGACGTTTAAGCCGATTGACTCAAGCATATCCAGTCGGCCTTCAATAAATTCATTGGAAACACTGGAAAGCAGTATTTCCAACTTAGATCTGTCTTTGGGTGAATCACCCAGCACCGCCCAATCTAACTTTGACTCGTTTAACGGCGTTGGAATTAGTGAATCAGCTTGATATTGAATGGTTTTAGCCAGTTCGTTAAGCGGCAGGCGCTCAATATCAATAACCGTAGTAAATACTCTGCCGGAAGGTATACCCACAGCAACATTCTTAGTCGTAATACCAGCTTGCTCAATTAAGCTTTTTAAGCTTTGAAGTATCTTTTGCTGGTCGACTTTAGCGTCACTAGAAGCAGTCTTAGCTTCTATTGGTACATAAGCATACTTTACTAGGGCTTTGGTTGGCCCACTGCCCTGGAGTTGAGCGATTCTTATAGCACTTGTGCCGATGTCCAGTCCAAAAAATTCAGATATCCCACTCAGTAGACTCATTTGTTGGTAATTATACTAATGCTTAGGTATAAACTCAATGTTCTTTTACCTCATTTATTAATCTGGAAGTTCCACTAAAACGCTGGTGGTAAGCTAGTCAGTGAATCGTAGCTATTGGCCGGTGCGTCAGTCAGATTGGGATTAACCAGCCATAGTTCGGGGAGATAATTTATGACTTCAGCGATGTTGCCCGAGGTGCTTTGCTCGTTAGCGACGGCGTCTTTAACGTTGCCATTGACGCGCAAAAAGCGTATTTGGTCAGCCAGTAAGGCACCGTTTACGGTTAATTTGTTTCTACATTTGTCACTATCGTATAACTGAGCTCCTGAGTACAGACTGCCGCCATTGGTACAAGTATATATATTACCGCCTTGAGCAATGTAAACGCCGTCCAGATTAGTTACATCATTGTCTATATATATGTCGCCTTTCACTATTAGGTAAAAGGATGGTATCTGTTCCAAACTTGCCCAACTAGCACTGCCTGAATAAGTAACATTGCCAGTAATTACCACTTTGCCGGTGTGTTTTATGACTTTATGCTGGCTGTCGCTAATTGAATCACCGTTATAGTTTCCACCAACAATTGGGTCTGTGGAATTAGTAGTAATGTCAAAGTAATTGGGGGCACAAAGTTGGGCGGGCTGGAAATTCCCTCCCCACGTGCCGCTGGTGTTGGCAAAGGTTAAACCTGTCGGCGGTTGAGGATCCGTAGTACGCAAGTTGGCACTAGCAAATTCATTAATGGCACTGGGAGCTTGAGCCGCAAACTGCGTACCGGCACCGATGCCGTTACCGTCGTTGTAAGTTAATATGCCAGCGCTACCATTAGCGCTACAGCTGCTGCTACTGTCTAGAAAACCGTTGCCGGCTAGCACGTCGCCGCCATAGACTCTGACGTATGGTTTGTTGGCAATTGTTATATCTGCGTCACAGCCGCTAACGCTTCCAACTCCGCTTACATTAACACTGTAGCTGCCGTTATAAGTTCCCGCTGGAAAACCAGGAATATTTATATTGGGCGTTGTGGTTGCGCCGCCGCCCGCTGCCAGTGGAGGATTAGTTGCTGTGAAAGGCGGCGCGCCGGTAATTGTTAGCGTCAAGTTGTAACTATATGACGGACTTGAATTGCCGTTCTTAATTACAAAACCTGGCTTAGCAGTAAAGCCGGCCTCGTCATTGGGTGGAGATGGGCTGGTTGAAAAAGTACCACACTCTATAGTTGGTGACGGTGTTGGAGGAGGTAGTGGTACACAATTACCTGAAGAGTCTAAATAGTAGCCAGTCGGCACACTTGATTGGTTACCGGGCAGATTAGGACATACATCAATCGGCTGATTTGGATAACAATTGCCTGACGAGTCTCTATAGTAGCCTGCCGGCACGGATGATTGATTGCCGGCAATGTTAAGACAAAGATCGGTTGGATTTGGATAACAATTGCCTGACGAGTCTCTATAGTAGCCTGCCGGCACGGATGATTGATTCCCGGCAATATTCTTGCAAAGGTCGGTTGGCGGCGGTGGAGGAGGTGGAGGACTGGTAAGTTTTACCTTAAAACATGTTTTGACTCCATCAGTTTCGTGAGCACTACCATTAATTACAGCCTTGCCTGCCCACGCGTAACAAAGATCGTGTGTACCGGCACTTAGGCTGGAAACATCTAGTTTTATGCCAAAGTGCTGGTGATAAACTTGGCCTTTTCCAGATTGATAGGCAAAAAGGACTTGGCTTGGCATATTATTAATCTTAGAGTCTACAAAACCGGTATTAACTTGCGGAAATCCCGTAGCATTGTATGAAGCTCCATTACAAATATAATGTTCAGCAACCATGGTAGCGTTGAGGGTATTAGTGCTAGTGGTACCTGTATAAAGACCTTTGTCCGGCATTGTTAGAAAGCCAGTATATTTGAAGCCTGATCCGCTCCCACTTGGGCACCTAGAATTCCACCAGCTAACGCTGTTGTGAGCAGAAATTTTATTACTAATTAACAAAATAATTAACAAGCCTACGGCGGTAGTTATTAATAAAAGTTTTGATTTATTAGTTCGTTGTTTCATATTAATCCAAAAAGGCCGGCCTAGCGTTTTCCGGTCCGGTTATGGGTTCAGTTGAGTTTTGTTGATGATTGAATTTAGCCTGCTGGATCGCGCGATATATGTAAACCGTGCTGATGGTTATAGTAGCGGCGACCAAACTAGATATTATAAACAACTTCAACATACTTTGACGCGTGGTTAAGTTTTTAACGGTGTCAATCATAATGAATCGCCCTCTCGATTTTTTTGCCAATTAATTGTGACTGCACTTCGGACTCCATCTTTTTTGATGATAAAGCTGTACTTCTCATTTTTACGTTCAAACACATAATATGTTTGTTTTGAATCCTCAGTTTGTATAGGCGCTAGTCTGCTCCAGCCAGTTTTTACAAGCATTTTATCCAAATTATATAAGATAGTTGTTGGTGCATCATTGGTGGTTAAAATAATTTGAGCGCTGTCTTCATAAAGTGTGCTCTTTAAATCGTTCTTGCTGTTTAAATCATAAACATCGGCTTTTGGATATTTTGGTAAATTTGCCTCGAGATAATTGCCCGGGTACTTTTTTGCCGGTGGGTTAGCAGCCAAAATATTAGCTAAATTTTCCTTGGGACTATCTTCAATCCCTTTGTTAGCTGATGATTTATCGATTATATAAACCAAACTAAAAGCTAGAACTATACCGCTAGTAATGCCTAAAACAATGGCCAGAATAGGTTTTTTGGTCTTTTTAATAACCCCCGTCTGCGGGCCCGAGCCTGTGTTAGTCACCTTAGCATTTTTTGATTGAGCCATTTCTGGTTTAACCTTTACCATTATTATATTAGCAGACCCATACTAAAGTTAAGCTACAATACAGTATATGTCTCTGTCTATAGGTATTGTTGGTTTGCCTAACGTCGGTAAGTCGACACTGTTTAATGCCCTTACCAATAATAAAGTACTGGCCGCTAACTACCCTTTCGCCACTATTGAACCAAATACCGGTGCCGTACCCGTGCCGGATGATAGATTAAAAAAATTAGCTGAGTTTTATCCGGCCGCCAAAATTATTCCCGCCAACGTCACTTTTGTCGATATTGCTGGACTGGTGGCCGGCGCCAGCCAAGGCGAAGGTTTGGGCAATCAGTTTTTGGCACACATTCGCAGCGCCAATGCCATTGTTCAGGTGGTTCGCGCTTTTGAAGACTCTAATGTTCAGCATGTTGATATTAAGCACAATCCCAAAAGTGACATTGAAATTATAAACACTGAGCTAGCTCTAGCTGACCTTCAGACTGTCGAAAAACGCCTACACCATTTGGAAAAAGAGGCCAAAGCCAATCCCAAACTAAGGCCAGTACTTGATAGCCTGCACACTGCGCATAAATTATTGAACCAGGGTCAGGCCTTAACTGCAGAAAATGGTGTTAATTTGGAGCATTTAACAGATTTGGGACTCCTAAGTGCTAAACCCATAATTTATGTATTCAACGTTGATGAGAAGACGCTTGATAATGATAAACATCAAGAATTATCTAGCCTGGTTTCACCAGCCAAAGCACTGTTTTTATCAGCCAAGTTGGAGGATGAGCTAAAAGATTTAGACGAAACAGATGCGCGCGAGCTGCTAAAAAGTTACGGCCAAAATGAGTCGGGCTTAGTCCAATTAATTCACGCCGCTTATGCTGCGCTTAAGCTACAAAGCTTCCTAACAGCTGGCGATACGGAAGTGCGGGCTTGGACAATTAAACAAAGTTCGACAGCACCACAAGCCGCTGGAGTTATTCACAGTGACTTTGAACGCGGCTTTATAGCCGCCGATGTCATTAATTTTAACGATCTTATGGAAGTTGGCTCTTGGCCAGCTGCTCGCAGTGCTGGAAAAGTCCGCACCGAAGGTAAAACCTACATTGTTGGTCCAAATGATGTTATAGAATTTCGTTTTAATGTGTAGCCTGATGACGCCTGCTCCGCACCAAATCCTGAGCGGAGTAGTTTGTAATCAGATTATGGAGCTTCAAGATTTTGGTGCTGGGGTTGTCGAATTCAAGTTTAATGTGTAGTCGGCTAGCGCCAATTAAGGACTACGCCTTTGATGGTTTCGATGATCTTATCGTGTTCAGGTAGTTTATTGTCCTGATAATAATGATTAGTCTCCATGTAATTATCTATTACGCTTAGGCAATGTATTTCATCAGCAACTACATGCATTCTATCTACGGCTGGTACGCTGGCCAGCGGCGTTGCCACTATTAATTTTTCCATTTTAACTGGCTTTAAGTACTCGCTTGCGGCATCTAGTGAAAAAGCATTTTTTAGTCCGTCAGAAACTAAAATTACGTTATGTCCATAAAGTAAATCGCGGCGCAGCAGCCCGCCCTGGCCTAGTAGTTGGTTGATATCATGAAGTTTTTGCAGTCGGCCTTCGGCTATAGTGTTTTGAAATTCGGTTTTCAGTTCTTCCAGCTGGCCGCCCGAGTACATATTATTGTAAGTAAAGCCGCCATCTTGATCGACCGCTCCAATTGCTTCCGGTTCGCCGGGAATCTTGACGGCCTCTGTTAAAAACAGAGTCAGCACACAGTGCAAGGCTTGGGCAATTTGAGCAGCAACCACAACCCCGCCATCGCTCAAAGCCACTACAGCACAGTTTTCATAGCGATATGGCTCAAGTTCTTTGGCCAATTTTTGACCGGCTTCCACTCGACTGGCGAAGTACATACCACAAGTTTCGCATCAGATTGACCTGCTGTCCAGCAAAGCTGGTCACTCAGTCAATCTTCTTGGCGCATCGCTTTGTCAGCTACGCTCTATCTCTCGCTCATCGTACTTTTGTACGTCTCGCTCGCTTTTCTCTACTTCCTAGCGCTGCATCCAAGTGCGAAAACTTGTATTTATTTTATAGTTTTCGCAGAAGGTAAAAACGTTCTAAGTTGCCTTTATTGCCCGGAACTGTCGAGTCGGTTTTGGCCTTAATAACAAAGTGTTTTTTAGCCCATGTTTCAAAATCTTTGAGAATTTGTCGGCGAATACGCTCGTTTTTAATAATTCCTCTTTGCTTCTGATCAGTTAATGCTTCAAATTGCGGCTTAACCATTGCAACAACTTCTGTTTGGGACCCAAAAAACTTATTTATTCCAGCCAAGACCCGCCTTATAGATATAAAAGAAGTATCTATTAATATGTAGTCAATCTTTTGGTCGGTAGAAAAGTCAAAAATGTCGGTTTGTTCATGAAGTTCTATTTTAGAGTTTTTGTGCAGGCTCGAATGCAGCTGATTTTTACCTTTTTCTACGGCTATAACTTTTTTTGCCTCGTTTTGAAGAGCAAAATCCGTAAAACCGCCTGTTGATGAACCAATATCTAAGATGACCTTGTTTTTAAAGTCCAGCTTAAGAGCCAAAGTGACTGAAGCCAACTTGTCGCCGCCGCGAGATACGTAGGCTTTACTTTTGTCGTTCACGATAGGCTCCAGTTGCAGTATCTACACTGACAATATCGCCCGATTTAATAAAGGCTGGTACTTTTATGGTTATGCCGGTTTCCAGCACAGCGCTTTTAGTAATAGATGAACTGGTGTCACCTTTAACAGCGTCTTCGGTGTAAGTAACCTTGAGCGGTAGATTTTTAGGCAGTTCAATATTAATGATACGTCCGCCAAAAAGTTGGGCCAAAACCTGGTCGCCGTCTTTCATAAAACCACCCCGCTCGCCAATTATCTTTTTACCTAGCTCAAACTGCTCATAGGTTCTAGAGTCCATAAAAAAGTATGAGTCGTTGTCTTTATATAAGTATTGAACATCAATATTAGTAATATCAGCAGGCTCAATCTGTTCGTTGCCCTTAAAAGTTTTTTCCAGCACTCGTCCGTCAAGCAAACTCTTTATGCGGACGTTAACAATACTGCCGCCGCGGCCCATAACTTTTTGCGAGTAATCAACAACTTTATAAGGAACATTTTCCAGTTGAAAAATTGTTCCCTTTTTAAGATCGGTTATGTTTAGCATCTATATGCCTTGATCCTCTAAAACTTTGCTCTTTAAATCTTCAATATCAGTATATTCAAAGTTATGATCTGCCATGTTTGGTATATATGTATTTTCGACCCCTCTGCGTTTAGCAACAACTGTTTTTAAGCCCTTAGCTGCACAGTAACCAACTTCCATAAGCATGCCTTCGCTTTTTTCTTCACCGTCAATTATTACAAACAGTCCGCCCATTTTCTCAATTTTCTCAAAAGCATGCTCCATAATCCGTCGAGGTTTGTGTCCAGCTGATTTGAATTCTTCTTCTTGAAAATATGTACAATATACTTCTTCACCGCGCTCGCGAAGACTTTCACATACAGCGGGTAACAAGTCACCTAAACGTCCTGGATCAGCTCCAGTGTGTCGATAAGCAACAAAGTAACCCATGGTTTTCCTAACCGTTCGCTACAAAAGGCAGCAACGCAATGTGTCTAGCGCGCTTGATAGCTTTAGCCAAATGCTTTTGCTGGCTTTCGGTTAAGCCGGTCTTTTTGCGCGGTTCAATTTGTCCATAAACGTTGATATAGCGCTGTAAGTTCTTAAAGTCTTTGTAGTCAAAGAATGGTACGTCAACTTTGTGCTTAAAAATCTTTGCCATATTTACTCCTTAAAACGGGATGTCATCCAGGTTAATAGGTTCATCACCGATATCTTCAATTTTAATATCATCCTTTTTAGCTGTCTTAGTCGCTTTTGGCTTCTCATCAGCAGGTCTTTTGTCCATTGAGTCACTCCTATCACCGCCACCAGTTCCACGACTGTCCAAGAAGGTTACATCGTTAGCTAAAACTTCAACCTTTGTTCGTTTATTGCCATCCTGTTCCCAGCTACGGCTTTGCAAGCGGCCTTGGACTAGACAGCGCCGGCCCTTGGTTAGGTACTGGGCTACTCTTTCGCCCAAAGGACCCCACGCTACGATATCAATGTAGTCGGTGACTTCTTTCCACTCATCATCCGAGCCCTTATAGCTGCGATTTAACGCCAAACTAAAGCCGCAAACGCTTTGCCCGGTCGGCGTTTGCCGCAGTTCTGGGTCCCTAGTGAGATTCCCCATTAAAAACACTTGGTTAAGAGATCTGGCCATAACTCCTCCTTATAAGACATATGTCTTGAGTTATTTTATTAATGTATTTCCACATTACTCCGCCTATTGTTGGGCTGTCAAGTTTACGCATTTTCAGTTTCTGTCTGATCCTTTTCTTTGGCTTCACTTTCTTCTTGCTCGGCCTTGGCAGCCTTGGCTTTAGCCTCAGCTTTAGGGTCAATTTTGGTGATTAAAAAGCGGATTACTTCATCAGTAATATTAAATTCGTTTTCTATTGTCTGAGTATTTTCCGGCGCCATTTCTACCATATAGAACACATAAATAGCATGGTCCTGTCCATCAATTGGATAAGCCAGTTTGCGTTTCCCCCAGTTGTCGGTATTTTTAACTGTCACCGGCGTTTCTTTAAAGATTTTATCAACCTTATTGGTGGCTTTTTCCAGGTCTACTTCTAGACCAGGATCATATAAAACTGCAATTTCGTACTTGTTCAATCCTAACTCCTTCTTTTGGCCTCGGGCTGCCCGCTCAAAGTAGCAGCAACCTGAATTTGTTTTATGGGGTAATTATAGTAAATTTAGTCGTTTTTAGCAACTCTTTGACCTCTTTTATTGACAGTTAGCTTTAGAGGTGCCAAGATTAACATAAGCATAAAATCAAGGGGAGAATTTATGGATAATGTAATAAGGCCCGGACAACCTAATCAGCCGTCAGCTAATCCCACACCGCCATCGCCGCAACCAACTGAGCAACAGCCCCCTGCACCAACACCAACACCAGAACCTGAAAAAAGAAAATTTGCCAAAAAACCCATTTTAATAATCCTCGCTGTAATTTTAATAATTGGCGGTGGTATTTTTGCCCTAACTCAAGCTAATAAAAAGACTCAGGCACCACCGGAAGTAGTTAAAAATGAGATCCCGCTAATAACTTACGGCACTGCTGATGGTGCCGTTGGCTCTATTTACCCGAGCATGCCGCTTTTTACTACAAATACCGAAATAAATTCGCAAATATTTGAGGGCCTGGTGCAATTTGAAAATGGAACAAAGATTACACCGCTTTTAGCTGCTAGTTGGACCAATCCTGATGATACAACCTGGGTTTTTAACTTAAAACAGAACGTTAAATTCCACAGTGGCCGACCGATGACCGCTAAAGATGTTAAGTTTAGTCTAGAGGGCTTTAAAGATAATAAGGTTTGGAACGATGGTACTGGAAATATCTTCGGCTCAACCATAAAAAAGGTGGATGTTGTTAATGATTACCAGGTTAAGATAACCACCCATGGCCCTGACCCGATTTTACTTAATCGCTTAGTCTTTCTTTATATTATAGATTCGCAGTCCAAAGAAAAAGACAGTCCCGTCAATGGTACTGGTGCCTACACCATTAAGCCCGACACCAAGCCAACCGATACCAAAACCGAGTTAGTGGCTTTTGACGGCTACCATGGCGGCCGGCCTTTAACCCGCGCCCTAGTATTTCGCTTCTATGAGGACGATAAAGATAAATCGGGTGAAGAAAAGTTAACTGAAGCCCGCTTAAAAGGTCAGGTTTCTATTGCCGGCGATGTTTTTGACCAAGCAAATGTTGATAAATTGAAGGTTGACTCGGCTAACTTACCAATCCAAGACATCGGGCTTTACAATTTAAGCCCAAATGTTAACAAAGCTGGTTCGCCACTTGCCAAATTAAAAGTTCGAGAAGCCGTTTATCATGCTATTGATGCTGATGCCCTAATTAAAGCCAGGAACGTATCTGGTCAGCCGGCTAATCAACTAGTAACCCAGGATATCCCGGGCTATAACCCGTTAATTAAGCGTCCTGAGACTGATGCGGAACATGCCAAAATGCTTTTAAAAGAGGCTGGTTATCCTAACGGCGTTACCATAACCTTAAGTTACTTCAATGGCGCCCAAGATGCTGCCGATGAATTGGTTAAGCAACTAGCTAAGGCTGGTATTACCCTTAAACTAGATGGCTACGATGATACTGATATATTGGGTGAAAAGATATTAAATGGTGATTTAGCAATGGATTTTAACCATTACGCCACCGACACACTAGACGCTATGCAAGTTTTCGTTGATAACTTCCAAACTGCCAAATACAACAACCCGACAATAAACAAAGTAATCGCCAAGGCAAATACAACTTTGGACTCAGCAAAAAGATTAGAATTACTCCAAACTATCTCTAAAATGCTAATGGACGATGTTGCATGGATACCGCTCTATTCATATACGACTTATTGGCTATATGACCCCTCCTATGTCATTACTCAAGACTTGCCCGGTACAACTATCGGTGCTTACTATTGGAAGGTTTACGCCAAGTAAAATAGAAGCGTGAAACGGGTTGGGCTTAGAGCCAAATTTATTCTTCTAATCCTAGCCGTTCTGATTATAATTTTTTCCATTATCTCGGTTGTCTTAATTCGTTTTACGACCGATAATCTGCGCCGTGATTTGACCAACCAGTCCAAAGCTTTCGCCTCATTAGCTACCGAACCAATCGGTAACGCTTATGTTTTATATAAAGATTCCGGTCGTATCCGCATTCTGCAACAAATTGAAAAGTTTACAGACCTTGATAAACACATTAGTAACGTCCAGGTCGTTGATAATTCCGGCAAAGTTTTGTTTGCCCAGCGTGATGGCGCTAGTGCCTCTTTATCCAGTTCTCAAGCCACCAGTTTCGAACCGATTTTTGAAAATAAAAACGGTACAATTTCACGAATTATCTCACCTTACCTAGAGGAGTTTGGCGGACATCGCTATTCAGTTGTCTATGACATTTCGGCGCAAAGTATTGACGATGCCATTAGCCGAGAGACTATATATATTGCTGTGCTAACAGTTTTTGCCCTTCTAGTTACGGCCTTTTTGTTTTATCTGGCTATTAACCGCTACTTTCTGCAGCCCATGCAAAAGCTAAGCACTACTGCTCTATTGGTCAGTAAAGGTGATCTGGACAAAGAAATTAAAGTTGATCGTAATGACGAAATTTCGGATCTGGCTAAGTCGGTCAACACTATGGCCGATTCACTAAAAGCCGACATTAGTAAGTTAAAAGACGTTGATAAGCTCAAGACCGAATTTATGATGATTGCCTCCCATAATCTACGCACACCGCTAACCATAATTCAAGGTTATCTGGATACGATCAAACAGCTAAAACTAGACGCTGAAGTTAGTAAGTTGATTGACGTAATTACTGCTAATAGTGAACGGCTGCATATTCTAGCTGAAGATATATTAACGATTTCGCAAATTGAGGCTAACGAGAAGTTGTCGCTTGACCCGCAGCCGGTTGACTTAACGGCTTTGGCCCGCTCTATTGGCAACGAGTTTACAGTCCTAGCTAAAGAAAAGGGTGTGATTTTTAATCAGGACTTGCCAGAGCGGTCAGTCAATATTAAAGGCGCCAGTGCTCACATTAGAAGTGCTGTCTGGAATCTACTTGATAATGCCCTTAAATTTAACCGCAAAGGTGGACAAGTGTCCTTAACTTTAATTACTGATAGTGATAGTGCCTCAATTACTGTCAAAGACACCGGCATTGGTATTGCGGCGGAGGAGATATCTAAGTTATTTACTAAGTTTCACCGCGGTACCAGCACGCTTAATTACGACTATGAGGGTGTTGGCATCGGCCTATACATCAGCCAGCTAATTATTAAACAGCACGGCGGTTTGATTACCGCTAATAGCACGCTGGGCGAAGGTAGTACTTTCGTAATAAAACTACCGCTAACTAGCGCTCAGGCTTCAGTCTCTGAGCCTTCATCACCGTCTACCGGTACTTCATCATAAACGTCTTCTTGGACGTCTTGAGCCTGAGTCACTGGAGCCGGTTCGCTGCGGTTAAAGACTTCATCAACGCTATTCACTAAGACTTCTCGGGGTCTGGAGCCATCGGCCGGACCAACAATGCCCTGTTCTTCCATGGTTTCGACTAGCCTGGCGGCTTTACCATAACCAATTCTAAGGCGCCGCTGCAGCAAACTAGTACTGGCCTTGCGGGCTTCGACGACGACGCGCACAGCGTCCTGAAAAATAGGCTCATCAGCATCATCAACATCACCCAAAACATTGCTGCGACCGCCAATTTTGACCGGCTGGGTAATGATTTCATTGTCATAATCCGGCTCGCGCTGAGCCCGAATGAAGTCAGTAACCTTACGAGTTTCGACGTCGCTAATTAACGCACCTTGGACACGTTTAGGCTTAGGCATTTCAGCAGTTTGCAGCAGCATATCACCTTGGTTGAGCAACTTTTCTGCACCCATCTGGTCAATAATTGTGCGCGAATCTACTTGACTGGCCGTGGTGAAAGCAATGCGGGCTGGAACGTTAGCTTTAATTAGTCCGGTAATTACATTGACGCTAGGGCGCTGGGTGGCCAAAACCAAATGGATACCAACCGCTCGGGCCTTTTGGGCAATGCGTACAACCAGCGCTTCAACGTCGCGCGAAGAAATCATCATTAGTTCGGCTAACTCATCAATGACAATCACCACGTAGGGCATACCCTCTTCTTTTTTGAGTTGGTTGTACTCCTGAATGTTACGGCGATGAACTTCACTCAAAGCTTTATAGCGGCGTTCCATCTCGGCGACTGTCCATTTAAGCGCGCTGATACACTTTTCCGGCTCGGTAATTACCGGTGTTAACAGATGCGGGATGCCGTCATAAGGCTTAAGTTCTACCTGCTTTGGATCAACTAGTATTAGCTTTAGGTCACTGGGGCTATTTTTATATAAAAGACTGGTTAAAATAGTGTTAATCATCACCGATTTACCAGAGCCGGTTTGACCGGCAATCAAAAGATGCGGCATCTTGTCCAGCTCGCCAATTATTGGACTACCGGAAATATCTTTACCAATGGCTACCGTCAGCGGACTTTTAGCATCTTGCCATTCGCTCGAGCCTAGGATTGAGCTAATCCTAACGGTTGCCGCCTTAACATTTGGCACTTCAATACCAACCAATTTTTTACCCGGAATTGGCGCCTCAATACGTATAGAATGAGCTGCTAAGTCAAGGGCTAAGTTGTTTTCCAGGGCGGTAATTTTTGTTAGTTTTACCCCTGTTGGCGGCTTCATGGTGTATTGGGTTACGCGCGGGCCGACATTGGCACCTTCCATGTCGACGTCTAAGTTAAAGTTAGTAAATGTTTCTTTAATGCTTTTAGCATTGCCTTCTATGTCGCCGGCATCGGCTTTATCCTGCTTCTGATCCAATAAATCAATGCCCGGAAACTTCCAATTTGGATCGCTGGCTACGGTTAGGGCCTCTTGGTTTTCACTGCCGGCCATTTTTTGAGCAGTTCCACGCAACGAACCTAACCTGGCAGCGCCATGTCGTTCAACTGGCACACCCTCGTTAAGGTGAAAGCCTTTTTGTTCTTTTAGGTCTTCAAGATCTGTATCTTCTTTGTTTTTAAATGGTTCAAATAGTTTTAGTAAGACTTTTGGCGATACACCAAATGTATAAAATAGTGCTAAAATTGCAAAAATAAAGAATAATAACCCTGTTGGCCATCTATCAAGAATATTTAGTGAAATTGAGGAAATTACTCTGCCAACTTCACCGCCGTGACCTCCGCTATAGTTACCAGCCCCGTCTTTAGAAGCAAAAGCCACGTAAAACCAGCCTGAGGCAAAAACCACTGTAGCCGTCATGCCGATAAATTTATCCAAGGGTATTTTTTTATCTTCGCTAATAAACTTTAATACCCCTAAGTAGCCCAACGCCAATGGTGTTAAGTAGGCTGCCCAGCCAAAAGCCCAATAGGCGCCATCAAATAAGTGCTTTGGTAGTGAACCCCCTGTGCCAAAGCCGCCCAATAGCAGTAAAAACGCCAAAACCAGCATACCAATACCGCCAACTAGCGGCCAAAAAGAGGATTGACTGGAGACATCAGT
The DNA here is from genome assembly GCA_025449905.1 of Candidatus Saccharimonadales bacterium. Lineage (GTDB taxonomy): Bacteria > Patescibacteriota > Saccharimonadia > Saccharimonadales > JANWIN01 > JANWIN01. The sequence continues at coordinate 47,373 of JANWIN010000011.1, forward strand.
CTTTTTTTTCTTTGCAGTAGTTTTTCTTTTTGCCATAACCGTTGATTATTATATCAGTTTAATGCTATTCGTATGGGTCAAGGTTAAGGGCTTCTCTAAGGGTTTTTATTTGTCTATTCATATCTTTAACTTTTTCAAGGTGATCTTCAGAAATTTCACCACTCTCCTGTCTTTGGTTTACACCTGCGTCGAATAACTCTTCTCGCTTTACCAATAAATCAAGTAGTTCATCGCTCCCGTGAGCGGCTCGGACAAGAGCTGGATTGTCGTAAAGCGGACTTCTTTCCGGCTGTTCCTCAGGAGATTCTGACATAAATATATTGTAGCAGAATTTACATCACTTGTCAACTCAAGCTAGCTTCTTAATACACCGGCTTTATTAAATAGTGTAGCAATTAAACGAGCCTGGTTATCTTTCGGCCCATGTGCTTGATGCCATGTGGCAGGTTTACCCTCCTTGTCTAACCCTTCTTCTCTAATAATTGTTAAATCACCAGGTTTAAGTTCCATAGTATGTTTTGGACCTACTAACTTAGTGGCATCATTGTTGCCAATTCCGGGCTCATACCAGTCAAAGTCTGCACGGCCCGTTAAAGACAAGACAAAACCTACTAATTCTGCAGTGTCAGTGTGTAATGGGCCCCAGTTGACTTCCCCCGGTCCGTAAGCTCCAATTAAATCAAACCAATGTTGCCAGTCAGGAAAAATTTTCTGTGCTTGCTCTTCTATATAAAGAGCCACATTTTGCAAAGTTGGAGACTGATTTTGATTAAAGGCTACTGCTTCCCCAACTTTTTTGCCGGTACTTTTCTCCAGCTCTGTCACAATTTGCGTAGTTATCTCTGGGGGCAAAAAACTATGGATAATGTTCGCCCCTGATTCAATAGCTTCGGCAATATTTGGTCCAATATTTGGTAACTGTTCGGATAGCTGAGTAAACTCAGTTGTATTTGGCGATCTTGTGAGTGTTTCTACCATATTTATTTTTAGCTAACAGAGATAATATTAACATAAATACTTAAACAAGTCAAGGCTTCCCTTCCTTCCAGGCTCTGGCAGTTCCTGATGAGTGAATGTCAAAAGCACATTTAGAATGAGGAGATGTTTGAGGAGTGATTAGCGAAGAGTTCTCCGAATATTGTGTCTTTTGACTATGAAATCATAAAGTGCTGACAGTCGCCTGTCGTTTCTTTGCATACTTTCTTTCGCGACCAAAGAAAGTATGTCGATAAAAAGCTGAAGGCTTTATCGAAAACTAATCGGGCTGATCGGCACCCAGTAATTTGGCGCGCATTTCTTCAAACCGTTTTTGCTGATCTGTTGCCCCGTCTTCGGGTTTGGCTGCTTGGCCGTTAGCATGAACGGTTTGAGCCTCAACTTTGCCGCCAATGACGTTAACTACCGGTATAACTATCGGGCTGCGCTGGGTGCGCTCATATAAGAAATGCGTAACATGTTCTTTTAGTTCTTGCTTAAACCTATCCAGGTCAATGCGTTTAAAGCGCTGGGTGGCCGCCCGACGCAGTTCAGTTCTAAGATCATTCATCAGTTCTTCGTTATCTCTTATATATATAAAGCCTCGGCTAATAATATCCGGACTAGATAGTAATTGACCGCTCTTTTTATCGATAGTTAAGACAACTGTCACTAGGCCGGCATCAGCCAGCATAATGCGGTCTTTTATAACTACATTGGGCACAATCTGGCCGGTTTGATCCACCAGCAGACTACCGTGTGGCACCTGGCCGGCTTCTTCGACGCTATCACTGCTAAACAACAGACTATCACCGTTATTTGGCAGCAAGATCTTATTACGAGGTATACCTTCCTGAACAGCAATTTCAGCATGATATTTACGGCGCAAAGCGCCGCCATGAACCGGAATTAGATATTTTGGTTTAATCATTTGTATCATTTCTCTTAGCTCTTCGCGTCGAGCGTGACCGGACACGTGCAAAGGCCCGCAACCATCAAGTTCATGGGTCGGATGACGGAATAGGTTGACACCTTTGCGAGCAAGATTATTGCTGATCTGATCGTAGCGAATCTCGTTACCCGGAATGGGACTGGAGCTAATAACTACCGTGTCGCCCTCTTTAAGCTTGATGTATTTGTGATCGCCTTCGCTCATACGCTGCAAGGCCGCGCCCGGCTCGCCTTGTCCTCCGGTACACATAACCAAAATCTTGTTATCAGCAATGTTGGCACTATCACGCATTGGCACAATAGTCCCCTTCGGAACTTTAAGTATGCCTTGCCTGACCGCAATTTCGGCGTAGCTCATCATACTGCGGCCGTCCAAAGCGACTCTGCGCCCGGCATTTACAGCTGCATTAACAACCATCTGGATACGGTTCATATTACTGGAGAAAATTGCTATAAAGATTCGCCCGCTAGAGGCTGCTATTACATCATGAAAACTTTGCTGCAAAGTATCTTCAGTCGGCGTCCGACCCTCCTCATTTGAATAACTACTCTCACTAAGTAGTAGCAAAACTCCTTGGCTGGCTAGTTCGTTTAGGCGTTTTGTGTCGCTTGGCAAATGATCCAGTGGTTCTGGGTCGAGTCGGAAGTCGCCGGTAACAATTATTCTGCCTACGGGCGTATCAATGCAAACGCTCGACGCTTCTGGAATAGAATGCGTAATTCGTATTAATTCAACAGTAAACTCACCAAGTTTGAGTCTCTCGTGATTATCCATGTTCATAATAATCAACTTGGGGGTAAAATCCAGCCCAGATTCAGCTTTGGCATCTTCAAAAGTCTTCTCTACTATGCCCATCGTAAAGCGCGAGCCGTAAATTGGCGCCGGCACTCTCGGCACAATATGTTTTAACCCGCCGACATGGTCAAGATGCCCATGAGTTACTACATAGCCTTTAACTTTGCGTTTGATAGATTCAAGATAAGTAGGGTCTGCAATGGCATAGTTTACGCCGGGTAAATCGATACCTAGACTGTTTCCGCAGTCAACAACTATTGCTTCGTTTTTATACTCAATAATCGCCATATTTTTTTCGCCAACGTCTTCAAGGCCACCCAGAAATGTAATCTTTAACTTGTTGGCCTCGTCAGCTATAACGTTTGCCCGACGCTCCAGCTTATTAGCCGACGCATCTAAGTATTCGTTGGCAATATCTTTGGCATTTTCAGATGCGCGTTTTTGGGCACGCAAAGCAGCGCCGCGAGAAACTTTTGGCGGTGTATTTGGCTTTGGTTTAGGTTGATTCATATTATTAATTTTCCTTTCTTAGGCTGTCTTTTTTATAAGTTTTAAGATGTCCGGAATCCGGGCAAAGTCATCTATTAAAGTTTGGCGCATAGCGCCGTTATAAAGAGCGGCCGCCGGATGAAACAGCGGCAGGATGACCAAGGACGTAATAGACTGCTCGTCGGCTGAGCCGCCGACTCTGCTATTACTTGCGACGAATTGCTGCGTCAGCTGCGTGCGAGACTCACTCTTCGTACCATCTGTACGTTTCGTTCGTTTCTCCTTGCTTCCTTGCACTTCATCCGCCCCTAGGTCTCCTGTAGGTCTGGACTGTGTGCTGTCAGCTGTCAGCTGTAACCTAATCCTCTTGGGCTGTCCGTGAACTTCGCCGATTGATAAATCTGGCAAGAAACAATTCATGCTATGACGGCCCAATGTAGCTACAATTTTGGGCTTAATTACTTTCAATTGAGTCTGCAAAAACGGCAAGAAAGCCACCTTCTCTTCCGGCAATGGATCACGGTTATTGGGTGGGCGGTATTTAACAATGTTTGTTATGTATACGTCGGTTCTTTTTAGGCCTATCATCTCCAGCATTTCGTTTAAAAACTTGCCAGCGGCGCCAACGAATGGCAAGCCTTGCAGGTCTTCGTTTTTACCCGGTGCTTCGCCGACAAAAACAATGTCGGCATCAGCATTGCCGTCGCCAAACACCAGTTGGGTGGCCTCTTTTGCCAGTTCAGGACAAACTTTTTGCTCAATTATTGATTTAGCAATTTTATCCAGCTGGTTTTGCTTGGCTATTTTAGTCATTTTATTTTCCGCGAATAGCTTTTATCAGACGATTTATGGTAAAAACAATTAAAATCAGTACAAAAAGATACAGCCACTGGCTGCCAGTATCAATAGCCCTAATTGCAATTACATAAAGAGCAATTAGTGCTAGAGCGGCTGATAAAACGTAGCCACTTCGACTGTTTAATTCAAACTTGGTTTTATTCATTGTTCTCATTTCTTTTAGCGGCCCGCATTGATAGCTGCAAGCGACCGCGGTCATCTATCGCCACCAGTTTTACGTCAACTCTATCGCCTTCTTTAACGACATCACTGGGTTTATTAACCCGTTCTTCGGCCATTTCGCTAACATGTACCAAGCCGTCTTTGCCAGGCAGAATTTGCACGAATGCTCCAAAATCCATGACCGAAACAACCGGTGCATCTCTGTAGATTTTGCCAACTTCCGGCTCTTCAGTAATATTTTGTACCCATTGTATAGCCGCATCAATGCTGCTCTTGTCCGGACTAGCAATCATTACCGTACCATCGTCTTTAATATCAATCTCGGCACCAGTTTCGGCAATAATCTTGTTGATTGTCTCGCCGCCCTTGCCAATAACTTCGCGAATCTTATCAGGGTTAATCTTAATGGCTTCCACGCGCGGAGCAAATGGGCTCATTTCTTTGTTCGACTGGGGCATAGTTTCCAGCATATGGGCTAAAATTTCGGCCCGGCCTTGCTTGCCCTGCTGCAGCGCTTTAGACAAAATTTCCACCGGCAGACCATGGACTTTCATGTCCATCTGCAAGGCTGTAATGCCCTTTTCGGTACCAGCAACTTTAAAGTCCATATCGCCGGCAAAATCTTCGGCATCGGCAATATCGCTTAAAATATAAGGCTTATCATTATCGAGCATCAACCCCATGGCGATACCGCTAACCGGTCTCGTCAAAGGTACGCCAGCGTCCATTAAAGCTAAGCAGCTTGAGCAAGTTGCCGCCATAGAAGTACTGCCGTTTTGGCTCATAATTTCGGTTACTGAGCGAATAGTGTACGGAAAGTCAGCAGCGTCCGGCAAAACGGCATCAAGAGCTCGTTCTGCAAGGTAGCCATGACCGATTTCTCGCCGTCCGGGGCTGCCTAGGCGCTTAACTTCGCCAACTGTGTAGCCTGGCGCGTTGTAGTGGTGCAGGAAGCGCCGTTCACCCTCTTTTTCCATAGTGTCTACCAGCTGAACATAGCTCAGTGGTGCTAGGGTTACGATATTTAGGGCTTGCGTCACGCCGCGGGTAAATAAGCTCGAGCCGTGGGCCCTCGGTAACAGTCCAACTTCACTGGACAAAGGCCGAATTTCAGTTAATTTACGGCCATCGGGGCGAATATTTTCAGCAACTATGCCAGCTCGAACATCTTTGTGTAAGGCCAGCGTAAATGCATCGTTATATTCAGCTTTTTGCTCGCCAAAATCTTCACCAAGCTCTTCTTCAAAATGAGCATGCATGCTTTCACGCAGTCTATTTACCAGATCATTTCGTTCCGGATACGGCATTCTCAAGCCGGCACCTAGTTTTCCAGCCAGCCAAGTTTCCACTCGCTGCATAATATCGCTATCCGGTAGAGTTAATTCATATTCTTGAGGCGTAACTCCAACTTTTTTAATTAATTCTTCTTGTAACTCAATTGCCGGTTGGATAGCTTTTTGGGCAAATTCTAAGGCCTTAACAACCTCATCCTCGCTGACTTCATTAGCACCAGCTTCTACCATCATGATGCCGTCTTTGGTGCCAGCCACAACTAGGTCTAAGCCGTTATCAAGCTCCTCTGCGCTGGCAAAGGCTTTAAACTCGCCTTTGACTTGGCCTACGCGAACACCGGCTACAGGGCCGTCAAACGGTGCGCCAGTCAACATAAAAGCTGCACTCATAGCAATCATAGCTACAGCATCAGGCCTAAACTCCGGGTCCATACTTAACACCGTAGCTACGCCCTGGACTTCGTTGTGATAGCCCTTTGGCCATAGCGGACGAATTGGCCGGTCAATTAATCTGCTGATCAAAACGGCGTCATCAGATGGGCGGCCTTCTCTTTTTATGAATCTACTGCCGCTAATTTTGCCGGCGGCGTACATTTTTTCTTCGTAATCGATGGACAGCGGAAAATAGTCAAAACCGTGCGCCGGTTTATCGCTGACCATGGCTGTACCTAGCACCACAGTGTCACCATAGCGCGCTAAAACTGCCGCTGAGCTTCTAAAGCCAACGCGGCCAACTTCCAGTGATAGTTTTTGACCGGCAAAGTCGGTCTCTACTTTTATTATTTCTTTACCAAACGGATTAATAGTACTCACCTCGTTTGTTTCCTTTCCAATAGGCAGTATTTTCGTTTGCACAGTTCAAATATATGCCTTGTGCTGGTTCATATATCTGTCGCTTTGCAAACGAAGTCGCCCCTTAATAGTTATATTAGTGACTTGTTAATGTGCACAAGCTCTGTTGCCCGCTTTGGGCAGCATCAGTCTGAGCAAATTAGCGTCGTAGGCCTAGTTTTTTTATTAGTTCAAGGTATTCATTACTATCTTTATCGGCGATATATTGCAGTAAGCGGCGGCGCTGGCCAACCATTTGCAGCAGCCCGCGGCGAGTAGCAAAGTCTTTTTTGTGAGTCTTTAAATGAGCCGTCAATTCCTCAATGCGTTTGGTCAAAATACCAACTTGAACTGCGCTACTACCGGTGTCTTTTTTGTGCTTTGCCAGATCGGCAATTACAGCACTCTTCTTCTCACCACTAATCATCGTTACCTAGATACTAGCATATTTACTCTGTTAGAGCAATAGCAATTTGTGTTCAATTGAATCAAAGTTTAGTTCAGTTATTGAGTCTTTTAAATCGTAGTCACCGACTTGAATACGTTTTAGGTTCGTCATGTAGGCGCCGGTGCCCAATTTTTGGCCTACGTCTTCAACCAACGAGCGAATGTATGTGCCGCTTGATACTTTGGTGGTGAATGAAATTAGCGGATATTTGTACTTAATATCAGCTATTTCGTGGACCGTCACCTGCCTAGGTTCAATTTTTACTTCTTTTCCGGCCCTAGCCAGTTTATAAGCGCGCTGCCCACCGACTTTTAAAGCTGAAAATGCGTGCGGGGTTTGCTCAATCTCGCCCAAAAAGCTTTTTAGGGCCTCGTTTACTGCTTTTTCTGAAGGTTTTTTGTCGGAAATGACCGTTTTATCCCCTTCCTCATCACCGGTTGTGCTGGTTTCACCTAGTTTCATTTCAACTTCATAAGTTTTGTCCAGTTTCAAAAATTCTTGGGCTGTTTTAGTGTAATTGCCAACTAAAATAATCAATAAACCAGTAGCTAATGGATCCAAAGTCCCTGCATGACCAACTTTGGGCTTAGTAGTTCCCTGCTTTTTGAGCAAGCCGCGAATTTTAGCCACGACATCATGCGACGTCCAGCTCTTTGGCTTATTAACCAGTAAAAATCCGTTCATGCAGCTTTTGGATAAAACAACTTTTTGCCAGGTGTCATTGCAGCTGCACTTCTTAGGGTAATTCCTTGTTTTTTAGTAACTATTCCTATTACTTTTGCTTCCACTCCATTTTCAGTAGCAACTTTAATAAGTTCATCCGGCTGGCTGGTGGCATTAATTGTGCCATGTCCCAGGCCAAGTATGCCATACATGACTTCATCTGTTATTTCTGCTTCTGCTTGCAATAGTTTAGCCGATTCAGGTGCTGGCATTGGCTCCTCTATGTCAGCACCATACCCATTTACAGCCAACATATCGCCTAGTTTTCCGGGTATCCCGCCACCAGTAATGTGCACCGAACCTTCGATTTTAGCTCTCTCCTTGTGGCGCAAATCCATACCACCCAAAGCATCAATATATACCGGCGTATAAATTGTAGATCCTCGAAGTAAAGCGTGGCCAAGCTTTTGCCTTCCCTCATCAAAATCAAATTCTTTATTAAACCACCGGGGACCAAAATGTTCTTTGGCTAATTCTTGAAGCTTAGTGTAACCATTTGATCTGTTGCCTAGTTCGCGCAGTGCAACAAGCGCCATACCCGGCTCAATCTTGGTGTTGTCAACCAGTCTATCGGGGTGCCCCTTGGCCACAGCTGTTGCAGTCCAGTCATAATGTAGATGTAGATCGGGGTTGCCATATCCTCTAATCATATTGCCTAAAATGGCTGTTTCGCCGCCAAATACCGCCACGCGGCCAACTTTAGCAGCCATAATCATACCGTTCGCTAGCTGCTCCATGTATTTCTTTAAGTGGTCATTCAGGCGATTAACAGCTAGTGAGGTATTGATAACAGCCGGCTCAAAACCGCGAATAGCAGCATCATCAATGCACATAGCGAATAAATCAAAAGCAGCGGTATCATACAGAGATGTCATCTGGCTTATCTTAATCTTGGTGCCTATGCCGTCGGTTTCCAATGAATTAACCAATTTTTGGTGTTCTGGCATCTCATATAAAGGACCGTCTGTCCAGAACCGCATACCGCGAAAATGGTCTATGTCGGCAACCACTTCGCCATATTTACCAGTTCTATTGGGCCAAGTATATGTATTGGCGTGGTAAATCATATCTGATGCATCATCGCCTAAATTAATCACAGCTTCTCTGTAAGTATCACTCATTCAGTTCAATTATGAATTTGGGCCTTTAAAACTGCAAGCAAAAGAGTTTTAGGCTGTTGGCGGCATCATTGGTGGTGGAACTGGCGGTGGCGGACCAGTTGGCCCTTGAGCAGAAGTTGGATTACCCGCTGGGCTATTTTGGCCTAGGTCAATCGGCTGTGCATTAAGTGCCGCAATTGGTTTTAGGGGCTCGCTTTGACCATTTTGGGCGGCATTTACACCTTGTCGGGCGCCTGCGACAGTAGGCGGGGTTTGGGCACCAAATAATCGACTATCGACGGTGTTAGAACCAAAGTCTGACGTCGGCAGATTTTGGACCGCGCTGGCAGCCGGAGCATTTGCTGGCTGGCTAAGCGGGTCGGCTGATGGCGGTTCTAATTCCGGAGTAGTATTGGCAGTCAAAGTTCCGCCATGAGTTGGTGGTTGAAGCACCATATGTGTTGAACCTTGACCGCTAGACGGTGGAGCTACTGGCGGTTGAGGCATTGCGGGCGGTTGATTTATAGTTGCCAAGTTTTCGTTTTCACTATGTAGTTCACCCTGCTCATCGATGCGAATGCGATCGACTTTATCCGACGCGATTTTTGAATCATCTTCCCCCGGTAGACTGACATCTTTACCGGTGGTTTTGCTCAAATCAATTGGCGGTGGGGCTGGTGGCTTTTCTTCATGAGGAACTTGTAATGTACCGTCAGTCTTCTTTGAATCAACGTGAGGTATTGGTTTGGAGCTTTCTGGTGGTTTTTTAGCTACTGGCGGCTCCGGCACAGGTAGCGGTTCTTCAAGCTTGGTAGCAATTAACTGCTGGTTGGCACCGGCTTTCATTAGTTGAGAAGCAATTCCCATAGTGACAGCTGAAGTTTTGTTGTTACTAAAGCGGTCAGTTTCGGCAACAATGCCGGTTAGAAACGACGTGGCGATTTGGGCATCAAGCGAATTTGGTTTTAGTGATTCACCTAGACTAACCATTAGCTCACATAAACTGCTGGAGCCGGTTTCGCGCCAATTTATAGCGCCGATGTCGCTGGTTTGCTGATTATTAACACTTATAACGGTAGCATCGTGCAAAATCCGGCCGTGCGCTGTTATGGCTTGATCAAGCTCTTCTTTTTTAGTGACGCCGATTGCTAAGACCACTTCGACATTGAAGTCGCCTTGGCTAAATTCCAGATCTTGCTCGCCTAGTGATGTCCTGTAAGGAGTTATAAAAATTTTGACGTACTTATCTTCAATTTTGTAGCGCAACTTATCAGCTTTAGCTTTGTCCAGTGCAATAATAAAATCGCGTAGGCTATCGGTATTCTTTTCAATGGTTTCTTCCGGCTTCAAAAACTCAATAGTTGAGGGCACTGCTCCGCTAAAAACAGCCGTACCGTGTTTGCCAATTTTATTTAGCAGCAAAGTAACACCTATACAGGCGGCAAGTTGGTCAACGCTGGGGTTATTACTAACCGTTATCAACACATTGTTGGCTTGTTTTAGACGTTCAACTACCTCCTGTTTAGCCGATGCTGTAGGCGCTGGAGCCGGTTGGGCCGCAATAGGCTGCCATGGTTGGGGCTGATTCAAGGGTGCAGGTGGCGGCAAATTACCAGCTGGACCACTGGGAGGTGGCATGGGTGGCGGAATTTGTGGTGGAGGATTATTTGGGTCCATCTATTTAGTTTTTATTTTTAAAACGCTCTCTGGGAATATACCATAAACGCTTATGTCTGTCTACTCTGTTTGCAAAGAGTTGGCTTCTGGGTTATAGTCTAGCTTCGATATCAGTTAAATAACAGATGAAAGATTAATTAATGCCGATAATCAAATCAGCTAAGAAACGTGTCCGCCAAACCCGTAAGGCTTCTGTTCGTAATACTAGAACTCGCCGTAACCTGCGGGCTGCCTTAAAAAACTTGCAAGTCGCATTGGATAACAAGGACAGTAAAAAACTAACCGAAGCTCAGCGGGCCGCTCAAAGCGCTCTGGATACGGCTGTTAAAAAGGGCTTAATGCATAAGAATAAGGCTGCTCGTCAGAAAGCCCGCATTAGTGCCCAGTCTAAAGCCAGTGGCGCCAAAGTTACCAAATCTGCCCCTAAAACCCCAGCCAAAAAACCAGCTGCTAAGAAGCCAAGCTCAACAAAAAGTGGCGCATAGCATCGTCAGCGTCAATGATCTGACTCTTCAGACTGACATCTTGTTTTAAAGCTCTGTTTATTAATGCTTTTAATTCAGCAAGACTTAAATTATGGGCAATTTCATAACTTTTGCGTACCACAAATGGATTGAGTTTTGCCTCTTTGGCAATATCATCAATACTGCGCTGCCCACCCGCCTTAATGGTCGCTAAAATATGTAGCTGCCAGCCAATCATAGCCATAATTTCCAGTGGTTCTACTCTTTTTTGCCGTTGCTCGTTGTATAGAGCCATTGTTTTTTCGCTGTTACCGCTAAACGCCGTATCTAACAAATCAAAAATACTGCTCTGGGGGCTTGGCTCGGTCAATAAATCGATGGTTCCGCGGGTAACACTAGGCTGATAAATTAATAATTTGTTAAGTTCGTTAAAAAGCAGTTCTTGATTAACGCCTACTCTATCAATTAAATATCTAGCTTCACCAAAACCAAGTTGGCCACCGGCCTTTTTAGCGCTTTCACTTAGCCATTTGGCAAGAGTGATATCATCTTGTTCACTAAGTTCCCTAAACTCGGTTTTAGATTTCAAAACTTTAAAATAATTTTGTCTTTTATCTATTTTTGACTCAATAATGACGACTTCAATACTGTCAGGAATTGAACTAATTATTTGTTCAATCTTTTCGCTAAACTGCTTGTTCTTACTGGGGTCGCGTAATATTACCAGCTTCTTTTCTAGTAAAAATGGCAGGTTTTGCAGAGCTTCATTTATCGGTCCAATCTCAGCCTCCTCGCCATCCAGTCTTTCAACTGCCAAATCATTATATTGCTTAATGAATTTGCTGCTTAATTCATTAAGTTTTTGAATAATTTGAAAGTGGTTATTGCCAGTTAAGGTAGTTATCATGATTTAAGCCTTTGGCATTTAGGGCATAAATGAGTGCCCCTGCCTGCCACCCTTATCTTTATTATAGTACTTCCACAACGCGGACAAGGCTGACCTTCACGCCTAAAAACCCGGGCAAAACTCATATAACTGCCTTTTTTGCCCTCGGCATTAACGTAATTTCTATCAGTACTGCCGCCTTTTTCAATACTCAATCGCAAAACATACTGTAATTCTTCAAATAGATTATTAATTTTTTGAGTTGATAAGTCCCTAACAGGAGTTAAGGGATGGATTTTCGCGCCCCACAGCGACTCATCGGCGTAAATATTACCCACACCAGCAATTATTGACTGATCAAGCAGCACGGTTTTAACAGATGAATTTGGCCGTTTTTTAAGTCGGGCAGCAAAAGCTTTGGCACCAAAGCTGGCGGCTAGCGGCTCCGGACCAATTTTCTTGAAAAAGTCGATACTGGGAACTTCGGCCGTTGGTATTAATCTCATCCAGCCAAATTTTCTTTGGTCGTTAAAGAATAATTTCCCCTCATTTAGCTCTAATGTAACCCTGGTAGACTTGTCCGGGAGATGGCCAATTAAAGATTCGCTAGGGTGCCCCGCTCCAAAACGTTCACGCCCCACAAAAACTAGTTGGCCAGTCATTTTTAGGTGTATGACTAAGCTATATTTACTACTAAGCTCAATTAAAAGTACCTTGGCTCGGCGTTTTACTAAGACTATTTTGGCGCCGATTAAAAAACTATCTGTATCGGCTTGAGAGTTTGGGAACGATTTGAGCCAGTCCCAGGTGACATTCTTGATAGTTTTGCCCGGTAATAGCTTAGCCAGCCCAATTTTAACAGTTTCTACCTCTGGCAACTCTGGCATAGTCTATTTATTGTAGCAGTTTGGGTTAAGCGGCTATCTCTAGTTCTTGAGAATTATTAAGAATATGTGCAGCTTGAGCTTCATCATGAGTACGGGCTGAGTCGGCGCTATCTTTTAAAACTTGAAGTATCGTTTCAAGCTCTTCGGTTTTCACAAATAAAGCCATTGACTGCCTGTCTTCAGCAATTGCTTTGCGAATCATCTTTCTTAAGTGAAAAACCAGAGTATGCTCTTCTCGAGGTATATAAACAGCTTCCGGTGAAAGGTCTTCTTCCGGCGGCCTAAAGTGATTGTCTACTAGTCTATAGGTGGTAATGGCCTCTGGAAGAGATTCAAATCTTAAAATGTTTGGGTCAGGTAATCGCATAATTTTTTTAGCCTTGAAACATAATCAACTATAAGCTTTAAAATTATTTATTTCAACATCATTTTAAGTTTTTAGCTAAAATTCATCTATTTAAACCCCTTGTGATATATTCACTGCCCGTATAATGAAAACATGGATAATTTAGGTGACTTACTGCCCAGCCGCAAATTTACCCAGCCGCCGGAAATTAAGATTATCAAAAAGTTTGTACGTGATAAGTTTGATGAAGAGGTCGGTGTAGAGGCTAAACCTAATGCAATAGTCATTAATGCTCCTAATGCTGCTCTGGCTGGCACACTTCGCATGCATCTTCACGAATTAAGTGAAATCTGCCAAACAGATAAACGTTTAGTTGTTAAGATCGGCTAGCTTCAACTATCGATATGCGGCTCATGTTTTTTGCGCGGCTAAATTTTCCCACTTCTATGGCCGCATCTATGACCGGTCCTTCTAAGTCAGAAGGATATGCGTCCGGGTGTTTTTCCCGGGCTAGGGTTTCCCCCAGTTGTCCCGGTACTACCATGTCACCAGCAACGAATGCAGTGGTGTCGCCACGGCTTGTCTCGAGGTGAGTGATGCTCATTTTATTTTCCTTTTTTATTGTCGACCTCTGCCTTCGGTATATACCTCTTATGCTAATTTGTCAAGTACTTTGTGAAAGAAGTTTTTCCAGCCCCTCTCTCATCTGTCCAAAATCCTCATACAAGATGGCTTGCATACCGCTGTTTACCGCACCATCGACGTGCTTTTGGCGATCGTCAATCATCACACACTCGTCGGTTTTAACCCCTAGTTTTTGGGCCATTAATTTATAAATTTCAGGCTGTGGCTTTATAAAACTAGCCTCGTACGACAATATATAGTCGTCAATAAGAGTTAGTTGCTCTGGCGTGAATATTTCTTCTAGCCAATTGGCTCCGGCATTAGAGAGTAGCCCGATTTTGTATTTGGGTCTTAAATTGTCTTTTATATAAGCAAAAAGTGGTTCATTGGGCACATTATCATCAATGACAGCAATAGCCTGTTCTTCACTGATATTAGCTAGTTTGGCAACTTTAGTTATAAAAATTTTATAGTTAATGTTGCCCATATTCAGCTGCTTTACCAGCCTGTGAGCTTCGCTCAACTGCTCTGGCTTATCCGCAAAATGTTTTTGATAGTAAGGTTCCCAGCCCTCGGTTGCCAGCACCCCAAAACAGTCAAAGATAATAGCTTTTATCATGCCCTAACTATAGCTGAAAGTGATTAATTTAAGTTGACTCTGTGGGTAAGGTCATCGTAGTCAGGGATCTGTCTTTCAAATAGAGTTGTAACATTAAAAGTTTTGCCGCCAAACGAGCCTCGCGCGTCCCCCGAGCAGGTTGAACTCCATAGTCGACTAATATTGCTGCCACCCTCTTCTAGTTTAAATACATAGCGATTGCCTGCCGCACAAACACCAGCTTCGCTTGGCAAGTCGGTACCTCTTTCTTTAGTAAAATTGGCGTAGCTTAAAGCGTATAAAAACTGGCTGTAAGCAGATTCGTCATTAGAATAATTTTTTTCTTTAATTACATCGCCTTGATAGCCCTTGATAACTTGAAGTGTCCGAAAATCCCGTCCGACGATAACTTTGATTTCGCGGTAATTTTCCCGCGCAACTATCTCACCTTCGGTGGTAGAACTTACAACCGCGTCAGTTGAAGCGTAATCTGGCAATGGTTTTGGAACTGTACCTTCAGGCTTAGGCTCCTTGCCTCCACCGCTGGTAAATAGAATAACAACCCCTATAAAAAGGATAAAAATACCTAAACCTAAAAAAATAGACCTCATACCCCGGTTCATGGCGTTATAATACCACTTATTTAACTTTTTTGCAATACTATTTAGTGGTTTCTGTTTGGCCATCATCCAAGCAGTCAATAGCCAAATAATCAGGACTCAGGATCTTATAATCTGAATGGTTATTAGGCTCAATCCATGCATATTTATCGTGTTCGGTACTAAGTCTTATCTTATTAGTAAGTGGGCGGCAATAAACAAAGACCCCCATTATTTGATGTTGCTGTCCTTTTATAATCGGGCGCCATTCGCCCACATAAACTGGATGTTTAATTTCTATTTTAAGTCCCGTTTCTTCCAAAACTTCACGCTTCAATGCTTCTTCTAGTTTTTCACCTTTTTCTACTCTCCCACCGGGCAGATGGTACTTTCCTCGATTTGTGCCCTGTCCATAAGTCGGTGCTTCTCTAAGCACCAAAACTTTATCGTTTTTGACAATCAAAGCTTTCATAGCAAGCTGCTGAGCTATGTTTTTCATTCTTCGACTTCTTCCAAGAAAATTTTATCTTTGAAGGAACCTCTTTTTTGAGCTTTTTCGATACGAACTTTTTCAAGTTCGGCTTTATTGCTATTAAAAACTTCCAAAATAGCAAAGAGCACTTCCTGAATATCAGCTAATTCTTCAATCGTCTGGTCTGCCTCTAGCTCCTCAGTTTCTTCTTTAAGTTTCTCAATTAGTTCTTTCAGGTATTCTTCATTATTCAAGATTCTAGTTACTGGTTTCCTGCCCTCTGCTTTGATTATCTCTGGTATCTTGTCTCTGACTAATTTCTTATCAATTTTCATAGCTGAATTCGTTCTACCTTCATTGTCCTTGGTAATTTTTTGGCGAAGTCTTGAATACTAAAATCTTTGAATTCATACATAAAATCTTCCTGTTCAGAAGCAGGTGTGCAATAAGCTACTTTGTCGATATGCGCCCACGAAGCGCAACTCATACACATCATGCAAGGTTCATGACTGGCATAAAGCACTGCACCGTCAATATTGTGAGATTTTAACTTTTTACAGGCTTTTATTATTGCTGCCATCTCAGCATGTAGAGTCGGGTTATAAGTTTCCTGAACATGGCCGTAATCGGCAGCAATAATTTCACCATCTTTTACGATAACAGCGCCAAAATTGTAGGGTTTAGCCTTTTTGTTGCCAGTTTTTATGGCTTGGCTGAGAAAATATTTATCATCTTTCACAGATCGCCCCAGTTTTCACCAATTGCTGTATCGACAGTCAGCTTTACCGGCAGCTTAACGACGTTTTCCATGGTGTTTTTGAGAATTTTGGCGACGTTTTTAGCATCGGCTTTTGGACATTCAACAATTAGGCTGTCGTGGATTTGCAGTAGCAGTTTACTGTCTTTTTTAAGTTTTTCTGCGACTTCAATCATGGCCATTTTCATAATATCAGCGGCTGTGCCCTGAAACGGCATGTTCACTGCTGCGCGCAGGGCGGCCTCGCGTACGGCAAAATTAGACGAATGTACATCCGGCGACGGCCGGCGGCGCCCATACAAAGTCTCGACATAGCCATTTTTCTGCGCCTGTTCTTTCACGCTCGCAATGTATTTAAGCAATTTGGGCCGAACTTCAAAGTAACGGTCTATAAAATGTTTGGCCTGCTCATAAGTTATGCCGGTAGCCGCTGTTAAACCATGCGGTCCCAGGCCATACATGATGCCAAAATTTACCACTTTGGCATCGCGCCGCATATTTTTAGTAACGTCTTCCGGACTGCGGTCATAAATCTGTGCAGCGGTTATGGTATGAATATCAGCATCTTCATTAAAAAGCTTAATCATATCCCGGTCTTCAGATAAAACGGCTGCCAGTCGCAACTCAAACTGTGAATAATCGGCGCTAACCAATGTCATACCCTTGTCAGCTACAAAGGCAGTGCGGATGCGTTTGCCCAGTTCAGTTTTGACTGGAATATTCTGCAAGTTCGGATCCGATGAACTCAACCGGCCAGTTGGCGCAATGGTGAGTGAAAAAGTTGTATGCACCCGCGAAGACTCATCAATCATTTTGGGCAACGTATCAATATATGTGTTCTTTAGTTTAGTGACTTCGCGGTATTGAGTAATTAAATCAATAACTGGATGGGTCCCGCGCAGCTTTTCTAGCTCTGGCGCGGCCGTTGAAAAAGCGGTTTTTCCCTTCTTGATTCCAGTCACCGGCAACTTTAGTTTGTTAAACAAGACATCAGCCAGCTGGCCGGGGCTGGAAATATTAAATTCCTGGTTGGCAAAACCGTAAATTTGTTGCTCGAGGTCAGAAATCATGTCCTCAACTTGCGCCGACATAAGCTTTAAGTAGCTGGTGTCGAGTTTTATACCCTCATATTCCATATCAGCTAAGACTTGAATGATCGGCCACTCCACGTCCTCGGCCAGTTTTACAACTTTGGGCAACGGCTTAAGCTCTTTAGTTTGTTTTTCATGGAGCGCCCGTACTACGGCGACTGTATCGGCTTCGCTGCTGTCAGCCGTCAGGTGAATATTTAGCTCTTCGCCAGCCAGGTCCTCCAGATTTAAAACGCGGCGAAGTGGATTTATCAAAAACGCACCTATCATAACGTCATGAGCGATTTTAGTCGGATAAATTTCGAGGCTTCTAAGGGTTTGTAGGCTCGATTTAATATCGTAACCAACCAACGGCGTAGTTTCCAGGTAAGTTTTTAGTTTTTTTCTGATAATTTCCCCGTCCAGTGACAAATCGATGGTCACCACCGTTTTAGTGTCTGGTGAGATTGTTAAGGTTAGCGGCCCTTTGCCATGCGGCTTTTGGCTAGTAGCCTGAATGACTAGCTCGTTGGTTTTTGGTAGTGTTAATTTGTCTAATTCTGCCACGTCTTTTATATGATTTTTACTGCCGACCGTTAATTTGGCCGGGTCGCCATTCATCGGACTGTCCGGAACCTTCATAATTTCCGGCAATTGGCGGACTAAAGTCCTAAATTCAAGTTGCTGCAGGATGTCTTGAATCTTAACCGGGTCGCATTTACTGCCATCAACCTCTTTTAAGTTCAATTTTACCGGCGCATCAGTCCAAATGGCACCCAATTTTTTGCTCATTATTGCCGAGTCTTTGCCGGCTTCCAATTTGGCGCGCGTAGTGTCTTTAATTTTGTCCAAATTTTTATACACATTGTCCAAAGACTTAAATTCTTTGAGTAATTCAATGGCCGTTTTCTCGCCGACACCAGGGACGCCGGGGATATTATCGCTGCTATCGCCTTTCAGAGCTTTGAGGTCTAAAAATTGTTCAGGTAAAATACCATATTTAAAAATAAAGGTTTCCGGGCGAAAAAGCTCAATGTTAGACAGACCTTTTTTAAGCGCGTAAACGTGAGTGTGACTACTAATTAGCTGCAAGGCATCAAGATCGCTGGTAATTAACATAGTTTCTATGTCTTTCTTTTGAGCCTGAACCGCCAAGGTGCCCATAATGTCGTCAGCTTCATAGTCATCAAGCTCATAAAGCGGCCAGCCGAAAGCCTGCAAGAGCTCGTGCAGCATGGGAATTTGGATTTTAAAGTCCGGCGGCGCTGGTTTGCGGCCAGCTTTATATTCCGGATAGAGTTTTAGGCGCGACCGGATGTTGGTTTTGGGCTTATCCCAGGCCACGGCTACGTAATCTGGGTCCAAGCGCTTAATAACTTCCAGCGCCATGACTGCAAAACCGTAGACACCGCCGGTTGGCGTGCCGTCTTTTGTGCTAAGGCTTGGCATGGCAAAGTAGCCGCGGTAAAAAACACTTTTCCCATCGATGATAGCTAACTTCTTACGTACAGCCATAGGTATTTTAGTCTCCCTGCCCAGCCTTAAAATTTCATTTTTGGGCTGTGGTCAGCCATGGCTTCTAGTATACGATAGATTTAAGGTAGGTATTGTCTTAGCTCCGAATTGGAGGCCGAAGGATGACGCAGTTTTGAGAATGCTCTCGCTTCAATTTGACGGATTCTTTCACGAGTCAGGCCAAAGAATTGACCCACCTCTTCTAGAGTTCTCGTTTCGCCCCTATCCAGCCCATAGCGTAAAATTAATACCTGTTGTTCACGCTCATTTAAGATACTGAGCGATCCTTCAATAGCAGTGTTAGCCGTTCTCTGTTCAGCTCTTTCATACTCATGTGTACTATTTTTATCTTCTACAGTATCCGCTAAAGTCGCCTCGGGGTTTTCTTTATTAAGAGGCAACTCCAATGAGACTGGTTCGGGCGGATAACTTTGGACTATTTCAACTTCTTCTTCTGTCATATCTGATTCTTCTGCCAATTCAGCTCTAGTTGCGTCACGTCCAAGCTTTAGCTCAAGCCTAGCCCGCGCCTTATTCAATCTTGCTAAGGTATCGCCAGCGTGAACTGGCAAACGAATTGTTCGCCCTGTGTTGGCAATACCGCGTGTTATGGCTTGGCGAATCCACCAAGTCGCGTAGGTAGAAAACTTGAAGCCTTTTCTATAGTCAAACTTGTCGACAGAGTGTATAAGCCCGAGATAACCTTCTTGGATTAAATCAGGTAAAGGTAGTCCACTGGCTTGATATCTCTTAGCTATTGAGACCACCAGTCGCAGGTTAGATTTTATAAACTTTTCTTTTGCCCATTCGCCTTCTCTTACTAATTTTCTTGCTTTTGTGCGCTGTCTCCCAGTAATTTCGTCACGTTCTGACTCAAGCATTTCACTTGCTTCTTTGCCATAAACTATAAGTTTGGCTAGGGCTACTTCGTCATCTTTGGTCAACAAGGGGTCCTCGCCTATTTGATCTAGATGCAGGCGTACTAAATCCAGACCATTATCATCTTCAAACGAACGCCCCTCACCAGGCGATATTGTTGGACGTCTCCTGCGTGGTTTATGTGCTTTTTCTGTAGCGCGCTGTTCAAATTCTAGCTTTAGTTTTTGGGCATCTTCAGTCATTTCACCAATTTTTAAACCCGGGTCTAGTTGCTCTACGGCAAGGTCTGGGTGTTGAATTTCTGGTGACTGCGCAATTTTAGTTTCTGCATCCATTTGTTCTTCAGGGTGCTTAAACTCACTAGCCGGTTGCATATGAGAACTGCTTTCCATTTTTCTCCTGTTAAGAAGCTATTGTATCCGTCTTAAGGCTACGCGCAAGCATGTGCAGTTTATGAATTTAACTTTACGGCTTTTAGGAATTTATCTAGAAAAGCTTCAAACGAGGAATCGTTTAGGATAACTGCTTCAGCAATTGGTTTTATGGCTGAAATGTTAAAGGCCGGATCAACTTCACCATTTTCTTTGGCTTCTCGCTCTTTAAACTCTTCAGCAGTAATTTGCGTTTCTTTATCTCGCCCGCGGCCTTTCATCCATTCATAACGCTTTTCAAATGGTGCGTCTGTATAAATAATTATACCTCCGGCTTTTTTAACTGCTTCGGCTTCCGCTAGCGCTCTAAAGCCGCTAACTATGAGGCCTCCGGGATATTTTTGTTTGTTTTTTTCATAATATTCCAACGCCATTTCGCCTAAAACCCCGTGTCCGCGTTCATTTCTAAGCTCATTGGCTGTTTTATATAGTACCGGCCTCTCAATCGAGCCATATCTTTTCTGGGCTTCTTGGCGCACTAAATCGCCAGTGGAAACATGACAAAATTTACGATGCTCCACTAAATAGTTGGCCAGACTATCCTTGCCGCTAGATAGAGCACCGGCTAACCCTACTATTTTCATTTGATGTAGTCGTGGAGCTTTTGGGCGTCGCGGTGTTTTCGCAGTTTAGCTAAGGCTTTAGCTTCAATTTGGCGAATACGCTCACGTGTTACGTTAAATTCCTGCCCTACCTCTTCTAACGTATGGCTTTTGCCGTCTTCTAAACCAAAACGCAGCTTGAGTATTTTTTGTTCGCGCTCTGTTAACGCGCCCAGCATGTCTTTAACATGTTCTTTTAGTAGCTGGCCGGTAGCTGATTCTTCAGGACTGATGGTGTCTTCGTCCTCAATAAAGTCGCCCAGCACGCTGTCTTCCTCGTCGTCGCGCACGCTGGCGTCAAGGCTGGAAATATCCTGCTTAATTTTCATAATATGTTCGACTTTATCGACGTCAATTTCCATAGCTTGGGCAATTTCTTCGTTACTTGGTTCGCGGTTTAACTCTTGGGTTAAACGACGCTGGGTTCGAAGTAACTTGTTAATAGTTTCCACCATATGCACCGGAATACGAATGGTGCGGGCCTGGTCGGCAATGGCTCGGGTTATGGCCTGACGAATCCACCAAGTGGCGTAGGTTGAAAATTTGAAGCCTTTGTCCGGGTCAAATTTCTCGACAGCACGCAGCAGCCCAGTATTTCCCTCTTGAATCAGGTCGAGTAAGTCTAGCCCGCGCCCTACATACCGTTTGGCAATTGAGACTACCAGACGCATGTTGGCTTCGGCCATTTTATCTTTTGCCCGTTTATTGCCTGCGACAACTTGCTTGGCTAGTGCTAGTTCTTCTTCAGCGTTAAGCAGCGGAATTTTACCAATTTCACGAAGATAAAGCCGCACCGAATCATCGGCAATATCATCTAGATAAACTTGTTCTTTAAGCGTGGTTTCTTCCGGCTCTTCGGCCTGCCAGTCTTCATTATCTCCAGTACCGCTGGTAACCATTATATTTTTATCCGCTAGTTCGGTATAAAGGCTGTCTAAAATATCAACATTTTCCGGCACGTCCGGAATGGCCGACAAAATCTCGCGTTGATCAATTTTTTTATCCTTTTTAGCTTTTCTTAGAAGCTTTTGTTTGACTTCTTCAAGCGGGCTTACATCAGGAGTTTCATCTATAACTGTATTTTTATCTGCCATTGCTTACCTCCTTCAAAAGTAAATCTAAATCCTTAGCTTTATTTAAGAGTTTTTGGCTTTGTTTCTGGTTTGCGCTGCGTAGTTCATCGGCAAGACTATGTTTTTGAATTTTGACATATGCGCTCACAAGGCGACTTTGTAAACGAGTAACTTCATAACGTTGTTCCTGGGCATCAATGCCCTGGTAGAGCTCCTCGTATAGTAATATAAGCATTTTACTATAATCTGTTAAATCTTTCAAGTTAGTGGTTTTGGCGCTTGGTTTTTGCAGGATTCCAAGTAATTTTTGAGCCTGCTTTTCGGGCAACATTTCTGCCTTTAGATGTTTAATAACTGGTCGCTCTTCCGGCATCATCAAGCAAATAGCCAGCAGCTGGTTCTGGGTCTTTAGACGGTCAGTTTGAATAGCATCTAGCTGGGCGGGTTCGTTTTTTACCCGCTTAAGCGGCATTTTTGTAGTTTTTTGACCCGCTAGCTTAATCCTAAGTGACTGCGGGCTGACGTCAATCAATTTTGCCAGCTTGCCAACGTAGTGATCCTGCTCCACGCTATCGGTCAAGCCGTTTACCACCTTTAAAACTACGTCAGTAAATTCACGCTTGCCTTGGGCCGATTCAAGATCCATGGCTTTTTTATAGCGTTCTATCAGCCAATCAACGGCGTATTTAGAGCTATCAATAGCTTTCTGCCATGCACCAATGTCTTTTTGGATCAACTCATCAGGGTCTTTAGCGCCCGGTACGTTTATAATACTCAGGTTTACACCGACTTTTGCGGCAATCGGTATAGAACGCTCAGCCGCCTGAATGCCGGCGTTATCTTGGTCATAAGCCAGTTTTATATCTTGTGCTAGACGGCTTAGGGCCTTTAGTTGTTGTTCAGTTATAGCCGTTCCAGCCGTAGCCACCGTTTGAGCCACGCCGGCTTGATGGCTGGCGACCACGTCCATGTTGCCCTCCACCACCACCGCGTACTTGACCTTTCTAATGTCTTCCTTGGCTAGGTTTAGGCCAAAAACGTGACGGCTTTTATCGTAAAGCGGTGTGGCAGGTGTGTTGATGTATTTGGGGGCTTTATCGTCCGCTTCTAGTAGTCGAGCCGTAAAGCCAACTACCCTGCCGGTTGGGTCCATCAGCGGTATCATAATCCGCCCGCGAAACATATCGCCCAGACCGCCGTGCCGCGCGGTAGCTAGGCCTGCTCGCTTTACCTCGCTGTCGCTGTATTTTTTAGTCTTTAGGAACCTAACTAAGGCATCGTTACTATTTGGTGAATAGCCTATTCTAAATTTCAGCGCGGTACCTTTGCTAAACTTACGTTTTTTTAAGATGTATTCGTAAGCTTTGGGGGTTTTAGAAAAATGAACCTGATAAAACTTGGCCGCTAGCTCGTTAATTTCATAAAGTCGCTCTTTTTGCTGGCCGGCGCGGGCGTCGGGACGGCTGCCGTATTGGCTTAAGTCTACGCCAGCCTGGCGAGCTAGTAGTTCCAATGCACCTTTAAAGTCCAAGCCTTCCATCTCCATAACAAAACTGAACATATTGCCGCCCTTGCCACTACTAAAATCGTGCCAAATCTGCTTTTCCGGGCTAATCATAAAACTGGCGGTTTTTTCACTGGTAAATGGGCTAATGGCCTTAAAGTTACGGCCGGATTTTTTCAGCTCCAGATAGCGTCCAATAACGTCTTCAATAGCAAGCCGTGCTTTTATATCCTCTACAGCATCCATGCCCTAAGTATATAGCTTAGGTGTTAACGATTATAGTTATGCTTAGTTAACTTTTACTCTGATGTTGCTAGGTGAACGATGGGATTCTTTATAATCAGGGTACTGAACTTGCACCCCTGTTTTTGTTGGCTTTACCCACTTTTCGAAAGTTTCTCTCCCTTTGCTGTCTATTCTTTGGTGGACTGGAGTACCGTCTTCAGTCATTTGAGCTTCAGTTACTTGCCCCAAATAGCTTTTAACACCTTCTTCGCTAAAACCTTGGTCAATAGCTATTTGGCTTGCTCTTTTTACGGCATTGCTTGCTGCTTCAGCATGAGCGCCAATATTTTCTGACCAACTGCCCATTTCTTGACGTCGAGCTTCAGCTTCAGGACCTTGGGCTGCTGCTACTACTTGCATGTGATCAAATTGTGTTTCGGTAGGTTGTGGTTTCGGGCTCATTTTATTTTTCTTTTATTTATGCTCTATATCGTACTTCAAGATCTTCGAACGAAAGCTTGAACATTGACAGTGTGTTTAGTTCTTTTTGCACGTTTAATTTGCTCATTTTGTTTCCTTAATTTGGGTTAGGATCTTTTATCCCAGGTGTATTAAATTCAGATGCATCAAATGGCTTATGAGGTTCACCATGGGGGGCGCCACCTACCATCGTATTAGTTACTGGGGGTCTTGGCGGGCCAAAATCTGCCAATAACAGCTTAGGCTGTTCACCTGGGTGCGGTTGTAATGTTTGTTGTGGTGCTTGTTCTAAGGTTGGCATTTTATTTTCCTTTTATTTTTGTTTCTTGCCCAGCCATTTAGTTCCTAATAGGCTGGGTGAACTTTTTATTTTTTTAAGTTCTTTATTACTGTAGCAAATAATTGCTATTTTGTCAATATGCTTATACTTTGCTTTTCCCTAGCGCGATCTGCTTAAAAGCATTATCATATTGCTTATGGATCCCGAGCAACCAGCTGGCCAGAATAATTACGACTTTATCCTGAATCCTGAGGCTAAAAAGAAAAAAACTCCTCTTTTAGCTGGCAATAATCCAAAACAACGGATATTAATTATCGCAGCCGTTGGTGGTGTGTTATTAATAGTCTTCTTTATATTTATGAGCGTAGTTTTTGGTGGCAAAAACAGCGCAGACTCTCTGTTAGACCTAGCCCAGAAACAAACTGAAATCATCCGCGTATCTGACCTTGGCTTTAGAAAAGCCAAATCTGGTGTAGCCAAAAACCTGGCTCTGAACACCAAACTGACTATGCAATCCAGTCTTAACTCCACGACTGAACGTTTAGCTAAGCTTGGCACTAAGCCTAAACCCAAAACCTTGGCACTGCAAAAGAACATCCGGACTGATCAGACTTTAACTACAGCTGGGCTGAATAACAAATTTGACACCACTTTGGTGGAGACTATCCAAAAACTGCTGAATGACTACCGGGCAGCCCTAAAAACGACTTATGACGCTTCAAACAGTCAGGCCGATAAACAGCTTTTAAACTCTAGCTACCAAGCAGTTAGCCTGTTGCTTGAGCAAAAAGTCGTCACCAACTAGTAAAATTGTACACTTTCGTGACGATCGTCAATATCTTGTACAATTTTTATTTGCCAGCTACTAGGTAGTAAGAATGGCGGATGAAGCCCTGAATATCTTCCCAGGGAATCTGGCCAGTGAGTACAATTGTATTCCAATGTTTCTTGTTTAAATGGTAGCCGGGCATGACTGTATCGTATTTGTTGCGCAGTGTTTCGGCCAGCAATGGGTCGCACTTAAGACTTATTTGGACCGGTTCTTTGCCTTCCCTAATGAGGGCGAACATTTTATCTTTAATTTTGTAAACTGCCACATCCTCACCGAACGGATAGTCCAGCTTGGCATTCGGCATACTCAAAATGTATGTTTCAACCTGTTTGTGATTCATTCTTCTTAAAATAGTCGAGATAGTGTTGGAGTTCGGCAATGCTAGCCTGGATGTCATCAAAGGCCCGGTGGACCTCTTTTTTCTCATAAACCACCCCGTATTTGCCTTGCATTAAGACCTTCCAAGCACTGACATCGAGCATGCGGTAATGCAACTTTAAATCAAAGCTGGGCCAGTGTTTTTTGATAAAAGCTCGGTCATTATGGATAGAATTACCGGCTAAAATCGCCTGCTCGCCATCAAAATTTTGTTCAACTAGGGCGA
>JANWIN010000012.1 GCA_025449905.1 Candidatus Saccharimonadales bacterium
CCTTACCTATAATTCATTTTATGAAGGTTGATGTAGAAGGCTTGGAATACGAGGTTTTAAATAGTAATAATTGGCAAAAATTCAGACCGCACGTTATTTGTATTGAGTCTAATCATCTTTTAAAAGACTGGCACGGGCTGTTAAAAGAGGCGGGCTACCAACTAATCTATACGGACGGACTAAATGAATATTTTATAGCCAGCGAAGTAAAAGAAAGCTATAAACTCCAAAATATTACTGAAAAAATAATTAATGAAACCTCAAATGTTTTAAAAGACAGACAATTCAAAGCTTGGAAAAAGGATGTTAACAAAATAAAAAATTTGGAAAATAAGAATCGCAAACAACAGATTGCTTTTGACAGAGCAAAATCACTAACTCTTAAAGATCAAAAATTAACCAGGCGCGCTAAGCGAGCAGTTTACGGGCTTACTATTGATTGGCTGAGGTATAGAAAAGGTAAAAGCTAATCATGTCTGCGAGATTTATTAAAATTAAGACAAATAATTTGGGTTTGCCTGGCAGCCGGCAAAATCATAAGGTATAAGTATGCCAAAAACCCCTCATATTAAAGTCGATGCCTTCCCATTAGTCGATAAACATTTTAGCGGCGTAGGCCACGCAACATTGGGCATAGTCCAGGGCTTAGACGAGCTAGCCGGCGAGGGCAAATTGACTTATTCATTAATTGCCCCCCGGCGCTGGGCTTATAAGCTGGATAAGTACAATCTTTTAAACTACAAACGGATTATTAAAAACCCGTTTCCTAATCGAGTTATCCGCGGTTTTATGAAGTTTCATCTTAAAGTACCAATGGATTTAATTTTAGGGCCGGGCAATTATTACTTCCCGTCATTCTTGGCCTGGCCAACATGGTTTAGCCGTTCATCAGTAGTCATCCATGACGTCACCTATCTGGCTGTACCAGAATGTGTGCAAAAAGATAACCGCGACTATTTGGCCAAAGTAGCGCCGTTTTCCATTAAAAATTCAAAAAACATCATAACCGTCTCTAACTTTAGTAAAAAAGAAATCATTAAATATTATAAATACCCGGCTGATAAAATATCAGTTGCCTATAACTCTGTTAACCAAGCGCTGTTTTACCGGCGCACCACACAGGAAGTGAAAAGCGTTAGACTGAAATACGATATTTATCGGCCGGATTATATTTTGTCGGTTGGCAACATTGAACCCAGAAAAAATCAAGAACGGCTAATTGAAGCCTATATGTCACTGCCAAAAGATATAACTGATAAATATGCACTGGTAATAATCGGCGCCGGCGGTTGGAACAACGAAGCTATTCTTAAAAAAATGCAGGATGCTAAAGAAAAAGGCTTCGTCATTATCAATCCCAAGCATTTTGTGGCTGATGAAGATATGCCGGCGCTTTACACAGGGGCAAAATTTTATATATTTCCGCCAATATATGAAGGTTTTGGTATGTCGCCGCTGGAAGCCTTTGCTTGCGGTACGCCGGTTATTGCTTCTAATGTTACATCTGTGCCAGAAGCTGTCGGTGACGCCGCGGTTTTTATAAATCCTTACGACGCCCGCGACATTGCCCAAAAAATGAAAAATATGCTTAAAGATTTAGATGAAGACCCAGATAAATATTTAGAGGTTATGAAGAAACAAATTGCTAAATTTAGTTGGCACCAAAGCGCAATCACTACAGCCGCTAGCGTAACAGGCAAGTCAGAAGAATATTTTAAGGATAACAATGAGTATTAGGGCATGAAAATAGGCGTCGATT
Organism: Candidatus Saccharimonadales bacterium; assembly: GCA_025449905.1. GTDB lineage: Bacteria > Patescibacteriota > Saccharimonadia > Saccharimonadales > JANWIN01 > JANWIN01. The sequence continues at coordinate 1,760 of JANWIN010000012.1, forward strand.
TAAGGGCACTGCAAATAGGGCACGAATACCGCGGTATCGGCGAAGTCGTTAGACGGACGCTTAATACAATCTTTAGCCTCGCCGAGCAGGATAAAACCGGGACTTACGAGTTTATTTTTTTTGAATACAAAGATAAAGATCCTAAAAAATATTTAAATATTCCACGCGGGCTAAAGTACAAAGAAATATTTTTAGGCAAACAACCCAAGAAAGATACCAGTAGGGAAACTTCCGATAAATTTAATTACAAACTTCGAACGCTTTTCGGTGATCCCGTGCCACAGGCAGCAGACTGCGACGTTTTCTTACAGTATGATTATTCCTTAGGCGTTCCCAAACATACTAAAAGCCTAGTTTTTGCTAACGACCTTATACCTTTAATATATTGGCGCCATAACTTTACTTCGCCGTGGCTGCATATAAAACACAGAGCTCTGCGCTCAACACTTAGAACCATACTGCACAACTATGAATACAAACACGTGCTAAAGCGTTCTTATAAAAATGCAACTAAAGTAATTTCCATCTCCGAATACACCAAAGCCGATTTAGTTAAGCACCTGCACATTAACCCTAAAAAAATCAAGACTATACTTTTAGGCATCAGCCCATTGCCGCTGGATGATAAAGCCCACGAGGCCAAAAGCGAAACAAAGACACCGACTAAGCCATACTTATTATTTATTGGGGCGGCTGACCCGCGTCGCCGGGCAGTAAACGACCTAATTGCCGCTTTTAATAACTTAAAAGCCGAAGGCCGTGATTTGCAGCTAGTACTGGTTGGTGAAAATTTTCAGTCAGCGGAAAATATCCCGACTTTAGTAGTTCGCCAGGCGGTCACGGCTTCGTCATATAAAAATGATATTTTAACTCTAGGCTACATTAATGATGAGACTAAGCATAAACTTTACCAAAATGCCTTAGCTTTTGTTTTTCCCAGCCACTACGAAGGTTTTGGCCTGCCGATACTGGAAGGGATGCTATATGGCTGCCCAGTCATTACTTATAAAAATTCATCTATTCCAGAAGTCGGCGGCGAGCAGGCCATATATGTTAAAAATTGGCAGGGTATTTGGGAAGCTGTCCGCAAGCTAATGGATTATTCGCCTGATGAAAGAAAAACATTAATCGATGCTGGTAAAAAACATGCTGCCAGCTTCAATTGGGATAAAACCGCCGAAGAACTATTTACCGAGCTAAAGAGCCTAGCAGGCAATAGCTGATTTATTTAATTACTTTGGGACTGACTTGTGACATATTCACCAAAAGCTTGCTGTATCTTTGAGTAGTCCGCAGAGACTTTGTCGTAGTTTCCTTTATCGACACTCAGGGTTAAATAATAGGTCTTGTTAGAAAACGGAAAGATGATCATGTTATAAACGGTGTTTTTGTCAGTGTAGTGAATTTCTACAACCTTATGTTTGTTAACAGTAGTTACTTTCTTGTCGACTAGTTTAAAATTATTAATTTCTTTGGATAGTTTTTTGGCCACACCATCTGGAAGATCTTCAATTTTAAAGTCACTAGCAAGCTTGCCAGATTGAGCACGGGCTGTGACAGTAGCGTCAGGATTATGCCGGCGGACCTTTAAAATTACATTGGCATTGATTTCATCTGGCAGTAAGGTATCGCTTTCTGTCCAGCCAGCCGGGTATTTTATTTTACCCTTAGTTTCTGGCTTTTGACTGCTAGCAGTATTACCATTTTTTGACCTGGAAGAATCACTGTTATTTTTACCCAAGTTGTAGCTAATAACGCCAACAACAAGTATAAACAATACAATTAAAACTAATCTTGGATTTATTTTTTTAAATCGAGACATGGATACAAGTATATTTTAGGAAAGAATTTTATGCAAAGCTGGCAATTAGTCATTAAGTTTTAATGACGAAAAGAGGGTTGTAAAATTCTGGTAATAACGAGCATTGTCTTGGCCCAAACTTTCGCAATAAGCTATGACTTGTATTTTTTTGCCCAAGGCAATTATCTCTACTCGGTTTATTTTTTGCTCTTTTTTGCCGTATTCCATTTCCAACAGAACTCCTTTAGCTTCGCCGAACTTTACCAGGTTCAAAGCCGAGTTCTCATTAGTAAGCTTAACGTCTGGATGCAGTTTTTTAACTTCCTTTAAAAGCCCGTCTCTAAGATCGCTAGTACTGGTAGTACCGCCCCTAGCTAAACTAGACTGAGAGATTATACAACTTGCACGAGAGTCTCCCGGTGGGCGGTAGCCATACAAAAAACCCGGGTTTAAAGCGGTGAGTTCACTGCGCGGTATTACCTCAAATTTTTTACTTATGTTAAATGTCAAGCCAATCGAGCTATCAGCTACGCTGTTATAGTTATTTTCTGGCCGAGTTAGCAGCCACCCGACTATTACTAGAATGGAAATTAATCCAAAGGCAATCAATAAACGCATGAATCTATTTTCCATATCGGTAATCTTAGCAGGTCGAGACGCTCTAAAACAAACAACTCCCCGAAGGGAGCTGCTTGCTTAGTGAACTAACTGAATCTATTCGTTAGATACAGCAGTCCAAGTGTTGGTTGCAGTACATGCTCTAAGCGTAGCGTCTGCACCACCATCGGTGTCTAGGAACAGCGAACCTGTTACACAGGTTGATGGGTTAGCTGAACCAGAACTAATTGTTGTTCCTGCGGCTAAGCGGATATCAGCTGTGCCGTAGTCAACAAGCGAGCTTCCACCTACATCAGAGAATGCAGCGTGATACAGGTCTAGGCCGTAGTTAAAGTGCGTGCCTGACGCCGGGCTGGTGTAGGCTACACCATAAGCAGCGTTACCAACTGTAGCCGTGCTACCGTCACCGCTGTCAATAACTGCGGTGAAACCGTTAGCCAGCGTACCAGTAGTTGAACCATCAGAGCCGATTAGACCTATGACTCCGGCTTTAGTACCTGCGGTGTCACTAGTATCAACGTTGTAAGCACCGACTACACCAGAGTGGTAAACGTAGTCATTGCCACTTGCTGTTGGAGTTAGCGTACTACCGTGAAGATTACCCATTATAGGCGACAGGAATACACTATCGTCACCGGCAGCTCCTTCTAGTGTCAAATCACCGGCTAGGTTTTGGTAAGAGCCTGCTGAAGTTGTTCCTAAAGTAACATCTGAAGTAACCGCACCATCTGCTCGGTCAGCGTTACCAAGCGCTACAGCATTGCCGAGCTCACTCTTATCGACTGAATTACTGGCAATATCTACTTTGCGTACGCTAGCAGTTCCAAGATCTTCAGTTTGAATAGTACCATTTCTAATATCGCCCGATTCAATTGTGCCTTGTGCAATTTTAGCGCTAGTAACAGCGCCGCTCATAAGATCATTGTTCGAAACACAATCGTCACAAGCTAGAGCCCCAGCTCTGGTAGAGCCCAGCCCAGCAATTGCTAATGCAGCAGTTAATGCTACAGCAATGGCTACAGCCGTGCTTTTTAAGTTAATAGTATACGTCATTTAAAATGCCCCCTTCTTAATTTTGTTATATATACATTTGGGATTTGTACCTCTTAATACTAGAAGATACACTTGGGGCCGTCAACCTGCTTACGCTTGCTTGTGGAAAAGTACTCAAGCTTCATTGTTCGATTATACCAACTTCAATATTTAAATTTATTGACAGAGATGGGGTTAAAGTAGACTAAAGGTGTGACTTAAGCTATCTTGTAGGCAGTGTTTAAACGACCTATTAGCAGAAAACGGGACTGGTTGGCGCGCGCCATTGACTTATTGCCTGTAGTTGCACCGGTATTTTTAGCTGTTTTCAGCTTAGTAGCTGTAGCTTTTTTAGTGGGTGACTCTTTTAAAGATGAATACATCTGGTCAGTTGGCTTGATTGCCGCGTCACTAGCCAGCTGGTTGGTAGCCAAACATGCTAGGTTTAACAATACCCCCGGCAGCAGTTATGAAAAAAAACTGTGCGGACTCTTATTAATAGTAGGCGTAATTATCTGGACCGGTTTCAACGGCCTACATACCTCACAGCATGTTTATACCAATCGAGACCCGGCAACCTATGCGGTAACCGGCGCTTGGCTGACTAAACATGACAACTTACACATTGCTAAACCCAATGTTGTTAGTAACTTGGCAGGGGTGAATTACACCAGCGCTGGCTTTGGCCAAAGTACAAAGGATAGAGAGATATTTGCCCAAGGAGTGCACTTACTGCCAGCTTTACTGGGTCTAGGCGGCCGAGTTGTCGGCGTTGGTGCGATGCTTCATATTAACGTTATTTTTGGCGCAGTAGCCCTAATGGCGATTTATGGCTTTGCCAGATTCTTAGTCAGACCGCGCTGGGCGCTGGTGGCTACAACCATCTTAGCCGGCTCACTGCCCCTTATTTATTTTTCCAGAGATACCTACACCGAGCCCTTAACAGCGGCCTTCATCTTTGGCTGTTTGTCCTTAATATGGCTGGCGCAAACCACAAAAAAATATAGCCTTTGGTTTTTAGCCGGTATCCTAGCCGGCGCCGGCGCCATGGTACGAATTGACGCCTATTTAACTATTGCGGCCATAGTCGGTGCAGCCATGATGTTTGTGATTCTGGCCGACAAAAAAGACCGAAAAAGACAATCAATCCAAACCGGCTTATTGTTACTAGGCACTGCTATAACAGCGGTCATTGGCTGGCTGGACGTTTCGCGCTTGTCCAGCGGCTACTACATCGACCAACTGTCACACATTAAACCCGAATTATTCTTGATTCTTGCTATCTTTATAGCTGGCATACTAGGAGCATTGTTAGCTTGGCATACAGGAATATTAAAATGGCTGGACGATAAAACCCGCCGCTGGCGGGGCACTGCGGTGGTTGTATTAGTTATAGTTTTTGGATTAGCTTTAGCCAGCCGTCCCCTTTGGTATCAATCATACCGAGTACCACACAACCCCGCTAAACTGCTGGCTGCCGGCAGGGATCCTAACCCCAAAAGAACCTACAACGAAAGCACGCTGAATTGGTTAGCTTGGTATATTGGCCCAATTATGGTGATTGCCGGCTTTGGCGGGCTGGCGATTGTGTCTTATAGATTACTCAAGTCTGAAAAACACAGAGCCCTGCTGTTATTGCCAGCTGTAACAGTTGTTGGTATAACCTCAGCACTCTATTTGGTAAGACCGCGGATTGCACCTGATCAAATTTGGGCTTCTCGGCGGCTCTTGCCAATTATTATGCCTGGCTTTTTAGTAATGGGTGCTGTCGGTTTAGAGCAGCTCTATGGATTTAAATCGCCTAAACTAAAAATTCGCGGCCAGACTCTAGCGACGATTGCGGCGACTGCAGCGGTTATTAGTCCTTTAGTGGTTACCTATCCGTTTATTCACCGTCGTAATTATGTCCCAATGCTGGGGCAAGTCTTAACAACTTGTGACAACCTGCCAAAAAAATCTGTAGTGTTTTGGACTGGCCTTGGCCGGCTAGAAGCAGTTCAACCAACCAGGACATTTTGCGATGCTGCTGCCTATGGCATTAAAGAACCAAACCAAACAAGTTTAGCCCAGTTGGCTAAGCAGGCTTATGCCAAAGGCTACCAGCCTATCTTGGGTGTTTTTGGCCGAGATTTTATATATATAAAGAATAAAAACTTAGGCCAGATGTCACTGGTAAGCAGTATTGACTACGGTGTTATTGATCAACCGAAAGACTTATTCCCGCGTAATTGGCACACCGTTAATAGGCAAGTCATGCTGGGCGAGCTGCAACCTGACGGCAGCGTTAAGCCGCTCACTCGAGTAGTTAACGGCCAAACACAAAACTAACTTCAGCCGTGCCATTATTGTCATAAGTTAGATAATAAGTATTGCCGCGCCGTATACCTATTTCATCCCGGTGATCTTTATCCCAGTCGCCGGCTAGACCAATATCGCTGGCTTGACCAAAACTAAAGCTGACTTCAGCCTTACCGTTTTTATCATAGTTTAAGTAATATTTATTAAGTCGTTTTAGTCCAACTTCATCCCGACCGTCCTTGTCCCAATCGCCAGCCAGCGGTGTGTCGCTGTCCTGACCAAAACTAAAGGAAGCTTCGCTATCGCTGTCATTGTTATAGTTAAGATAAAACTTACTGCCGCGCCGTATACCTATCTCATCGCGACCGTCCTTGTCCCAATCGCCAGCAATTGGCGCGTCACTAGCTTGACCAAAACTAAAGCTGACTTCGGCATCACTGTCGCGGCCGTAATTTAAATAATAAGTACTGCCACGCTTTAGGCCTATCTCATCGCGGCCATCACCGTCCCAGTCGCCGGCAATCGGCGTATCATCATCACGTCCAAAACTGAATGAATCGTCACTACTGCCGTCATTGTTATAATTAAGTAAATAAGTACTGCCACGCTTCAGCGCAATCTCATCGCGACCATCGCCGTCCCAGTCGCCAGCCACGGCCACATCCGGTTCGTTATCGTTATTTGTTAATGAAGCGTCCTTAACATCACCAGCGGCCAGATTGCCATAAGTTGTATCACTGCTGGAAGGATTGCCAGTGATTAGGGTGTATTTAATGTCGCCATCAGCATCACTATCGTCAAGCCCAGTAATAGTCACTTCGTTATTTTCCGGGTGATTCCAATTAGAGGGCGTGATAGTTTTACTGGTGACGCCGCTAAGGGTAGCCTCGGCTGTGTTAGAAATGCTCAAGGGAATAGTGACATTAGCCGTGGGCTGGGTGACCAGCGAAAAACGAACCTCGGCTGTAGCACCCGATTCGCTAGAGCTGGAATCGGTGACCGAAACTTTAATCGGCGTGGTCAGCGTGCTGCCAAACCAGTCATTATACAGCCGCCAAAAATTACGGTTGCCGTAAGCACTGCAAGAATTACCAGTACCATATAGGTTATCTAAAGCTGCTTGGTTAGGTGTATAAGGCGTGTAGTTATAAAGACCGGCCGTAGCTTGGCTGCTCATATATATATTCTTGCCGCCACAGCTGGAATTAGGATTGTACTGAACAAAGCTGGTTTGACCGCCTTGATGGTTATATGAATCACCATTTTTAGCGTAGCGTTGAAACTGACGAGCGGCGTAATAAATTTGATTGAAAAAGCCTTCATACTGGTCATAGCAACCATTATTGTTGCCGTCAACACTGTGCGGCAGATCAGAATCAGGACAGCCATAGCCCATAGCTTTAGTGTATTGAACCTTCCACGGCCAATCATCAGTTACCAAGCTTTCCTCTTTTTGCAGGGTTACCAGTAAAACTTTCGGGCTGATGTCACAAGCAGTAGCGATTTTAGAAATGATAGTCGCGGCGCTTTTCTTGACACCGCCGGATGAAGCTATAGAACTAGTGCAATAACTATCAGCAGCTTTAGATGGAATGGTCTTAGTAGCGTTTTTTAGACAGGTATAAGGCGGGGGATTACCGCGTGAGCTGCCATACTGAGCGCGAGTAGTTGAGCCACTGTAAATTTCTTCACCCTGGGTATCGCAGTCGGGTACCTTGCTATTTAAAAAACTTTGAATCTCGCCGGCGCTCATGGAAGTATGTTTAAAGAAGATGGCATCATCAATTATTCGGCCAGCCTTAAAACTACTGCCCGATAAAGCCGAAACAGACGATAGCGGAAATGCCAAGATTATAGCTAAGCAAAGTATTCCTAGAGTCTCGAAAAAACTAAGCTTGATTACCGTCGTCTTAGACATAGTTTAATTAACCTTAACCGTTTGCCCCGCTGAAGTGCCTTCAGCATTAGTTGATGAATAGCTAACTGTCAATGTCCAGTTACCCCCAACCGGAAATTTACTGCGAGCGATTTTTATTGGCGGGCAAGTGGTGTGGTTGAAGTCCTGTATGCCTTTAGATGTACCCGTGACATCGGCGTAGCCAGCTTTGGTAAATTTTGCGGTGCAAGTGCCGTTCTCTTCAAAGATACCATTTACATAAGCTCGAACATCAGTTAATTCTTGGCCGGGAGCCGGCGTGGAGATAACGGGCGTAACTTGTTTTTTATCGCTTGAGCCGTCGGTTGAGCTATGTTTCTGAGAATGCTTGCTAGGAACGTTGTTACTGTCGGTGGTATCTGCTGAATCATTGTCAGTAGCATTAGTATTTTGCGTGGGGTGGCTGTCGGTGTCATTGGCTGCTTCATCGTTGTCGGCTAGAGCCCAGGCCAGACCGCCGCCAACTAAAACAACAGCGGCAGCAGCTACTAATAAAGTTTTTTTGCTACGAAAGAAGCTTTTTTTAGACTTTGTATTTTTCACCATACTTTTTGAATTATAGCAAATTTTAACTGGTTTGTCAATCTTGGCAAAATGGCCAAAATATCAAATTATAGTGTCCGCTTTGGCTATCCTAAGCCGCCTAACGTATAATTTAATCACCCAAGAGAACAAACCTGTGAAAATAGCCTATATTTTATCTTATAAATATCCTAATTACATTCGTACGCAATTTTTGTTGCAGACAATGGCCACGATTCCTGATGCCGAGGTGTTAAAAGCTATAAATTCTCACAAAAATATTCTGCGTTACCCCGAAACACTAATAAGGCTGCTTTGGCTACGTCTTAAGCATCGGCCGGATGTTTATATGCTCGGCTTTAGGGGCACAGAAATTTATTGGCCGGTTCGCTTATTAACTCTTGGCAAGCCTTTAATTTATGACGAATTCTTAAGCCCCTATCTTTGGATAGTTGAGGAGCATAAAAAGTTCAAGCCTGGAAGTTTTGGTGCTAGATTAGTTAAAACTTATGCCAAAAGTCTTGTAAAAAGCTCTAAACTAGTTTTGAGCGATACTGATGCACAGGCTGATTATTCGTCTGAGAAACTAGGTGTTAGGCGCGACAAATACCTGACTTTATACGTAGGCACCGATGAAAAATTATTTAAACCGCTAAAACAGGTTAAAACCAAGGACTTTGTAGTTCTATTTTATGGTTATTTTTTACCCCTCCACGGCATGAAATATATTGTTGAAGCCGCTAAAAAGTTAAAAAATCAGCGAAATATTAAATTCATTATTGCCGGCGGCGCCACAAGGGAAAAAGATTTAAATGAGTTTCTTAATTCAGTTAGGAAATTCGGGCTAACCAATATTGAGCATCATGACTGGATAAATTATGAAGACATCCCGAAATATATTGCCAAGGCTGATCTTTGCTTGGGTGGCCCGTTTGGCGATACACCGCAGGCTCAAAAAGTAATTACAGGCAAGACCTTCCAATTTTTAGCTATGGCTAAAGCTACGCTGATAGGCCAGGTTAAAGAGTCAGTTAGTTTTATTGACGGAAAAAACTGCCTAATAGTCCCGCAGGGCTCCGGTGAGGCAATTGCTGAGAAGATTGTGTGGGCTTATAACAATAAAGACAAACTAGAAGCAATTGGTAAGCAGGGCCAAGCTTTATATAAAGAAAAGTTTTCACAAGCCGCCCAGAGACCTAAGCTTGAACAAGCGCTAAAAAAATTAACTTAAGTCTTTACGACGTCGGTATAAATTTGACGGTAGTCTTTAACCATATTATTAAACGGTGAATTTTTTTGGGGTTTGGAGCGGATCTTTTGATTGTTTACAAGCTCAGCCATCTTTAAGCCAAACGCCGCCCAGCCCTTGGTTATATCTTGAGAGGTAATTAAATCGGAAGTTGATTCGTCAAGGTCAATAACGCTGCTAATAAGTATAGGTGTGCTAAGCTGCAGGGATTCAGTCAAGATCAGCGGCGGCTGGAACTTACTGTCCATCTTTTTAACGGGGTAAATAGTTAGATCAGCAGCTTCGAGCAAGGAAATTATTTGGTCGGTTTCACCAAGCGTGATAACGCGGCCAGGGAATTCTTTGGCGATAGCTTCGCCGGTTCCTTCTTTGTCAAAACGGCAAGCTAAAACTACAAGTGCATTTTTAGTGTTCTCAAGAAAAATTTTCAGACATTCACTAAAGCTAGCATCTACGCCGAGTCTTTCAAATTCGCCGGGGAATAAAACGACTTTTTCGGCTTCTTTAAATAAAGTTCGGCGAGTGTCAGCTCGTCTTTTTTCGTCATAAGCAATGCGCTTATCTGCAGGCCATGGCGTAATTAAAGATACTGAATCCCGCAGCTGCTTAACCTGTCTATAAACGCTTGGCGATTGGCAAACAATCCAGTCGCCCCAGAGTAGATTAGCCAATTGCTCATTACTAATACTTACCTCGGGCAACCCAGTAACTGTCTGTACAAAAACGGTGCCGCTACGCTTAGCTTTTTTGGTGGCCGCCTTGAGCAGCTTTACGTTTTGGCTAGTTGGTATATGGGCGGTATGAACAACATTGTATTTATTAGCTTTTCGGTAAACGCCCAGAATAAACTCGTACCTAAGCCTTAAATTCCAGCCAAGGCCGCTAAAAACTTTTTCAGTGCCAATTCCAGGAATAGGGTATTTAGTAGCAGTAAAGACAGCTGGATTTATGGCACTGTCATCAGTCAGAACATTAGCTAAATCAGACAGAAGTACAAAGCCGCCCTCCCGCGGCGGTGATTCAAAGGCTCTTGAGGCTAAGAGTAGTCTTATTTTGCCGCTCATCAACTAGCCTTCAGCTTGTGTAGTGAACCGCGGGCTTTTCTTTTGGCTTTAGCCAGGTAGTGTTTAAAAAGAGCCTTGTTCTTCTTTAAATGATTGCGAAGCGGCGTACGACTTTTTTTAACTAATTTAACACCCAGACTTTTTCCGGCCTCCACATTACCTAAATTAAAATAAACAGATTTATCAGACGGCTGAGTAAAGCTGTAACCATTACTAATTAAAAACTCTGATAAAACACTAACAGCTTCACCAGATTTAAACGAACTAGGCTCAAGTTTAATATTTAAGCTAGCCGCCATTTTAACCAGGCGCTCGATATAATCTTGGGCAATCGCCGGTTTATGAATGAGGGCATGATAAAGTAGGCTATAAAAATAATCTTTGGGGGCAGGGGTGTAAAAGTTTTTTTTGTCATACACTCGATTTTCTAAAATGGCCTCTTGCCACTTAAGATCATAATAATTGTCGCCCAGACAACGGAAGTCAAAATGTACCGGCTGGTTATTAATAGTGACTTGGTTATAAACACGAGTAGGACTCTTAAATACCGGCTTAGAATTTGTAATTAAACAAGAGTCAGTATAGCTAGCTACAAATAAATCTATATCGCCGTGATCTTTAGCGTAGTATTTATCGGGCAACGGCTCAAAATTTCGCAGCACCACATAGTCAATAGTGTTATTTAGAACATACAACAGCTCTTTAAGACTGCCCCAGCCATCCGACCCGACCACATCCTCGTGCCATTTCTCAATTTTTTGTTTGGCGGGTTGTTTAAGTAAGTCATTAATATTTTTGCCAAACAATAGAGTTAAATCATGGTCAGTTTCGCGAACCGTGTTCGTACCGTGCACACGGTGGCCGCCGCCGGTCCAATCACGGTGCCTAGACTTTGCCAAAAACAAATTTGAATTAACGTTTTTATCGCCTTTAGAGGTGGTGTGGACCTTGTAGATAGGTTTTTTATCTTCAACAATGACAACTAAAAACGAATTGGTACCAACATGTATTTCTTTTTTGGAATTAGGCGGCAGGCTAGTGCCGTAAAAGCGCGATAAATTCTCACTAAATTTCTTTTTGGTCCAATAAACTTCGTAGGTTCTGAGTATCTTAAAATTCTTGGAAATGTCAGCTATGATTTTATCTTCCACAACACGAGCGTTTTCCCAGACGATAAAGAGATGTACTTCACTTTTTGAATAGTCGTTTTTTATAGCCGGCATTACCTAATTCTACCTAAAACTTGAGAACTTTATTAAGCCAAAACCGCAAATATTTAAAAGGCAGCGACCAAACACCAAGGTAACGCTTAACCAAAAATAGCATAATAATATTGGCTACAGTAATAGTGACGGCCGTCACTAATCCGGCGCCAAAAACTCCAAGTGAGGGGATTAAAACTAGCCCCATCACAATATTTACTACCAATGAAACACCAACCGCCCCGGCTAAAGCTTTTTCATGACCGGTCATAGCTAAAATGAATAGCGTTGGCCCGACAGCAATATTTATTAGCTGGCCAACAGCCAGAATCATCAGCGAACTATCGCCAGCCGTAAATTCCGGGCCAAACAAACCAAGCACAAAACTGGGGAATAAAAACATCACTAGAAAGAGTGGCAGTGCCAAAAGGAAGCCGAAAGCACTAACTTTGCCAAATAAAATTTCCAATTTTTGTTTTTCGTTTTTCGCATAAAGTTCAGAAATCGTGGTGCCGGCAATGGTATTTATGGCCGTCAATATTAACGACAAAACTAGAGAAATTTTAAGGGCAGCGCTAAAAATACCGACTTCTTTGCTATTGGCATGAGCGCCTAATATTAGGACACTGGCTTGGCCAATCATGGTAGTGGCAAAGGCTACAAACAATAAAGGCAGACCGCTGGCTAGCAATATCTTATAGCTATATGACTGTTTAATTCGACTTTTTGGCAGGTGATGATTTGTAAAGTAAATACTGGCTCCCAGAGCGATAAAACAAGCGATAACAAAGCCCACTGCCACACCCATAAGACCGTAAATAAAGCCCAGAGTTAATATAGACACTACGCCAAGGGCGTAAATAACAATTCGCTCGATGATTAAAGCTTCCTTGGTTCGCTTTAAGGAACGCAAAACGCCGCCGTAAATATATCTAAGGGCAAAGGGAACGGCTGATAGCGAAAAAACCCGCAGATATGAGGTTAATGATGGATTATGAAAAATATTGTTAGAAATCCAACCGGCAAATATAAACAGCAAAATAGAAATAGCTAGGGTGTTATAAAAAGCTAATTTAAGCGAAGAATTTTTAACAGCCTGGGCTTGGTCATAATCTTTTTTGTTAAGCAGTGGCGGGATCAAACGAATAACTGTTCTATCCAGACCTAAATAGCCAAATAGGGTAAGTATCATTATCACTGAAAAACACAAGTAAAAAATACCGGTGCCATTTGCGCCAAATCTTCGAGCAATTAATAAATCAAAAATAAACTGGATACCGGCGGCACTGCCCAGGATAATTAAGGCCCAGATAGAATGTTTTATGACCTCGATGAAGTGCTCATCGCCGGTTGACACAAGCTGACGAAGGCGAGATTTCTCAAATCGCTTGTAACCTATAGACATGAAACCTTTCTTATATGGTGAATTATAACATTCATATTGCCCTCTGGCATTGAGGTCAAGCAACGGCAATCCCTTAGTAAAAGACAGAGCGTCATAAAATTGACAAATAGCTTAAACTATAGTATTATAACACTATGTCTGTAAAAATTGGGGCCTGGAATGTAAGCGGAGCTCTTGGCAAACCAGAAATGGCCCCTGTAGTATTAGAAATGATGCAACGAATAGGTGCTGATGTCTGGGTCTTAAGCGAGGCCCTGGATATTAATGAGGATTTGCTGGTTAGAGAAGATTTTGAAAGGGACGGCTTTGAAGTCCAAATTGTTGATAGAGAAATTACTGATACAAGAGGCGATAAAATGCTTGTAGTACTAAATAGATTGGGCCCTAAAGCCACTAAGCTGGCCTTGGCTCATCGCCAGGGTGCATCAGCAGATATATCACTGGCTTCAGACGGAAAGGCAATTAGAGTTGTGGGCGCCCACTTTGATGATCGGCGTGAGCAAAGTCGACTGGATATGGCCCAGGCCTTTATAGATTATAAAAATGCCAATCCCAACGTACCGACTATATTAGCCGGTGACATCAACGCCATGCACGGCGATGATGACATAGCGAAACTCTTGCAAAGTCGACGCGTTAGATTAGCGGCTTTTCTTATACCAATGCCCAGGAATTTGGATGGTCGTTTAGTGGCAATGGCTGACGGTCGAACGATGGCTTTATTGGAGCAGGCTGATATGCAAGATGCTGACTCCCTACATCAACCAACCATGCATTATCCTATAATACCGGGTGTCCAATTAGACCACATCATGCATCCAAGCGAAGTTAGAGCCACTAATTTTGAAGCGCATGCCACATACACAAATCACCGAGCCATAACTGCAACCATCGAAACCTAAGATTATTATTTCTTATATCGTTGTTCTTTTGTTCGTTCCAGCTGGTCTTCTATAAGGACACGGTTAATGCGGATTAAATCGGCTACAATGCCAAGGGTTAAGGACAGGAACGAAGCAATTAGTAAAATACTACCACCAATTAGTGACTGTAGGTGACTACCACCAACACCTTCAATCACAAACAACATATAGCGAATAAATGGATATAAACCAGCTACAAATAAAAAGAACGCTAAACTCAAAAATATCATATAGGGTTTATACATTATGTAAGCCCTAACAATAGCGCTCGTGGATTTTCGAACATGCTGCCAGGTGGATTTAAACAAACGTGACTCTCGGGTCTTAGGATTAGTAGTTATCGGGATGCTAGTTATAGCTAAGCGCTTTACGCCGGCTTGGATAATAGTTTCCATGCAATAGCTAAAAGTCGTAACTAGATTTAGCCGCAACAGAGACTTTCTGGAATAAGCCCTAAAACCGCTGGCGGCGTCCGGAATATTAGTGCCAGCAGCTTTATTAACGACGAAACTGCCAAAACGCTGCAATAATTTTTTAAGCGGTGAAAAGTGGGCAATTTTAGCTGTCTGTCGGTCGGCAATAACAATATCGGCTCGTCCTTCAACAATTGGCTTTACCAGCTCAGGAATTTTCTCCTGCGGGTATTGGTTGTCGCCATCAGTGTTAACTACAATATCGGCGCCCAGTTCCAGGGCTCGATTGACACCATCGCGGAACGAACGGGCCAGACCTTGGTTGCCGGCGTGACGAACAAAGTGCTTAACACTGTGATTTTTAGCAATTTCAATAGTTTTATCAGTTGAGCCGTCATCGATAATTAAAATTTCAATTTCATCAACACCATTAATTTTAGTCGGGATGGATTTAAGAACCAGCGGCAAAGTTTTTTCTTCGTTTAAACAGGGAACTTGAACTACTAATTTCATAATTTATTTCTTCCGTTTCTTCCTACACCAGTATAATCTAATCCGGCCTTCTCAACTTTATCAATTGAATAAACATCCATGCAGTCAACCAGTAGCTTGCCGCGCATTAAAGATTTTAATTTAGAAAGATTGTAGCGCAAAAATTCCGGCCAATCAGTGGTGATAAAAACAGCGTCAGCATTTTTGACTGCCGCTTCTAGCGACTGGCAAACTTCAATATGGCGTTGCAAGTTTTCTTCGGCTTCACCCTTAGCCTTGGGATCAAAAACTCTAACTTCAGCCCTATTTCTGGCTAAGATATTAGCCAGAGCTACACCCGGTGATTTGCGCGCATCACTGGTACCGGCTTTATATGACAAACCTAGTACAGCCACTTTTTTATTCTCTAGCTTTCCAAGTATTTTCTTAGCTTTATTGGCAATGTAGCCGGGCATGGAAAAGTTTAATTCAGTCGCAGCTGTCATTATTTGCAGATCGACACCATATTCACTGGCGCTGCTAATAAGACCGCTGACATCTTTAGGAAAACAGCCACCGCCATATCCCCGGCCAGCGTTTAAAAAAGCCCGGCCAATGCGTTTATCAGCTCCGACCACATCCATAACTTCATTAATATCTGCATCACTGTGATCAGCGAGCTTGGCAATTGAGTTAGCAAATGAAATCTTTAACGCCAAAAATGCATTGGCGGTAACTTTGATAAGTTCAGCGCTGCTGCGGTTAGTTATGAAGTATTGACCTTTGTGTAATTTGTCGGCCGATTTTAATTTGGCAAGGCTAGCTATCCTACTGCGCTTGGCTTCAATGCTTTGGTAAAGCTTTATTATCTTATTGGCGGCTGCCTTGTTGTCACTACCGACTACTACTCGATCAAACCATAGCGTGTCAATTATGGCCGTGCCCTCGCGTAAAAATTCTGGATTAGAAACATAAGCCGCGTTAACTTTAAAGTTAGTAAACAACTCTTGAATTTTCACACCGGTGCCAACAGGCACGGTACTTTTTTGAGCATAGATAGTACCTGATTTAAGATATTTTGCGGCTTCGCTAGCGGCCGCAAAAACGTAGCTTAGGTTTGAGCTGCCATCTGGGTTATCGGGCGTCCCGACACACGAAAAAATAATAGAACTATTAGGCACAGCCAAACTGTAATCATCAGTCGGAATAAGGCGTTTAGTATTAACGGCCTTTTTAATTAAGACGTCTATGCCATCTTCGTAAAAAAACGAACGTCCGCTTTGTATAATCTTTAACTTTCGTGCGTCGGGTTCAATTAAATAAACAGTTTGTCCGGCATTAGATAGTACTGCGGCCGTCGAAAGGCCAACATAGCCCGCCCCCAACACCGTAATAGTAGTCTGGGTAGTTCCTGAACTCTTCATTACTTGAGTAAATTATATCAGTTAAGTGCTAATTAAGGACTTTAAATATTGGCCATAACCGCTCTTTTGCAGCGGCTCAGCCAATTTAGCCAATTGCTCGGCTGAAATAAAACCTTGGCGGAAGGCAATTTCTTCAATACAGCCAATTTTAATTGCTTGACGCTCTTCAATGACGCTCACAAATTGGGCGGCTTGATTCATAGCCTCAAAAGTACCGGTGTCTAACCAGGCTGTGCCGTGGTCCAGCAAACAGACTTTCAACTTACCTTTATCCAAATAGGCGTTAAGCACCGAAACTATTTCAAGCTCGCCGCGATCGCTGGGCTTAACGTTTTTGGCAATTTCAACCACTTCGTTATCACAAAAATATAGACCAGCGTTTGCGTAACTGGTTTTTGGCGTAGTTGGTTTTTCAGTTAATGACAATACGTTCATGTCCTTATCAAATTCATAAATACCATAGCGCTCAGGATCTTTAACTTGGGCAGCGAAACCAACGGCACCGTCTACGTCAGTGTATTCTTTAAGTTGTTTATCGATCTGACTGCCGTAAAAAAGATTGTCGCCTAAAATCATGGCCACCTTGTCGCTACCGATAAACTCAGCACCAACGATGAAAGCATCAGCTAGGCCGCGGGGCTCTTCCTGGACTTTATAGCTGAATTTACAGCCAATCTGATGGCCGTCGCCTAGTAACTGCTCAAAACGCGGTAAATCCTGCGGTGTAGAAATTATTAAAATTTCACGAATGCCAGCACTCATAAGCGTGCTTAGCGGGTAATATACCATCGGCTTATCATGAATCGGCATCAGCTGCTTACTCAGCACTAAAGTAATAGGATATAGCCTTGTACCGCTACCGCCGGCTAGAATGATACCTTTCATTTTTTCAACTCCTGCTTTACGTAATCTCTCAAATCTTCCCGCCAATCGTGAGGTTTAAAACCGGTGGCTTTAATTTTAGCTAAATCAAGCGTGCTATTCAAAGGCCGCTTAGCTGATCTGGGCTTATCTTTTAGATATTCAGTCGTAGAAATGTTTTTGATAAGTCCTTCAAAACCAGCTTCTTTGAAAATTTCCCTGGCAATATCGGCCCAGGAAATCGGTGGACCATCATTGGTAATGTTATAAGTACTATAAGGCGTATGCTTACTTAATAAATAGTCTATAGCCCGGACTAGTTCGCTGGTAAATGTCAGACGGCCAATTTGATCGGCCACGACGCTTGGGCTGATACCTTTTTTACCTAGCTCAAGCATGGTTCGAACAAAGTTTTTACCGTCGCCAATAACCCAGGAAGTTCTTAAAATATAATGCTTAGGCAGTTTGGTTACAATTTTATCGCCTTCAGCTTTGGTTGAGCCATAAACGTTAAGCGGGCTATATGGTTCATCTTCAGTGTGAGGCGTTTTGCTGCCGTCAAAAACATAATCAGTTGACATATGAACTAACGTTAATTCCTTACTTTTAGCTACCTCGGCTAGATTTGCAACACCTTCAACATTTACTTTTTGGGCCAGCTTTTGTCCCTCGGTTGTCTCAGCGCCGTCAACATCGGTGTAAGCTGCGGCATTTAAGATAACCCTAGTACCCGTCCAGTTAAAATTCTTAACAGCTTCGACCTTACTTATATCCAAGCTGTCTACATCAACAGTTCGAGCATCTTTATATTGTTCATGCAAAGCCCGGCCTAACTGCCCATTTGCGCCGATGATTAAAATTTCACTCATTTTTTAATGCATCTTTAAGTGCCGGATTATTACGATCTTTTTCGGAAATAATTAAACCCTGGCCTTCTTTAATCGGCCAATCAATGGCTAGGTCTGGGTCAAGCGGGTTACAGGCTGCCCCGGGCATATTGGGCATCCATTCCTTTTCAAAATAATAAAGATAAACTGACGGCTCATCACTAATTGATTGAAAAGAATTACCCAGCCCGCTAGTCACAAACAAACCCTGACCGCGTTCCAGTTCAAAGCCTTGCCACTGACCGCTAGACTGTGAAGTTGAGCGCAGATCAACAATCACGGCGTAAACTTTTCCACTGACTACAGCTACCAACTTGTGAGCCGCTTCAGCGTGGATGCCGCGGACGGCGCCCTTAAGCGTTAGGGGGGCGTTTAGCTGAGGCCGTTCATTTAACGACGGCAAACCGGACTTTTCAAAATCAGACTGACGATAAAATTCCATAACCGAACCGCGCTCGTCGGCAATGACTTTAAATCGAACCTCGTATAGGCCATCGATTTTAGTTTGCTTTACACTGATTTCCTGGTTCACGAAGTGGCCTTGGTTTTATAAAGTTCGTTGTCACGCATTAAATCCAGGCGCTGGCTGTAAGCCTGCCACCAGGGCTGGTTATTTTTATACCAGTCTACGGTCTTAGTTAGGCCCTCTTCAAATGTGACGCTTGGCTGCCAACCTAGTTTTTCATTGGCATAGGAAGAATCAATATCATAACGCATATCATGGCCGGGGCGGTCAGCCACATACTCAATTAAATCCTGCGATCTTCCCAGTATTTTTAGCACTGCTTCGGCAACTTCAAGACCGCTTTTTTGGCTACCGCCGCCAACACAGTAGGTCTCGCCAACTTCACCTTTTTGCACTGCTAAATCAATAGCGCGGCAGTGATCATCAACATATAAATAATCACGGACAGCCTTGCCGTCACCATAAATCGGCAACGGTTTATCTTCCAAAGCACAAGCTGTAAACACAGCTACAATTCGACCAGGCGAATCCCAAGGGCCGTAGTTGTTTGAACAATTGGTGATGGTGTAGGGCAAACTATACGTTTCGCCGTAAGCCCGGACTATGTGATCACTGGCAGCTTTGGAGGCGGCATATGGACTGCGAGGCTCATAGGCGGTTTGCTCATTGAATTTTTGCGAGCTATCCAGTTCTAGGCTGCCAAAAACTTCATCAGTCGAAACATGATGAAAGCGTTTAACTTTGTGTTTGATGCTTGCACGAGCTAAAACATCGGTGCCAATAATATTGGTTTGTAAAAATGGGCCCGGATCGGCAATTGATCTATCAACATGGCTGTGAGCAGCAAAATTAACCACCAAATCATTTCCAGCTACAAACTTATCCATAGCTGACGCGTCACTGATATCAGCTTTATGGAAATTAACGGTATTTTCAAGACTAGCCAATCGGGCTTTATCACCGGCATAAGTTAAGGCGTCAACAACGCTTATTTCGTAATCCGGGCGGTTCTTAACCAAATAATGGACAAAATTGGAACCGATAAAACCCGCACCGCCTGTCACCAGTACTTTCATCACAGTTAAGTATAGCAGTCCTGGACCCCAATAACTTCATCACTCATTTGCTATAATTTTGGGATGAAGCAAACCCAGTGGGGTGCAAAAATTATCTCTTTTGAGAATTTTGCAAAGCTGCGCCCTAGACTTGGCAAAATTGTAGCTACGAGTGGCGGTTTTGATCCGATTCATCCCGGCCATATCAGTTGCATAGCGGCCAGCAAAAAATATGGTGATACCTTGGTGGTGATTGTTAATGGTGATAATTTTCTAAAAAAGAAAAAAGGCCAGGCCTTTCAGGATCTTGAAACTCGCTCAATAGTGGTTAGTAGCATAGTTGGCGTCGATTACGTGGTGCCTTTTGAAATTAAAAACGACCAAACCGTAACCAAAGCCCTGGAAGCCCTAAAGCCGCATGTCTTTACTAAGGGCGGGGATAGGGTCAATGAATCTACCATTCCCGAATGGCAGATTTGCGAAAAACACGACATTGAAATCATCACCGGCGTTGGTGATGATAAAAAATGGTCCAGTAGCTGGTTTTTAAAAGCTTGGGATGAACGTCAGCAAATGCCAAACTCAAAAATATCGAGTAAATCAAAGTGAAACAATTGATAGCCTTTGATCTAGATGGGACACTAGCACCGAGCAAAACGCCCATACCAGATAAGATGGCTCAGCTAATACCGAAACTTTTAGATAAATTTCAGGTTTGTATTATGTCGGGCGGCAAATTTCAATTATTTGAAACTCAGGTCATAGCCCGGCTTAATGCATCACCCGAGCAATTGGATAAACTTCATCTTATGCCAACCTGCGGTACGCGCTATTATCGTTTTGATCCTAAAAAGTCTAAATGGTTTAAGGTTTACGCAGAAGATTTTACTAAGGAAGAAAAACAAAAAATCATTAACGCCATAAAACAAGCAGTAACTGCTCTAGATATGTGGGAAAAGAAAACATGGGGTGAGGAAATTGAAGATAGAGACAGTCAGATATCTTATTCTGCCCTTGGCCAAGATGTAGTGGCCGAACTTGGCGAGAAGGGTGTTGGCTTGAAGGAGGCTTGGGATCCTGACAATGCCAAGAAAAAGGCCCTGGTTGATTACCTAGTGCCGCTTTTACCTGAATTTGAAGTAAGAGCTGGCGGCTTAACGACTGTCGATGTAACTAAGCAAGGAATTGATAAAGCCTACGGCATGAAGAAACTTCTCACCAGGCTGAAGTTAAAAAAAGAACAGGTTTTGTTTATAGGCGATCGGTTACAAGAAGGCGGAAATGATTATCCCGTTAAAGCCCTGGGTATAGATACAATTGAGGTAGCTCACTGGCAAGAAACAGCTGAAGCTATAGAAAAGTTACTTATCTCGGGCTAAAGACTGCAGGTACTTATTTAGTTTTAATTGAAATTCGTCTTCACTAAATTTTGACGACATCTCGGTCAAAGCTGTCTCATTAAATTTTTCAAATTTATAGTTTTCTAAAACCGCTTTTAATGATTCGGTTGTTTGGTCATTAAAAAACTCACCAGTCTTACCTGGAATTACGTAATCTAGTGCTCCACCGGCTTTATAGGCAATAACCGGTGTTCCGGCGGCCAGCGCCTCGACGGCCGTAATGCCAAAATCTTCCATAGCAGGGAAGATAAAAGCTTCTGCCGACTGAAAATATTTTGGTAATTCTTCATCACTTACGTTAGTTAAAAATTCAACACTTGGTCCAGCCATAGCTACTAATTTTTTATGTTCCGGGCCACTACCAATAACTGTCAGTGGAAGATTAAGCTCTGTGCAAGCGGCGACTGCCAAGTCGCGGCGCATGTAGGGCCGCTGGTTGCCGGCGGTTATTAAGCCAGTACGCTTAGCTGATGTTTTTGGCTTGAAGCGCTCAACTTCTACTGGCGGGTAAATTACTGTTGAATCACGGCTATAATATTTTTTAACATTGTCTTTAGTAAAAGTGGAATTAGAAATTATGAAATCGGGTCGCTGGGCGGCTTTTTTATCCCAACGCCGCAGGGGACCAACCAGTAACTTTAAACCCAATCGAGCTAACCAATTAAAAACTCCAAAACCAGGATTTTTAAGGTATTCATCATAACGGACCCAATAATAGTGAGTCGGGGAGTGACAATAGTTAACATGTAAAGTATTACCACTAGTTTTAACGCCTTTGGATTCAGCACCACTCGCCGAAATGACTAAATCATAACCAGACAGATTCAAATGACTAAACGCAAAAGCCCTAAGCGGCGGGAGAAATTTCCGCAAGCTCTTGGGCAATTTTTGCAGCCACAAAGTCTTGACTTCAGCCCCCTTAAACCATGGTAATTTTTTTGGATTGTATTGCGAGGTGTATATAGGCGCCCCAGGAAACATCTTGTGTAGTTGCAATACAACACGCTCGGCGCCGCCAATACCTACGAGCCAATCACAAACAATCGCGACCCTTAGCTGGTCCAAGTTTTTCATTTTGCACCTGAACCGCTTAGTACTACCCGAGCTGTCTTAGCTAAAATAACCAGATCCATCCAAAAGCTCCAATTTTGGACATAGTACATATCCAGCTGTCGCCGTTCATCAAAAGTTATATGCTTTCGACCGGATACTTGAGCTAAACCAGTAATACCTGATTTAACGCTCAAAATGGCGTGGCGTTTTTCGTACTGTCCGATTTCTTCAGGAATCAGAGCTCGCGGGCCAACTAGGCTAAGGTCTCCCTTTAGCACATTAATGAGCTGGGGTAGTTCATCTAAGCTGGTCTTGCGTAAAAATTTGCCAAAAGGCGTAATACGAGGATCGTTGGCTATAAAGTCACCATTGGCTCGATACTCTTTGGCTAGTTGCGGCTGGCCCAGGCGCTCAAATGCCTCCTCTGGGGTAGTACCATCATATTTTTTATACTGGCTACGAAATTTGTAAACTCTAAATTTTTGATTAAATCTGGTTAAGCGAGTTTGGCGAAAAAAGACCGACCCACTGCTTATTAAATTAATTAAGGCTATAACTAACAAAAATGGCGAACAAATAATTAATAGAAAACCTCCCAACAACAAATCAAAAGTCCGCTTCGCAAATCGCCCCCAGCCTAGTAGTGCGGTTTGGTGAATAGCTATGACTGGCACAGATGAGCGAAATAGCTCAACATCAATGTTGCCGACAAATAGCTCGCTATTACCAGGCGTAAAGCGGTAACCGGCGTGATTAGTTTGAGCGTAGCCAAGAATTTCTTGATTTTTGGTTTCATCGCTAAACAATTCTGTTTGGATGATACTGTTAATTGGCATTTTTAAATTTTTTACAGCCTCGGCGAAATTATCATAATTTTTTACTTCTGAGTATTTATCTTTGGCTGAGCGATGGCTGCCCACTGTGGCCAAAACTCGGTAGCCGGAATAACGGCTATCGACAAGCGACTGTAGCAGTTCATGACTAAGGGGCGTGTTGCCGATAATTAAAACATTGGTCAAACCCTTTTCGTAGCTGAAGAGTAAACTTCTAACTAACCGGACAAGATTTCTAAAAATTACCAAAAACAAAAAAGCTAGAAGCAGGCCATAAATTGGTACTAGGCGGGCAGGCAGGATAGGTTTAGTAGCTAGAAAATTCCAAAATACCACGAATAACATGCCAATAAACGAACCTACGAACAGCCGCCCCAACTCTTTGAAGCGATTTTCGTAAATTGCAGCATTATAAAGCCCCAGGAGCGCAAAGATTAGAATCCAAAAGGGCAGCAGTACCAGAAAAACACTTAAATAAGTTTTGGAATGGATAGGAACTTCCAGGGGTCGATGATCCAAGGTTACCCGCAGAATATAAGCTCCGACAAAAGCCGCCAAGAGTGCCAAAAAATCGCCAACCACCAAAAAAACGTTGTAAATTAGCGAGGTGTTATTTTTCATCTATACTAGATTGTAACATCTATGAAAGGGCTAAAAAGCAGTAACCTGGCAAGGTATTTATCTTACATAATAGGCGCTATTTTTATATTACTGCCTTTTCATGCCTTATTGACGACCTGGGCGGGCTTTAATCTTGGCGAAATAGACCTATTCAGAATCTGGAAAGAAATTTTAATTGTTCCGGTTGGCCTCGCTGCACTTTATATAGCTCTAAAAGATCCTAAATTGAAACTATGGCTTAAATCAAGCCGCCTTGTTCTGCTGATATTAACTTACATTTTGCTACATTTGAGTCTTGGTTTTTTGGCCTTAAGCAAACATAAAGTTAATCCAGAAGCGCTAATTTATAGCCTGCTAATCAATCTGCGCTTTTTAATTTTCTTTTTAGTTTGTCTAGTAGCTGCTGCTAAATCATCTTGGCTCAAAAATAATTGGCCCAAGCTAGTCCTGTGGCCGGCAGTGGTTGTAATTGTTTTTGGTTTGCTTCAACAGTTTGTACTGCAACCGAATTTCTTGAGCCATTTTGGCTATGGCCATAAAACCATTCCGGCATATCATACAGTTGACCAAAAATCTGATTACCTGCGTATTCAGTCAACCCTGCGTGGACCAAATCCGCTCGGCGCCTACATACTTTTTATTATCACTGTTCTAATTGGGTTATTTGCTTCAGCTAAAAAACGATTCTGGCAAAATTGGGTTCTAATCATATTGTCTACTGTCGTGCTTTTTTACAGCTATTCGCGGAGTGCTTGGCTAGGACTCGGCTTGTCGATAATAATATTGGGTTATCTTTTAAGTAAAAAACCGAAAATTAAACTAATAATTATAGAAACGATAGTTGGCGCATTAATTATTATTGGAAGCGCAGCTGTTCTATGGAATAACAGTAGTGTCATAAGCACCACCTTGTTTCACACCGATCAAACCTCCAAGTCACCTGATAGTTCTAACGAAGTTCGCAGTGAAGCGCTAACTAGCGGCCTTAAGTCAGTTATCAAACAACCACTTGGCGCTGGTCCTGGCACTGCCGGCCCGGCCTCATTTCGTAATAGTAAATCGCCAAGACTCTCGGAAAATTATTACCTACAAGTTGCTCAAGAAGTCGGCTTGGTTGGTTTAGCAATTTTTGTGTCAATAAATGTCATTGTAGCGATAGAGCTTTGGCGAAGTCGCAAACAGACCCTGTCGCTGATTCTATTTGCCAGCTTTGTAGGCTTAATTATAGTTAATATGCTATCGCATGCTTGGGCTGATGATACCTTGAGTTTACTGTGGTGGGGCTTAGCCGGAATTGCTCTCTCATCTGTTATACTTAAACAAAAAGCGAATGTTGAAACTTCGAAAAAAGCAAAAGCGTGAAATCCTCCGAATTACCGAATATTTAATTAGCGGTGGAGCTTACTTCTGGTCCGGCTATTTGGCCTTTTTTGTTGGCGATCAAATCTTAGGACTTAATCTATGGTGGGCTAAGCTGGCAGCTAATATTTTTGGCTGGGTGGTTAACTATTTACTTCAGCGCTTCTGGGTCTTTAAAAATCCGGCTCTAGCTAAGCATAAAACGGAAGTCACTAATCGCTACATTATTATTACTCTAGCTGATTTTGTTATTGATTATTTGATAGTTAATTTCTTAAAAGGCTTAGGTATTAGTCCCTACATTGGTCAATTTGTCTCCAGCGCCTTCTTTACCCCCTGGAATTATCTTTGGTATCGCTTTTGGGTCTTTCCAGAAAAATTTGTTAAACGTCGACCGGCTCATCAGGGCCCGGCTCGGATTGCCGCTCATCGAGCCCATGGACATAGTGCTTATCACAAAATGAGGGCCTAATGCCTAAAGAAGACGTAATACGACCAACTAAAAAACAGCGCGAACTACTTAGCTATATCGAAGAATTTATTGCCGCTAAAGGCTATAGCCCTAGCTACCGCGAGATTATGACGGCACTGAACTATAATTCGGTGGCAACAGTCGCTCTGCATATTGATAATTTAATAAAACGCGGTCATTTAGAAAAGCGTGATCACTCAGCCCGTTCACTAGAGGTTGTTGATCCTAAAACCCGAGCAGCTGTTAAAACTAACGTCGTAAGGCCGGAACAAGAAAAATGGCTGGTTGAAAAGATAACTTACTTTTTTGACCAAGCTGAACAGGGTGCCAAAACGCCGCAGGCCAAAATTGACGAACTTTATGTTTTAATTGGCAGCTTAAGAATTTTAGGACTGGAGGGTGCCGCCCAAAGCTTCATTGCTAGGCTTAGCGAGATTAAAAAGAAAGCTGGCGAATGAATATTCTGCAGGCGCTAATTTTAGGTGTCACCCAAGGATTGACCGAATTTATTCCAGTTTCCAGTTCCGGGCATTTGGTGATTGCTCACCGGGCTATGGGCATACCAGCCGGCGGACTGACTTTTGATGTGGCTCTGCATCTGGGGACACTGATTGCTCTTATAATCTTTTTCTACCGGGATCTTTTAAGCCTGGCCTCAGCACTTTTTAAGAAGTCAGCTCAAACGCATTTAGCTTGGCTGTTAATATTGGCAACCATACCTGCGGTTATAGTTGGCGCACTACTTGAAAGTGCAGCCGAAGATCAGTTCCGTTCTATTATTTTGGTTTCAATAAATCTGGCTGTTGTAGCAGTTATTATGCTGGCGGCCGAACACTACTATAAAAATAGCTTTAAAAAAACAAGTCTTAACAAGACTTCAACCGGCCAAGCTATTGGTATGGGCATGGCTCAAGCGGCGGCTATTGTGCCTGGTGTTTCACGCTCCGGTGCGACAATTACGGCTGGACTATTTGCTGGCATGGACAGGGTAGCCGCGACGCGCTTTTCGTTTCTGCTGGGAATTCCGATTACTTTCGGGGCGATTATGAAAGTACTGCTTAAAAACTCGAGCCTAGAACAAATCAATGGCGAACTAGGTATTTTTATAGTCGGTATCATAGCGGCCTGTCTTACTGGACTCTGGGCAATTCGATTTTTACTGCGATATTTGGCTAAACACCCACTAAATATTTTTGCTTATTACCGAATTGGGCTGGCGATAGTTGTATTAAGCACAGTTTTGTTTTTTTAAAAAATTACTACATCCAAAATAAATACGCGGTGCTATCATTAAGACTTAACATCAAAATCGCTGGAAGCAGGTGAAATTCCTGAACTGTGCCGCAACGGTTAAAGTCCGATACAGCCTAAAAGTCTCCCGAGCAGGAGCAAAAACCCGCGCGTTTTGCCCTTGCTCAAAAAGCGAGGGTTTTTAATTGAACGAAACAACTGAACTAACACACCTACCTTTATCTCCAGAGCATCTGGCCAACCCTGCATACTTACCAGTTGATGCTATTCCAGAATTGGCTTCTGCTCGCTTAATAGCTCGCCGAGATGCGTATGAAATTGTGGAGCAAAATCGTCAGCACCTGAGAGATGGGGACTTTAAGGCTGTATCAATTCCTGTAGATGCACTAGGAACGGCCCGTAGAGTAACACTTAATCGCCATATATACGGTGAGGATAGCTCACAGGCAAGGGAGTCTTTTGAGGGTCTAATTTTAGATTCCGAACGCCTCCTAGGTGAAGCAGCCAGGAAAAATACTTATGAATATTTTAGGCCGACTAAACAAACTCGTGATACTCAATCTGGTGATTATCTATCCCATGGTCAATCAATCTCAGTTATGACTGAAAAAGGATTAACACCTGTTGCCGAAGCTGAAGAATTAGAACGCCGAATTAACGAATATGTTGAAGAAGCGACCTACAAAGCTATAGGAGGAATGGTTATTGACGAATCAGTTACGGTCAGAACAATATCTGAATGTACAGATTGGGCAATCGAAGCACACCGGCGCAATTCGAAGGGGGGACACGGTGGCTATGTGCCGGAAATTGAGAAATTCATGGTTCGAGATGTCAAGTTTGATCCTATTACGCATGATCGATATGAAGAACAATTGGGTCTCTCTGGCATTTTTATTAATCATGAAGTTATAACTGAAACACTAAGACGTCACAACATACAAAAAGAAAATATAAGTAAAACTGAAGTGCACAGTACTCAAATGTTGGCAGATAACGATCTCGTAGATTTTGTGGCTGAACTTGACGAAGTTGCTAGTGAAGTACATGGTTTAGATATTTTTCTCGGCGAAGTTTTAACAGAGGGGCAAACCAAGGACTACAATCATGTGAGGCAAGAAGCTGAAGGTCGCAGACAAAACCTTGCTCCTAAGCCAAAAAAGTTAGCTGAATTTATTATGGGGTTAGAGCTGGAGAACACTGATGAATGGGTGGCTCTAGGACTTGTCGAAGCGCGAGTTAAAGAAATGCTGTTCGATATTGCTGGTGAAGACTACTCAGCCGCATCAATTATATTCGATCAACAAACCGCTGCAGGTTTGCAGGAAGTAGCGTACCTACGCTCAAATGGTCTTATGGAAGAAGCTCAAACGCTTTTAGCTGACGTAAAAACACAAGCGCCAGCTCCCGGCTATTGTGGCGCGGGTAGCTGCGGACTAGAATCAATTAATCAAAATAGTAACGAAGCCAAAAAAATGAAAGAACTAGGCTTAGATTCTAAAGATGCGTTGAGGGACACAGAACGACATTGTAGGGGATGCGGTAAAAAAGAAGTGGTTTATGATCTTAAGAGTAATAAAAAAGCCTGTCTTGCTTGCAATGCAACTGCCAAATTTTAAATATGAGTAAAATTGGGATTTTTAGCGGCAGTTTTGATCCGATCCATGGCGGGCATTTAGCTTTTGCTTTGAAAGCAGCTCAAGAAGCGAATTTAGATAAAGTTTATTTTTTAGCTGAGCTAAAGCCACGCCGTAAAACTCATCCTACTCATTTTGCCCATCGCCAGCAATTACTAAAAATAGCCACTAAGCCATTTCCAAAACTCGGCGTTTTAGAATTGCCTGACAAAACATTTAGCACCAATAAAACCTTGCCCAGACTTAAGGCTAAATTTCAAGACGCTCAACTTTATATGCTTCTAGGCTCTGACTTAGCTAAGTATCTACCAAATTGGCCGCACATTGATTTACTTCTTGCTGACATGAAATTGATAATTGGGGTTCGAAAACTGGACAGTGTCCAAAAAGTTCAAAAAAATCTAGGCAAACTTAAAAAAGTCCCCAAAGGCTCATTAATTATTACTAGCCAGCTAAGTGATGTTTCTTCAAAACAAATTCGTGAATCGCTAAAGAAAAATAAACCTGCTCATGGCCAGCTGAAAAGCACCGAGACTTACATTAAGAAAAACTGGCTCTATTCGGCTATTTCAGCTGATAATTTATAGTGGCTTTGCAGATATTCCAAATGCTTTTCCCGGAACTTTTTAAACTCACTCTTTTTAAGGCCGCTCTTCTTAATAAAGTGGCTAATTTTTTCACTTCCA
Organism: Candidatus Saccharimonadales bacterium; assembly: GCA_025449905.1. Taxonomy (GTDB): domain Bacteria; phylum Patescibacteriota; class Saccharimonadia; order Saccharimonadales; family JANWIN01; genus JANWIN01. Next base: position 30,699 of record JANWIN010000012.1, read on the forward strand.
ATATAATGAGGCAACATAACATAAGCCGCGCCTTTGTCATATAACTCGGCAGCCTCTTCAGTAGTGTCGGCAGAGCATATGAACACAATATGCGGATTTACTTTCTCCAGCCAAGTAAGGATTGTGCTGTTCATTTTTAGGTCGGTAATTGTGGATACCAAAAGCTTACTGTGTTCTAAATTCAATTCTTCCAATAACTCAATGTCGCCAACATCACCATAGACATAATTTACGCCGCTGTTTTGCAGGGAATCTATGACTTTGGGATCATAATCAACTACCAAGTAAGAACGGGTCATTTGTTTAAAAACCTTCAAAAACTCACTGCCGCCTTTTAAATAGCCAAATAAGACTAGGTCATAATGTTTCCTTTGCTCATGCTCATCACGCACTTTGTGCCTTTCAAACAAATGCAAATAGCTTTCAAAAAATTCATAAATTTGATCCGAGTAAGTAATCATATAAGTCGATATACCAATAGTAATTAGGCTAACGAGTGTTACTAGTGAAACAACGGTTGAACCTACTTGCCCTTGCTGCTGGGCGAGCAGGATAATTATTAAGCCAAATTCACTTATTTGGGCTCCGGTCAGAGCCGTCTTAAAGCTGGTTTTTTTAGTGTAGCCGGACAGGCCCATTATCGTCATAACAATTAACGGGTTGCCAATTAAGACTGCCAGCGAAAAGATTAAGGCTTCTGGCAAAACTAGCACAATGTGTTCGACGGTTAAATGCGAGCCAAGCGCTATAAAAAACAGCACAATAAAAAAGTCACGCAGCGGCTTAAGCCTTGAGGCTGCTTCTTGGGCATAGGGCATTGAAGCTAACATAACCCCAGCTACCAACGAACCGATTTCTAACGAAAATCCGGCCTGCTTAAACAGAGCCGCTAAACCTAACCCCCAGCCAATCGTAAACAAAAACAAAAATTCTTGACTGCGCTCGATTAAAGACGTTAAACGTTCCAGAACCAGTTTTTTAAATGCATATAATACGCCAATTAAAAGTATAATTTTATAACCCAGTGTCAAAGCATCACTAATAGAAAAACCGTTATCTTTAGCCCCGGCAACAAAAATTAGAATTGTAGCGGCAATCAAGTCCTCGACCAATAAAAAGCCGACTGAAATCTTGCCATATAAGCGTTTTTCCTCGCCCTTATCGCTCAACAACTTCAAGATAATAATCGTGCTGGAAAACGACATAGCGATACCAATTAAAATGGCGGTTTTGTTGTTATAGCCAAAGAAGTGAGCCAAGCCGAAACCAACACTTGTAGCTATGATGAACTTAAAAACCGCAATTTGGGCGGCCAGCTTGCCAATTTCTTTAATAACCTTTGGGTTTAGGCCAAGACCAATAATTAAAAGCAGTAGAGCGATACCAAAATCGCTAAAAATACTGAGATTTTCAGGCGAATCAATGATATGGACAATGGCTGGCCCAACAATTACACCGGTTAATATATAGCCGATTATCATTGGCTGTTTTATCAGCCGCATAATTAAGCTGATTCCAACCCCAACAGCAATAACCAAGCTTAATTCACTAAACGTGCCGTGCATATTCCACCCAAGTCTTCCTGCCTATCATCTTACATGTTATTCTAGCTAGGATAAGCATTTTGCGCTAGGACTATGAAATTTTATTTACCGCTATCTGAAAAAAGAAAAACCCATCCCCGGAAGAATATTAAAAGCCTTAAAGCTAAGGCTAATGAAAAACGCAACACAGCTGAGAAAATTGCTGATTGGTTGACTTCATACTTCGGTAGCATTACATTCTTACTTTTAAATGTTGTTTTTTTTGGAGTCTGGATTGTCATTAACACCGGCCATACTTCGGTTGAACCTTTTGATGAATTTCCATTCAACTTCCTTACTATGGTTGTTTCGCTTGAAGCAATCTTTTTAGCCATTATCGTGCTAATATCACAAAACCGCGAATCAAGAGTTGGTGAACTTCGCGAAGAGATTGATTTGCAAATAAATACTATTGCCGAGGAAGAAACCGCCAAAATCCTGGAGCTTTTAATTATGATAGCTGAAAAACAAGGGGTTGAAGTCAGCTATGACGACGACCTTAAACGACTAATGACTACCAGTAAAGTAACAATCGAACGCGAAGTCGAAAAAGAACTAAACAACTAAACAATTTTTCTTATTGACAAGCATAAGCCATTTTGAGATTATTGGCGTACCTAGTGTTTGCACGCGAGAGCAGGCCTAAGAAACAAAAATAAATTTAAAAGACTAAAGTATTGAGAGTTTTAGTTTTGGGAGATCGGCAACAATGCCAATTAAAATAAAAATTTGTAATTCAAGGAGACAAAAAGTGGAAGTCAAAATTCGTCGGCCTCGCTGGCAACAATTCATCCAGTATTAGTCAATATCACTGACTATTGGCGGCTATTGCTTGTTTAATGGCTGCTTCAAATTCTTTAACACTAGTCGGCCTAGGGTCCATTTTTTTACCATCCAAAAAGAATGTTGGCGTACCATCCACCCCCAAATCTACACCGGCTTTTTGGTCGGCATTGATTACGGCATTTACCGCTGAACTATCAAAGTCTTGCTTAAACTTTGTGATGTCCAACCCTAGACTTTTAGCATAGGCCTCAAAAACTGAGTAAGAATCAGAAATGCTTGACCAGCTTTGTTGATTGGCATACAGCAGATCGTGCATTTCCCAAAACTTGCCCTGTAAGCTGGCCGCTTCAGCAGCCCGGTGCGCGGCAAAAGCATTTTGGTGTTGCGGCAGGGGAAAACTGCGAAACTGAAAATGGATGTCATTTTTAAAATCTTCTTTTACCTGCTTAACTATCGGGAAATAGCTGCCGCAAATGGGACACTGAAAATCGCCGTACTCAACTAGCGTGACATTTTTAGTACCTTTGCCAAAAATATGGTTTGACGGTTGAGCATCTCCAGAAGAACTATTATTACCGGCCAACCAAAAGATTAATCCCAGCCCCACCACACATGCTGCAAGTATTCCCAAAAACTTCTTATTCACTTGTTCTATCTTACTAGATAAAAGGGCGGATTTAAAATATCATGATTATATGCTTACGTTTGTATCGTTAGTTATTTTAGTCTTGATTGTTCTTATCTCGATTTCTCTTAAAAAAATCTATAAAAATATGCCGGCTCATGAATTAAAGCGGCGTGCCCAAGGTGGTGATTCATTAGCCAAATTGCTGCATCGAGCGGCTGCCTATGGCGCCAGCCTGACAATTCTACTTTGGTTAATTATTGGCTTAAGTTCTGCCGGCTTTTTTGTTTTACTATGCAACTCTGTGCCAGCTTGGGCAGCCTTTCTTATTTCGCTGCTGCTGCTGTGGGTGGCTTTTGCCTGGTTGCCGAAAACTCGGGTTACTAAAGCTAGTGAATATTTAGCACGGGCGCTGACGCCGCTGGTGGCTTGGCTGCTACGGCAGTTTCAACCGCTGTTAAGCCGCATTGAGCTATTTATTCATGATCATTTTAGATTGAATGTTCATACCGGCATTTATGAAAAAGAAGATTTATTACAGCTGCTTAAAAATCAAAAAGGCCAGCTCGATAACCGTCTAACTAAGCAGGAACTACAAATTACTAAAGGGGCACTAACCTTTAGCGATAAATTAGTGCGCGACGTTATGACGCCCCGGGGTCAAATAAAAATGGTTAAAGCCGACGACGCCATCGGCCCGGTGCTTTTAAGTGAGCTTCATGACAGCGGTCATTCACGGTTTCCGGTTTACGCGGACAAACAAGACAATCTGGTCGGTATATTATATTTACATGACTTATTGGATGTCCAAGATGGTCGTAGTGTCCGCCAACTAATGAAAAAGCGGTTGTATTACGTCAATGAAGAACTGCAGCTGGACCACGTTCTACAAGCGATTATAAAAACCAAACACCAGCTGTTTGTAGTAGTTAATAGTTTTGAAGAAGTCGTCGGCGTAATAAGTATTGAAGATATTTTGGAGCAAATTATTGGTCAGCCAATAATGGATGAGTTTGATAAGTATGAAGATTTAAGGGAAGTTGCCCACTTGGTAGCAGCAGAAGACGCAAAGTCCCGTAGCGATGCCGTGGAACCGGCAAGTGAAGAAAAACCCCAAGATGATAAACTCAAACCAGAATCTGAAAAGACGAAGCTCAAAGAAAAATAAAATTGTACCAAATCGTGACGATCGTCACGATTTGGTACAATTTCGGTTGGCTTATACTAATAGAGTGAAATTGAACGACTCAATTACTGAAGTTAAAGGCGTCGGACCGGAGGCAGCTAAAAAGTTAAACAACCTAGGCCTAAAAACGGTCAACGACCTGATTAATTACTATCCTCGCCGTTATGATGATTACTCTGAAGTCCTGCCCATCGCCAAGATTATGCCCGGCACAGTTTCTGTTCGGGCTAAGATATTGCAAGTCAAAGGCCGTTATGTGCGCCGCGGTATGCATATTACTGAAGCCGTAGCTTCTGATAAAAGCGGTAGCGTTAAACTGGTTTGGTTCAACCAACCCTACCGCGCCGCTAGCATTAAACCCGATGCTGAATATTTTATATCGGGCCAGTTTGAACTTAACTATCGCCGTTTGAGCATTATGAACCCATCGATGGAATTAGTGAGTTTGTTCCCGGTTAGCACCGCGCGGATAGTGCCTATTTACCCAGAAACCAAAGGTATCAAGTCACTTCAGATCCGAAAAATTATGAAAAATATAATGCCGTCTATAAAGGCGTTGAAGGAATCGCTGCCATCATGGCTAATAGTTGAGCATGGTTTGATTAGCCGAGCTGAAGCGTTATTGGCAATACATTTTCCAGAAAACGGCGATGAACTAACTAAAGCTAAAAAACGCCTGGGATTTGAAGAGGTTTTTGAATTAACCCTAGCTAGTCTTTTGAACAAGTATCAAATAGCTGATGAGACAGCGCTTAAGATTCCTTTTAATGAAAAGCTAGCCAAAGATTTTGTTAAACATTTAACTTTTAAATTAACCGATTCCCAGCGCAAAGCCATCTGGCAAATATATAAAGACTTGGAGAGAACTCAGCCAATGAACCGATTACTAGAAGGCGACGTTGGCAGCGGTAAGACAGTCGTAGCTACTATGGCGGCGTTGATGGCCATGGAACAAGGTTTTCAGGTAGCTTTTATGGCGCCGACCGAACTTTTGGCACGGCAGCACGCTAATACTATTCACCGATTACTTGAGCCGCTTGGTTATGGAGGGCAAGTTAGTCTGCTAATTGGTGGCCTAACGCCCAAACAAAAAACCGAGGCTCATCGACGTATTAAAGACGGCTCTATCCGACTTATAATTGGTACACATGCCTTAATTGCCGAAAAGGTAAATATGCACAAGCTGGGACTAGTCATAATTGATGAACAGCACCGCTTTGGGGTTGAACAGCGTAAAAAATTGCAAGCCAAAGCCGGCCATGCTTTGCATGTTTTAAACATGACGGCCACGCCGATTCCGCGCAGTTTGGCACTAACTCTTTACGGTGAACTAGACATTTCAGTTATTGATGAAAAGCCTGTTAATAGAAAGCCAATAATCACCAAACTAGTTTCACCAACTGACAGACTGAAGGTATATGAAAAAATTAAAAAAGAACTTAGCGGTGGTCGCCAGATGTTCATCGTTACTCCTTTAATAAGTGACTCCGATGTTTTAGATGTTGCCTCAGCAGAAAAAACTTTTGAAGAAGTCCAAAGCGACTTTTCAAACTACAAAGTCGGCCTGCTGCACGGACGCTTAAAAGCTGAGGATAAAGCCAAAATTATGCAAAAATTTGTCGATGGCGAACTAAATATTTTAGTCAGCACTACAGTAATTGAAGTGGGCGTTGATGTGCCCAACGCGGCGGTAATGCTAATTGAAAACCCTGAACGCTTCGGGCTGGCTCAAATACATCAGCTGCGCGGCCGGGTTGGCCGTAGTTCAGATCAAGGCTACTGCTATCTAATGTTGGACGGCAATCAGCCTCCAAGCCAACGTCTGCGAGCACTAGAAAGTAATAGTGACGGCTTTAAGCTGGCCGAATTGGACCTTGAACTGCGTGGTCCCGGAGCCATTTATGGCACACTTCAACACGGGCAGCTAGATTTACGGATCGCCAAACTCACAGACACCAAACTTATTGCCCAAGCCCGAGCCTCCGCTCAAAATTTCATCGATAAAAAAGAAAGTCTGAGCCAATATCCAGCATTGCATAAAAATGTTTCAGCCCTTCAGGCTGTAACCACCCTTAACTGATTAGAATTTTGAGGTTCTCTCTGTTACAATCTGCGTAATGGATAGAGTACTTGCAATAGATGTGGCCAAGCATGTTGGCAAAACAGTTCACACGCAAGGCTGGCTGCATAAAAAACGCTTGCTTGGCGGATTGACCTTTATTGTCCTGCGCGACCGCAGCGGCCTGGTGCAGATTGTTTTACACGAAGAAAATGAAGTTAAAAAACTGCACAACCTGCAAAATGGTACGGTGTTGAGTGTCAGAGGCGAAGTGGTAAAAGAAGAACGTGCGCCAGGCGGGTCTGAAATTCATCATGCCAAAATCGAAGTTACGGTGCCAGTTACCGAAACGCCGCCGATTGAAATTGATAAACCCATCAGCCATGATTCTGAAAATCTCGACACGCTTTTTGATAACCGGCCGCTAACCCTGCGCAACTTGCGCGAGCAGGCTATTTTTAAAGTTCAGGCTAAAGTCATGGAAGCTTTTCGAGCTTACCTCAAGCAAAATGAATTCACCGAAATGAACTCGCCCAAGCTACTGGCTGAGCCAACCGAGGGCGGGGCAGAGGTTTTTAAACTCGACTATTTTGGAAAGACAGCAACACTAGCCCAAAGTGCCCAATTTTATAAGCAAATTATGGTTGGTGTTTTTGAGCGTGTTTATGAAATGAACCCGACTTACCGCGCCGAGCCCAGTGCCACCACGCGCCACATGACCGAGTACATAACCATTGATGTCGAGATGGGCTTTACCGATTTTGAGGAGCTGCTCAATTTTACCGGAGGTGCGTTACTTAACACTGTAGGCGCGGTTCAAAAAGATTGTGTTGAAGAGCTCAAGGCGTGGGACGAGAGCGGTGTTGTTTTACCCAAAGAGGCTGAAAAGATTCCACGTATTACTATTGATGAAATTCATGAGGCATTTCATAAAGCCGGCAAGGGCGACTTCACAAAAGAAGACGACTTGGCACCAGCCGAGGAACGCTGGGTTTGCGAATGGGCTAAAGACAAGCACGGTAGTGAAGCGGTTTTTGTTACCGGCTGGTCAGCTAAAAGCAAAACTTTTAAGTTTTATCACCAGGCTAACGAAAAAAATCCAGAAATTGCTGACCGCGCCGATCTACTTTTTCGGGGTGTAGAGATTGCCACCATCAGCATGCGCGAGCATCGTTTAGAGCAATTAGTTAAACAGCTTAAAGCTATGGGTGGCGATCCAGACCATCCCGGCTATGTGCCCTTGCTTAGTGCTTACCGTTATGGGATGCCGCCGCACGGCGGTTTTGGCTGGGGTCTGGAGCGAACTGTTGAGCGACTTTTGAACTTGAACAACGTAAAAGAAGCAACCTTATTCCCACGCGACATCAACCGTCTTACACCTTGAGGGTTTTGATTTAAGCTGCAGTTGGAGAAACTTCTACACCAAAGCCAGTAATTGCTGCTTCTGCAAGTGCTTCGTCAATGTGAGCAAAGACAATATCCGACCTTCGATATTCAGCCGAAACTATCATAGGCTTTGGTCTCAGCCGTCCAGCTTCCATGTTATCTAAAAGGTCTTCAATTTCTTTAATTATTTCTTGTTTATCGCCATCAGCTTCAGGATTCTGTCGCGTGCCGTTGGCCGATCTACGAACCCTCCGCATACCAGCATCAAGTACACTGTCAAGGGCAGCATCTCTTTTCTCAAAATCCTCCATTTTTGTCTCTCCTATTTTCTATTTAATATTATACTCCGTTGTCAATAGCAATTGATGCTAGCTGTTGTCGAAGGGCAGGGCGGTCATCAACTTTGTGCCAATGAACGCGTTCCCCGCCTACCATATCGATATAGACAAAATTTCTAACTACGTCAGCAAAACCAGCTCGTCTTGGAGCCTCAAAACTTTCTGCTAAACCACCTTTTATTAATTTTAGTTGTGGTACTTGCTGAACCAGCTTGTCATTACGTCTAAAGAAATCCATTGATTTTAACCTTTTGCTTAACCTGATTTTGGTTCACCAGTTTGGCCATCAAAGCCAAGCCAGGTTCGGTGAGGGCCCTCTAAAGCCCAGCTGTCTGTCGGTCGGCGAGGTACTTGATTACTCGCTGGGTAACTATCATTAGCTTCTGATTGACTAGCTAAGTGAACAGCAGCACCACCAACCTCTTGAACCCGCTGAGGTTCGGCTTCACCCTGTGGTTGTAAATTGTTTGGGTTTGTCATTTTTTCTCCTTTCTAGAGAATTAAAAAACCTCCCGCTTCTGTTGGGAGGTTCCTTTGCTTTTTATTGAATGGTCGATTTAAGACAACGCTAAAGAACCTCCTCGTGCTGGCACGATGATTGTAAGCATCTTTACGCTGTAAATAAATGAAACCATAAAATATACATTACTCTGTTTACTATACTTGTCAAGTTTATAAGCTTAAGCATTTTTTACCGTGGGCTTTAAATCGTACAATCTTGTGTAGTATGCACACCCTTTCGGTCGACCAGTTTACTCCTGACAGCCTAGGAGAATTATTTGAGGACGCAGATCGTATGAGGTCCAGAGTTGAGGGGCGTAGTTGGCTAAGGCGACGATTGGCGCGTAGGCACCTGGGAATTGGTTTAACGACATTATTTTATGAACCATCTTCTAGAACTAGCACCAGCTTCCTTGAAGGAGCGGGCAAGATGGGCATGTATCTCATTCAAATAAATGAAGCTGGAACTTATTCTTCAGCAGCCAAGGGTGAAACCCTGGAAGATACCATCAAAACCCACAATGAATACAAAAAACCAACAGGCATTATAGTTTTAAGACATCCTGAAACTGGAGCAGCCGCTAGAGCGGCAATAGTGAGCGAAAAACCTATTATTAATGGAGGCGATGGAGCGGGCGAGCATCCAACCCAGGCACTTTTAGACGCCTACACTATCCAACGCGCTAAGGGTCGGCTTGATAATTTACGCGTCGTTATTGGTGGCGATTTACTAAGAGGGCGCACAGCTCGATCACTAGCTAAGTTACTAAGTCTTTATAGAAACAATAGCCTGTTGTTTGTTTCTAAGCCGGGACTGGCAATGGCGGATGATATAAAACTGCACTTGCTTAATTCGGGCACTGAATTTGAGGAAGCTTTTGAAATGAATGGCGTATTCAAAGAGGCAGATATTGCCTATTGGACACGCGAACAACTTGAACGGCCATTAGACAAAAAATCTGAAATGGATGTTGCTGTAGAAGAAGTACTTGAGAGTGCAATTCCAAGAGTAGATAAAGACGTGCCAGCTCTTGGTTTTGTTATTGATGAGGCTATAGCAGATTCTATGCCACCACAGACAAGAATAATGCACCCATTACCAAGGGTAGGTGAAATAAGCCCAGCTGTAGATAAAGATCCAAGAGCAATTTACTTTCCTCAAGTTGGGAATGGTATGTACGCTCGGATGGCACTGATTGATAAATTACTAAGCAATAGCTAATTAAATTTTTGAGGCTCAGAAAAGACTGTTTCTACCACCGCTTGACGCCCAAGCCACTCTAGATCTTCACGGATATGATGTACCTTGTTGGGGTCAATTTCGTCTCTAACTCCTGTATAGGCAACAGTATCTATATGGTGGGATGAATGATTCCTACTTTGGCCACTATCAGGTTTTATTGGAAAATCCATAGAATCCTCAAACTCAAATCTTTGGTGTATCATTTTTATTTCCTTTCCGTTGCTACCCTTTAATTTGACTGTACGCTTGCACTCTTAACCCGTCAAGGGTTTAAAGGTTGCAATTTTTAGGTTTATGCTTATACTTATCGGCATAAGGAGCCCTAAATAATGGCCAAGGGTGAGGCTAAAAAAGAAAAAAAGTCTAAAGATCTGGAAGTTGTAGATTTAGAGTCTGAAAAAAACGAAGTAGTAGAAGACACATCGTCTGATTCGGCACAAGAATCATCAGATTCAAAACCGGAAGGCAAATTCCAGAAGTTTACAGCTTGGTACAAAGCTAATAAGAAAAAAAGCATTCCGCTGACTATTCTGGCGGTACTGGCACTGCTTTTAATTATTCCGACCACCCGCTACAAGGTCCTTGGTATTTTTATCAAACGTGATTTCTCGATTTTAGTTTTGGACGATAAAACTCATGAACCAATAACTGATGCTAGAGCTGAAATTGACGGCGTTAGCGGTACTACCAACAATGAAGGTAAGATTAAGCTGCACGTTAAGGTTGGTAAATTCACGCTATCAATCACAAAAAATTATTACGAAACCTACAACCAGCCCGTAACTGTAGCTGTTGGCGAGCAACAAGACGACTTTCTTGCCACTGTGAAAGCCACCGGTCGCCAAGTCCCAGTTGCGGTTAATAATAAAATCACAGGGGCAGCTGTAGAAAACGCGGCGATTAAAGTACTGGATACTCAAGCCACCACCGACGACAAAGGGCTGGCAACAATTGTTTTGCCCTTAGACAAAGACACACAGCAAGCAGTCGTGTCAGCTGATGGCTACAATGAAACTAAGACTACTGTTAAAGTGACAGAAAACAAGGACGATCAAAATAATTTGAACATAACTCCAGAAGGAAAACTATATTTCTTGTCTAAGCGAACCGGCAAAATCAACTTGATGAAGGCTAATCTAGATGGCACGGACGGAAAGGTAGTGGTAGCTGGCACCGGTAATGAAGATGAAACTGATACTGTGCTACTAACTAATCGTGACTGGAAATATTTGGCACTTAAATCAAAGCGTAGCGGCGATAATGCCTCTTTATACGCAATCAACACCAGTAATGACCAATTAAGAGAAATGGATAGTGGTGATGCCAGCTTTACGCCGATTGGCTGGTTCGGAAACTATTTCTTGTACAAGGTAGATAGAAATAATGTCGAATACTGGCAAAGCAAGCATTCCAGCCTAAAAAGCTACAATGCTGAGACTGGCCAACTTGTAACTCTTGATAACACAAGCGGAAAACATTCAGAGAGGTACGAGGATTATGGAGATACTCATTTGCTTAATAACTTACTGATATTTACTAAATCCTGGTGCTGCGAAGATAATTCTCAGGATAAAAATACAATTAATGCTATTAAGCCTGACGGCAGTGGCAGACAAACAATAAAGAGTTTTAGCAATTCTGATTTCGGCTATATTAATTCAATAATATATAAACCCGAAGAAGTAATCTTCTCAGTATATAACTACAACGGGGAAGACCATTTTTACGAGTATGACAATGGGGCCTTCAATAGAAACCAGGACCTGAGTAGAAAATTCGACCGTAATTATCCGACGTATCTTTTCTCGCCCAATGGGGAGGCAAGCTTCTGGAGTGAATCTCGGGACGGCAAGAAAACCTTACTAATTGGGGACTCTACAGGTAGTAGCGAAAAAGAAGTCGCCAGCTTAACTGAATACAATGCCTATGGCTGGTTTGGCGAAGATTACTTGCTAGCTTCAAAAGACGACAGTGAACTTTATATTCTTGGAGTTAAGGGACTAAAGGGTGAGCAAAAAGCTCTAAAGGTTACGGACTACCATAAGCCAGATTACGATTCTTACGGCTATGGCTACGGCTACGGCGGCTAGAAATTTGATTGATAAAATCTAATTAATTTGTTAGGCTCGGGATTAATGTCTACTGAGGTTGCTTTTGAAGTTAAAAATGTCGCCAAATACTACGACAAGGTTAAAGCTCTTGACGGTGTTAGCTTACAGGCCCAAAAAGGCAAGATTCTTGGCCTGCTGGGCCCTAACGGTGCAGGCAAGACCACTCTAGTCAAGGTTTTAAGCACACTACTATTACCCACAAAAGGCACCGCTATGGTTATGGGTCATGACGTTGCTACAGAACCGGATAAAGTGCGACAGCAAATTGGTTTAACTGGACAATATGCAGCCGTTGATGAGTATTTAACCGGACTGGAAAACTTACAGATGATGGGCCGGCTCTACAGGATGAGCGTTAAAGACGCCCGCCAGCGAGCAGACGAGCTAATTAAGCAATTTGATTTAGAAGAAGCAGCTAAGCGCCCAGTCAAAACCTATTCGGGCGGTATGAAGCGACGTATTGATTTGGCTATGAGTCTTATTGCCACACCGCCGGTTATCTTTTTGGATGAACCAACCACCGGCCTCGATCCGCGCAGCCGTTTAACAATGTGGGACACGGTCAAAAAGTTGGCGGGTGGTGGAACGACAATTTTGTTAACAACTCAATACATGGATGAAGCCGATAATTTAGCTGACAATATTGTTGTTATTGACCGCGGTAAGACTATTGCTGAAGGCACACCCGATAGCCTGAAAGCTAAGGTTGGCTCTGACCGTCTGGAAATTGTGATTGGCAAGAAAAGCACTGTAGAAGAAGCCAAAAAAATTATTGGCGGGCGGGATGTTCAAGTTGATAAAGATAAGCAAACTGTCAGTGTGGCCAGCCGCGGTGGTGTCGGCAAACTAAAAGAAGTTTTAAGCCGCTTAGAACGAGCCAATATTGAAGTTGACAGTATTTCACTGCACCGGCCGACGCTCGATGATGTCTTTATGTCATTGACCGGACACACTGCCACTAAAGATTCTTCTACTGAAGAAGCTAAAAAGAAAAAGGGCAAAAAATAATGGCTGATTCGGAAATATTAACTGAGCACATCGACCCGGAAGCCCACAAGAATATTTTCTGGGTTGTTAATGACTGCTGGGAAATGACCCGTCGCAGCATCCGCCACATAACTAGAAGCTTTGACCAAATTATTTCTTTAATCCTATTCCCGGTCATGTTTATGCTGCTCAACCGCTACGTTTTGGGCGGGGCAATCCACACTGGTATAAATTATGCCAATTATCTGTTTGCCGGCATTTTTGTTCAGGTCCTGGCTTTCGGCGCTAACTATACAACTATTAACCTAGCTGTCGATTTAAAAGAAGGTATTATTGACCGATTCAAATCTCTGCCGATGGCCAGCAGCGCGTTGTTGATTGGCCACATAACTGCTGACTTGGTACGCAACTTAATTTCAGCATTCATAATTATTGCCATGGGGTTTTTGGTTGGCTTTCGGCCAAATGCCAGCTTGACCGATTGGTTATTAGTCGCCGGCTTGGCCGTACTATTTAGCCTAGCCATTTCTTGGATGTCAGCCATACTTGGATTATTTGTTAAGAGTCTGGAAGCCGCCCAATGGATTGGTTTTGTCATAATATTTCCGCTGACCTTTATTTCCAGCGCTTTTGTACTGACCAGCACCATGCCGGCCGGATTACGAGCTTTTGCTGAAAACCAACCGGTCACGCAAGTTATAAATGCTATGCGTTCGTTATTAGTTGGTACGCCTATGGGCAATTCTGGCCGCTTAGCTGTTATTTGGTGCGTGGGGATTATCGCTGTCTGTGCCCCGCTAGCGGTTTGGGTTTTTCAACGCCGCAACCGTTAGCATTATTTGATATAATTCAAATGTGAAATTACACAGGGTAGCTACGGCTGGCGTTATCAGTTTTTTGCTTTTTATACCGCCTTTGACGGTTTTGGCTCACGACGGCAGTGATGATTCAAGCTCGAGTGAGACAACCACCCAACAAGAAACCCTAAAAGAGCGCATAGCAGAGCATAAAAAAGAATTTGCCGAGCATCTTTCTGAGGTTGAACACGAGCATTTAATGGCTCGGTGCAAATTCGCACAAGGCATAGTCGAGAAACATCATCACCAGTTAGAAATGCGCGGCTCTAAGCGAACTGAAGCTTACGGCATGCTCGATAAACTCTTGGAAAACATCATTCCTAAACTCAAAAATAGGGGCCTTGATACTACCGAACTGGAGCAAGAAAGAGCAGCTTTAAATGAAAAGGCCGGTAAAATAAAAGATGACTTTACATCATATGCCCAAGACCTTGGAGACCTCAAAGATATGCAGTGTCAATCTGATCCCTCGGGCTTTAAAGCCGCCTTGCAAGCGGCACGCAAAGTCCATAAAGCTATCGTGCAGGACATAGTTGGACTTAGAACTTATGTAAGAGAAACAATAATCCCAACCCTTAAAGAATTACGACAACAAGTTAAAGATAGTGTAAAGAGCCAGTAGGCCAAGAATATGGAAGAACAAATTTATCAACCTACACCGCAAACTCCTCCAGAGCCACAGTCCAATAATGATGGGCAGGCGCCATTGACAAATCCTCCTCAGCCGCCAGCTGGCTCCGAGCAACTATTTGATCAATCGGTGCCACCTCAGCCTTATCAACCTCCGGATATTGACGCCCAACCACCAGTTGAGCCTGTACACCAACCGGAACAACCTCAAACACCGTCAAAAAAATCTAAGAAAATGCTTTTTATAATTCTAATGGCGCTAGGTGTAATTATCTTAGTAGCCATTCTCGCAATGCTAACTAAAAAAGATAGTCCACCGGCTACGACGCAAACCTCTTCAAATCAAAACGTTGCACCGGCAACAACTGATGACGTTGATGAAACCACCAAAGATATTGATAAAACCCTCAAAGAAGCCGATAACGCAGGTGATGTTAGCTCGTCAGATCTAGACGACAGCAACCTCGGTCTATAACTACGACTTCACAACACTTTAATCTGCTTGCATGCAAAGCATACAATACTGCAAAAGTTTTTGGCGCATTGCTGTGTCAGCTACCTGTGCGGCTCGCTCATCGTACTACCAGAGTACGACTCGCTCACTGCTCGTTGCTTCCGTGCACTGCACGCAAATGTGAAGCCGTAGTACTATTGAATAGTTGTGGCTAAGGATTTTAAGAATCTCGAGGATGAAGACTTAATAGAATTAATTAAAAATGGCGCGGTTGGGGTCATTCCGACTGACACTGTTTACGGGCTGGTTTGTGCTGCTGCAAATGAATCGGCGGTCAAGCGCCTTTACGCTTTAAAAAAGCGCGAGCATAAACCCGGCACAGTTATTGCTGCTAATGTCGACCAACTCGTGGACCTTGGGCTTAAATATCGCTACGTCAAAGCCGTGGAAGAGTATTGGCCGAATGCCCTAAGTATTATTGTGCCATTTAGCGATCCTCAAAGAAGTTATTTACGCCAGGGAAAGCCTGATATTGCCGTACGAATATCCAATGACAAGACACTTAACATGTTAACTATTGCTACCGGTCCGCTGTTGACCACCAGCGCCAACCAACCCGGCGAACCGACGGCCAATAATTTATCAGAAGCTCAAAAATATTTTGGCGATCAGGTTGATTTTTATGTGGACGGCGGCGATTTATCTGACCGCGACCCTTCTACTATTATTAGAATCATTGACGATGAAGTTGAAGTCATGCGTGAGGGGGCTGTTAAAATTGATGAGAATGGACGCGTAATATGAATTTTAATGACTACCAGAAAAAAGCTCTTAGTACCGATCTTGGCGCCGGCAAATCAAACAAATACGCCCATGACCCAGCTTATGTTGATAAAATCTTAAGCTTTGTCGGCGAGGCTGGTGAAGTAGCTGAAAAGTATAAGAAAATAATCCGTGACAAGGGCGGCGTTATTAGCAAGGAAGACAAACAGGAAATCATTAAAGAAATTGGTGATGTCCTTTGGTATATTGCAGTTCTTGCTGACTATTTAGGAGTTTCGTTAAACGAACTAGCTCAAGCCAATGTAGAAAAACTAGCCAGCCGCAAACAACGGAACAAATTATCCGGCAGAGGCGATAACCGATGAATAAATTCGGCACGGCTACACCATACATTGCGAGTTATGTCCTTTTAAAAAAGGGCAATAAAATCCTTTTTATTTTACGCAGCAATACCTCTTGGATGGATGGCAAGTGGGGCATTGCAGCAGGCAAGGTTGAAAATGATGAAACCTACGCTGAAGCGGCTATCCGTGAAGCTAAAGAAGAAGCAGGCGTTAAAGTTAAAGCTACCGATTTGCATCCCGTTCTTACTATTCACAGAAAAGAAGCAGAAGACAAAACTAATATATGGGTAGACGTTTTCTTTGAAGCTACAAAATGGGAGGGCGATCCGTATAATGCTGAACCGCACGTGCATGCTAAAGTGGAATGGTTTGATTTAAATAAATTGCCAGATAATATTGTGCCAATGCTTGGCTTTGCCTTAAAGCAAATCAAAGCCGGCAAAATATATGCTGAATACGGCTGGAGCTAGGCCTTAAATTCTTTGCGAACCCACTCATCTAAGCTATCACCACCACCACCAGCCATAGCGACAACCATGTCGCCAGCTTTAAGGTGCTTTTCAATAACTGCTATTAATTTATCATCACGCTCAAGGGATTCAGCTATACTTGGGTCGCTCAAGTGCATAATTAATTCTTCGGGTGGGATGATTCTATCCTTGGGGTCTTCGCGGGCCAAATAACTTGGGATCCAGTAAACTTTTTTAGCGCCGTCAAAACAATTTCCATAATCGTCCATCATGTGATGTTGGCGTCGATTGGTTAAAGGTTCATAAACAACCACCACGTTTTGGTTTTTATGGGCGGCCATTTCTAACGCCACACTCATAGCACCACGAATCTTTTCGGGCGTGTGAGCATAATCACTGTATAATCCGGGTACAATTTCTTCCATTCGCCGCTGCAGCCCAGGGAACTTGCTCATCAGCTCGATGAGTTTTTTAATTGGCGTATTAGTAACTTCATGTACAGCTAGAATAGCCAGCCAGCCGTCTAGGCGGTTGTACTTGCCGCGTAAGTTAATATGTTGAATTTGCAGGTTTGCTGCATCTTGGATCGAAACGTTGTCTGCCTGATTCAAGCCTAAATAATCAGCATCATCCTGCCATAAGAATGTCCATTTGCTTTGAGAGATAAATTCCTTAAAAGCTTGCTGGTAATCTTCACGGGTGGGGAAAATCTCATGATGGTCCCAACTAACGCCGCTAATTAGACTTAAATAGGGCTTAAAGGCTAAAAAGTTCCTATCAAACTCATCACACTCATAAACAAAGTATTCTGATAATTTTTTATATGCACCCATACCGCCAAAGCTAATTTTGGCGCCAACTGAGTAGCTCAGCGGCTGACCAAGCTCTTTAAATAACCAAACTAACATTGCTGTGGTAGTGGTTTTACCATGTGTGCCGGCCACGGCGATTAGTTTAAGTTTTTTATCGGTTAAAATTTGGTTAATAAATTCATCACGTTTGGAAGTCTTAATATTCTGTTCGGTGCAAAACTTGAGCTCATCGGCATCGGGATTTTCTAGTGGCAGGGCCGAGGTGTAAACAAACCAATCAATCGGCTTCTCAGAGTGAACTTTAGCAATTTGCTCTTTGGACTGCCCAATGTGAATATTATTAAGTCCTTTATTTCGTAGATACTCAATATACTGTGAATCCTGCTTATCAGAGCCGGATACTTCATAGCCGGCCTGTTTAGCAATCATAGCCAGCGGACCAATGGCCGTACCGCCAATACCGCTAAAGTAAACATGCATAGTTTAAAGTATAATCGTAACCAAGATGGTCGACAAAAAGAAACTGCACTATTACTGGACTAAACTCCGGCCGATTAGCTATTGGTATTTTTTACTGGCTTTTTTAATTAGCTTAGTTATAACTGTTCACGCCTTGCGTCAAAATAATCTACATATGCTTAAACTTAAAAGTGCTGTCACCCAAGCTGACAAAAATAATGGTAACGTTGAAAAGGCTCTCCAAAATCTGCGAGCATATGTTTATGCTCATATGAATACAAACCTAGCCAGTGGTCCAAATGCTATCAAACCACCAATTCAACTTAAATATCGTTATGAGCGTTTATTAAAGGCCGAACAAAAGCGGGTAGGTAGTGCCAACGACAATGTTTACACGGCTGCCCAGCATTACTGCGAAGCTAAATATCCAAGTAGTTTCTCCGGCGGACCACGTACACCTTGCATTGCCGATTACGTTTCTAGCCATGGAGTAAAAACCAAACCAATTGACGATACGCTTTACAAATTTGATTTTGTATCGCCGCGCTGGTCGCCGGACCTAGCCGGCTGGGGCGTGGTTATAACAACAATCCTGCTTTTCTTGTTTTTACTTAGGTATGGGCTGGAGCGGTGGGCTCGCTCGGTTTTAAAGACTCACGAATAAGACTATTGAGCCGTCGTCGTATTGGTTTTTTGTTCGGTAGTAGTGCTTGAATTAGTGTTCGTCTGTGTTGAGCTGTGAGTGTTGGTTGAGTTTGATTGCGTGGTTGAAGTTGTACATTTCTGCCCATTGGGATTTTTGGTCTTAAATTCATCAATTTTCTTAACCAGCTCACCATTATTATCTAAGTTTTCCCAATACGACAGTTGGTCACGGCTAATGATTATCTCATCATCAGGCGAATGGCGCTCACAACCAAGTTTAATAAGCTGTAGACTACTGCTCCCAGTCTGTTCGTCGCCTTGAAGGGTTTGATTTTCACTAAGATAGAACACATCCTGGATACGTACAAATTTTCCACTCAAGTTTGTTATATGGCCATAATAAGCCTGACCGTTAGCAAGCTGCAGCGCTTGATACTGGTTGTCTTTAACGTACTTGGCCTCATTGGCATTACCACCCAGTGCTAAATAGATAATAACAGCTACAATTAAACCGGTGGCTGAAAACAGTAATGCCGTATAGCCAATTTTTAACCATTTACTTATTGTGCGTCTTTTTTTACCTTCTTCTGATTTTGCAGACTGGGGAGCCGAAAAATCCATAAATAGCCTCTTTTTCCTTATTAGTCTTGATTGCTTACGAGATAAGTGTAATACATAAGCACTACCCCAGGCAACCCGGACGGAGTAATTTTTACACCTTAGGCATCTGGTAGAATTAACGGGCAGTTAACAGGGGTAGTAACGGTAAAGCTTAGGGGTAAAAGGCTAAATTACAGGTTGACAAGTGAAAAGGCTACAGAGTATGTTAGGGGTACATTACAATTTTAAGAGGGGAGACATAGCATATGGCTTACAAGCACACAAACTCAAAAGGTGTAACATACTACCTTAACTCAAAGAACGTAACACTTCGCGGTGGTAAAGACCAAAGAATTTATTACTTCAGCAAAGACGAGCGCCCTGAAGGCACTGATCTGCCTGACGGTTTTGTAGTAAATGAAAACCCACGCAACGGCTTTTTGACCGTTAAAAGAAAATAAGACCTATTCTTAGGCAATTTAACCGCTCGGGGACCACCTCGGGCGGTTTTTAGTTTAAGGGGTTGTCAAGTAAGCATAAGTGTGATATAGTAGGCTTATGGCTAGCAATCAATCTAACCCTGATGCCATCCAACCTGACAGTCCTTTGCAACAGTATAAGCGAGAGGTTCTTAGAACAGCAGGTCTGCCTGAATATGAGATGGACGATCCAGCGAGACCATTTACCGAAGAGTATGACGAAAGTCTAAGGGACTCTGGCCCTCTAGGCGATACCCAATCTGATTTAGCAGCTCATGACTTGGAAGTTGACGCAGCTTCTAGACCGTCACCATCCAAAGAGACTCTTGTTGCTCGAGTAGATAGGTTGGCTGAGGCTGCTAAGAAGACTGGTGAAAAGGCTGTTAGAGCCAACGATCCTTATGAAGATCTAGGGGGCGGTATACGAACCTATAGAGAAGAAGGTAAATTAGAACTTGGCCGCAGACAAGATATTATTCAAACGACCGCGCATGGCAGAGGCGGTCAGTTAGTAACCCGTCTAACCCTAAACGGTAAATTTCTAGATATACCGCAACGTGAAAGCGTGCCTCATGCGCCAGAGATAGAAAAAGCAAAAGATCTTTTAGTCAGCGGCCATGGTGCATCAGTTTCAAGGCTTTCCAAAAAGTCTAACTAGTATATAAATAGAGTAATGCTAAATCTACCCAAACCCTTTTTGGTGTTGGCGCCAATGGATGATGTAACCGACACGGTATTTCGCCAAATTGTGAACGACTGCGCTAAACCGGATCTATTTATAACCGAGTTTGTAAACGTTGATGGTTTGCAGAGCCCTGGACGGCCTAAACTTCTACACAAGTTGGCTTTAAGTAGCAAAGAACAGCCAGTAATCGCTCAAATTTGGGGTAAGAACCCTGAAAATTATTACAAAACCACTAAAGACCTAATAAATATGGGCTTTGACGGGGTAGATATAAATATGGGCTGTCCGGTGAAGGCTGTAGTGAAGAATGGCTGTTGCATCGCTTTAATTGATAACAGGGAACTGGCAGGGGAGATAATCGCAGCCGTCAGGGAAGCGGCAGGGAAGTACTTCCCTGTCAGCGTCAAAACGCGGCTGGGCCTAAAAACGGTAGATTTAAGCTGGATAGAATTCTTACTTGGTCAAACACTTAACATGTTAACTATTCATGGTCGTACAGCCAAAGATTTGTCTAAAGTTCCGGCCAACTGGGATTTAATCGGCGAAGCCCGAGGTTTACGCGACCAGCTCTCACCTGCCACCTTGCTTGTTGGTAACGGCGACGTTATTTCCCGACCCCAAGCACTAGAACTAGCTAATAAATATAAACTGGACGGCGTAATGATTGGCCGCGGTATTTTTGAAGACCCTTTTATTTTTTCTACTAGCTCGCCGTGGCCAAACTTTAACAAAGAACAAAAGATAGCTCTTTATAAAAATCACGTTGAGCTGTTTGCTAAGACTTACAAAAAAGGGGAGCGCGGGGTCAAAACTCTAAATAAATTTTGCAAAGTTTATATTAATGGGTTTGAAGGCGCCAAAGAATTGCGTGAAAGATTGATGCTGGCTAAAAGTACTAACGAGCTGCTGGAACTACTTTAAAGCGGTAGTAAATCTACGGTTTGATTCACCAAAGGCTGGACCAGAGAATTAATCGGTCCCTCGGGCCTAGAGCTGGATTGGGCTTCTTGCGGCGTTGAAGCGCCTGAGCTTTTAGTCGCTAAACTAGGCGAGCTGTTTGCTGCTTCTACACCATTAGCAACTCTAGAGCTTGGGTTCAATGAATTGTTATTTGACGAGCTACCAGTCGCTGGCGGCGGACTATTTATCGCCAATGTCTGTTTATAATTCGGCTCTAGCCTTTCAGTAACTGCCGAAGCCGGTAGAACTGGAACGAACGGTTGTTTTGTCGGTCCTCGCATCACCAACAAAAGTCCTATTAAAATTACCAATAAAACGGTTAGTCTAATATCTCCTAGTACTCTAACCATGACTATAATTATGGCATTCAACTAAAATGATTCTGTGAAAAACCTCACAGCGAATACTCCGTGGACATCTAAGCCCACGGAGTATTCGACGGCTGTAGCCTAAAAGAATTAGCCGTTAGCCGGATTTCGACCACCGGTGGCTACATAGCTTACGCAGTCACCTTGGTTTTTGAATGAATTACCGTCGGCATCTATCAGGTTCATCCAACCACCCTTTTTACATTCGTCTTTGTCGGCTGGTTGATCGTAATTGTAAACTTTGCCGTCAACATCGGTATTGTCAATTAAGAAAGTTTGCTCATTGTCTGGGTGCGCCCAAGAAGAATCAACAACAACGGAAACACCTAAAACCTGCAATCCCCCATAGTTGGTTAAAGCGTTAGGGTAGGGATCATAAAAAGTCCCACCTAGTTGTGAAGTATCCACTAGCTTGGCTGCGTCAAGCAAATCAGTGGTATTTTGCCAAACTCCCGGGATGCACGGCGGAGAAGCTGAGTCTGGGCCAAAGTAAACAAAAATGTTATCACCAGATGGGTCCGAATCTGCTGGGCCGGTTTCAGCGACTCGGATCTGGAAGCGTGGCGAACCACCAACGCACAAATCATCGGCTTCTGGCTTGAAGTCTGTAGAAAGACTGTCTAAATCAGCAAAGGTAGTTCCGCCCGGTACGTTGTAGCTAACACCGCCGAAACCTGGGTCAGCATCAGATCTAATTTGTACGGCGTGCGGGGAAGCATTGCCGGGTGAGACAATTTGCGCATCGCCAAACAGCGTGTAGCCGGTGGCAGCACTGGCGACCCCGCTGGAAATTAGCGTTGCGGCTGAAAAAGCCAATCCTGTACCGATTGTCAGGAATTGCTTTTTGAATCTGTTAAATTTTTTTCTAATGATATTTATCATGTGACCTCCATTCATTTAACTTAAACTTTTTAACATTTTTACGTACTTATGACAGTTAAAAAAGTTACAGCTCCGTCGAATACTCACCACGGAGCTGTACAAACTTAAACTTAATTGTTGTGCCAGAAGCTGTCTTCGTTCTCATTATCCTTCCACCAATTATCGTGGTGGTGATGATGGTGGTGGTGTCTATGGTTGTCAAAGGTGTACAACTTATTGTTAATTACCACGTTGTCTGCAAGTACAACTTGGCGGCCATCTCCACCGCTAGCTTCTTCGCTGTCGCCACCATCGACTATCAGCTTTATCTTATTTATCTGCAAGTCACCGAAGTTAGCTAAAACGTCATCGTAGGTACTACAAGCATCTCCACCCAGTTCAGATGTATTGAAGCGACAAGCATCGTTATTACCAATCAATTCACCCGTATTTTGCCAACCAGGGTCACAATTCATGAAATCTGGTGATGGCCCAATGTAGACATAGATATTACCTTCGTCGGTTTTTAGCTTAAACCGAGGTGAACCGTCACCACAGCCATCACCGTCTTTAATCTTATAGTCACCGCTAAGGTGAGTTAAATCAGCAAAAGTTTTATCATGTTTAAGTTTAAAACTTACAGCCCCAAAACCCGGGTCTTCATCCGAGCGCAATTTAACTATATTTTTATGCTGGTTGTGTTTGCGGACAAGCTGAGCATCACCTTGCAGTGAAAAGTTTTGCCTATTTTTCCAATTGTTCCACCAGTTCCCATTATCATTGCCATGCCAGCCATGAGCCATAGCCACACTACCGGAAGCAGCTATACCCATAGGAAAGGATAGGGCTATTGTTATTAATAATAATCTACGTTTTAGGTATCTTAAGTTTATAATATGCTTCATGTTTAATCTCCTTATAGTTAACCTAACCTTTTTAACATTTTGACCGCGTGTAGACTGTCAAAAAAATGACAGCCTGCTTATTAAAAAAATCACAAATTCTAACTAAGTAATTTTAGACATTCTCTAACGACTTGTTCTTCGACTTCAAAAGCCACTTGACCTTTTTCTTGTCTGACTTTGCCAATTGACAGAGGCATTACAAAATATAACTTGCCGGCCTTTGACTTCTTGTCCCGGCGCATATACTCAATCAACTCATCCGTTTTAAAGCTCTGTTTAACATGGATATCCAACTCTTTTATCAAATTGTTTTGCCTGGCCAAGTCTTTACTATTAAAAAAGCCCAATTTATTAGCAATGTGGCCTTCGCAGGCCATACCCAAAGCTACAGCTTGGCCGTGGTTTAGGTTATGGCCGCTAGCTATTTCCAGCGCATGGCCAACAGTGTGGCCATAATTCAAAATTTTCCTAAATTCTAGTTCGTTGGGATCTTTTTCGGTTATTTTGGCTTTAGCAATCGCTGATTTTTCCACCAAATGCTTAGTCTCTTTCATTGACAACTTACTGATATGTTTTTCAAGGTAATTAAATAGTTTAGCGTCCCATACAACGCCGTGTTTAATAACCTCGGCCAATCCGCTGGATAGCTCCTCGTCCGGTAATGATTTTAATATGCCAATGTCAGCAATAACTGCTTTTGGAAAATACGTACTACCAATTAAGTTTTTACCTTCAGGGATATTTAGGGCAGTTTTGCCGCCGTGAGCGCTGTCGGCTTGAGCCAGCAGGGTAGTTGGTAGCTGCACATAAGATACTCCGCGCTTGTAAACGCTGGCTACAAAACCGGCTAAGTCGCCAATAACTCCACCACCCAATGCTATTACTAGTGCATATCGATCTAGATTATTAGCGGCCATAAAGCGTAAAATTTTTTCGGCTTTAGTCATAGTCTTGGAGGATTCCCCGGGCGGCACAACGACTTCATGCAATGGCGCAGTTCGAAGGGAAGGATTAGAAGCCAAATGGCTAGCCACTTTTTTACGCACCGTCTGGTCGCAGACAATGACATAGGCACTAGCCCCAAATTCATTAAAATCAAAACTCTCTAGCAGTCCTTCGCCTACGTAAACCGGATAAAACTTGGTCTTAATCTTCCCCACTGTATAAGTATTATAAGCTATTTGCCTAGTCAATCTGCTATACTTACCCCTGTTGCGAGTTATCTTAAGCCAATTTTATAAACCAAGCATCGCTATTTATAAAATTGAGAGGAGACGGCTTGGTTAGTTTGGCAATAGCGTTCAGCAAACTCGTTTTTTGGACGCTCAGGCAAACTAACCATCACACGTCGACGAGGGGCGGTAGCTCAGTGGTTAGAGCAGTCGGCTCATAACCGATTGGTCGCAGGTTCAAATCCTGCCCGCCCCACCAATGCTTGATATAATGTAAATAGATGTTCACAAAAACAAAAAACATTATAAAAAGTCCTTTTTGGCAGCAGTTTCGCGATACGCGGGCTATTGGCCTAGCGGCCTTTGCCGTTATTGCCGTACTAGTTACCTGGAGTGCTGGCAAAGCGGTGCAGAAAAATTATACTCTGCAAAAACAAATTTCGACGCTAAAACAACAAAACGACGTTAAAAAATTAGAAAACGAGAACTTGCGGCTTTCCAATCAGTACTATGAAACAGATAGGTTTTTAGAATTGGCCGCTCGGCGTCATTTTGGCAAGGCCGCACCCGGGGAAACGGTTGTATTTGTGCCAAAAAGTGTGGCTTTGGCTAACTCCACCAATATACCCAGTAGTATCCAAGCCCAAAAAATTATTAAACAAGCCGATAAACCTGCCTACCAGCGCAATTTTCAAAAATGGATAGATTTCTTCCTGCATCGTTAAACGAAGCGTAGTATCATATTAGTTTATGTTTAAGAAACTTGACGCTTTTATTAGCGGCCGTAGATTTTTTATTCTGATATTGACCCTCTTTATTTTTTCGGCCAGCTGGATTACCCTAAGCGGCCGCTATCCTATGCCGTTTGATGAACAGACTCACGTTGGCACCATTCAATATTATGCTGACCATCCCAACCCGTTTGCTAACACTCAACCACCCGAAACCTATCAGTACGGCCTGATAGCTCACGATCCTTCATATTTGTATCACTATCTACTTAGTTTTCCATGGCGATTAATTACGGCGCTGACTAGTAATTTCATGACGCAGGTAATAGTGCTAAGAGCAATTAATATTGCCCTTTTTGCTTTTGCCATTGTTTTGTTTAGAAAAGTTTTAAGACGCGCCAAATTATCTGAAAGGATTACAAATATAAGTATATTTCTTTTTGTATTGACGCCACTGGTTCCGCAGGTCGCTGCTCAAATAAATTATGACAATGTATTTATTCTAATATTGGCGGCCTGTTTACTTTTAACTCAAGTCGTAACCCAAAAGCTTAAAAGCTCAAGCTGGGACATCACCAGACTTGGATTATTATCTGGCTTAGTTTTGCTGGGTACTTTGTTCAAGTTTACTTTTTTACCTATGGCTGCGGCCATATTTGGCTACCTAGCTTGGCAAATTATAAAAACTAAAAAAAAGAATAATAAATTATTTGCTAGTTTTAAACCCCAACTGGCCAAAATGCCAAAACTTAAACTCTGGGCGTTAATTATTTTTGTACTTTTGAGTCTCGGGCTTTTTGTGCAACGTTACGGCTATAATATAGTCCGATATAGTTCTCTAAACCCAGCTTGTCGGCAAGTAATAAGTGAAGAAGCTTGTTTAAAAAATACGGTCATTCAGCGCAATCATGATTTTTTGGCAGACAAACCGACAACTTTTAAACTTAACCCTTTCGAATATTTACTGTATTGGTTTAACCATATGGGTTTTAATTTGATGTTTGCGTTAAACGGACCTTACAGTGCTTATTTCATTGGCCGCCCGCTGGTATTTCCTGAGCTAACGGCGATTGTATTTGGCACCGCGGGTTTAGTTTTGAGTGTCTATTTTTGGCGCAAAATCTGGGCCAACTCCGCACTTCGCTTTTTAATATTAATTATTTTTGCCTATGGGCTTAGTTTGCTAGTTAATAATTATTTAAACTTCTTAAAGTATGACTTTCCGGTTGCTGTTCAGGGACGATATTTAATCCCGATTTTAATACCAGTTTATGCGATTTTTGCCCTGGCCTTTAAAAATCTATTTAAAAGTAAGGTGCAAATCGGCAAACTGGCCATGTGGGTGGCTCTGCTTGGTTTTATCTACGGGGGCGGAGTATTTACCTATATTGTGCGCAGTGACGAGGGTTGGTATTGGCAAAAGCCGTATGTTAATAAAATAAACAAGGATCCGCAAAAAATACTTAGAACATTAATAATTTACGACGACGATAACAGACCGAAATTATAACTTGGTAGCCTGGTACATTCAAATTGTAATAATATATCCCAGTAGCTAACGAGATGCTTAGAGTTGTTCAAAGAAGCACTACTATTGAGCATCTACCAGCCAGTATAAAATATGTAAATTAAAATACTTGTGCTTGCTTGTCAATTAGCACCTTTATAAAGTAATAGCATGTCTAAAGAAACGCCACATTTTACAGAATGGTATATTCCTGGGCCAGTTGATGTACGTCAAGAAGCGCTTGATGTTATGCCCTCTCAGCCGTACGGCCATAGGTCGGATGAAATAAAGCCTTACATCGAGGATATCAGAAGTGATTTATTTAAATTAGTGAAAGCTGATGAAAAAACACACAGCATGGTTCTTACTGGCGGTTCTGGCACTAATGCTTTGGAAATTGCAGCTCGTAGCTGGTCACATCCAACTGATCACGAGCCAAAAGTACTTACCACCTCTATTGGTTATTTTGGAGACTTATGGGCAGATATTTTCGAAGGTTGCGAAACCCCAGTTGTGCGGTTAAGAGTTGATGAGGGAAAAATTATTGATGAAGAAAACTTGAGTACTGGAATTCAAAGTGGTCTTTATGAAATAGTAACTGTTACTCACAACGATACTTCTACAGGGACAGTTAATCATTTGGAAAAACTTGCTCCAATAGTAAAAGGCGCTGGGGCACTTCTTTTTGTTGACGCAGTTAGCTCTGTTGGTGGTATGGAAATTGACGTTAGTAATTGGTGTATTGATTATTTAGTTACCGCTCCACAGAAAGGTCTTGGCGTTCCACCAGGATTATCACTTGCAGTTGTTAGTAATGAAGCTTTAGCAAAAGTTACCTCCAAAAACAGAGGTTTTACTACTGATGTATTACAGCAAGTTGAGGCAAATAATGATAATTTGACTTTAACAACTCCTCCAGAAGCACAGATTGGAGCACTAGCCCTTCAACTAATACATATAGTTTACGCCGAAGGCATAGAAAGCCGTTATGCCAGACATACCCAAATGGCAGAACGAACAAGAGACTGGGCTAACAGTGAAGGTTTTGAATTATTACCTGAACTTGCAAATGCATCTGATACGGTTAGTTGTTTTGTGAATACCCGAGAAGTGGATTTATTAGAACTGCGCAAACAATTGTGGAACAACAGGCCAGTACAATATGGTTTTGATTCTGGGCATCCTAAATTAGGTAAAGTTCGCAAACAGGCCGGCTTACCTGAAACATTTCGCATTCCGCATATGGGTGACCGTAGACCCGAACAATTAGAAAAATACCTAGAAGTGGTTTCTTCATATCTACCTGAATAAAAAGACCTCAATTGCCAGAGGTCAAAATACTTATGGTAGCGGGGGCCGGACTCGAACCGGCGACCTCATGGTTATGAGCCATGCGAGCTGCCGCTGCTCCACCCCGCGTTGATACGCAATACAAACAAAGAGATTCCCGGATTGCGTTAGTGTTAGGTTATCAAACAGGGGTAAAATTGTCAATTATCCACAGAAATTAAAAACTCCCCAATTGGGGAGTTTTTCTTTAGCTAGTTGAAATTTACCAGCTGTTTTGGCGATCACCGCCACTGAAATCTCGACGCGGGCGCTCTTCGCGCGGTCGAGCTTCGTTGACAGTAATACTGCGTCCACCAACGTCTGTGCCGTTTAAAGCCTTTTCAGCTGCTTTACCTTCGTCATCATTTTCGAATTCGACAAAGCCAAAGCCTTTGCTGCGGCCAGTTTCACGGTCAGTAATGACCTTGGCGGATGTAACCGTACCATGAGCTGAAAATAATTCTTTTAGCTCATCGTCAGTTGTAGCGAACGGTAGTCCGCCGACAAATAATTTGTACATTCATTTACTCCTTAAAGTTAAGCCAGGTACGACCTCTTCTATTTCTTGAACTCGAACTTACCTGGTTGAACCAAAGGAACAGTTTCGATCAGATACAAGAACAGTAAAGAACCTTGCAAAGGCAATTAAAACACACAAATTAAAAAAAACCTAATAAAAGAGGGTTGACAAAATAGCAAATGTGTGTATAATTAGTTATGTAAGTTTTTAATAAAAAACTAAACAAATTAAATCATAAAGGAGCCAATCGTGGCAGATCTATTATCTAGTGGTTTGGAATTCGAACTCTTGCCGAGCTCGAACTCACAAATTGCTGAAGTCGACGCACTGTTAGCGGAGCTATAAAATATGGTAGCAGCGGCAGGGATCGAACCTGCGACCTCAGGCTTATGAGTCCTGCGCTCTAACCAACTGAGCTACGCTGCCTCGTAGACGCAAGCTCTTTAGCTTGCCAGCCGACGAGCACAAAACAAATTTCTGCTCTCGACAGGCTAAGCCAATCACTGCGTCTCCTCTAAAAATTCTAAACAGCTATGCTTGGTTTAGAATTTTTTATAAAAACGCCAAAGAACAGGGGTAAATATAACACGTTTTACCTCCACTCACAATTTGACAAGCATAAGCAACGGACTATAATAAAAATTGGTATGACCACTGCAAACAAAGCAGTCAAATAAACAAGCGGCCTCATAGGTCGTTTTTTTAATAAAAAGGGGGAAACAAAATGGGAGCTGAATTATCTAAGCCGTTAGGTTTTATGAGTAGTGATGAAATCATGGCACAGCAGAATGTAATAGAAAAAAATATGCCGATATTGGGACTTACTAAGACTCAATCGACGGAAACTCAGCCAGAAGAAATTATGAGTCCGGAAGATATTGAGCACAGAAGAATCAGATTAGTAGAGCTAGCTGGAGGCGAAAAAATGTTGCCAGAGACACTTGAACAAGGTCGAGCAGACGAAAGAAAAGGAAATGATACAAGTTTTGCCGCACTTATATCTCGCGAATGGGACAAACTACCACAGACGGAAATTCCTATAGAATCATCTGTAGCGGAAAAAGGTTATGTAGCTCTAGTTGGTGCGATTGCAAGCTAAAGCCCATAATTATTTCAACTTTTGATACAAACACAATCTTTTTAACTGCTAATATTAATTTATGAATATTAAGGTCGAGCCGGGCAAATACGTTGCCGCTGTTTCGGGCGGCGTTGATTCGATGGTGCTATTGAATCTGATGGCCCGCCAACCACGTGTTAAGTTAACAGTTGCTCATTTTGACCATGGCATTAGAGACAACTCCAAAGACGACCGCCTATTCGTTCAAGAAGCTGCTAAACAACTCAAACTGCCCTTTATTTACTCCGAAGGCAAACTTGGTAAAGCTGCCAGCGAAGCCAAAGCTCGTCAAGCTCGCTATAAATTTTTGCAAAGCGTGCGCAAGTCTGCCGGGGCTAATGCTGTTGCCACCGCCCATCATCAAAATGATGCCATTGAAACAGCTCTTATTAATTTGCTACGTGGTAGCGGCCGAAAAGGCTTATCGCCACTAAAAAATCAGGATTATATTATTCGCCCGATGCTTAGCTGGCCAAAGCATATAATTATCAACTACGCTTGTACTAAAAATATTCCGTGGCGTGAAGACCCGACCAATCAAGACACCAAATACCTGCGCAACCACGTTAGGCATAATATCTTGGCCAACTTAAACACCAGCCAAAAACTTGAGTTAATAAAGCACTTAGAAAAACTGGGTGTACTTAATGATGAAATTGATGCTGCTTTAGTAAATCAACTGCATTTGCAACCAGCCGCTAAAGAACTCGACCGCCAATGGTTTATTATGCTGCCGCATCAGCAAGCAGTTGAACTGATGGCTATGTGGCTTAGGTGTCATGACATTGCCAGTTTTGACACCAAGCTACTTGAAAAATTGGTAACTAATGCTAAAACTCTAAAAACAGGTAAAAAGTTTGACGTTAATAAAGCACATCAAATTAAAATCGAGAAAACTAATTTGGCACTCACTCGTCGGAACTGATGGTCGGCTTACACAAAATAACTATCTTATTTTGTTCCACCCTCAAATCATTTCCTCCTTTCAATTTCGCAAACAGTCGAATCGGCAAAGCCACTCCTTGGTTTGCGAAATTGGCACTCTAAGACACTGAGCGCTAGATTTTTATTTAGGCGGTCTGTATAATACAATTTCACTGATGGATAAAAAACCGTTTAGAACCAACCCAGCCGGTAAGGCACCTAACCGCCGTGGTCTTAAAAACATTGGCTTTTTAGTAATTCTAGCTTTGATTGGCTTGATAATCTTTGCCAGCTACTCCAAGCCCAGCAATCTTAAAGAAGTAGCGCTGTCTGATGTTGTCCAGCAAGCTAACGACGGCGAAGTTAAGAAAATAACCATTAAGGGCAATGATATAGAAGTAACCAAAAAGGGCGAAGACAAACCCACCCAAAAATCGCACAAAGAAGCCGGCTCAAGTATTTACGAACAAGGCTTAAATAAAAATATCGAGGGACTGGAAGTTAACCCCCAGCAGGAATCGAGCTCCGGCTCGACCTGGGCCAACATTGGCATCTCGATTTTGCCGGTCATTATAATTAGCGCCGTTTTATTCTTTATGCTGCGTAGCGCGCAGGGACAAGGCAATCAAGCGTTGAGTTTTGGTAAGAGTCGCGCCCGTCTATATGGCAATGAAAAAGAAAAGGTCACATTTTCTAGTGTGGCTGGCAGTGATGAGGCTAAACAAGACCTGCAGGAAGTCGTCGAGTTTTTGAAGTATCCTAAAAAGTTTGAATCGGTCGGCGCCAAAATTCCTAAAGGTGTTTTAATTGTTGGCCCACCGGGCACTGGAAAGACTATGCTGGCCCGCGCCGTAGCCGGCGAAGCCAACGCGCCGTTTTTTAGCATTTCTGGTTCAGAGTTTGTTGAAATGTTTGTTGGTGTCGGCGCCAGCCGTGTCCGCGACCTGTTCGCTAAGGCTAAGAAAAATTCGCCCTGCATTATCTTTATAGATGAAATTGATGCCGTCGGCCGCCGTCGTGGTTCGGGTATGGGGGGTGGACATGACGAACGCGAGCAAACCCTAAACCAGATTTTGGTAGAAATGGATGGTTTTGAACAAGGCCAAAATGTTATTGTCCTGGCTGCGACCAACCGCTCTGATGTACTGGATCCAGCCCTGCTTCGCCCCGGACGTTTTGACCGCAAGGTTAATATTGATTTGCCAGACCGTAAAGACCGTGAAGCTATTTTAAAAACTCATTTTGAGAAAAAACCGCTGACTAAAGACGTAGACTTAGATGCCTTAGCCGCTAAAAGCGCCGGCTCTTCTGGTGCAGACCTAGCTAATATTGCTAACGAGTCGGCAATTGTTGCCGCTCGCAACAATCGACGCGAAATCCGCTCAACTGATGTAACTGAAGCCTTTGAAAAAGTCGCCATTGGTCCGGAGCGCAAGAGTAAAATCATGACTGATAAGGAAAAAGAACTAACTGCCTACCATGAAGCCGGTCACGCTATCGTCGGTCATATTTTGCCGGACAGCGACATGGTTCATAAAGTTACAATTATCCCCCGCGGCGGTACCGGTGGGGTAACGTGGTTCATCCCGCCGGACGATAAAAGCTACCATTCAATTATTGAGTTTAAAGACGTTTTAGCTCGCATGCTTGGTGGTCGAGTAGCCGAAGAAGTAGTCTATGGCAATGATCGTATTACCACCGGTGGTGGCAACGACTTGCAGAAGGCCGCCGAACTAGCCCGCGATATGGTGGTTAATCAGGGTATGGGTAAAAAACTGCGCGACCAAGTTTTTCATGTCGATGAGGGTATGATGATTGAAAAGCTAGTTCACGAGCGTAACTACTCAGACGATACTGCTAAAGTTATTGATGGTGAGGTTGAGAGCTTAATTTCTGAAGCTGCCACCCGCGCCCGTCTGGTTATTAAGGCCAATCGTCAAAAATTAGAAATTCTAAAAGCTAAGCTACTGGAAAAAGAAACGGTAGAGGCCAACGAAGTCCTGGAGATCTTGAAGGGCAGCGTTATGCCCAAAACAGCCGCCTTATACTAAAACTAAGCATTTACTTTTTACTAGGTGTTAAGCGCCCCAGTAATTTATAATTACAGCTAAATGAAGCGTTGGATAAACCGAGCTAATACCAAGTTGTCCTTTGGCAACGCCACTATGCTTTTAATTATTGTGGCGCTTTTGGGCCAGGTTTTAGGATTTTTCCGAAACCGTTTGCTGGTGGCCAACTTTGCTAAAACTGATCCCGGTAGCACCGATGCTTTTTTCGCTGCCTTTCAAATACCTGACTTCTTTTTCTTCACTATTGCCGCCGGTGCCCTAGGCGTAGCCTTTATACCCATCTTGTCAGACCGATTGCAAAAAGGCGACCGCAAAGGACTGTGGGAAATTACCAGTAGCTTATTTAACCTGCTAACAATCATTATGTTTTTTGCGGCTATTATTATTTTTGTTTTTGCACGGCCCTTACTTAGCAATATTGTTGCCCCAAATTTAACGCCTGAGCAGCTTGACCAAGCTACTCAAATAATGCGATTGGTCGCCCTCAACCCGCTATTCTTTACCTTGTCTGGAATAGTTACTAGTGTTCAACAGACATTTGGCCGATTTTTCTTCTACGCCATTGCGCCGCTGTTTTATAACCTAGCAATAATTTTTAGCATTTATATTTTTAAGCAAGACCTGGGGGTGGTGGGGCTTGGTGTCGGTGCTTTAATTGGCGGTAGCCTGCAGCTTCTGGTTGCCACGATGGGAATGTGGGGACTTGGCTTTCGCTATTATTTCCATATCAACTTTAAGTCAACCGACTTCAAGAAAGTTATGAATGCCTTGCCGGCTCGTTCCATTGATCAGGGAATCGACTCTATTAACAGCATAGTCGAGACTAATCGCGCCATCGCTTTAGGCAAAGGCCCAGCCACTTGGTATAACCTAAGCACCACACTTATGCATGTACCAGTGATGCTATTCGGTACAGCCATATCGACTGCCGCCTTTCCGCGCTTGACTGAACGCTTAAGCCAAAATCGCCCCGATTTATTTCACAAAGAATTTTTTAAAGTTTTGCATTTAATGATTTGGCTAGCTATGCCAGTTGTGGTGGTGTCTTACTTTGCCCGCGGCTACTTGGCTCGTATAATTTTCGGAGAACCAATTCCAGAAGTTGCCTTAATATTTGGCTTCTTATGCGTAGCTATACTATTTCGCATAATTTATACAATCGTCTCACGTTATTTTTATGCGCAGAAAGATACCAAAACTCCACTGTTTGTTTCATTATTTGCCATTGGCATAAATATAATCTTGGCCTACACACTGGCCACAAAAAATTCTTACGGCATTGCTGGATTAGCCATAGCACAGTCAATCACTGCCGTAGTAGAAGTGGTTTTGTTATTTATTATCATGTTCATTCGCGATCGTTACTTACTAAACGCCAAATTCTGGCTATCAATTTTGCGGATATTTTCAGTTACCGGTTTTAGCGTAGTAGCGGCCTTTATAATGGTTTCGCTTTTGCCACTGGAAGTTACCGACAAAGGTTTTGCCACTTTAGTGTTTAAATTTGGCGCTATTGCGATCGCTACAATATCTGTACATATTACGATGTCGTTAATTTTCGGCTTGGAAGAAGCTAAGCCGGTGGTAAGAAAAATTCGTCAAATATTGTTCCGGCCCGTCAAGCTGGAAATTTAACCCTGATATACTCTTAGGACATGGACCAAAGCAAGATTCGCAACTTCTGTATTATTGCGCACATCGACCATGGCAAAAGTACGCTGGCAGACCGTTTGCTGGAATTGACCGGTACGGTCGAAAAACGGGCGATGAAAAATCAGTTACTGGATCAAATGGATTTAGAGCGCGAGCGCGGCATCACTATTAAACTTCAGCCAGTCCGCATGAGTTATAAAGACCATGAACTAAACCTTATAGATACACCGGGGCATGTCGATTTTAGTTATGAAGTTTCGCGTAGCCTTGCTGCCTGCGAGAGCGCAATACTGGTGGTTGACGCCACCCAGGGCATCCAGGCCCAAACCTTATCCAATATTTATTTGGCACTATCCGCCAATCTAAAGATAATCCCCGTACTTAATAAAATTGATTTAGCGGCTGCTGATACTCAAAAAACATCAAAAGAAATTGTTGGCTTGCTGGGCTGTGACGAGAAAGATATTTTATTAGTTTCGGCTAAAACCGGTGAAGGGGTAGAAGTTGTTCTAGATAAAATTATCAGCGAAACTCCTCCGCCAAATGGTGAAGCCGATAAGCCGCTTCGGGCGCTGGTGTTTGACAGTTATTACGATGATTACCGCGGCGTAATTTTGTATGTACGGGTTATGGATGGGCAAATTGCTAAAAACAGTCAAATTAAAATGATGGCCACCACCGCCGAAGGCATTGCCCTCGAAGTTGGTTCCCTAAAACCGGATATGAATAGTGCTGCCAGCCTGCAAAGTGGAGAAATTGGCTACATTGTCACTAGCCTAAAAAGTGCTCATGAAGCCCGCGTTGGTGACACAGTCTCACTTGTATCTAAACCGGCTCAAGAACCGCTGGCCGGCTACAAAGAAATTAGGCCATTTGTCTACGCCGGCTTTTTCCCAATCAGCAATGAGGACTATCAAGACCTAAAAGAGGCTGTTGAAAAATTAAGTCTAAGCGATTCGTCCCTGCAGTTTACGACTGAAAATTCACAAGTTCTTGGTTTCGGGCTAAGGATTGGTTTCTTGGGTCTTTTGCATCTAGACATTGTCCGCGAGCGTTTGGAGCGCGAGTATAACCTTGAGCTAATTATCACTAATCCGTCGACCGATTACGAGGTTATACTAACCAGTGGTGAAAATTTGGACTTAAAAAATGCCGCTGAACTACCAGATGTCTCTAATGTCATGGAAATAAAAGAACCTTGGATAAAAGGTGAAATAGTCGTGCCCAAAAACTATGTTGGAGCGATTTTGCAACTAGTGGCTGGTAAAAGGGGGCATCAAAAGAATGTATCGTATATGGAAGGTGACTTAGCGGTTGTTGACTTTGAAGCGCCACTGGCTAATTTACTAACAGATTTTTATGATCAGCTAAAAAGCATTACCAGCGGTTACGGCTCATTCAATTATGAACTGGCCGATTATCGGGCAGAAGACCTAGTCCGCTTAGACTTTTACGTCGCTGGCGAGATAATTAACATGTTAAGTATTATTGTGCATCGCAGCGAAGCCGAAACGTTAGGCCGTCGAACCGTTGAAAAACTCAAAGACGTAATTCCCCGCCAGCAGTTTAAAGTTAGCCTGCAAGCAGCCATTGGCGGCAAGTTTATAGCCCGTGAAGACATCAGTGCCTACCGAAAGGATGTAACGACTGGTTTATACGGTGGCGATGTTACACGCAAGAAAAAACAACTAGCCAAGCAAAAGAAGGGCAAAGAACGACTCAAAAAATTTGGCAAGGTTGATATTCCACCCGAGGCCTTCACTGTTATGCTCAGACGCGATTAGCAGCTTTTAAAGCTTTTGATACATAAAACTGTATAGCCGGTAAAACTTTCCACTTTGGATCTTTAACTTCTGTGAGATTAAACCAGCGGATTTCGTTGTGTTCATTTGCAGCCAGTTTGACTTTATTCGTCTTAGCAACTGCAAAATAATGAAGGGCAATATGTTGATGACGGTCATTA
Source organism: Candidatus Saccharimonadales bacterium (assembly GCA_025449905.1). Lineage (GTDB taxonomy): Bacteria > Patescibacteriota > Saccharimonadia > Saccharimonadales > JANWIN01 > JANWIN01. Next base: position 66,804 of record JANWIN010000012.1, read on the forward strand.
TAATTATGAATATCCATATAGTTCGGGACAAACAAAGGCTTATACTTAAAGGCTTTTGTACTTTCCAGTTTTGGTTTTACACCGATGATTTTAACCTTTAGACCGCATTCTTCCATAACCTCGCGATGTAAAGCTTCTTCCGGGTCTTCATCAAGCTCAATATGTCCACCAATGGGTAGCCAAGTTTTCAGTTTTTTGTGATGAATTAGCAGAACCTTATCTTGATAAACAATAAAAGCATTGACTACGAAATCAATCTTTTCATGAATATGGGCCATCAGCTATTCCTATTCGAAAATTCTAGCAGCTTGTTAATAATTTCTTTCGTTACTGCGTCTATGGCTAATTCGCCGTTAATTTCAACTAGCAAGCCCTTCTGGCGATAAAATTCAATGACCGGTAAAGTTTTGTCCTTGTATTCTCTCAAGCGAGTTTTTAAACCTTCAGAAGTATCATCAACTCTTTTTCCTCTATCCTTCTGTTCTCTGGCAATTTTCCAGCGTTTCCAAACCTCTTCTTCACCCAACCTAAGTAGGATAGCCGCTTTTAACGGATGTCCAGACTCTGTTGCGGCTTCCATGATACTCTGTTCTTCTCCTTGCCATCTGCCAACTGCGCTTAATATCAGAGGCTTTCCGTCAAATGCGGCTCTACTAAAATATGGTAGAACCATTTCCAAATAATCATTTTGTGGTGCCAGTATACCGGTATCAATAACTTTTTTGACGTCGTCACGCTTGCTGTTGCGGAGAATATCACCGCCGCCAACTAGCTTACCGCCAAAAATCTTCGCCAATAATTGCCCTTGAGTATCCTTGCCAGAAAATTGGATACCTAATAAATTAATGGAACCTGTCCCTAGCCATTTTTTTATTATTTCTACCTGTTTTTCCAGACCACCAATATCCATAACTGAATTATATCTAGTAAGAAAGCTAGCGCAAACCAAAATTGTCCAGAATCGTGACGATCGTCACAAAATTGTACAATTTTGGGTGTTGGCACTCTTGACTGGCGAGTGCTAATTTGTTAAGCTAGCACTACATTAATGCGAGTGCCATGTTAACAGATAGACAGAGTAAGATATTAGCCGCTATTATCGAGCAATATGCCGAAGTTGCAGCTCCAGTAGGTTCCAACCTGCTAGCTAAGGCTTTTGAGGTTAGTTCAGCGACTATTCGCGCTGACATGGCTCATCTGGAGGACGAAGGCTATATCAAACAGCCACACACCAGCGCAGGCCGTATCCCAACAGATAAAGGCTACCGTTTGTACGTTAATAACTTGAGCGAAGACAAACCGCAAATTACCGAAGGACGCGGTGAAAAAGCCTTAATGGCCCGCGTGGAAAGCGGCGGCCAGCCGGAGCGAACTATTCGCAACGCTGTTGATACGCTAGTGGAACTAACACATAACCTGGGTCTAGCCACTATTGGCAACCAGTTGTACATGAGTGGTTTGTCAAATTTATTTGGCCAGCCGGAGTTTATGAACAAGGGCCAGGTCCAGGAGGTTGCGAGGCTTCTGGACAACCTTGAACCGTGGCTGAGGGAAGCTTCACCTAATGAACCGCTAAGTGTTTACATCGGCCAAGAAAACCCAGTTGGTGGAGCGGCCGGTTGTTCACTGATTATTAGCCGTTTCCGTAGCCCATATAGTGACCGCAGTTACATTGGTACCCTTGGCCCAACCCGCCAGAGCTACCGCGACGTTATGCAGTTGGTTAGCCGCGCCGGCCGAACGTTGGAGGAAGTGCTTTATGCCTAAAAAACCGACTAACAAGGAACTAACCGAAGCTTTAAAACGCGAGCGAGCCGATGCTGTAAATTTGCGGCGCCAGTACGAAGAGCAAATTGTTGGTCTCAAAGACATGGTCAAAGCCAACGTTATTCAAGAATTATTACCAGTCATTGATAATTTTGAACGAGCACTGAAGCATGTACCAAAAGATCTAGAAAAGAATGATTACATAAAAGGTGTCCAGGCGGTGGTTAAACAATTCGAAGGTATTTTAGTAAATATGGGCGTCGAGAAGATTAAAACTGTTGGCGAGCACTTTAATCCGCATCTGCATGAGGCGATGAGCGTTGAAGGCGATGGTCATAGCGAAGTTGTCACCGAAGAAACCCAAGCGGGCTATAAAATCGGCGATGACGTTATCCGCCATGCAATGGTTAAGGTAAAAAGGAGTAAATAGTGAGCACTACGAATTTTTTAAATTTTGATAGTCCGGTTATCGAATTGACCGACTTGGCAAAGCTTGCAGCAGAAGAAAAAGAATATATGGACTGCGGTATTACTCTTGAAGAAGTATATTCTGCAGGTGACTTGGCATGGATGGAGCACCGTGAACCTGGTTCAATTGAAAAAATTGATGCTCTTGGTAATGCAAAAACAGCCCGCTCTTTTAAATGTGCTAAAAGAATTGTTGGAGGTGAATGCTTATTTTTTCAAATAAGAGAAGATCTAATAAATGTAGGAGGAACACATGAGTAAAATTATAGGAATCGATTTAGGTACAACTAACAGCGCCATGGCTGTTATGCAAGCTGGCAAGCCGGAAATTATTGCTAACAGCGAAGGTGCTCGTACCACGCCAAGCGTCGTGGCAGTTAATAAAAATGGCGAACGCTTAGTTGGCCAAGTAGCTCGTCGCCAGCAAGTAACTAACTCAGCCAATACTATTTATGAAGTCAAGCGACTGATTGGTCGACGCTGGGAAGATAAAGAAGTCCAGCGCGACATAAAGCTTATGGGCTACGAAATGGTCAAAAGCGGACAAGGCGTCAAAGTCAAAATGGGCGACAAAGAGTACAGCCCTGAGGAAATAAGCGCCATGATTCTTTCCAAGCTAAAAGCCGACTCCGAAAGCTTCTTGAATGACACAGTAACCGAAGCGGTCATTACTGTACCGGCTTACTTTGATGACAGCCAACGCCAAGCCACCAAAGACGCCGGCAAAATTGCCGGGTTGGAAGTTAAGCGCATCATAAATGAACCGACCGCCGCCGCACTAGCTTATGGTCTTGATAAGGATGGCAAAAAAGATGAGAAAATTGCGGTCTTTGACCTTGGCGGCGGAACTTTTGACATTTCTATCCTCGAACTGGGTGACGGTGTTTTTGAAGTTAAAAGTACCAGTGGTGATACTCACCTTGGCGGTGCAGACTTTGACCGCGTGCTGGTAAATTACTTTGCTGAAGAATTTAAAAAAGAAAGCGGCATTGATATTAGCAGTGACAAAGCCGCTATGCAGAGACTACGTGATGAAGCTGAAAAAGCCAAGATTGAACTATCTAGCACCAACGAAATTAACATTAACCTGCCATTCTTGACGGCTGATGCTGAAGGCCCAAAGCACTTTGAGCACAAATTAACCCGTGCTAAGCTAGAAAGTTTAGTTGCAGATTTAATTGAAAAAACTGCCGGTCCATCGGAAAAGGCATTGAAGGATGCCGGTCTGAAAGCCAGCGACATTGACGCCATTGTGCTAGTGGGCGGTATGACTCGCATGCCAGCGGTAGTTAAAAAAGTTAAAGACATTTTTGGCAAAGATCCACTGAAAGGTGTAAACCCCGACGAAGTTGTGGCCATTGGCGCTGCTATCCAAGCTGGCGTGCTGCAGGGCGACGTTAAAGACGTTCTGCTACTAGACGTTACCCCGCTAAGTTTTGGTATCGAGACACTAGGCGGCGTGGCCACCAAGCTAATTGAGCGCAACACCACTATCCCAACCAGCAAGAGCGAAATATTTTCAACCGCTGCCGATAATCAACCGCAGGTAGAAATTAATGTCGTTCAGGGTGAGCGCGAAATGGTTGCTGACAACAAATCACTTGGCCGCTTTGTGCTAGACGGCATCCCGCCGGCACCACGAGGTGTACCGCAAATTGAAGTGACTTTTAACATTGACGCCAACGGTATTCTGAACGTTACGGCGAAAGACAAAGGATCCGGCAAAGAACAGAGTATTACCATTCAAAACAGTGGCAATCTGGACAAAGCAGAGGTTGAGAAGATGACCAAAGACGCTGAGGCTCATGCCGATGAAGATAAGAAACTTCGCGAAGCTATTGATGCCCGCAACTTATTGGATAGTGCTATTTACCAAGCCGACAAATTAAAGACCGACCACAAAGACAAGCTAGAAGACACGGACATGAAAACTTTGAATGAAGCTGTTGACGCGGCCAAAAAAATTGCCGGTGATGATAAGGCCGACAAAGATACGATTGAGGCGGCTACGAAAGATCTGAACGATAAAATCATGCCGATTGGTGCAAAAATGTACGATCAAGCAAAGCCTGAAGATGGCGAGGAAAAATCTGACGTAAAGAAAGCCAATGACAAAAAAGACAAGGACGAACCGGTCGAAGGCGAAGTAGTAGATGACAAGGAGAAAAAATGATGGCTGAAAAAGTTGACTCGGTTCACGAAATTGCCTTTGGGCAGACTATGGCTACCCTTGGAAGCCTACAGCTAGGTGAAACAATAACTTTAGAAGAAGTATTTCACGATGTTGGGCAGAGACTTGTTGCTGAGGGGCTAGTTCCAGACTTTTATGGTACAGATGAATGGGCTCAAGTTATGGCCGAAGAATTTAGTAAGAACAAAACAGTGCCTGAAGAAGTGGTAGGCAACAAGGAAAAATAATGACAGTTGAAACGCCAAAACTCTCTGAAGATTTTAGCGACTTCCTTATCAAAGCTAAGCAACATGGCTATGGCTCTGGTGATGTTCAAAAGGTTGAAATGGACAACGGGTCAACGACTATCGTCTACTATGGCGATGGCATACGATACATGGATTCGTATGCTGGCGGTATCCCTTATTCCGGCTATGAACACGTATCAGCTAGAGTGGAAGATGGTACTCGCAGATATGTGCCAATATGGGCGATGTCATACCGTGGGAAAACCTTAAACTCAGATATTGAAGATGAATCACTGGGTAGCTTATTAGGTGAATTTTTAGTTACACCGGAAGCAGCTTTGCCCATTCGTGGTCCATTTAACGCTTTAGATGCCACAAAAAAGTACAGGTATCGATTAACGCATGCGGCCACAACAACCAGCTTAAACGAGTTCGACGCAGGAGAAGCAGTGTACTTACACGAAGATAACCGTATGATCTACACTGCTCGCTTCATTGGGGGTGTTGTTAATAACAATTTGGGTATTCATAAGCTAGCTCCAAGATGGTTTGTAGATGGCGAAGCGTGATTACTACGAAGTGCTGGGAGTTGGTAAAAGCGCCAGTGCTGATGAGGTAAAAAAAGCTTTTCGTAGAAAAGCTATTGAAATGCACCCTGATAAAGAAGGTGGCGATGAGGTTAAGTTTAAAGAAATTAACGAAGCCTACGAAGTATTAAAAGACGAGAAAAAACGTCAACGCTATGACCAATTTGGTCATGCTGGTGTTGGCAGTAGTGCGGCTAGTGATGGCGACCCATTTGCCGGCTTTGGCGGGCAAGGCCAAAACATTAATTTCGATTTTGGTGATCTTGGACTGGGCGACATCTTCAGCAGCTTTTTTGGCGGCGGCTTTAACCAAGCCGGTGGTCGCTCGCAACAAATGCGCGGCCGTGACGTCCAAACGGCGATTGACATAACTTTTGAACAAGCCGTGTTTGGCACCCAAGTCGATGTCCGATTGAACATAGAAGACAGTTGTGAACACTGCAAAGGTACAACCGTAGAGCCTGGCCATGAGCTAAAAACCTGCGAAACCTGCAAGGGCAGCGGCCAAGTAGTTAATGTCACTAAAACTATTTTTGGCAACATCCAGCAGGCCAGTATTTGCCGTACCTGCAATGGCACCGGCAAGGTACCGGAAAAAGCTTGCACCGTTTGCAAGGGCAAAGGCACGCAAATGAAAAGTCAAACAATCGGATTAAAAATTCCAGCCGGCATTGACGATGGCGCTACAATTCGTTTGCGCGAGCACGGCGAAGCCATTGCCAACGGGCCAAAGGGGGATTTATACGTTAACGTGCGGGTTAAATCTCATAAAAAGTTCACCCGTGAAGGCGATTTAATTTTATCCGAAGAACATTTACCAATGGTTGATGCGGCGCTTGGTACAACCATAGAAGTAGAAACTGTTGATGGCCCGGTCAAAATGAAAGTTCCGGCTGGCACCCAAAGCGGAACAGATTTTAAATTATCTGATCACGGTGTACCGCATTTGAAAAGCTCTAGTCGAGGCGCGCATATTGTGACGGTTTTGGTAGATACTCCAAGAAAACTTACTAAACAACAGCAAGAACTGCTTAAAGAACTCAAATCCCAACAGGGTAAAAAGAAATCGTGGTTATAAATTATTAGTTAATTCGGATAAAACCATTATCCATGGCCGCAACTTCATTTTTATCATGAGTTCTTTTAGCGACTAGCAAGGCTCTATCGGCATCATTAAAAACATCAGCGTAAGAGCTGTCTGGTCCAAAACTAGCAACACCTACACATAAACCAATACCGAGTTTGTTTACGTCCTGTCGTAGTAAGTGAGCCATTCTTATGGCTTCATGAATATCTGTACCATCAAGATAAAGTAAAAATTCCTCGCCGGCGAACCGACAAGATTTAGCATCAGTTTCTCGCCGGGCAATACTATCAACTTTATTGGCTGTGGGAATAAGATATCTACCGTCTACAACATCATGCCCAAATTCGTCATTCAAGCTCTTAAAATTATCAATGTCAGCAATAAGCAGTGCACCTAAACCACGAGTTTTATTACTTTCGCGAATAGCTTCGACCTCTTCTATAAATTTTGAATGCCTTAGCAGGCCAGTTTTATCGTCATAATCTTTAAGAATTTCATTTGCCTTTGCAACACCAGCCAGATGGCCGTAATTTCGGAACTTTTTACGTTCTTTAGCAATAAATTCTTTGGTGATAGGTTGAAGTTCGCTTTTCGCAACCATTCGAATATTATAACAAGATTTTAATAATAAGTCAATAAACCCCTTGTGTTTATTTACAGGGGTGGTTAAAATAACTAACAGATGAAGCGCTCACCCCTGAACCAAGCCGGATTTATACCGATGATAATAGCCTTTTTAGCTATTCTGGTTGCTGCCATCGTTTTTGTATACTTACGCGTAGTAAAGTCTCAATAACCCTTGAAAAATAATCGTAATTATTGTATTGTAAAAGCCTTATGAGCATTGGGACTACTCGATACGTCGAAAGAGTCAATACCTCTCCTGAGGTGTTATTTGAGCCCAATTTGGCCAGATTAGGCACTGAAACCTATGCTTTCTTTGAGGGAGAAGGTGAATACCGAACAGCACAGAAACAGGCTTTTTTGAAAGACGAGATACGAAACCCCCGTTTAGATTATCCCGGGCTAGATCCCCTGAAAATTCATGAACAAGAACACGCTCTAAATGGTTTATTAAATGATGCTGAACACATTTCAGCAGATGAAGAAATTAATATGGCTTATTGGGCAGCAACAGGCTATAGGTTAGCTGAAAGCTATTATTTACTAGAATCATTCCGTCTAAACTCCGAACCGGATATGCAAAAACGTGCGCTAGCGGCAGAGCGTTTTATGAGACTTGGGGCAGAACTCTATGGAATGCCAGAAAAACCGCTATTCGATTCGGCAGTAGCTGAAGTGTGGAGGCAAATTGACGAAAAAGAACTGGACGGCAGTGCTGAAAATATCAAGAATGAACTTGAAAGCTTACTCTTCCGCCCAACCACAACTGAAACAATTCCAGCACTTAGCAAAGAGGCTATAACTTATTATAAAAATAGAATAGATGAAAAATTCGCTGATGAAAAAGAAATTGTAGACAACCATTGGCAGCGTATTCAAGAAGAAAGTAAACAAACAGATCGCCCCGAGGAATTTATCGTGAAGGATATACTTGCAGTTTTTGAAGAAGTTAATCAGCTTCGAGGTGGCGAAGCGTTTGGTGTGACTGTGGAGCTTGTCGATGGAACTTCCATCGCCTTTTCTATTAAAGATCGAAAGCTGAAGGTTGGTGATAAACACGCAAACATCCAAACCCCTGAAAAAATGTTTGGACGAGTAGTTCATGAATATGGTGTGCACGTCGGTAGATTTATAAATGGCCTTAAAGATGGTAATTATGCGTCGGCAACTGGACATGCAGGTTACATACAGTTTGAAGAAGGGTTAGCAAGTGTTTTTGAACAAATAGCTAACGGCAAAACTGAAAAATTGGGCCGTAAAAACTTAGACCACTATATAAATATTGGACTAGCACTAGGTTTGGATAGATTGGCTTTAAGAGATTTTAGGGATGTATTTGAGATTTGCTGGCGGTTCCGCACATTAATGAGAACGAAGCCAGATAGCGAACTAACAGATGTGCTGATTGAAGAAGAGAAGAAATATACTTATGACCGAACAGTAAAACGAATTTTTCGCGGCACTCCCTGTGATTTGCCCGGGGTTGTTTATACCAAAGATTTGGCCTACCTACCGGGCAGGATAAAAGCTACTAAATTTTTAGAATCTCATGCAGGAGATGATCAAAGTTTTGATATGCTGTTTGCAGGCAAAGTCGACCCAACAATTGAACTACAAGCGCGAGTGGTGGCCAAAGGAGATTATTTATGAGAAGTGGCAAAAAAGTTGTAGGATTGTATGAAAAAGTCGGATTTCCGACTTTTGATATGCAGAATGTGGTGGCCAAAATTGACACCGGTGCTTTTACCGGAGCCTTGCACTGCACCCAAATTGATATTGTCGAAACTCCGACCGGTAAACGGCTGCGCTTTTCGCCCTTCGATCACCCGGAGAAGGTAATCCTGACTTCGGATTACCGAAAAATAAATATTACTCGTGCCAATGTTAAAGATGAAAAACGTTATGCCATTCAAACCTACATAATCCTAAAAGGCGAAAAATACCCAATCACCCTTAGTCTGGCCGACCGCAGCGCTATGCGTTGGCCGGTTTTAATTGGCCGCAAGTTTATAAGAACCAATAATTTCTTGGTTGACGTAAAGAAGGGCATTAAGTACGCTCAAGCTGTAAAGGATAAGCAGGTTAGTAAATGAAGATAGCAGTTTTATCGCAAGGACCAGGCAACTATTCGACTAGAAGGTTAATCGAGGAAGCGGCCAAACGCGGCCATGACGTCAGTGTAGTTAACTATGCCAAGTGCTATGTAACGGTTGAGCGCGGTAACCCAGTTGTTCGTTATGAGGGCGAAAGCCTCAATGATATTGACGTGATTATTCCACGAATTTCTGCTAGTTTGACCAAGTATGGTACAGCCATCGTCCGACAATTTGAAATGCGCGGAGTTTTTACGACTGCCAGCTCTATTGCCATAACACGCTCACGTGACAAACTGCGCTCTTATCAATTGATGGCCAAAGCCGGCATTGGCGTACCCAAAACGGTGTTTGCCCGTGAAACAGCTGACTTTGACGATGTTATTGAAAAAGCCGGCGGTATTCCAGTAATTATTAAAGTTGCTCGTGGCACACACGGCAATGGTGTGGTGCTGGCCGAAACCCGCAAAGCTGCTCAGGCCGTAATGCAGGCTTTTTATGTTGAAGGCGTTAGTTTTTTAGTTCAGGAGTTTATTGAAGAATCGGCTGGTACAGATATTCGAGTGCTGGTTGTTGGCGGCCGAGTCGTAGCCAGCGTCAAACGTCAAAGCCTAGACGATGATTTTCGCTCTAATGTTCATCAAGGTGGCGTTGGAAAACCGATAGTTTTGGAACCATCTGAAGAAAAAGCGGCTGTCAAAGCAGCTAAATCAATGGGCCTGCCAATTTGTGGCGTCGATATGTTGCGTTCTAAACGCGGCCCACTGGTTTTGGAGGTTAACTCTTCGGCCAGCTTTAGTTCCCCAGAGACCATAGCCAAACAAGACGTTGCCGGCAAAGTTATAGAATATGTGGAAGAAAACGCTAAGGGTCGGCGCAAAAAAGACCGCGTCGGCGCCTAGACACACTCACCGCAACTACCTGTTTCCTGGCAGAGCCAGGAACTCTGTAGTTGCTTCTGGCGCCGATAGCGACTTTTCGACTCCGCTTCTCAGTCAAAGTAGCATTTCTACATTTCCTTCGAATGCTCGCCGAGAAAGTCGCTTCGACACTCAGCTGAGAGCGTCTAGCAAATAGGGAAAAGAGCAACCCGAGAGAAAATCGCACTTTTTGCCCGGCGCGATGAGAAAAACCGTAGGTTTGTCTTATAAGGCGAAGCGTTAGCGTAGCCGCGCTTGTGGTATTATTTTGCTATGGCACCGACGGTTTTACTTGGACTGACCATAATATTGCCAGCTGTTTTGATAGTTCTACTTCGCAGTGATGCAGCTGTTGTTCTATTAGCTCTTTGTGCCGGTAGCGTATTGGTTGATTTTATCGGTAGTGATACAGCCGACTTTATCAGCCAAAATGCCCAAAGTTTAAATGGCTGGGCCTATGTTGGCTTAATGTTAGTGCCAGCCCTACTAAGTATTATTGCGCTTCGTAAATCAGTTTCTTCTATGAAGCTTCCTATAAATTTACTAACGGCTGTAGCCGCCGGATTAACGGCAGCACTACTTGTTATTCCATTATTGCCATTTGATTTGCAAAAACAATTTACTGACAACTTTTTGTGGGGCAAGATGCACCAGTATCAAGCAACAATTATTAGTGCTAGCATTGCCATTGCCCTGGTCTCGCTCTGGATGACTGCCCATGGTGGCTTGAAACTTCGCAAAAAACATCACTGACCGCAAATTGACTTTTACCCTCTTTAACAGATAATATACCCCTATCGAGGGCCCATAGCTCAGCCGGTTAGAGCACCTGCCTTTTAAGCAGGGTGTCGTGGGTTCGAGTCCCACTGGGCCCTCCATGTTATGCAAGGGCGAAGGTTTCACCGGACTACAGTTATTGCGGTGGGGTTAGCCGCTTTTTTAGTTGGCTTGGCCTTGGCGCGTACCAAACTTACGGTTAGCGGCTATTTAGTTTTACTTGGCCTAGCTTTAGCAATTGGTTCATTGAAGCGCTTGCGCTCACAAACCATAGTTTTTATTGCTTTGTTTGGACTACTGTTGGGCTGGTGGCGAGGCGGTTTATTTATACAGAAGCTAAACGCCTATGAAAAGCTTTATGACCAGCGAGTTACTGTACAAGGTACCGCTAGCACAGATGCCGTTTACGCCACTGGATCACCGCAGTTATCGTTTGATGTTGGTAAATTACAGCTGATCAAACCAAATAGTGAACCGTTGGTCGGCAAAATAGCTGTTAAGGGTTTTGGTCCAAACATAGTTTATAAAGGTGATAGTTTGGTGCTTGAAGGCCGGTTGCGCCAGACACTAGGCTCCAAACAGGGCACGATGTCTTTTAGTTTGATTCAAGTTACTGGTCGGGCAAAGTCGCCGATTGATGAACTTAGACGAAAATTTGCTGCCGGCATGCAATCGGCATTGCCGGAACCGCTGGCCTCATTTGGACTTGGACTACTGATTGGGCAGCGCAATACCTTACCGGCGACAGTTACCGCACAATTGAGAGCCGTCGGATTGACGCATATTATTGCGGTCTCGGGCTACAACCTAACAATTATCATCCGCGGTGTTAGGCGGCTACTTAGAAAACGTTCTAAGTATCAAAGCACTGTATTATCAGCATCATTAATTGGACTGTTTTTATTGTTTGCCGGCTCTAGCCCATCAATTGTTCGGGCCGCAATCGTCAGTGGACTAAGTTTAATTGCTTGGTACTATGGTAGGACTTTCCGCCCAATAGTTTTGATACTTCTAGCTGCTGCCTTAACTGCTGGTTTTTACCCGATCAATTTGTGGAGTGATATTGGTTGGTACCTGTCATTTTTGGCGTTCTTTGGGGTGTTGGTGGTAGCACCACTAATTAGCAAGCGGCTTTTTAAAAATAGACAAATTCCAGCAATGACCAGTCTAGTTATCGAGAGTTTTTCGGCGCAATTAATGACTATTCCGCTAATTATGTTTATTTTTGGTGAGATTTCAATTATTTCACTAATTGCTAATGCACTGGTTGTACCCTTAGTCCCGCTGGCTATGCTTCTGTCTATGATTGCTGGAATGGCGGGCATGTTTATTCCGGCCTATAGCGGCTGGCTAGCTTGGCCAGCCAAAATCTTATTAACCTACATGCTTGATCTTGTCAGACTTTTGGCAAAAGTGCCGCATGCCTTAACCCAACAGTTTCTGCGGCTTTGGCAAATGATTATGATTTACGGCCTTATTTTGTCTGCAACTATTTCACTTTGGGTCAAAACGCACCTTCAGAGTGATAAAATGAAGCATTATGAGCGGTCATTCTAAATGGTCAACAATAAAACGGCAGAAAGAGGCCAAAGATAGCAAGCGAGGCGCAGCTTTTACAAAACTGGGCAATGCAATCGCTATAGCGGCGCGCGGTGGTCCAGATCCAGAAATGAATTTCAGCTTGCGTCTGGCGATTGATAAAGCTAAGGCTGCCAACATGCCCTCGACTAACATCCAGCGCTCGGTAGACCGCGGTAGCGGCAAACTTGGCGGGGAGCAAATTCAGGAAGTTTTGTATGAAGGCTATGGCCCGGGAGGGGTAGCTATTATGGTAGAGTGTGCCAGTGATAATCTTAAACGGACTTTACCAGAAGTTCGCACGGCATTTGTAAAACATGGCGGTAACATGGCAGAAAAAGGCGCCGTGGCTTTTCAGTTTGAGCGCAAAGGTAGCATTCGAGTTAAAGGCAGTGGCGACGAGCTAACTCTACAAGCTATTGATGCCGGAGCCAAAGATGTTGAGGAGGAAGACGACGAAGCGGTAATTTATACGGATCAAAAAGAGCTAGCCAAAGTCCGCGATGCTCTTCAAAAGGCTGGAATAGAAATAGTCGATGCCGAGCTCACTTATGTACCAAACAATGAAGTTAGAGTAGAAGATAAAGAAACCGCCGGTAAAATTATCCGTCTGATGGATGCGCTGGATGAACTAGATGATGTGACCAATACTTACACCAATTTTGATATTCCAGAGGAGTTTATAGAAAAAGTATGAAAAACAAAGTCCTTATTCTACTAATCATAATAGCTATAGCACTTGGAATTGTTTCAGCATTTGTGGCTTTCTATATTACTAAAGGTTATAACTACAATGAAATATGTCATGAAAAAATTTATGGAAGCTTGATGCCATATGACGCAAATTGCGCGTTTGTACATGGCGGATGGCCTATTGAGCATGATTTATCAAAAACTATGAATGACGATACTCGTAGAATCAATGGAGTAGTTCCCGAATCTCCTGCTTTAAATGCCAGTGACTATAAAGATATGTTACAAGCGGAAAAATTTTATTTGAATTTTCTAATTTGGTCGTTTGGATGGACAGGCGCTATTTTATTACTAAATAGATTACATGCGAATTCTAGGGATTGATCCGGGAACGGGTATATTAGGTTTTGGAGTTATTGACGTAGCCAGCGGCAAGGCCAAGCTTGTTGATGGTGGGGTTATCCGAACACCAGTTAAAGAAGATGATGCAATAAGACTATTAACAATCTACGATGAACTAAGCGATGTAATTGTTAACACCAAGCCAGACGAAATGGCTATTGAAAAACTCTATTTTTCCCAAAACGTCACGACCGCCATGACTGTTAGCCAAGCCAGAGGAGTTGTTTTGCTGTGCGGCATGCAAAATGAAATGAAAATCGCCGAATATACACCCCTGCAAATTAAGCAAGCTTTAACTGGTTATGGACGAGCCGATAAAAAGCAAATTCAGGAAATGGTGCGAGTAATTTTAGGACTCAAAGAAATCCCCAAACCCGATGACTGTGCCGACGCCTTGGCGACCGCTATCTGTCATCAGATGACTATGAGATAATATATTTGATGGTTGCGACCCTAAATGGCACTGTATCAGAAAAAATACTGGACCAAGTGGTGGTTGAAGTTAATGGCGTTGGCTATGGAGTACTAGTTACTGCCGAAGACTATCAAAAATTAAGTGTAGGCAAAAAAGCTAAGCTTTATATTTATGAGTATATCCGAGACAACGCCGACGATTACTATGGCTTCTTATCATTAGAGACAAAGGGGTTGTTTGAACTACTCTTAACTGTCAATGGTGTTGGGCCGCGCATGGCGCTTAACATGTTAAGTATTGGCGGAGTAGGCGAAGTCCGAGCGGCCATAGCTAGCGGTGATGTTAAGCTGTTGCAATCAGCACCGGGTGTTGGCAAGCGAGTGGCAGAGAGAGTTATAGTTGATCTAAAGGATAAAGTTGGCTTAGTAGATACCTCTGACCCAAGAGTCTTGTTCGCCAGTTCGGCTGCTGCGACCAAGGACGAAGCCGTCCAGGCATTGATTGCCCTTGGCTATAGCGCTCCGGACGCTCTTGATTCGCTGCACAAAGTTGATTCAACCTTGCCAACCCAGGAGCGAGTTAAACAAGCGCTTAAGGAAATAAAAGTATGATTGAGCATATAACCGATGCCAGTGCAGACGATGACAAAGTTGAACAAGAACTGGAAAATACTCTTCGACCCCGTGATTTTAAAAATTACATAGGCCAACAGCGATTAAAAAAGAATTTGCAGCTGGCAATTACGGCTGCTAAAAAACGTGGCGAACCACTAGACCATGTTCTGCTTTACGGACCGCCGGGATTGGGCAAAACTACGATGGCTAATGTCATTGCTCATGAAATGGCTGCCAACATTCGCATCACTTCCGGGCCAGCTATTGAGCGCGGCGGTGATCTCGCCAGTTTGCTGACAAATCTTGAAGATGGTGACATTTTGTTCATTGATGAAATTCATCGGCTGCATCGCAGTATCGAAGAAGTCCTTTATAGCGCTATGGAAGACTTTAAGCTCGATATTATTTTGGGCAAGGGTCCAAGCGCTAAAAGTTTACGATTAGACCTTCCAAAATTTACCATCATTGGCGCAACCACGCGGACAGGTTCGCTGGCCGCGCCACTGCGTGATCGCTTTGGCATGATTCACCGTTTAGACTTTTATACTGCTGAAGAGATTGCACTGATTATTAAACGCGCGGCGGATATCTTAGGCATTAAAATTGATGATAAAGCAGCTAAGCAATTGGCCGAGAGGGCTCGCTTAACGCCGCGCATCGCTAATCGCTTACTTAGGCGGGTTCGTGATTACGCCGATGTTAATGGTGACGGCATAGTTGACATAAATATTAGCCAAGCGGCTCTAGCACTGCTAGAAATTGATGATCTTGGACTTGACCCAACTGATCGCATGCTGCTTAATGCCATAATTGATAACTACCAAGGGGGCCCGGTCGGAGTCGAAACTCTTGTAGCCCTGACCAGTGAGGAAAGAATAACAATTGAAGACACGCTCGAGCCCTACTTATTACAGATTGGGCTGTTGGAGCGCACGCCGCGCGGTCGTAAGGTGACAACCAAGGCTTATTCTCACCTAGGCAAAAAACAAACTAACCCTAAAGACCAAAGTACTTTACTATAAAACTATGCCGCCAGAAAACACTACCCCACCACCTTCACCCCAACCAGAACCAGTCTTAAATACTACCGCTAATTCAATGGAAGAAATTGACCACGATGAAAAACTAATAACCACAATTCATCGCCATTTTTTTGGTATTTTCATTATCTATGTACAGACATTTGTAGCCTTGGCGGTCGGCATTGGCTTAATTTACTTTATACTACCCAATTTAGTTGATCGTAGCGAAACAGAGGTTTATAGGATTATCGGTTTGGCCGCAGGCAGTATTGTAGTTTTAATGGCTATCATATTGATAATAGCTACCCTAATTTATTACAATAGCCGTTTAATTTTAACCGATAAAAATATTACTCAAGTATTGCAGATTGGCATATTTAACCGCAAAGTTTCTCAACTAGCCGTAACAAATATTGAAGATGTTACAGCTAGTAAAAAAGGTGTTTTCTCAACTTTTTTAAACTACGGCACTCTAAATATTGAGACAGCCGGAGAGCAAATTAACTTCATTTTCAACTATTGCCCAAAACCAGACTTTTACGCTCGGCAAATTTTAGAGGCTCGCGAGCAAGCCGGTGGACTGCGCCGCTATTCTTGAAACGGGTTATTTCTATATTTATCAAATAATACTTTAACACTGACATTGCTGTCTTTGAGCTCTAAAATTTTATCAACTGCTGATTGATCTATGCGTAGCCGTTTAACAGTTAGCAACTGCTCGGTGACCTCATCTTCGCTTGGCTCTGATCCGGCCAAGGAGTTGATTCTTAGAACCAAAAAGCTGAAAATACAAACCAATATTACGATAAAGATAATGACTATATACTGTTTAACAAACTCAAAAATAGCCAGCAATTTATTTAACCATTTTTTATAATCAAATTTTATATCTTTACTCATGGCTTAATGTATATGTTAACTACTAAATCAAAAGTCAGTAAACTGCGATTTTGCGGATCGGGTTGAACGGTAACGCTGACCACGTGCGCGGTACGTCGATTTTTCTCCAAGCGACTTAAGAAATTAATCATTTTATCGTAGGTTACTGGTTGGCTGGAATCTTGCTGAATACTAACCTCCATGACATAAACGCCGGGTATATTCTCGACTGCTTTAACTTGAGTAAGCGGTGGCGTGACAATTTTTGGCGTATCAACTCCCGGTGTAACAATTTTTGGGACGGCCTGCCCGAGGGTTGAAGCGGGGAAGCTGATAGAACCCAACTTTACTTGAGCCTCACCTGCAATTTTCACAATTTCTCGAACAGCTTTAGCCTGGTCTTTATCTTGTGGCACTATTGACCTGGCAATACCTTCGAGATTAGTGTATTTGTCGATATCTTGAGTGGCTTGAGATAACAGTGTTTTTTGTTCATCCAACACCCGGTTATTTAACTTTAGCTCCAGTAATTTTTTGGAACTGTCAGAAAGATTTTTATTGGCGACATTCAGCGAAAAGAACACCCCAACAAACAGTAGGCAAACGCTGGCAATCATGGCCCA
This sequence comes from Candidatus Saccharimonadales bacterium, assembly GCA_025449905.1. Classification (GTDB taxonomy): domain Bacteria; phylum Patescibacteriota; class Saccharimonadia; order Saccharimonadales; family JANWIN01; genus JANWIN01. The sequence goes on from JANWIN010000012.1 coordinate 83,771, forward strand.
AAAAACATGCTTAGCGTTCATTGACTATCGCCTTTGGGATTTATGAATAGAAATGGATTGTCAGGAGCAAACTCGGCTTTAATAGCAACAATACACGGGTAGCGAGGGTCAGATGAAGTTTTGGCATTACAAGTTATGCTAACAATATCTGCCTTATTAAAGATTTTGTTAGCCGGATCGGCTAGGTTAAGTTGCACTTGAGTAGCAGTTTGGTAATCGGTGGCCGCCGCCGAAATATCAATTGCGCCCTCGACTTTAGCAATTTTTAAATCGGTTAAAGCAGCGTTGGGTGGTATAACTGTGCCAATTTGCTTAAATAACTTAGAGAATAAAACTTCTTTGGAAAGAACTCTAGTAGCAAGCTTTATGCTGCCGGAAATTTCTTCGACTCGTTTTTGAGTTTTCTCAAATTGTCGAGACTCTAAATCTTCTTGAGCCTGGTTGACTTGAGCAGTATAGGAATTAATCGAACGACTAATATAGAGTTTGCCACTGAGCATAATTAAAATGATGCCACCAATACTTAGTAACAAGACCCCCGCCCAATGTAGGAGCTTGGTGTTACGACGACCATAAGTAATGTCGCGCTTAACAGTTGATGGTAGAAGATTTATCATTTGAAAATCTCCTTTGGTCTTAGCAGCGCCGAGCCGGCTGAAGTGGCAAAGATTGGTTTTTCAATAGCGCTGGGCTGTGACAACGACGCAAAAGAGATATAGTTCCAGGGGTTAGTCATTCTAACTGGCAACCTCAGCATATTTGTCATATATTCGCTAAGACCTGGCATATTCGCCCCACCGCCCATGGTTATTATTTGGCCAATTTTCTGATTACCAGTGGAGCGGTCTTCAAAATATCTGATTACACGACGAACTTCTTTAAGCAATTGCTGCAGTATTGGCTCGAGTGCCTCGGCAATTTCTTTTTGGCGCTTGCCGGGCTCAAGACCAAAATTAGCCTTAATGTTATAAGCCTCTTGCAAGCTAACTTTCAAGCCTTCAGCTATTCTAGCTGTAAAATCATCGCTACCGCCGGCGACCGTGCCGGTAACTACTAATAATTTGTCGAATACAGTTATATCTACTGAGCGTGAACCAAAATCAATTAAAATAGTGGGTACATCACTGCGGTCTGCGCCGGTAAATAAACGACTGGCGGCAGAAATTGTAGTTTCAATAGCAGCTATCTCGAGATTTAATATTTCGCAAAGTGTGATATATGAATCTACCAATCTTTTGGGCACAGCCACCACAAACAAATCAGTTTCTTTCTCGTTTTGGCTGTTAATGGCGTAATCTAAATAAAGTTCTTCCAAGGGGTAGGGAATATAGCGCTCGGCCTCAAGCTGAACAGCTTCGCTTAGTTCTTTATCTGGCAATTTTGGCAATTTAATCGGACGGTTAAAAGTTCTAGAAACCGGTACCGTCAAGGCTACCCTCCGAGTTGAAATTTCACCAGTAATGCCTTTTTTAAATAGCTTGTTGATATCATCAGCTAAGGGCTCAAAATCAGTTACAACTCCATTTTTTATTACTGCCGGGTTAAAGCGGCCAAAACCATAGCCGCTAACAATTGGCCGACCGGATACCCAATCAACCTGCATAATCTTAAAAGTGCTATAACCAATGTCTAGCCCAAATAGTGGTTTATCTTTATAGAAATATGTTGTGTTGTTCATGCTTGCCCATCAAAGCTCAGCCGATAATGCTCATACTTATATTACCAGATGTAAAGCCATAAATTAGACGAAGTCAGAAACTGCGCCGATAGCCATCAATAACCCAAAATGAAGTACCGGTGCCGACCGAGGTGCCAAAGGTGATAGTACCACTGTTAGATAACTCAACGGTCTGACCAATCAGGGCGCCCAACTGACCACTGTTGCTGACAGTTACCTTAGTCCAGCGGGCATAGAAAATACTGTGAGGACCGGAAGCGGAGTTATCAATTGTGATGCGACCATCGTTTTGTGAGCTGGACAAGTCTGTACCAGTAACATCGCTACAATCTGGGGAGCAGCTGGCATCGCTTTTGTAAGCTATTATCTCCATACCGGTATCACTGCTGTTATCTTTTAAGAGAGCGCTGTTACTGAAGTCGGCAGTATTACCATCTACCATAATTACCGGTTTGGTAGTTCCCAGTGAGTTGCTGACTATCAGCTGGGCAGAGTTTTTAACCGATAGAGTACCAGTAATCCAAACATTACCATTTATAGTGACTTTGCAAGTATTTGTAACGTCAACATTGCCAGTAATTTTAAGGTTGGCGGCCCAGCTTTTGGTTCCGCTGGAACAACCAGCCGAAGAGCCGGTAATAGTTGAAGCAACCGCCGCTTTCTGAGCGTCGCGGTCATAAGATGGCAATGGTTCAGCCGAAACACCAGAACTGGCCGTTAGTCCTGGATTGAACATGCTGGTGCCACTGGTTTGATTATTGGCCTTAACATTGCCGTAAATTTTGGCACTATTGGACAGCGAAATCGGCTGGCCGTTTTCACCGCTATTGCAAATACGCGGGTAACTAGCGCTGGGCGGTTGAGGACAACTCTGGTGGGCAACATTAACATTTACAGCGCTGGTGGTTAGACCAATCTGAGCCGAATTACTCATACTAATTTTTCCGTTAATAAATACGTCACCGCCCAAAATTTTCGAATTATTATTCATAACTAGACCGCCAACCCCACTGACCACACTATAATCACCTGAAGTTACCGGTCGCATATCAACTTTAATGGTTGATGAAGAAGTTGACGTGGCACTGTTGGCAGGCCAGTAAGTCCGGCCAATCGAAGTGATTGTTTTAGAGTCGCTAGTAGAAGCTACAGAGACTTCATAGGTTGTGCGAGTGGTGCCATCATTTTGCAGCTCAATCTCTGACCCGGTTCCCGTCCAGCTCGCATCATCGCCAATTTTATCAACCGCGTAATCCGCACCAGCATCAGCAGTTATTTGCGCATAAGTGTGAAACTGGTCTTTTCGGCTAACCCGAAAACTGTTGCTAGCCAAGCTGATGTAGGAAGAGGCAATTAAAATAATAAAAGGCAGCGTAATCACAAACGATAATAAAATCGAACCGTTATCTTTTCTAGAATTAAAATTTTTCATTAAAAAGTATTCCTTAAGGTTATTCTAATACTGTTATCAAGAGTTAGTGGTGCGCCGAAAGTATCTTTTTCCATAGCTAGATCTATTTTAATCGAACGGGCTTCCAGTGGGTTAGTGGTAGAAGCATTATCTTGATCGTAAAGTGTAAAAACCATCGACTTTAGATTACTTGTTAGTTTTTTATCAGCCGGGCAGGTTGGAGTGGCCGTCGGGCAGGAAGTTTTAACTGAGTTGCCGCTAGCGGCTGGATTAGCCAAGGTTCGCTGCCACAGAGTTGAACCGCTTTTAAAATAAACCAATTCATTTAGATACGGTTCACCAGTTGAGGAGTCAATTATGTAATTTCTGGCTGCATCAATGGCTGGCACTGCGATAATTATCACGAAATTTGCATTACTTGTACTCCAACCGCCCCCCGGCGCATTGGCATCGGCAACAGTATTACTTTGCCGTACACCGGCTCCAAATCGCAGAGCTTCGACTGTAGTCCTCAATAAGTTCTGCGAATCTACACTCATGTCCAGGGTTTCATTATTTCTAGTCATAACCACAAAATCGTTAATGATTATGGCGAGTAAGCCGACCGATAAACTGGTAATTATAGTAATACTTATTAATAGCTCGACTAATGTAAAGCCTGCCGCGTTACGCTTGGTTGAGACTAGCTTTTTAATATTGGCCAACACCAAGTTCTCCTATAAATGTTGTGTATGAGTAACTGCGGACTGCCCCCTGATCGTTATATGTAAGAGAAATGACCGCCTTTTTGATTGAAGTTGATTGACTGCTGATAATTAGTGAAGCCGTGTGTGGAGCTTTTAAATCGGATGGTAATTCGTTGGTTATATCAGTCGTGCCATTGCTTAAACTGGAAAAGCCCTGGCTGCGCAGCTCCTCAATTTTACCTTCAACATAAGCGTTAGCTAGAACTAAATCTCGGCCGCGCTGCCCAAGGTGAGTATGCTGCACGATTATTAAATTTGCGCTGCCAACAAAAATGGCACCAACGATAATAGTTACCAATATTTCAACCAGCGTAAAGCCAGCTTCGCTGTCTCCTAAGCCTAAACGTTTCATGCTCATGCTTATTATATAAAAAACTGGGGCATAACCCCAGTTTTGTTACATTTTAATTTCTAGCCGGTTAGTTTAAATTACTCTTAGCAAAGTAAGTACCGCCACTTTCAAGAGTTGCGGTTAGGACATATTTAGCACAGTCTTTTGCTGCATTATCACAGGCTGTATCATCATCAGCCTTTACATCATAGGCGTAGGCATCAGCCTGCACAGTAGCTACCAAAGTTTGGGCACTACCCCTAGGATCTCTCAAGGCTTCGGCGTCCAAACCTTTAACATTTGTAGATCGCCAAGTGGCATCATTCATGTTAGCAAGCGTAGGGTACTTACCATGTTCAGCATAATAAGCTTCCATTTGACCGTGCATGGCCCTAATATCTGTTTGCCTCTCTGTATCACGACCCTTTTTTTGGATTCCGGTAAAAGTGGTTATTACCAATGCTGCCAATATGCCGATAACGACGATGACAATTAATAATTCGACGATAGTAAAACCTTGTTGATTTTGTTTTTGACTCATATTTCCACCCTAAAATTCATTTTTTATACTATGCAACTGATTATAGCCATTAGCATAATGGCGTCAAGCCCACCACAAGCTTTTTTATTAATTGCCGCCAATGTTTTTACTTAAGTTAGCTATCGGGCCCATAACGCTGGCGGCGATTAAACCAACTCCGGCGCCTAGGATAATTATCATTATTGGCTCTAAAATAGAGCTTAGGCTATCAACTACAGTTTCAACCTCTTCTTCATAAAATTCAGCTACTTTAACCAAAACCGTATCAATTTGGCCGGTCTCTTCACCCACGGCTAGCATTTGGGGAATTATCGGTGGAAAATGACTACTTTTGCCACTAATAGATTCCGATAGTTGGCGGCCGTTTTTTACATTAGCCGCTGCTTCAGACAGCTCTTTTTCAATAACTTTATTGCCGATTGCCCCGCCGGTTACTTCTAATGCGTTCAAAACTCCAACACCGGCTGACATTAATGAAGCAAAAGTCCGCGCAAAGCGGGCAATAGCAATTTTAACGATTATTATTTTGACAACAGGTATTTTTAATAAAATTTCGTGAAATTTATATTTACCCTTAGGTGTTTTGATGTAACGCCTCAATAGCCAGACCCCGGCGATTATAAGCACTAAGATAAATGGAAAATAATGCTGCATAAAACTGCTTAGGCCTAGCAGCATTCGAGTATAAATTGGTAGCTGGGCATCTTCGCCGCCCAGATCTTTCATGATTTTGGCAATTTTTGGCATGATGAAAATCATAATGCCAAAAAAGGCCACTATTGTAATTGTTAGAATAGCTATCGGGTAAGTCATGGCGCCTTTAATTTTGCGTCGCATACTGGCGTCTTGTTCGACTTGAGTAGCTAAGCGCTTAAGAATGCCATCTAAAATACCACCAGCTTCACCAGCGCGGACCATATTTACGTAAACATCAGAAAAAACATTTGGGAATTTAGCAAAACCATCAGCCAGAGGCATTCCGCCTTGGACGTCTTTTGCGACACTGCCAAGCACCTCTTTAAAATATTTACTCTCGGTTTGATTTTGCATAGTGCTTAGTGACTGACTCAGGGGTACGCCAGCCGAAATCATCGTTGACAGCTGGCGGGTAAAAACGACCAAATCTTTAGATTTAACTTTTTTGGTCTTTTTATTTTTAAGCTGCAAGGTGTGTTCGACTTGAAGTTTAACTACCAATGGCTGCAAGTGCTGATTTTCTAGTGAGCTAACTACAGCCTCTCGATTAACAGCCTCAATAGTCCCGTGAACCGTACTTCCATCTTTTGTTTGAGCAGCGTAAGTAAATTGCGGCATTAAATTCCTTAATTTTCCGTTGTAACCCGCAGTAGTTCTTCAATAGAAGTTATACCGCGCAGGGCCTTAATAAAGCCGTCAAGCTGCATGGTCACCATGCCTTCTTTAATAGCTTCATTTTGTAACGCATCGCTGGTGGCATTAGATACAATCAGCTTTTGAATAGCGGACGAGTTTTCCAAGACTTCGTAAATTCCCCGACGGCCTTTATAACCATTATGACCACAATTTTCGCAACCGCCGTCATGAGCTTTCCAAAGCTTAGCAATACCTGTTTCAGTTGTAGCCAATTGGTCATTAGTCTGGGCTTTATCGCTAGAAATTTTACCAATGCCTTCACTGACGGCTTGAACTTCGAGTTCATGAATACGTTTCATAACACCTGGATTACCAAGTCCAAAAATATGTGTCAGTTGTTTTAGAGCGGCTTCATCGGGGGTGTAGCTTTCACGACAATCAATGCACAGCATCCTAACTAAACGCTGGCCGACTACTGCTCGGGCCGTCGAGGCTATTAAAAACGGTTCCATGCCCATGTCTAGTAGTCTGGGCAGGGAAGTTGCAGCATTGTTGGTGTGTAGTGTTGAAAAAACCAAGTGTCCGGTCATGGCCGCCTGAATTGCCAGTTCGGCAGTTTCGCTGTCACGAACCTCGCCAACCATAATAATGTTCGGATCCTGACGCAGCAGAGCCCGCAGACCATTAGCAAAAGTCATACCGGCCTTGGGGTTTACCTGAGTTTGGTTTATGCCTAAAATTCTATATTCCACCGGATCCTCAACCGTCGAGATATTAACCGATGGACTATTAAGCTTACTAAGTAAGCTAAACAAGCTGGTCGATTTACCAGAACCTGTCGGCCCGGTTACCAATATCATGCCGTGTGGCTGTGAGCTGGCTTGGTTGATAGTCTTGAGGGCTTGCCCCCAATAACCCAGTTCTTCCATAGTTAGGGCCTTGCTAGACTCGCTTAAAATACGCATCGCCACCTTTTCGCCGTCAACTACCGGCAACGTTGATACACGCAAGGCATAAATCTGTCCGCTTATCTGAATTTTAAAACGGCCATCTTGCGGTGCCCGCCGCTCATCAATTTTTAAGTTGGACAAAATCTTAATGCGCGACACCAAAGAATTTAAAACTTTTTTAGGTAGTTTGTTAGCCTCGCGCAAAATGCCATCAACGCGGTAACGTACTAAAACGTAGTCATCTCGCGGCTCAATATGAATGTCGCTGGCTGAAGCTTTAACTGCATAATCAATAAGCAAATTGACGGTTTTGGCTATCGGCGAATCTTCAGCTAAATCTTCCGCGCGAACTTCTTCTTCCTCGGGCTCTTTTGTTTCCTCAGTTCCTTCTGGGGTTATAACTTTTGTCAGCTCGCTGCCAATAGTACCTCGGTACTGGTCCAATGCCAGTTGAATATTAGAATTTGTAGCAATGTGAATTTTAAGTTTTGAGCCCAGCTCTTTTTGCAAGAAACTAACAGCTTGAACATCATCCGGATCAGCCATGGCCAGTAGCCTAGTACCATCTGGTTGGACCCCAAAAACCACGGCATTGTACTGTCGGGCAATACGTTCGGGGATTAACTTCAACAGATCACGTTTAATCTCGCGGGTATCTAATTCAACAAAGGGGACATCGGTCTCCTTAGCATAAGCCTGGGTCAAGTCTTTTTCTGAGATAATACTGCTAGCTAGGGCTACTTCCTGTAACGATTTTTTCTCAGATTTAGCTTGGTTAATCAGACCAGTCAATTGGGCCGGGGCTATATTGCCATATTGCTGCAGCAACTTTTCAGCTAGTAAATCAGTAATGCGCATTGTTTATATTCGCCACTCTTTTCTTGGCTTTATTATATAAGAAAAAGCATAAACAAGATAACTTGATAAGAGGGAAAAGAGTAGCCCGAGCAAAAATCGCACTTTTTGCCCAGCGTGATGAGAAAAACCGTAGGTTTGTCTCATAAGGCATAGCGAAGCGTAGCCGCCAAAAAGCATAAGCAATTGCTAAGCATGCGCCTCTGATATAATAAAAATCAACGAATTGGGTGAGCTCGTAGAATATAAGGAGGGAGAAAAATGGCTGACAGTAAGGCAGCAACCGAAGGCAAAAATAAAGCACTGGGGCTAGCCCTAGACACTATCGAAAAGCAGTTTGGCAAGGGCTCAATTATGAAATTGGGCGAAGCTCACAAAGTAAATGTCGAAACTATTCCGACCGGCAGCTTGAGCCTGGACTTAGCTTTGGGCGGTGGTATTCCAAAAGGGCGGGTGATTGAAATTTACGGGCCGGAAAGCTCTGGAAAAACCACTCTGACACTTCACGCCATTGCCGAAATTCAAAAATCTGGAGGCACAGCTGCGTTCATTGATGCCGAGCATGCACTGGATCCAGCCTATGCTAAGCGAATTGGCGTTGATGTTGAAAACTTATTGCTTTCACAGCCAGACAATGGCGAGCAAGCTCTGGAAATTACCGAGACATTGGTGCGCTCCAACGCTGTTGACTTAGTTGTGGTAGATTCCGTGGCAGCATTAGTACCACGGGCGGAAATAGAAGGAGACATGGGAGACAGTCACATGGGCCTGCAGGCCCGGCTGATGAGCCAAGCTTTACGCAAGTTAACGGGGGTAATTTCACGTTCTAAAACTACAGTGATTTTTATTAACCAAATTCGTATGAAGATTGGGGTGATGTTCGGCAACCCAGAAACTACCACCGGTGGTAATGCCCTGAAGTTTTACTCGAGCGTACGCATGGATATTCGCCGGATTGCCCAAATTAAGCAGGGCGAGGAAGTCATTGGCAATCGTACCCGCGTCAAAGTTGTTAAAAATAAAATCGCCGCACCATTTCGACAGGCTGAGTTCGACATTATGTACAACAAAGGTATTTCTAAATCTGGCGACGTGCTGGATCTGGCTGCAGAAGCTGAAATTGTCGAAAAATCCGGTGCATGGTACAGCTACAAAGGTACAAAATTTGCTCAAGGTCGCGAAGCCGCCAAGAAATATCTGGAGGACAATCCTAAAATCTTAGAAGAACTCGCCAAAAAAGTCACCGAAGCCGCCGCTAAGGAGGAATAAATGGGATTAATGCACGAGGCTAAAAAACAAGGTTTACTTCCTGAAAAAGTGCCAAGCAGAAGGAGTTTACACCCTCATCTCAGTGGATTAGTCATCGAGTCAGCCGAAGGAGTTAGATTTGCTCACACAGCAACTACACTACCACAAGAAGCCTTACCTGAAGTTATGATGATAGAAAGTGAACCTGAGCAAACAGCCACTCCAAATGGCTAAAATTACCTCTATAAAACAGCAGGTCAAGGATTCAAAACGCTATTCGATTTTTATTGACGGGAAATATAGTTTTTCGCTCAGCGAGCTGGCGCTAATAAACAGCGAGCTAAAACTTGGGCAGGAAATTTCTAAGAGTGAGCTAAAAAACTTCAAGCAAGAATCAGACCTAGATAGAGCCTACAACCGAGTTTTAAATCTGTTAGCACGCCGATCACGCAGCCAATGGGAAGTTGAAGATTACTTAAAACGCAAAAAATACGATAGTGAACAGATTGAAAAAATACTTAACAAGTTAAGGGACAGGTATTTAATAAATGATTTATCATTTGCCAATGCTTGGATAGAAAATCGTCGTCTGCTTAAAAACATGAGCAAACGCAAACTAATGCAGGAACTGCGAGCTAAACGGATTAACGACGAAATCATCAATGAAGTCATGGGTCTGGACGAAACCGGCGAGCTGGAAGTCTTAAAAGAACTGGTTGCCAAAAAGCGCAGCCAAAGTCGTTATAAGGATGACTTAAAACTCATGCAATATTTATCTCGCCAAGGTTTCAACTACAACGATATTAAGACTGTCCTACAAAAAGAAGACTAATCAAGCAAAATTGTACAACTTTGTGACGATCGTCAATATCTTGTACAATTTTTCGCTAGGTAGCGGGACTAAGCGGGACGGGAGCTGTTTGGGTTTCACCATCTTCAACGCCTTGAAGCGGGTCTTGAACGACAATCTTTTTGTTAGTAATTTCAGTAATTTGATCACGGTCTATGGCCAAACCGCCACCGCTAAAACTTTTTACAAGTGATTGAGCAATATAGATTTTGCCAATATACATGGTTTCAACTTCAACAGCATAGTCGCTGACCTTACCCAGGCGTTTCTTGCTAACAGTTACAACGGGCTTACCAATTAATGAAAAATTGAGTTTAATTATATCTTTGAGACGCACGAGTTCATCTGGCTGGCTTAACACTTCATGATCATTAACCGCAATACCTTGCGGCAAAATGTCACGGATATCTTGACTGAGAAGAATCAGTTTTTGTTTGCGATTAAAGCTATCTTGGCAGAAAAAGCCCTCCACTTTTAAATTGTTGGGGTTGATTATAGCCTCAAGAGTCTGGCCTACCTGATTACCGGCCCGAAGGCTCATAACCGGCTGATTTAAAAAAGTCTGGCTCAAGTGAAACATCTGTTTCAAGTATACCTCAACAAAAAAACATCATGCTACTGCTTGCATTCTAGAAAATAATTTTTTAAAGTTTTTTTGAAATGATCAAAAGAGGAGGTTTGCTCATTGCGGCGGTGGCTGTGAGCATGCTCTACTTACCAACAGTGGCTTTTGCGGTGGCGGCTCCGGCGTTGGCTACGCCGACAGGGCTGTCGCTGGCTGAAATAAAAATGACGGGGACTGAATTCATAATGTTGCAAAATAATACCGGCAACACAATTACTAACCTGACCGATTATTCACTATATGGATTCAATAATGTCAACCCGCTTGCACCAGGGGTTAATATTTCAGTCCAACAACTGCCAACTGGCAATTTATTGCCAGGTCAAACGGTTTTGCTGAGTGATGGCGGGGCGACCTGCGGCGCAGCTATAACCGCAGACTTATCAATTGGACTGACAGATGGTAGTGGTTTTGTCCAGGTAGTAAAATCGAGTTTTGCGAACGGCCAAGTTGTCCAAGCTTCCGGGGATAGTGTGTCTTGGAGCTCGGGTGCTAATTCCTCGCCCGGTATGATTGCCAATGTTCCCTCTAACACCTTGTCACCGCTCAATGCTTACTATCGAATTCAAAATCCAGCTTCATCAGGTGCGCCATTCTTATGGCAAAAAGCCAATCAAAATTCAAGCAATCTATGTGAACTAAATGTTGTTGGCCAAACAGGCGGGCCAACTAACCCAGGCAATCAGTTGCTACCGGGCTTGCCACCACCAGCAACAGTTATCAGTATTCCAATTCAAAAAGGAACTAATGGCAGTGGAGGTATACCAGCCAGCGATATTGGTCTTCGGGCACCTGTTCTTAATGAACTTTTGCCCAATCCGATAAAACCACAAACCGATGCCGACGATGAGTTTATCGAAATTTATAACCCAAACAAAGCAACTTTTGATTTAAGCGGGTTTAAATTACAAGTTAAATCAGCCACCTCATCTTCAAAGCGAACTTATACTTTTCCAAATGGCACAAAAATTGCCAGTCAAAAATTTGCTGCCTATCCATCATCAAATATCACCATTAGCTTAAACAACGCCGGTGCTCAAGTATGGCTGCTAGATCCTAATGAAGGCATTATAAGTAAATCTGATGCTTATGGTGAGGGCGAAGAAGGCCAGGCTTGGGCACTAGCCGACGGCAAATGGTACTGGACCGATACACCTACACCAAATGCGGCGAATGAAATTAAAGCTGTTGGTGGTTCTGGCACTGGTACAAATGGCAATGGTGTCGGCACTGTTAATGGATCAAATATTGGCACTGATGGTTTGCCAACAGGCAGTGGTTTAGCCCGTGCAACGGCTGGCCAAAACACTTCTTTACATCCGGCAATTCTTGCTGTGGTTGGAGGCCTCGCGTTACTATACGGAGCATATGAATACAGACACGACATTGCTAATCAAGTCCACAAAGCCAAACGATACCGAGCAGCTCGGGCAGCAAATAGGCCAGAGACTGCATGGTGGCGACGTTTTAGAACTCGTAAGTGACCTCGGTGGTGGCAAAACAACTTTTGTTCGCGGGCTGGCGAAAGGTATGGGCAGCAAGGACCATGTAGCCAGCCCAAGCTTTACAATTGCCCGTGAATACCGCTCGCCAAAGTTGACTTTAAAACATCTGGATTTTCATCGACTTGACGACGCCGGCATAGTCAAGCATGAACTGGCTGAAGCGCTTGAAGACTCAAATACAGTTGTGGCGATTGAATGGGCTGATGCCGTTCGCGATATTTTGCCTAAAGTACGACTTACTATTACTGTCAATACTTTGAGTGAAAATGAGCGAGAAATTGAAATAAAGTGCTCAAAACAGTTGAATTATTTAATTGAGGGTATCAAACATGCTGATTCTGACAATTAGAACCGATAAACCTGAAGCTGAAATTGGTCTTTATGAAGATAGACAAGAGATAGCTTATAAGAAATGGCAGGCCCACCGTGAATTGTCGCTAACAATTCATAAGAAAATTAAAACGCTTTTAAAAAGCCAAAAAAAAGATTGGACTGATATTGAAGGTGTTGTTTGCTTTCGTGGGCCGGGCAGTTTCACGGGGCTACGAATTGGTCTGACGCTAGGCAATACACTAGCTAGCGGCCTAAACATTCCAATAGTTTCCACGATTGGCAGAAACTGGCTAAAAAAGGGCCTAAAAAAACTGCAAAAAGGCATGAACGAAAAAATCGCTTTGCCTAAATATGGTGCGCCAGTTCACATTACAAAGCCAAAAAAGTAAATTATTTGGTGAAACAAAAAACACAGCGTATTATTATGCTAGGATTTGACTCTAAATTTTGGGAGTAAATCCGAAAACCGTATTTACTAAATTATTTGATATTCAGATAAGCGTGCGCAACTAATGAAGTGATAGTGATTGTTGCTAACCGCTTTTCTGCAGTGTAAAGGAGAAGGATATGGATCCAATTACCATAGTTCTTGCTGTGGCTGGTTTGGGTATTGGTTTTGGCGGAGCAACTGCTTTTAATAAGAAAAAGCTGGGTTCGGTTGAAGAAAATGCCAAGAAAGAATTAGACAAAGCCAAAAAGGAAGCTGAAAAGCTAGTCCAATCGGCACGGGAAGAAGCCAACACATTGGCTGAAGAGGCTCGTAAAGAGGAACAAAATCGACGAAAAGAAGTTAAAGAAATTGAAAAAAAGTTATTAGAGCGCCAAGAAACAGTTGATAAAAAACTGGACGAACTGGACAAGCGCACTGAAGCGCTTCGCAAAAGTGAAGATGAAGTTGAATCACTCAAAAATGAAATTCGTGACATCCGCAAAAAACAGCAAGATAAATTAGAGAAGGTTGCCAAATTAAGTAAAGCTGAAGCTGCCGACAAATTACTAAAAATGACTGAACGCGATATTAAAGATGACCTAAAAGGTTTGGTTGATAAACTGCAAAATGAAGCTAAAGAAAATGCTGAAGAACTAGCCGGCGTAGTACTGGTGGGGGCCATGGAACGCATGGCCAGCGAGGTAACTGCCGAACGAACCGTTACAGCTGTAAAGCTGGAAGACGAAGAAATGAAGGGCCGCATTATCGGTAAAGAAGGCCGCAACATTCAAGCCCTGCAACGAGCGACTGGCGTAGACATTATGGTTGACGACACTCCGGGAATGATTGTATTGAGCTCGTTTGACCCAGTGCGCCGCGAGGTGGCCCGCCAAGCTATGGAAATGCTACTTAAAGATGGCCGTGTTCACCCAGGTCGTATTGAGGAAGTTGTAGAAAAGGCCCAAAAAGAAGTTCAAAAAGAAGTTGTCCGAGCCGGTGAAGATGCCGCCCGTGAAGTTGGCATCATTGGTATACCCAAAGAGGTTTTACAGTATCTGGGCGAGCTTAAATTTAGAACCAGTTATGGTCAGAACGTTTTGAAACACTCAACTGAAATGGCCCATATTGCCGGCATTATTGCCGAAGAACTAGGTGCCGATGTTAAAACCACCAAATACGCGGCGCTGGTGCATGACCTAGGTAAAGCTTTAACTCATAAGATGGAAGGTAAGCATCACCACATTAGCGGTGAAATCCTACGCAAATATGGCGTGCCGGAGGAAGTCGCTCATGCCGCCGAAGCCCATCACGATGATATGGAAGCAACCACTACCGAAGCGGTAATTGTCCGCGTGGTTGATGCTATAAGCGCTGCCCGTCCCGGTGCTCGAAACATCAGTGCCGAGAATTTTGCTGAGCGTATGAAAGAGCTGGAAAACGTGGCCAACGGTTTTGAAGGCATCGAGAAGTCTTATGCCATTAGCGCTGGACGCGAAGTTCGTATTTTTGTTAAGCCCGAGGATATTGATGATTTATCAGCAATTAAATTAGCACGAGACGTGGCTAATAAAATTGAAAGCACCATGCAATACCCCGGCACAATTAAAGTCAATGTCATACGAGAGACCCGCGCCCTCGAATACGCTAAATAACGTACAATAGTGGCATGATGAAAATCGTGCGTGATCCAAATCCATCGGAGTTTAAGAAACAGGTACTAGTTTCAGCCATTGCTATTTTTATTTTGGCAGTTCTGGTTATTATTTTCGCCAAAGTTGCTGTTGGCGGACTTATAGCACTTTTATCTGCGGTTTTCGCTATCAGCAGTCAAGTTAGCATAAAGAATAAATAACATGGCGAAAACTCAAAAACTACCGCCGATAACTAGTGACACAAAAATTCTTAGTTTTGACATTGAAACCAATGACCTACACGGTAAGGCTTTTGCAATTGGGGCAGTGCTGGTTGATGCCAACGGCAAAGTAGTTGACGAATTCAGTGGTCGCATTGAAATTACGGGTCCTGTTCACGAATGGGTTAAAGTAAAAGTTCTGTCGGTCATCACTGACATGCCTGTTAATTACAAAAGCTACAAAGAACTCCAAGAAGCTTTTTGGCAGTGGTATTTAAAGGCCGAAGAAAAAAGCGATTATGTGGTGGTTAACAATGGCTACCCAATAGAATATAAATATTTACTGGAGTGTCAGCAGATTGATTTAGAAGAGCGCTATTGGCAGCACCCTTTTCCAATCTTAGATTTGGCGAGCTTACTAATTATGATAGGCGAAAATAAAAACGAATTTGTCAAAGAGTTCATGAAAGAATCTAGTTTTAAAACTCATCATCCCGTGCATGACGCGATGGTTACGGCTCTAGCAGCCTTTAAAGCTTTTCGCCAAGCCGGCCAATTATAATCTGGTCGGGGTGAGAGGACTTGAACCTCCGGCCTCCGCGTCCCAAACGCGGCGCGCTAGCCAACTGCGCCACACCCCGACTAGCTGTTATTTTACAGGGATAATCTCAACAAGCAAAAACAAATGGTCGGGGTGACTGGATTTGAACCAGCGACCTCATCGTCCCGAACGATGCGCGCTACCGAGCTGCGCCACACCCCGTTTGTATCTGGTTATTTTATCAAAATGTAAGATACAATACTTCTTATGTTTAAGTTAGCATTCCTAATCTTGATTGGACTGATAATTATACTGCCCACTGGGCGTGCTAAAACCAAGAAAAAAATTAGCAATGAGCTCACGCGCAAAATACCGCACCTAGTGGGCGCAACTATTTATGCTGCAGCGCCTTTCTTGGTTGATATGAGAATCGTTAGCCTCTTGGCACTACTCAATTTGGTGGTGGCAATGCTAGCCAGAAAGTACGGTTGGTTTTCTATCGCCCGCAGCGTAGGTCGTAAAACGTGGGGCGATATTTTCTTTCCCATCGGCGTACTGATAACTAGTTTATTAACGGACTCTAACTGGGTGTTTGCAGCGGCTATGTTAAATCTCGGTATTGCCGACGCAGCTGCGGCCTTGGTCGGCAAAAGATTTGGCGGTCGCTTTACGTACAAAATTGCCGGCCAAACAAAAAGTATTATCGGCAGCTGGGCATTTTGGCTGACAGCTTTTCTAGTAACTTCAATTGCTTTATCTCATCTTGGAGTTGGTGATTCTATGTATTGGCAAACGCTTGTTTGGCTGCCTCTTATTTTGACGGCTGCTGAAAACGCCGGGGTTTACGGCCTTGATAATTTATCAATCCCAATTCTAACGGCCTGTATGCTTAACATGTTAAGCATTTAATTCATTGAATCTCTTAGTCTTATGTTTCGGCGAGCCGTGAGCTCGGAGGGCATTAAAAATTACTATTACATCAACAGTCTCTTGGATAGCAGCCCCATAAATAGGTTTAAAGCGACCACTTGCAAATATCACCATCAGTAAAACACTCAAACTAATACCTATCCAAATACTTTGCTTGGCGATAAAAAAAGTTCGTTTAGCTATAGAAATACCAGTGGCTACTCTGCCGATATCATCAAGCATAATCACCACATCAGCCGATTCACTTGCTGCAGCTGATCCACGCGCACCCAAAGCAATGCCGACATCGGCAGCCGTCAAAACTGGCGCATCATTTACGCCGTCACCGACAAATCCAACCGGCCGCGGCTTGGCTTCTTCCACGATTTTTATTTTGTCGGCTGGCAAAGCCTCTGCGTAAACCTTATCAATGCTTAGCCGGCCAGCAATTTTACTGGCGGCCTCTTTGGTGTCGCCGGTGACCATCAAAAATTGTTTTACGCCAAACTTTTTCAGTTTCTCTAGAGTTGTTGAACTTTCTGGCCGGATTTCGTCTTTAAAGCTTATTACTGCTGCCAATTTTTTGTCTATGGCCACAAATACAACGGTCTGATTTTTGAGTGAAGTCTCGGGCAAGGCGACAGAGTGTTTTTTAAGTAGGCTATCACGTCCGACTAAAATATGTTTGCCATGGACATTCGCCGATAGTCCCAAACCGGCTTCATCGCTAATATTTTTAGCCTTAGGGAATTTAATTTTTTTCGTGTTAGCTTCATGGACAATGGCTTTAGCCAGTAGATGGTTGGAATTATGTTCAGCAGCCGCGGCCATGCGTAAGACTTCTTCCTTCTCCAGACCTCCAAAAGTTTTTACTTGCTCAACAACCAGTTGACCCTTAGTTAGGGTGCCGGTTTTGTCAAAAGCCATGGTATTGATATCTGCCAGACGCTCTAACGCGCCACCATTTTTAATGATAATGCCATGTTTGGCTGAGCGACTCATACCAGAAATAAGAGCAATCGGTGCGGCTAAGATAAGCGGGCAAGGAGTGGCAACAACCATAACCTCCAAAAATCTAATTGATTCGCCGCTAATCACCCAGGCGCCTATGGCGATTGCAAAGGCTAAAATAGTGAAGGGAATGCTGTAGCGATCAGCCAGCCTAATAAAAGGCGATTTTGAGGAAGCCGCTTCGGCAACCAGCTTTACAATTTGCTCATATTGACTGTCTTTGGCAGCCCGTAGAGCCCGAGCCGTTACTGCGCCATCAAGATTTATTGAGCCACTCAATAGCTCTTCATCTACTTGTTTAGCATTTGGTAGGCTCTCGCCGGTTAAACTAGACTCGTCAAAATTAGCCGTGCCTTCAATTATCACTGCATCAACTGGCACTTGCTCTCCGGCTTTAATTACAATTTTATCGCCGGGTTTAACTTGGCTAGCCAGGACATCAACAGTCTTTCTGCCACGCAGAACGTGGGCCTTTTTAGGGGCGCTAGAAAGTAGGGCATCAAGCTCTGTCTTGGCCCTATTGGCAGCGTAATTCTCCAGTGCTTCGCCACCCAGAAGCATCACCAAAATAATCATGGCTGCCCAATACTCACCAAAAATCACAGCACTGACAATTGCTGTAGCGGCTAGAAGATCAACGCCATAAGTGCCACTTCGGAGCTCACGTAGCATATCCCAAACAATCGGAATAGTCATACCAATGGCTACTGTCGACAAAAAAATCTGTGGCTCGTCACGATATCCGGCTATAAATAAGGGCAGGGCAATCAAAATAGAAGCAACCACAAAACTAAATTGCTTATATTCTTTTATGAACTCACCAATTCTTTTAAACATAAAAAATTATGGGGCGAATGATGGGACTTGAACCCACGACCTCCTGGACCACAACCAGGCGCTCTAACCAGCTGAGCTACATTCGCCTTAACAGATGAGATTATAGCATGCGCTATCTATCTTATAAGATATAATGATGTCTGATGCGGGTGTGGTATAACGGCTATTACTCCAGTTTTCCAAACTGGTTACGAGGGTTCGACTCCCTCCACCCGCACCATAACGCCCCCGTAGCTCAGCTGGATAGAGCAGGAGACTTCTAAGCTCAAGGTCGCAAGTTCGAATCTTGCCGGGGGTACCAAACATAAGCATTTTTACTATTGGTGATATTATTATTTTATGAAGGAAAATCAGCGAGGCTTCGCTGCTTTAGAAGGTCTACTAATTTTCTTAATAGTCGCAATTATTGGCGGCGTAGGCTGGTTTGTCTGGAAAAGTCATAATAGTGCCAACGATTCCTTAGATAATGCTAATGCGGCCAACGGTGGTGACTTGCCAAAACTTGCTCCGGTAATGACCTATAAAGAGTGCCTAAAGTCCAAAACCAGCACCGTAGATAATAAATCTTTTCCAAAGACATGTACTTCGAAGGCGGGTAAAAAATTTACCGACCCGAACCCCTATGCCGATTGGAAAAACTACTCATCCACAGTTGGTAAATATTCATTAAAGCATCCCGCCAACTGGCAGGCAGTTGTATGCAATCCGGCAGAGACTGACTTGACTTTGTACCTTGGGCCAACCAAGGCCTCTAGTGCGGTTTGTTCCTCGGGGAAGCCGGCGCAAATAAGAGTTGTTTCAACCCCTGCTGTGCCAACATTCTCGGAGCAAAATATGAGCTCAAACACTTACTCCGATATAACCAGTAAAAAAATAGTCGCCGATGGTGTAACCGGCAAGCGTCAATCAGGAAAGTTAAAAGCTGATCAAGGCGGCCCTGAAGCTATACCCGCCAATACCCAAGTGGTTATTTATCAATTTTTAGCAACAGGACGAAGCTACATAATTATTTATATACAAACACCAACTGGTGATTACTCCTCTAACAGCTTGAAGCTTTTTGACTCAATGGTTCAAAATACCTTCAAAATTAACACATAATTTGTAAGATAACTCACTGAAACAGTTCGCTTAAAATAGTACGATTTACCTTGTTAAACGAGGTATTAAGCATGAGAACACGGTTGTTAGCAATAAATTTAGTAAATGTTTTTCTTAGTGTAGTGGAAGTAGCTTTGGGCTTAAGATTCATTCTAAAATTATTCGGCGCAAATCCAAACAATGATTTCGTAAGTTGGTTATACAGTATGACCAGTGTTTTACTCGATCCGTTTCGCGGGATTTTTCCCACCAAAGTTTTTGAGAACAAGTATATATTTGAGTTTGTAACTCTTTTTGCAATGCTAATTTATGCAATGCTGGCGCTATTAATCATTGCGGTAATAAATGCGGTGACCGAACCTGCAACTCCTACTAAAAAAACTACAATTATCAAAAAACGAGCCTAAATTTAGTACAAGACTTATAATAAGACACACTAGTTCGTCGGGTTGTTATAATGTGTTCAAAGTAGTTGGACAATAATATATGGGAAAAACTAATCTTAAATTGGAAAACGCGCCTATTGTGGGAGTAACTGCAACTCATTACACAGAACCAAAAGAAGTTCGTTTTCAGCTGGCTAAAAAAACTGTGGAGGCATGGAGAAAAGCTGGCCTACCGCTTATTGTTGCTGATACATCACCTAAGTCTTGGGTCGTGGATGAATTGGCAGATCGAGGGGCTATTATATGCCCCAAACCCAGCCCGGGCTTAGCAACCCAGTATATAGACGGTGTAAATTTTGCGCTCAAGAACGGCGCAAAGAAAATTCTAACCGCCGAGCCAGAAAAAATTGATCTAGCCAAATTTGCCCTTGACCCCATTAGCCATAGTCTAGAGCATAGCGATATTGTTGTGGTGGGCAGGACTCTTAAATCTATGCGCTCATTACCGACTTACCAAGCAAAAATTGAAGAAGCCACAGCTTTGGTATTTGAAAAGTTTGGTTATCCGCCAGACGTTATGTCCGGCATCCGTGCTTATTCAAAAGAAGGCGCTAAAGTGTTCGTTAAATATGATGCTGATAAATATGGCAACAACTGGGTTCGCTTGCATGAACCTTTAGTCCGAGCTCGCAAAAAGGGACTGAAGATAACTGGGGTCTTGATAGATCTTATATATCCGCAAGAGGTTCGCGACCAAGAACAAGATAATCCCGCCTTTGACATGAAACGGCTTGACCAAAGCCTAATACATTTACAGTGGCTTCTAAAACAAGAGGGCTACAAGATAAGCTTCCCAGTTTAAATTTCGTTTAAGACCTGGATATTAGCACCAAGGCTGTTGAGGCGTTCGGCTAAATCTTCATAGCCACGATTGATTGAGTAAACATTTCTAAGAGTCGACATGCCGTCAGCGGCAAGCATGCCAATTAGTAAAATCACGGCTGGCCGCAGGGCCGGTGGGCAGGCGACATCGGCGGCGCTGAACTTTGTTGGCCCATCTATGTAAGCACGGTGTGGATCGGCCAGAGTGACATTGGCGCCTAGCTTACGCATCTCGGTATAATAAAGTGCCCGCTCGTCATAGACCCAGTCATGTATTAAAGTGCGGCCTTTAGCTACGGCGGCAATTGGAATAAAGTAGGGCAGGTTATCAATATTAAGTCCCGGGTAAGGGCGGGCATAAATCTTTTCATCCAAAGCTTCTAGCTTGCCATGATGTTTATAAATTGTGACGTTGGCCAGTTCGGTGTGGCCATTATGAGCCTTATATTGCGAAGAAACTTTAAACCTTAGACCCATTTTTTTAAGCTTTAGTAGTTCCAGTTCCAAAAACTCAATTGGTGCTCGCTTAATTGTGATTTCCGAGTCTGTAGTTATAGCCGCCGCAATGAAAGTCATGGCTTCAATCGGGTCTTCGCTTGGGTAATATGTAACATTCTTTTTTATCTCACGCACGCCTTGAACTCGCAGCGTGCTGGTACCAATGCCCTCAATTTTGACCCCCAGCTTTCTCAAAAAGAAACACATATCCTGCACCATGTAATTAGCGCTAGCCATTTTTATAACTGTTTCCTGCTCAAAACGCGCAGCGGCCATCAAAACATTTTCAGTGGTAGTATCACCAGATTCATAAAGTACTATTTGCGGCGTATGTTTTCTATTGACTGTGACGTTGTAGTGACCGCTTTTAGCCAGGATGTTGACGCCTAGTTCCTCCAAGGCAAATAAATGTGGCTGAACAGTTCTTGTACCCAAACGACAGCCGCCGGCGTAGGGAATCTTAAATTCATTGAATATATGCATCAGCGGCCCAAGCATCATGAGCACGCTGCGGGTTTTGCGAGCTGCGGATTTATTCATCTTGGCCATATTAGGTTTAGCTGGTGGTTTAATTTCCAAATCGTTACCGGCCAGCCATTTAACCTGCACACCGATACTCTCTAAAACTTCAATAATACGATTAACTTCCTCAATTCGCGGCATGGCTTTGAGCCGAGTCGTGCCTTTGTTAAGTAGAGCAGCAAAGAGTAGGGCTACTGCTGCATTTTTAGAAACCTTGGTTTCAATCGAGCCTTTTAGCTCATGGCCGCCCTCCACTCGCAGATTCATTGAGCTACCGGAAATGCTGATAATTGGCTTTTGCAGAACGTCGCTAATGCGTCCCAAGGTATCTAAGCTAAGGTTTTGTTTACCATGTTCAATCCGGTTGACGGCCGATTGGCTGGTGCCAAGCTGGCGGGCAAAAGCGGCTTGGGTTAGTCCGCGGTCTTGCCTTAATTGATAAATAAGATGGCCAATTTTTTCGTTTGTGGAGGGCATACGTACAAAAGTATACCATCTAGGATATAAAAAACAAGAAGTATTAAACCTGTTAAAATATATCTAAATGAAAGATAAAGAAATTGAGAAGTTAATTAAGGCCGAAGTTGTGCGTCAAAGCGAGGGCTTGGAAATGATCCCCAGCGAAAATCATACTTCGACGGATGTGCTGAAAGCTTTGGGTTGTCGGCTGACTGACAAATACTCGGAAGGCTATCCGGGGATGCGTTACTACGGCGGCTGCGAAGTAGTCGATGCTGTCGAAAATCTAGCCCGCGATCGCGCTAAAAAACTATTTGGCACGACCCATGCTAATGTTCAGCCATATTCCGGCTCGCCGGCTAACCAAGCTGTTTATTTTGCGCTGCTTGATCCCGGTGACACCGTTATGGGCATGGACCTGTACTTTGGCGGTCATATGACCCATGGGCTGAAAGTTAATTTCTCTGGCAAATGGTTTAATTCAGTTTTGTACCAAACTGGCAAGGACGGTTACCTAGATTACGAAGCTATGGCCAAGATGGCAGTCAAAGAAAAGCCAAAAATGATTATTGCCGGCGCAACGGTATACCCGCGAATTTTTGATTGGGAAAAACTAAAAGCTATAGCCGACAGCGTCGGTGCTTGGTTTTTAGCCGACGTATCGCACATTGCTGGATTGATTGTCGCTGGTGAGCATCCTTCGCCCGTCGGTCTGGCTGACGTTGTCATGACGACAACACATAAAACCCTACGCGGGCCGCGCGGGGCAATCTTACTCTGTAACGGCAAAGAGTCAACACCGCTCAAAAAAGTTGAACGCCAGCGCGAAAATCTGCCGACGCTAATTGATCGGGCCATCATTCCGGGTTTGCAGGGTGGTCCTCACAATCATCAGACGGCCGCTATTGCCGTGGCCTTGAACGAAGCCGCCCAACCAGCTTTTAAAACTTATGGGCAACAAGTCGTTAAAAACGCTAAAACTCTAGCTAATGAATTAACTAACCGCGGCTATAATTTAGTAACCGGCGGCACAGACAATCACTTAATGTTAATAGACCTTAGCAGTAAGGGCGTACTCGGCGCCGAAGCGGAGAAAGCCCTAGGCAAGGCGGGCATCACTGTCAATAAAAACACCGTGCCATTTGACCCAAGACCACCATTTAGCCCGTCAGGGATAAGGTTAGGGACGCCCGCACTAACAACTCGGGGCATGAAAGAAGCCGAAATGGTGCAAGTAGCCGGCTGGATAGACCAAGCTATCACCCACTCCGCTGACGATAAAATACTTAACAAGTTAAGCATAGAGATTAAGGCCTTTTGTAAGCAGTATCCCCTACCTGCTTAAAACTAATACTTAACATGTTAAGTATTATGAACAAGATAATTATTTAAATTCTCCGAGGAACCGAACTTCAGGTTCAAGTTTTATGCCTAACCTCTTCTCCACTGTCTCCAGAATTTCTTGGACTACGTTGTACATTTCCTGGGCCGTGGCCTGACCGGCATTTTCTAATTTTAAAATATGATCGGGGTGCAAGCGGACATTGCCCCAGCTTTGGCTGCGTTTAAAACCGGCCGCTAAGAGGACATGGGCGGCTGACACACGCATTTTATCTTCACCGTGAATGACTTGTTGCCGGATTAGTTGGTCACGGCTGACGTCTGACTCTTCAAAATTAATGATGTTTTGGATTTGATCTTCATTAACAACCGGATTTTTGAAGAATGAGCCGGCTGTCCAAGGCCCGCTGTTACGATCTTTAAGCAGAGAGCCTGCACGACTGCGGGTTTCTAAAATAATTTTACGTCGGTTAGCTAGCGTATCCGGCTTAATTCCGAGTTCACGAGCAACTTTCAAAGCTGATTCATATTCCAATACTCCGGTAGGGCTCTTTTTTAATTCAAAAGTAGCATCTATAACTATTCTGTGGGAATTATCGGCTTGCTGAAGCGCACTACTACGATATTCAAATTTTAAATTTTTTTTATCCCAGGTTTTTATTTCGCCGGTTTCAGAATTTAGTATTGTTGCTTCAACAAAACTATCGGCTACTTTGTGGCCATAAGCGGCAATATTACCGGCTACCGCCGCACCCACGCCGCCGGGTATGCCACTGGTAAATTCCAAACCCCACAAATTTTTGGTAATCAACTTTTGGATAAACTCATCCCAGTCTACGCCGCTATCAACTTTAAAGCTTGTTTGTGATAGCTCTTCAATTTTGCCATGCCGATTTAAAATAACAGTACCCGGCAAACCTTTGTCCGATATCAAACAATTGGTGCCGTAACCCAAAATCCAAACCGGTTTATCGTTATTCTCGGCGATAACTTTTTGCAAATCATCCTCCTCATCTAGCACAATCAAATTCTCTGCCGGCCCACCAGTTTTTAATGATGTGTAAGCACTTAACCCAGCGTTATTTTGCCTGTTCATAACTTAAGCCTATTATACCTGCTTTTGCTTGCATCGGGTTTGACGGAAGTAGTAAGATATTAAGTGCATGAGGAGTAACCGTTCACGCCCTAATTCCACCCGCCAGCAGCTGGGTAATAGACTGAAATTAGAAAGAGAACGCTTGCAAGAAAGCCTAGCAGAAGTTTCTGGGGCGGTAGAAATAGACATAGATTCAATGCAAAAAATTGAGCGTGGCGAACAAGTGCCAAGCGAAGAAATTTTGCTTTTATTAATCAGTCACTTTGACATGGAAGATAACGCCGCTGCCAAGTTATGGGCAATGGCCGGCTACAACGACGATGACGGTGCCGATATTGACACTCCAAAAACTCGCGGGGTGATGACGCCGGAAGATTTGAAGATTGATTATACTGACATGGTTCACATCGCTGCCAATGAATTTGGTGTGACAATGAACTTTATGCAAAGCACTGGTGCTGGAAACCAGCCAATGCTGATTTCACGCCTTGGCATGAGCCGTGAACACGCCGAATTTATTATTGATTCACTTCAACAAAGCCTTAAAAAGCCGCAGCTGAAAAGTGGTATTACAAAAGTTTTGCCCAAACCCAAAGCTCACAAGAAAACAGACAGAAATTAGTTAAAACTTTAAGCAGAGCTTTGGTTTAGATCGGCTTGAGCTGCTCGTTGGTTATAAAGTGCCTGCTCTTTGTTCTTCGCATCATAATTCATATATACCGCATTAATATAGCTGCCTATTCCAACGGATAAAGCACCAGCTGCATAGGCTGAGCCTTCTGAGGTGTTTAGATTGCCACGTTCGCCTGCTCTGTACATCAAAACACAATAAACTAAGAATCCGCCGGCCGCTAAAACTTTAGAAAACTTATTCCGAAGATCAGCTTGATGGTATTCGTATTCTAAATGGCTAAGAGGACTAGGTTCGCTCATGACTACATTATCCAATAAGTTTTATTAAAAACAATGATATGCTCAAATGACTTAACTTTAGGCTAAAATCTATGAGTCATAATCTATAATGATTGTGTGCCCGCGTAGCTCAGCGGATTAGAGCGCTTGTCTTCGGAACAAGAGGCCGTAGGTTCGAATCCTTCCGCGGGTACCAGCAGTGGCATGATGACTTTTCATCGTCCTGCCGCTGCTTTTATTTGGATGAGAACCGTAAAGGTTCGTCGAATGACTATTAGCGTAAAATAAAAAGTTATTGCATAGTAAAGTTTTTGGAGTATTATTTACATAGGAGAATTTACTTATGCTACAGGTAGGGATGAGTTTAATGCACGAGCTTGATTTTGAAATTCAGAGAGAATCAATTCAAGAAACCCCCAAGTTTGAAGCCAGCTGGCTTAAAAGAAGCATAGGTCTTCGTAGGATAGCGACGCGGCTAGCAGCTGTGGGACTTAGTGCCGGGGCGGCGAGCTGTGTGGGTCCGCCACCTCCAGGCAAATTCCCTGAAGCGGGCAGGGGCTGTACAGCTGCTAAAGAATATATTTCAACCTATGCTTCTAAAAGTGTTGTCGGCATCCCGATTAAATGGCGAGTAGAATGTCCTTACCCGGTACCTGGTGGACACCAAGCAATGACTTGCGCTAATTCGCCAGGTTACTGCGAAGGTTTTTTAATTGCTTTTAGAGATTTAAATGTTTGCCCAGCAGCAATAATGAATGAAGCATCAAACAGTTTTTATAAGCGCAACCCACAGACAGGTGCAATCGTACATGAATATTTAAATGATCCTTTCGGTTATTGTGGTCAACCCGGCAATCCGCGAGGCTAACACTTAACAGAGCTTTTTCAAAGCTTTGGTTATTTATGTACTACAACTTTGGTGCCGATGGGTGCCCAGTAGTAAACCCACTGGGCTTCGGAGTTGATGATACCTAAGCAGCCGTGTGAGCTGTTAACGCTGCCAAAATAACTCAGTGGTCGCCAGTAATTGCCGTGAATGGCATCACTGCCATTGAAGTAACTAACCCATTCAACATCCGGCTGAAAATACTTAGTACCGTCTGCATTAAAGCCTTTCATATCCTGAATGCGCACTTTGGAATAAATACTAAAATCACCGGTAGCTGTAGGTGTGGCTGGTGCACCGGCGGTAATTAGAAAAGTTTTAACTAGCTCGCCGTTTTCATATGCATACATCCGCTTGGTGCTAATATTAGCCTCCAGCAATTTATCGCCAAAACCATTAATAGCAATGCTGCTGAAGGCAATGTGATGGCTGGGAATGGTGAACTTTGTCTTGTCACCAATCAGCAAGAGCTTACTTAGCTTATTTACTACAGATGCATTAACATCCAGCGAAAAACCACTAACTCCTTGAACCAAAATTGTTTTAGCACCATCTGACGCGACCGAATAAATTTGCTCATGCGGCGAGCGGGCATAGGCTTTAGCCAAATCATCTAAATAATGCCCCAAAGCCTTTTTATTTACGCTTATAATTACACCCTTTGCTTTAAACCATCTACTTTTTACTTTAGTGCTAGCTAAAATTTTCGTATCGCCAAATTTAAGGGCGACTGACTGTCTTACATAACTTCTTAAACCTTTTGGCTTAACCGATTCTTGCACTGAGCTGCCAGTCTCTACTTGATTGCTGGTTTTAGACAATTGTTCGGCAGCAACAAAGGTGCCAAGCAGTACTACTAATGAGATGGCAAAATATAGTAGCTGTTTCTTATTAAAATTAAAGGGCTTAAAGAGCCACTTTTTACCCGCAAATGGGGCGCCGAAAACAACTAGACCAGATGTAGGTGCTGCGCTATTAGCTCGGAGGAGCTTAAAAGGAAAATCCACCGGTGCCTGAACCTTTGGACCGACGATATCGTTACCAACTAAAGCCAAAGAATGGCTAGACTTTTTGTTGTTTTTTCCCATCTCATTTTTATTGTGAGGACTCTCTAAGGATCAATATAAGTATAAGCATAAAAGGGATACATATGCAAGACAGAAAAGCCAATAGTCAATGGCTGATAACTAAATATTAATACAGCTAGCTTCTATCTGGACATCAGCCCTGAACGGGTCGGGCGATCCAGGCGGTATAGCGAGCGTGGCTACCATTTCACGACTTTCATTGACGGCGATACGACCAACAACAATACCATTACGCTGTGGCAAGAGATCAATTCTTGAAACTGTTTTCGGTTCATCAATACTTGAATAAACCCTGAAGACATCTAGGCTCGGTTGTGAAATATTTAAAGTAACGAGATTGTTTTCCGCTTGGCTGTGCTCGGCCGTGGTCGTCACAATAACTTCACCACCTTCAACGATTGGTATAATCTCGGTTTGACCTTCGACCTCACAACCAATGACAAGGGGAACTGCGGCTGTGCCTATTGCTGATTTAGCTGCTTCGGTTGGCGGTTTCTTACCTAAGGTAGGGCGTTCTAATCCACCAAGCCTGCCTGATAAAATGCTGGCTCCCGTCATTGCTATAGCTGAAGCTGTGAATGTACCAATAGCGATGATAGCCGCCTCTTTGAGACCCAAATTTTGCTTATTCTTTTCGGACATATAAATTCTATGATAACAAAATATTTAAGATAAGAATGTACAATATCGTCATGCAGCAGGTAAACAATTTTTCTGAGGTTCATGAGGTTTTAGCTGGCTTTGTACCGCCGGCGCGTTCAATGCGGGCCAAATACAGCTTGGAAAGAATGCTCAAACTTATGGACGAATTGGGCAATCCGCAGGAGAGTTTTAAGACTATCCATGTGGCCGGCACGTCGGGGAAGACTTCAACCTGCTATTACATTGCCGCGCTTCTAGGAGCAACTGGTAAAAAAATTGGCGTGACCGTCTCGCCGCATATTGATGAAGTTAATGAGCGTCTGCAAATAAACCTGACCCCCCTGTCCGAACAAGAATTTTGCCAAGAGCTGAATGAATTTCTAAAAATACTTAACAGGTTAAGCGTTAAGCCAACTTACTTTGAGCTATTAATAGCTTTTGCTTATTGGCAGTTCGCTAAACAAAAAGTTGACTATGCCGTCATTGAGGTTGGTCTGGGCGGCCTGCTGGATGGCACCAATGTTATTAATCGAGCTGATAAAGTTTGTGTTATTACTGATATCGGGCTAGATCATACCAGCGTACTGGGGAACACTGTAGAAAAAATAGCCGCTCAAAAAGCCGGCATCATACAATCCAAGAATCAAGTAATTATGAACGCCCAAGACCCGGAAATAATGACAGTGATAAAACAAAGGCAAGGTGAAAAACAAGCTAGTCTAATAATAGTTGAGACCGACGAAGCAATTACGCAAAACGATATGCCGTGGTTTCAGCATAGAAATTGGCAGTTAGCCTATGCGGTTTATAAGTACGTCAGCAATCGCGATGGTTTGGAGGACTTAGATACTAACCAAATTAATAAAGCTATGAAGACCTATATTCCGGCGCGGATGGAAATTGTTAATAAAAACGGACAGACCATCATTATGGACGGCGCCCATAACCCGCAGAAAGTTGGCGCACTAGTGCGCAGTCTGCAAAGTAAGTTTCCTAATCAAAAAATGCAGGTCGTGATGGGTTTGTTGAGCGACAAAGAAGTAAAAGGAGTTCTTGAACAGCTAAAACCAGTTACTAAATCTTTATATGCAACTTATTTTGATGCCGAACAAGATATGCCGCGCTCGGCAATCCAGCCAGCTGAAATAGCCGAGGCGGCGAAAGCGCTAGGCATTGAGGCTTTAGAAATTAAAGAGCCGGAAAAAGCATTTAAGGAGTCTCTTAAGACAAACGATTCGGTGTTGGTCGTTGGTTCATTTTTCTTGCTCAATCACATCAGACCAATACTTAAGCGTGATAACCTATTAGTATGATTAGAGCCATTGTTGCAGCTGATGAAAAACGCGGTATTGCCGATGACCATGGTATTCCCTGGCAGGGCAAAATACCATCGGATGTTAAGTATTACCGAGACAAAATAACCAGCGGCACGCTATTGATGGGCTATGGACTCTATAAAGAACTCAGCCATCCGTACCCGGGCGGCGTTAACTATGTAGCGACAGACAAAAAAGAAGAGAAATTTCCAGATGGCTTTGAACCCGTTTATGATGCCCGCGAATTTTTAAAAAAAGTTAAAGGTGACGCCTGGAATCTGGGTGGTGCAGGTATTATTGCCAGCACTTTTGATTTAATTGACGAACTTTACATTACCCAACTGGAAGGTGATTTTCACTGCACCAAGTTCATACCTGAATACGAACAAGAATTTCAAAAAATCTCTGAATCTGAACCATTAACTGAAAACGCCATAACCTTTCGTTTTACGGTCTGGAAACGTAAAACTCGCTAGATTAGGTATACTAGATAAACATGCTAAATTTATTCGGTTCAGGAATTAAGTATAAAATCTCCAGTTTTACAATCGGGCTAGCTACATTAGTTTTTACAGCTGGTGTAGCCATGGCTCAAGGTCAATATGTTAGGGGATCTACGGGCGTTGACGTTAGTTATCCTAACTGCAGCCAAAAAATTCCAAAAGTTGTTTTTGGAATAGTTGGCGTCAATGGTGGGCTAAATTTTTCCAAGAACCCGTGTTTGGCCAGCCAATCTGCAAATTTTAAAAATCTAAGCTTGTATGTCAATACGGGCTACCCAGGTCAAAGCTACGGCTTGAAATATCAAAATTCTCCCAAAATCTGTTCAGGCTCAGACTTAAATTGCTTGGCTTACAATTACGGTTATAACGCTGGTCTTTATTCGGTCAATTATGCCAATAGCCTAAATGTACGAAGTTCGACTTGGTGGTTAGATGTTGAGAATGTTAACAGTTGGACCAATGATCCTCAGCAAAACCGTAATAGCCTGCAAGGCCAATACGAAGCAATAATTGCTTCGGGGGCCAGCACTGTTGGAGCCTACAGCACTACTGCCCAGTGGAATAGCATTACCGGGACCTGGCGCAATAATTGGCCGTCTTGGGGTGCCACTACTTGGACTACCGCCAAACAAGCTTCAAAATATTGTACGGGACATGAATTTACTGGCGGTCCTTCTTATCTAATGCAATACAAGCCACGCGGCATCGACCAGGACTACGCCTGTTAATTTATTCTCAACCTTGGCGTAAGAAATCTTACTGAACGCTTATTATTTAGTCGTTAAACTAGAGATTATTAACAAGGAGGCTGATATGTTAATAACAATAGCTATAGTTTTAGGGCTTTTATGGTTGGTGGGGTTGTTGGGTCACGTTGGCGGCAATCTAGTACATCTTGTGCTGTTTGTCGCGATTGTGATACTTATTTATGATTTCGTAACCGGTCGTCGCCACGAAGTTTAAAGTTGTAAAAACAGGGGTAATTTGCTAAAGTCCTCAGGAGTTTGACTGCCAGACAGTTTGGCTTTAGGCTAATGCTAGGAAAGCCTTTATTTGAGAGGTTGGGTGTATTTATATACATCTAGCCGACAAAATAAAGAAGCTTGACACAGCAGTAGCCAAAGAGCACAAACAGAATTTCTAAGTCTGTTAGAGAGCAGGTTTGTGTGGCCAAACTGTCTGGGGGCCCATAGCTCAGCTGGTTAGAGCACCTGCCTCTTAAGCAGGGTGTCGAGGGTTCGAGTCCCTCTGGGCCCTCCAAATTAGCAGTATGATTAATTATTCAGAAAAATATTCATTGTGGATGCCTCCTGCCGGGGAGTCAGGCGAGAGACTAGAAGTATTGGTTGATAAAATTGCAGGTGAAAACCAAGCCCCTGCTTTCGTTCCTCATTTAACCTTAGTTGGGAATGTAATTACTGAGGCCATCAACGCAAGCGAAGCTAAGAAAAGGGTGGAAGAACTAGCAGGAAAGGTAGACAGATTTACTTTAACACTAGAGGGCTACGGCTATAAAGATGAGGAAAGGCGTTCATTGTATCTATTAGCTAATGCAGTGCAACTGGAGTTTGTTTTCGAAGAGGCAGCTAAACTATTCCCACAGGTTAACTCAGAACATTTTAGAACTGTACCTCACTTAAGCATTTTATATGGTAATTATCCTGAAGCTTTGAAGCAGCAAATCATAAATGAAGATCCTATGTTTCGAGCAGAATGCTCGATAGAATCCTTTGATCTTTACAATACCGCCGGTCCAATTTCAGAATGGCGCCCGGAACAGACTTTCTTATTACAATAGCGCTCGTGTCGCATTTATTTCGCTTATGCTTTCCCAGCCTGTTTGCTATAGTGGTTAGAGAAGTGGGGACAACTAATATTTATGGGCAAAAGCAGCTCGCACTTATCAAAAAATAAAAACGGATTATTTTCTACAACCTCCAAGGCTATATCTATTTTCTTATTTGGCCTACTCATAGCAGCTTTAGTTGTGATGTACGTAAATTCCAACTACCGAAAAAGTTTAATTGAGAAAGCCAACACCATCTCTGCAGTAATTGATTCTGAAAAGGTCGCCAGTCTCAAAAATCCTAGCTCACCAACACTTAATGAGGATTATGATTACCTAAAAGCCAAACTAGCAGCCGCTAAAGCAGCCAATCATGGTACGCGCTTTACATATTTAATGGATAAAACGCAAGAAAAGGGTGTTTATTTCTTGGCTGATTCTGAACCAAAAGATAGTGAAGATTATTCACCGTTAGGACAGGAGTATCCGGAGGCCACTCAAGCACTGCAGGATATTTTTAGCAACAAACGAGCTTTTATTGAAGGGCCGGTGCATGATCGCTGGGGCACCTGGCTTTCAGTTTTAACGCCGGTTTATAGTAATGACGGTCAATTAGTAGCTATTGCTGGGATGGATATTCCGGCCAAGGAGTACATAGTTTTGCTGGTAGTTTCGGCCGTGGTGCCGTTGAGCCTAGCTATTGCTATTGCGGCGCTTCTGATAATTGGCGACCGTATTCGTAAACGTCAACTAGACGGCATGCTGTTTCGTTCGGAACTTATTTCTATCGCCTCACATGAGCTTTATACGCCATTGACTGGTATTCGCTGGGGAGCCGAAAGTGTACTGCGCTATCCGCTGGGTGACAATCAGCGTTACCGTGTGGAGTCGATTTATAGCAGCGTCGTTAGACTGCAAGAAAGTATTGAAGAGATTTTGCAGTTGGCCCGACTGCAAAATGTTAGAGGCCGCGAACTAGAAATACTACCCGCAGACTTAACTGCGATGATAAGTAATGTTTTATCGGTCCAAAAATTGCCGGCCGCTCAACGCAATGTCAAACTACAATTTACCCAAGATTGGCCCAAATCATTGTCTATAAATTGTGATGAATCACAGCTAAGGCGCGTATTTAATAATATTATTTCAAACGCCATTAAATATACCCGCGAAAATACTATTGTTAGTGTTGGCTACCAGCAAACCCCCAAAGCGCACATTATAACTATTACAGATCAGGGCATCGGTATACCAAAAGCAGAGCAGAAAAAAGTTTTCGGCGGATTTTACCGAGCCAGCAATGCTATTAGTGAACACACCAGCGGCAGCGGCATGGGCCTATATTTATCAAGAAGTGTCGTCGAGCAGCATGGTGGCAAACTATGGTTCCAGTCCGAACAGGGCAAAGGCACAACCGTTTTCATACAACTGCCTCTGTAATTCATATTTAACTAATGTAGAATAAGCAGGTATGAAAATACTGAACGGCAGTGAACTAGCAGGTTATATAAAAGAGCGGCAGGCTCGCGAAGTCCGCAGCTTGATTCAAGCAAAGGGTATCAAACCTAAGCTAGCTATTGTTCAGGTTAAAGATGATCCAGTTATAAATACCTATGTTCGGCTAAAAAAAGCTTATGGGGCCGATATTCAGATTGACGTTGATATTCATTTTATTTCTCAGGTTGAAATTGCAAAGAATTTGCAAAAACTAAATGAAGATAAATCTGTTCATGGCATCATTGTTCAACTGCCACTGATGGATACTAGCCAGACTGAAGAAATAGTTAATATGGTAGCACCCGAAAAAGATGTTGACGCGTTGGGCGCGCAAGCAAAGTTTGAACCAGCTACGCCGATGGCTATAATGTGGCTGCTATCCGGTTATAACGTTGAGCTAAACGGCAAACAAATTTTATTAGTCGGCCGAGGAAAGTTAGTAGGGGCGCCATTAGAGAAAATACTAAAAGCTTCCGGCCACAAGGTTGAAGTTATTGACCGAGGCGCCAAAGATCTAGGCGACCATACTAAAAAAGCAGATATTGTTATCACCGCGACTGGAAGTCCGGCCATTTTATATTCCGATATGATTAAAGAAAACGCCGTAGTAGTTGATGCTGGCGTAGCCAGTGAGTCTGGCAAAACCGTTGGCGATTTATCAGTAGATGTTTACGAGCGCGAGGATTTAACTATTACACCAAAGAAAGGTGGAGTAGGACCTCTGACGGTATGCGCACTGTTTGAGAATACTATTAGAGCGGCTAGGAATTAAAAACTGATTCAACAATTTTGAAAATTTCTTCTGGTATACTATTCGGCCCGAGTTTTTTATAGTCATAATCTTCTGGTAAATCAAAAACGTACTTATTAAGTTCTGGATACTTAGCTTGCGCTAGCTTCATTGCAGCGCGGCTTTCTTTAACCTCGCCGACGCAATCAAGCGGCTTATGACCTTCAATGCCTAATAACTGGCGATAGGTTGACTCAAGTTCATTAGTAAGTAGCAGGTTTTTACCCCCAAATAAAGTCTCTAGCTCTTGTTGCTCGACAAAAGGCGTCAAAATAAGAAAGGTGAAAGCGCACTTAGGGCATTCGCCACACCAAAAAATTTTGTCACTGCTGTGAATAAAAGCCCGGTTGCAAGAACTAAATACCCTTTTGTATTTATTAAAACCAATTTTAGAAAATAATTCGGCAATTCTAACTTCGCTTAATGGTCTAAGCAGGGAATAGTAGCGTAAGTTATCACCAAAGCAATGGCTTAAATATTGTTGGTAGTCCTTTTCGAATTCTAAAGATTTAGAGTACTGATGATTAATAGCCACTCCCTGATAGTGTAGATTCGGCTCACTGGCTGAACTTTCGTTGGAAACTACATTATCTTGGTAGCCACTTAATAATGCTACAATTGTGCCGACACAGGCAAAAATAGCCGAAATAGGGATATGGCCGTTTAGAGCACCTTGCTTATTAAGCTCTAAAAGTTGCCTATCCCACTGACGTTCAACCCAAAAATGCTTGGTACCAATGGTTTGAACCAAAGGTTCAAGCTGCGAACGATGTGACAAACTCCAAGTAGCAACTTTGGGCTGATTCTTCAGCAGTTCGATGCTAACTAATGAATCTTTGCCACCGCCAATCCCGCTAAGCTGTCCTTCCCCTTCATTACTTAACATGTTAAGTGTCGAGTCACTATTAGTCGGAAAAACTATTACCGTATTCGGACTTAGCTTGTTTACGTATAAAAACTCCCCTAGCCCCTTTTGATAAGTTTTGCTAAAAAAATCTGCGCTTGCTTGATCCAGATAACCTTTTTTTATTTCAATACCTGAGGGCATATAGGTTTTGTAGTATGAAACTCCGGCCATAAAAAATAAGGACTGAAAAGCTCGATCTAAAGCTTCTGTATTCATAGTTTTATAAAAATCAAAGTTGAACTGATAAGTTTCAGTAAAATTAAGCTGACTATCAAGACTATATTTTAGGGTTAAAGTTTTAGTAGCTTCCTCTAAACTATAATCCTCAAAAATAAAGTTTTGAAACTTACTCATAACTTATTTACCGCTTCTCTAAATTGGTTACCACGCTCCTCAAAGTTTTTAAACATGTCAAGACTGGCAAAACCTGGCGATAAAACCACGGCGCCACCTGTTATTGCTAAGTCACGGGCTTCTTTAACAATTTCGGACATAGTCCTACTAGTTGAAAGCTGATAGGCGGTAAAACCAGACTTGACTAGACTTTCCGATACCCGCTTGGCTGAAGCCCCAATTAATAAAACTTTATGTACGGAACTACTATTTTTAATTTGTTCTGCAAGATTTTGTAGATTCAAGCCTCGCTCGAAGCCACCAATTATGATGACTTTTTGTTTTGGTATGGCATCAATAGCAGCAATCGTAGCCTCTGGACCAGAAGAGAAGGAGTCATTGTAATAGTCTACATCTTCAAAAGTCCGCACCAACTCTAGGCGGTTTGGCAGACCGCTAAATTCTGTGATGGCTTTTCTAAGAGCGTCGGGGTTGGGGCTGAGCTGCCACACTGCAGTCACCGCGGCACAAACATTTTGCCAGTTGTGCTTGCCGAGCAGTTTTATCTCGCTGATGTCGCAAATGGTGTGGCCTTCAATGACGACTTTATTTTCAATAACGTCAGCGCCGGGCGTGTGCATATATGGGATCTTATGACCCTTGCTGACGCTGGCAATATGAGTTGAGTATTGATTTTGAGCGAAGTATATAGCAAAGTCGTCAACATTTTGATGAATGAAGAGCTGCTGCTTGGCGGTTATGTATTCGTTGACGTCAGCATGCCAATCCAAGTGCTCTTCAACAACCATTAGACAAACGGCAACCGACGGCGAGTAGCGAAGATCAATAAGCTGAAAGTTGGCTAGTTCCAAGATAACCCAGTCGTCGGTTTGAATACTGGCTTTTAACATATCAAGTGGCGGTTTACCGATGTTGCCTCCTAGATGAACTTTTTTGCCTTCGGCTTCTAACATTTTGACAATCAGGGTTGAAGTTGTTCCTTTGCCTTTAGTACCAGTTACGCCAATGATATTTTTACTGGGACTAACCCGAAAAAATTCGTTAGTGACGCTGGTAACTTTTTTATAAATTTCCGCTGAATTAGCGGCAACAATATCCGCCGGATGAACGATTGGTGAGCGAACAATAAGGTCAAACTGGTCAAGATTTTTTAAATGTTCTGGACCCAGCTGTTTTTGCACATCAGATGGTAGGTCTAGATTTTCATCTTGGTCACAAATAGTAACCTCGTTGCCATTTTTCCAATATTCATAGGCCGAGCGACCCTGCTTGCCAAAGCCCAGTATGGCGACTTTCATCCCGTCAGAAATCCAATCTTCTGCCAGAAGATTGGCAGATTTGATTCCTGATCAAATGCTTATTTCCTACGGGATTCATAACTGTTATTCTATCAAGTTTGTGGAGGATTAGTTGGCGCTGGGTTGGGCGGAGCTGGCGGCGCGGTGTTTTGGCTTAATTGCTTCTTGACCAGTTCAGCCACTTGGCGGGGGGTCATATCAGCTTTTAGAATAAAGGCGCTAACCCCTAGCTGTTTAATATTTTCTGGAACTTCCTGTTCGCCCATGTTGGTTAATATTACCACCTTGATGTTTTTGCCCCACGGCAGTTTGCGCAGTTCCCC
This sequence comes from Candidatus Saccharimonadales bacterium, assembly GCA_025449905.1. Taxonomy (GTDB): domain Bacteria; phylum Patescibacteriota; class Saccharimonadia; order Saccharimonadales; family JANWIN01; genus JANWIN01. The sequence continues at coordinate 120,343 of JANWIN010000012.1, forward strand.
CAACATAACGTCGCCGTTCATTTCCGGCATCATCAAATCAAGCAAAATAATATCGGGCCGCATTTTTTCAGCTAGGGCCAATCCTAACTTGCCATTTTCGGCAGTTTCAACTTCATAGCCATTAGCCTCGAACTTAATTCGATACATCTGGCTGATAGCCTGGTCATCCTCAATTATTGCGATCTTTGGCACTGCGCTCATATTACACCGCCGTAAAACGCTCGTCTAGGATAGCGGTTGTGTTTAATCTGGATTTTGCTATCATAAACTTGACTAGTTAAAATAAAGATATGGTTATACACATTGCAGCCGGTACAGGAACAGGGCCTACGAAAATGGCGGCCTTTGATGCGGCCCTACTTAAAGCCGGCATAGCCAACCATAACTTGATACGGCTTAGTTCAATAGTTCCGCCGGCAAGCGAAATCGCTGTGCATGATGGGCCGATAACAGAAAAACTTGGAGAATGGGGAGACAGGCTATATATAGTAATGGCCGATATGCGGGTGGCCTCGCCAAACGTAGAAGCCTGGGCTGGCATAGGCTGGACGCAGGATAAAGAAACCGGCAAAGGATTATTTGTCGAACACGAAGGCGCTAACGAAGAAACTGTTAAGCGAGATATTCAGCAAAGTCTTGAGGCCTTAATGAGAAATCGCAAAGTAGATTTTGGGCCTATAAGTATGAAGGTTGTGGGGAAGACTTGTCTGCATGAACCAGTTTGCGCATTGGTAATTGCGGCTTTTAAAGCCGAAGACTGGTAATAAACACTGACCATTGTGAATAGATAAGTGTTGCTATTGGCTGACTAAAACCGTACTTTATAAGGTAAATGGATTGGTTTTTACTAGCCCTACTTGCCCCGCTTTTTTTTGCCGTAGTAAATTTAATAGACGATAACCTAATTCATCATGTCTATCGGGGGCCTTATTTTGCGGTGATTATTTCGGGTTTGTTTGGTGCCATACCTTTAATTAGCCTGCTTTTTAAAGAATTAGAACCGCTTTCTGCTAGCTTAGCAGTCGCGGGTATGACAGCCGGTTTTCTAACCGCCGTTTATTACTATTTTTATTTCAAGGCTTTAGAGGTTGAGTATCCATCGGTGGTTATTGCCATGTTTAGTCTAACACCGGCGACGGTGCCGATACTGGCTTACTTTTTCTTGGATGAACGACTATCTTACATGCAGCTTCTCGGCTTCATGATAGTTTTACTAGCTTCCCTGGGACTTGCTTTAACAGAAGTTAAAAAGATGAAATTTACAAAAGCCTTAGTACCAGTCCTGATTGCAGCCTCGATATTTGATGTTGTTGCCATACTCTCAAAATATACTTATGACCACACCACTTTTTATAACGGCTACATGCTTTTTAGCCTGGGCATGGGACTGGGCGCTCTGTTTTTCATGTTCATACTTAGGTATCTAAAGACTGAAAATGTTCTCAAGGACTTGAAGCGAAACTCATTTAAGATAATAACTTTAATGGTTATTGCCGAGGCTATCGCTATTGCCGCTGAATTTACCCAAAACCTAGCTATTAGCCGCGGCCCGGTATCTCTAGTAAAAGTCATTGAAGGCATCCAGCCAATCTACGTACTACTCATAGCGCTAATTTTCTATCCGGTTGTTCCAAAATATTTCCGCGAAGCCAAAGAAGGCAACTTGGTAAAGAAATTTTCACTTATGGCCATGATTGTTTTTGGTTTGTACCTGATCAGTACCACGGTCTAGACCTTACTGGTCACAGTATATTTTTTTAAGAAAAACTCTGGGCGATAGGCTAATTTGGATTTCTTCAGTCGCTCAATGCCCAAATCTTGTTCCCAATTTAGATATTTGCACTCGTAATCTAGAAGTTTCTCGGCGGCTTTATAAGCCAGAAAAGTAGGAGTGTAAGCTGGCACGTGGCTGGCTTTTTCCAAGTGAGCAATAGCATAGTCGCTTGATAAAATCTCTTGAATAGAACAACCAATAATTTTATCTTCTAAGCCGATAGTAATAAAAAGTAGATCAAGGCTAGCAGCATGAGAAAGTAGTCGTTTTAGCATGATACTTTCAGTGGCAGAATCGGCTGGTGATTGGTGGGCGATTTGAGCCCACTCTTCGAACAAGACTAGAATTTGTTCGGCCTGATGATGGGTCGGCACTTTAAAATGGTTTATTTGCAGATTGGTGGTTTGTTGCCGCTGGAAGGCATTTAGCTTATGTCTTATTTTTTTATATCTATCGCCTTCTAGTTTCATAAAATCGGCCAAATTATATATGTAGTCGTGATTATTAAAATCTTCTTCGACCTTAAATCGAGTAGGATCTTTAATTGCTTGAACTGTAGTTTCAGGAACCATCTCTAACTTGTCGCTGTCAGCAAGCAGCTTGGCTAGCGAATTATCAATTTTGTTTTCACCAAGTAACGATGTCATCAGTTTGCCGCTAGCGTAGTGAGGTAGTTTAATTACCAGGTTGTCATTTAAAAGCGAAACTTTGGTTAAATCATCTGCATCCCACGTAAACAAACTAGTGAAGTTAAAATCTGAGTATGGGGGGAAATTTTTACTAAATTCGTCAATTTCTGCCTTATGGCTGATTTTAAGCTTAGAAAAAGCCGGATATTTTTTAATCATGTCTTTATTTTAATTATAGTGATTTTTTTAAACAAAGCGCACCCTAAAGTTTAATCGGTTTATTGCTCAGTCCCTTTCTGTTAAAATTAACAAAAGAAGTTTGGGAATGAAAAGAAATAAATTATTGGTTATCACCGCGTCGCTAATCTTTGCGGTTTTTTTTGGCTTTTGGATAGTACTGGGCGCTAAAGGCTGGCGAGGTGAAAGTGATCAAGCTGAACTATTTAGTGCACTTTACGGTCTCATGGCCCTGTTTGGCGGCGTCGCGGGTTTATTTATCAGCAAGAAATGGGGTGGCCATAAAAGTTATATTGGACGGGCGGTTCTACTTGTTTCGTTGGGGTTGTTGGCCCAAGAATTTGGTCAAATCACCTATTCTGCTTATACCTATCTGTTTCACCAGGAAATTCCTTATCCCTCACTTGGTGACCTTGGCTATTTTGGCAGTGTTATTTTCTACATTTTTGCAGTCATTAACATTATTAAAGCCACGTCACTCAAAATTAGTTTAGGTTCACTTAAGAAAAAAACTGTAGTAGTACTGATTCCACTCGCCTTATTGGCCGGTTCTTATTTTATGTTTTTAAGGGGTTACGAATTTGATTTTAGTCAGCCGCTGACGGTCTTTCTAGATTTAGGCTACCCCTTAGGACAAGCCTTCTACATTGCGCTGGCTATTTTAGCGTTTTTACTATCGCGAAAATATTTAGGCGGATTAATGCGACCGGTCATATTGTTTTTACTTTTCGCTTTAGTCTGGCAGTACGCAGCTGACTTCACATTTTTATATCAAGTAAGTCGAGAAACATGGGAAACTGGTGGCAGCAATGAACTTATATATTTAATAGCTTATTTTGTCATGACCCTAGCCCTGGTTCGCTTCAACGTAGTTATAAGTAAGCTCTCGGGTAAAAAAGATGATATTGATGAACTTGAAGCTACCAAAAGCCAAAAACAACCCTTACAGGAGGCAGTATGATGGCCGGCCCAACAGTCCCTCCAAAGCTAAATCCCGCACAAGACGCTACTGGCACCAATAACTCTACAGCTATTTTTGATCAAATCGCAACGAGAATTATTAAACAACAAGAGGCCATTATTGGTCCGGTGGCAATTGAACAGGCTAAAAAAGTTCAAGGTATCAACGTAGATTGGGTGCAACATGAAGTCGATATTAAAGGCAATCCGCAAAGTGCTATTGATGGCCTGGTCAAACAGTATAAAGAGTTATTTGGCCAAATTGCCGTAGAAACCTGTAAGCAAGCTGCGGCCGGTATGCTAGCAAAACTTGGCCAAGACCAGGTTCCGGCTTCGCTGAAGTAGTAAAAACGCTTATACTAGTTATGGTAATGAGGCCTTATCTAGGTGGCTGACATAATTAATCCAAAACCAAACATTATTGGGCGGCGCAAACAGCTGGAGGCTGATCTTGAGCATGTTACTCAGGAGATGTACCGCCGCAACAAAGAGTTGGTTGATATCAACCGTACTCTGTCGCTACTGCGCACCATTGATAATTTGGTGCTCGGTTCGCGCCAGTCACTTCATATTTTATGTGAGCAAATTGCCTCATCAATTGCCGCCACCGCCGAATATCCGTTTGTGGCCATTTTGGCCCGACCGGCCATAGATAATCTAGCCAAAGAACTTCAGGTATATGGCTGGGGCTTAGGCGGTGAACTTCAGAACGAAGATTTGAGCGACCTATCTAAAATTAGAGTTAGTCCAGATAACCCCTGGTTAAAAGCCAACACTAAATCAGCACTGGTGAATTTAAGCCAAATTCCAAAGGAACAAATAGCCAGCTATTTAGGCTGCTCGGTAGAAGTAGTAACTAATCTGCAGGCGGCCTTACCCTTGAATTCGGCATATGTGACTAAGCTAATGGCCCGCGAAGGTTTGGTAGGGCTAATGGTGGTTTGCTTTGGCGAAACCATTACTGTCCTAGACCAATCAACTAATTTGCTTTTGGAGCGTTTAAGCGAAGCCGTCGGTATCGCCATAGATAACAAACTACTATTTGAAGAAAACCAATATGTATTAAAGCAACTTCAGCAAAACAACCAAAAACTGCGGGAATTGGACGAAACCAAAGATGAATTCATCAGCATGGCCTCGCATCAGCTTCGGACGCCGCTGACCTCTGTTAAGGGCTATGTTAGCATGGTTTTAGAAGGCGACGCTGGCCAGATAACCAAACAACAAAGCCAGTTATTAAATCAGGCTTTTGTTAGTGCTCAACGGATGGTTTACTTGATTGCCGATCTGTTAAATGTCTCACGTCTAAAAACCGGCAAATTTGTTATTCAGTGGCAGCAAACCCAGCTAGCCGATGTTATAGAGGGCGAAATAGCCCAATTAACCGCCACCGCCAAAGGCCGAAAGCTGGAGATGGTTTATCATAAACCAACTAATTTCCCGATAATCTGGTTGGACGAAACCAAGATTCGCCAAGTGATTATGAACTTTGCCGATAACGCCATCTATTACACGCCAGCTGGCGGCCATATTGATATCAATCTAGTGGATAAAGGTGAAACGATAGAATTTACAGTGGTAGATAACGGCATTGGTGTGCCTAAAAGCGAGCAAAAAAGCATGTTTACCAAGTTTTATAGAGCAGCCAATGCTCAAAAAGCCCGCCCCGATGGCACCGGACTGGGACTATTTATGGCCCAAAAAGTCATTGTCGCTCAAGGTGGAGCCGTGATATTTCACTCCGAAGAGGGCAAAGGCAGTACTTTTGGCTTTAGTTTTGCCAAAGCCAAGCTGGAAGAATTAGCCAAAACACCCCAAACAAAACCGGCTGCACCACCCCCGCAACCGCCCAAAACAGCTTAAAATGCTTGTGTTTTTACGAAAATATTATAAAAAGTATTGACAATAATAAACGCTTGTGGTAGAGTAGTTATGTTAATGGTGGGCTACCTCTATACAACAGAGGTGGGAATTATTTAACAGAGGTGGAACTTCGGTTCCAATAAGGGAGAAATAATTATATGACACATGCAAGTCCAGAAGTAGCAATCCAACCACACGTTGGCGAAACGCAACTTCCTTTACCTGATCAAGCGCAATTAAATGCTTTTGACCGTGCTCGAGAATGGGCGCGTGGCAAATTACTGCCAATTGCCTTATCTGCAGGTCTAGCAATAGGCGCAGTTGCTTGCGGCGAAAGCGGTGCTGATACAACCAAAGCTCATGAAAAAGACCCCATTGGTTTAGCTCCGACTGAAGCATGTCCCACAAGCTGGGAAATACACGATCTTAACAATGCTGGCAACAGGTTATTTGCAGATGGTATTCCTAAAATTTGGACTGCCGAGACTGACGATCAAGCACGAGAAGCTATGGATGATGTTATGTCAGCAGCACAAGCCGACCCTGAAATTTTTGCTGGATTTATAAAAGCAACTATAGGCGAAGATATTGATCCTACTACCTTAGCTGATGCAGAGCGCAAGTGTGCTACTCCATTGGCTCAGCAAAAAACAACCCAAGTAGTTACATATCTTGCTCAGAGTAGAATGTCACCGGATCAAGCTCCGGCTAACGGCTTAAACAGTGGCGCAAACGCTGCAACTGGTGAAGTAACCCAAGCTTATCAGCCTGGAATTAGCGGTGATCGCAAAGCAATTAGGATTGTGGGTCCAGACGGTAAAGAGTTTTGGGTAATGGCCCGGTGCGGAAACATAGTTGTTCTTACGCCAATATTTCCTCCTGGCCCAACCGAAGAACAAGAAACCCCTCCTACAACTACAACCATTCCTAACACTCCAACAACAACTGTCCCTGGCCCTAAACCACCTACAGACTTTGAATATCAGCAGAACCAGACACCTGCTCGACAAAACCCTCAAAATAATACTACTTCCGGTGTGCCGGTTGGCCCTACCCCAGGTGCTCCTAGTGTAGCCCCTCCTCCTGCAGGTCGCCCAGAAGGTGACCCTAATGGTGGTAGCGGAGATGGCGGCGCAACACCTGAAGGCCCTGTGGATCACACACATGGCGGCGATGAAACTAGTGGAACGGTTCCAACACCAGCTTAAGGCAAAGTAAAGGAGAATAATTAGATGAAGAATTTATGGAAAAAAGTAGCAAGCAAATACAAAAAACTATTGCTAGTATTTGGTTTAGTTGCTGCTGCAGTTGTCATACCATTTCACGCAGTTGCCGCTGATCAAGTGCTAATTGAGAGTTCATTAGGTGTTGCCAATGTAACCAAGGGTGATACTCTTTACAAGCATTCTGTTGACGCATCTTACGACCAAGTAGTAAAGTTCCAAGTTTTCTACCACAACCGTGAACAACCTGATTCAGGAAAAGTTGCTAAAAATGTTCGAGTAAAAGTTGACCTACCTGAAAATGTAGGTGCAACCCAAGTAGTTAAATCTACTGTTAAGGGTGATAACACCAATACCGTTGAAAGTACTGCAACCGTAAATCTTGACCGTTCTGATGCTAAACTGGACTTCATGCCAGGAAGTGTTGTTTGGAAACACAACATTGGTACTAACTCAAATGTAAATTACGTCGAGCAAAAGCTTAGCGATAACACGATCCTTCAAGGGTTACCGATAGAAAACGAAAAACCTTGTCACAACTTTGAGGCTACAGTCACTTTCCTAATGCGAGTACATGTTCCTTCAGTAAGCATTGTTAAGCAAGTACGTGAAAAGGGTACGACTACTCGCGTCACCAACCTAACGGTTAAACCGGGCGCAACTGTTGAATACCTAATAAGCTTTAAAAACCTTGGTAACACTGATCTTACTCACCTAACTGTTAACGACAAACTGCCGGAGCACATAACTTTTGTTCCTGGCACTGTAAAACTTTACAATGGTCCAAACCCAGGTGGTGCTGTCATAAATAACGATTTCCTATTCAGGGGCGGAGTAGATGGGGGTACCTTCAAGCCTGGAAGCAATGGCTTCGTTGGTTTCGATGCTAAGGTTGACGAAGAAAAAGATCTTGAGTGTGGCACAAACGTTCTTAAAAACATTGCCGTTGTTGACACAGATCAAACCGGCAACTACCACAACTCAGCTACTGTAAACGTAGAGAAAAAATGTGCAAACGTACCTTCATTTAGCTGTGATCTTCTTAGTGCTGATAAAATTAGTAACCGAACTTTCAAATTCACAGTTAATACAAGTGCTGCGAACGGAGCAACTATAAGTAGATACTTCTACAACTTTGGTGACGGAACTGATGAACTTACAACTGACCAAGCAAGTGTGACTCACACATACTCACATAACGGTACCTTTGCAGTAAGCGCAAAAGTAGAGTTCAAAGTTAACGGGGAAACTAAAGTAGTTGATGGTGAAGCTTGTAAAACAGTCATCAAGACTAACAAGCCACCAGTAACTCCTCCTAAAGAACTGCCAAACACTGGTGCAGGTGATGTAGCTGGAATCTTCAGCGCGGTAACTATTGCCGGCGCAACTTTCCACCGCTTCTTCCTACGACGCAACCTAGTCTAAGAAACTTGTGGATAAGCACTGGCGTTAATAAGCAAAAGATGCTAAAGTCAGTATTGTTGAAAGAGCAAGACTGACCGCTCGAAAAACAAACCACCTCTCGAATATCCCCGCCCAAAGAGCGGGGATTCTCTTTTTACCCCTGTTCGTGCTACAATTTCGAAGTCTTATATCCTGTACCAAAAACGCAAACCAAGCGAAGCTGTATGCGTTTTTGAGAGGAGGAAGCGACTAGAAGGTGAAGCAGGAGAAATTAGATTTCTTATGTGAAAGCTGACCGTCGATTCCGACGAGGCCTCATCGTCTAACGGTTAGGACACCAGGTTTTCATCCTGGCAATAGGGGTTCGATTCCCCTTGAGGTCACCATTTTTGATTTCTTACTTTCAACCTTGTTCTACGTAACCATAAGCAAGTAGAATGTGGGGGATGGATGTTACCAGTCGTATTCCTAATGTTCCGCTATCTGGTTTTAAGCGTACTAAGATTATTGCTACGCTTGGCCCAGCAACTAATAGTTATGAAGCCGTCTTTGGTTTGATTGAAGCTGGCGCCAATGGCCTGCGGCTTAACTTTTCTCATGGCTCGCACGCAGAGCATGAACAGCAAATAAAATGGATACGCAAAGCCAGCAGGCTTTACGGCAAGCCGGTGGCTATAATTCAAGACTTGCAAGGACCCAAAATTCGTCTTGGTGATTTCGAGGGTATTATAAACGTTCAAAAAGGTCACAGCCTAAGGCTTGGGCTTAATGCTGATTATGCTCAAAGCGGCATTATTCCGACTCAATATGACCTAAGTAAAAAGGTGAAACGCGGGGAAAAGCTATACCTTTACGACGGTACGATTCACACCACCATCACCAGCGTAGCCGACAAGATAGTTCACTTGAAAGCTGAAAATGACGGTATTTTAGTGATGCGAAAAGGCATTAATTTGCCGGATACCGATTTTGGTGGTGATGTAATCACTGCCAAAGATCGTCAGGATATTATTTTTGGCTCGGCTCATGATATTGACTATATTGCCCAGAGTTTTGTCCAAAAAGCTGAAGATGTTAGCAAGCTTCGTTCAATAATTCAAAGTATCGGCAGCCAAGCCAGAATAATAGCCAAAGTTGAAACAGCCGCCGCTATTGAAAATCTGGAAGCCATTATTCAAGAAGCCGATGCAGTGATGGTCGCTCGCGGTGATCTTGCCCAGGAAACACTGCCAGAGGCGGTGCCGATTGCTCAACGCCAAATTATTGGCTTGGGCTTGCATTATGCCAAGCCGACAATTGTCGCCACGCAGCTGCTAGCCAGTATGGTTGATAACCCTCAACCCACACGCGCCGAAGTTTCTGACATCGCCAGTGCGGTGGTTTTAGGCACCGACTGCGTAATGCTAAGCGACGAAACGGCTGTCGGCCGCCACCCAACTGAAGCGGTGAAAGTTATGAAGCGCATCATTATTTACATTGAAAAAAATAATCCGGTGGAAGTTGACTTTCCCGATATTGATAAGCCCAGCCACAGCCAAAATGCCATACCCAAAGCTATTATTAATTTGGCACGAAATGTTAACGCTCTGGCAATTGTCGCCGAAACTAAATCCGGAGCGACAGCTCTAAATATTGCCTCGCGCCGGCCAACTATTCCAATTATTGCTGTGACTTCTGATGCCCGCGTGGCCCAGCAACTAGCCTTAGTTTACGGTACTAAAAGTTATGTCCGGCCGGTTGATAAATTTGCCGCCACCAAACTAACTAACTGGTTGCTTAAGAATAAAGTTTTAAAAACCGGCGATATGATTATTACAGCCTCAGGCCAATACCCGGGCGTAATTGGCACGACCGACACAATTAAAGTACGAATGCTGTAAAATAAATGAACTTCAACAAGAAAACCATTCGCGATATTGAACTGAAGAATAAAAAAGTACTATTGCGCGCCGATTATAACGTGCCGATTAAAAATGGCATCATTACTGATGATTACCGACTGCGCCGATCTTTGCCAACCATTCAGTATTTATTAAAAGAGGGTGCTGCAGTAGTAATACTATCGCATATGGGACGACCCAAGGGCCCAAACGATCACGACTTAAGTCTTAAACCGGTGGCTCATCGTTTAGGTGAGCTGTTAAAAAAACTAGTTGGTTTTGCTCATGACTGCGTTGGACAGGAGGCTGAACAAGCCATTAAAGCCCTTAAGCCGGGACAAATCTTAATGCTAGAGAATTTACGCTTCCATCCGGAGGAGGAAACCAATGACCGGGAGTTTGCGCACGACCTTGCCAGCAATGTCCAAATCTTTGTCCAAGATGGTTTTGGCGTGGTTCATCGGGCGCATGCCTCAACTGATGCCATCACCAAATATTTACCGAGTGTTGGCGGCCTACTGCTGCAGAAGGAAGTCGAAACTATTGAGCAAGTTATGAAAAAGCCCGAGCGGCCATTAGTGGCCATAATTGGCGGCGCCAAGATTGCCGATAAAATAGAAGTTTTAAAGACCTTCGTGACCAAAGCTGATGTGGTGGCCGTTGGCGGTGCCATGGCCAACACCTTTTTACTAGCTAAGGGTGTGAAAATAGGCAAAAGCGTAGCCGATAAATCCGAAGTGCCACTAGCCAAAGACATTCTGCATTTGGTTAAAGCCGAGTCTGCCAAGCGGCCTTTTGTCTTTTACTTGCCGCAAGATGGTGTGGTAGCCCACAGCCTGAACAAAACTACCCATACGCGAATTGTCGACTGGAGCGCCAATATTATTGCCGAAATCGAGAGTTATCCGAAGCGACCGCCGCATGCTAGCAGTCAGGTTAAAGACGACGAGTTAATTTTAGATATTGGCCCATTTTCTGGTGCTTTTATTGCTGGGACAATTCAACTGGCCAATACCGTTATTTGGAATGGCACGATGGGTGTGACTGAAACACCGGCACTTCATGGATCGATTGGTCCTTTCTCACAAGGGACAGAACTAATTGTTGAAGCAATGCTTGGCCAATTTGGGCATCGACCATTTAGCCTTGTTGGCGGCGGTGATACAGCCGGCTACGTTGAACAACGCAAACTAACCGAGGCTTTTGATCATGTTTCAACCGGCGGGGGCGCCAGCCTAGAGTTAATGATTGGCAAAAAGCTGCCCGGTTTAGAGGCTCTACAAGATAAGTAATTATGATAAACTGAGCGTAAGCGTTATGAGCGATAGAACTCTTATAGTGGGCAACTGGAAGATGAATCTTAATACTTCCGAGGCTAGCGTGCTACTGCATCGGCTGGAGGAGAGGATTAAGGCCCATCAAGATATAGAAGTGGTTTTAGCGCCTAGCACGTTAGTTATTCAACCGTTGTCGCTACAAATTGACCGCCACAAATTCCGGCTGGCGGCTCAAAACGCTTTTTTCAAAGACGAAGGGCCTTTTACTGGCGAAGTGTCATTTACTCAACTGCGCGACCTTGTCCACTACGTCATTATCGGTCACAGCGAGCGGCGCCTGCATTTTGAGGAAAGCCTAGGTATTGTGCGTGATAAAGTTGCCGCCAGTTTTAGGAACGATATTATTCCTATTTTATGTGTCGGCGAGACTCAAAGTGAACGCCGAGCCGGTGAGACGAGGCAGGTACTACACGATCAAGTCACTAGCGCCCTTAGTAACTTAACGGCGAATGAAGTCGAGGATATGGTTATTGCCTACGAGCCAGTCTGGGCCATAAGTACTTTTGGCGGTATTTTAGCTAAGCCTGATGAAGTAAAAAAAGAGATGGATTTTATTAGGCATCAGGTAAGGGAGCTATATGGTGCCAAAGCTGCCAAAAGAGTAAGAGTGCTTTATGGCGGCAGCGTTGATGATCAAATCGTCGGCGGTTATTTAGAAATTGATGGCTGCGACGGTGTTTTAGTGGGCGCAGCCAGCCTTAATTATCATAAATTTGCTGGTATTGTCGACCGCGCCTATCATATCAACCGTCAACCAAAAGAAAAACCTAATGAACCCGACGAAAAATAACCCTGAGCCCACTGAACCTCAAAAAGTAGTTGTTGAAAAGCGGGGCATGCTGCCGCAAAAATCGGTTAAGAGTGGTGATAAAGAAAAACCGATTGCCGGCGGCGACCTACAAGATGGTGAAGAAAAACAGCCCTTGGCCGATCATAAGCTCAAGCTTACACCCAATAAAAATGCTCCGACTGTAAAAGCTGCTCCGGCTGTGGCTAAAGTTAAGCCCGAACTTGAAACTGACGAAGCAACCTCTCCAGACTCAAGTAAAAAAGCCTCCACTAAAGCAGCACCGCCAAAACCCGATCCCGAAGAAGCGGCTAAAAAGGAAGCTATCCAAAAACTGATTGAAGATAAAAAATATGCTGTGCCGATTACCCACAATAAAAGCCATCGCTCAACTCGTCAGTTTGCGATAACTTTTGTATTAGTTTTAGTCGTCGGGCTACTTGCTATAGACTTATTAATAGACGCGGGAATAATAAAAAGCGGCATAAAACCACCAATTAATTTAATAAATAACTAAGGAATAAAATGAAAAAACTAAACCAGCAAGGTATAGCCCATCTAACAATCATCGGACTAATTTTAATAATTAGCATTATAGGTTTTGTTGGCTGGCGAGTTTGGGATGTTAGAAAAGACGCAGATCAAAAATTTAATGATGGCAAAACTAGTCAAACTAGCCCCCAAAATCTTATTTATAATGAAAACGGTTCGTCAACTGTAAAAGGCGAACTTATAATTTACAAGAACAGCAACAGGGGGTTTAAGTTTAGTTATCCGAAAGTGTACGGAAATCTTAAAGTTGTAGACCAAGAAGATAGCAGCATCTTACTTTTCCCCAGTCTTTCAACTGGTAGTCCTAAAGTTCCAATATATGAAGGCATTGAAGGTTCAATCGCTGTAAGCACGGGCGATAAAAACAAAGCAACTTACACTAGAAAATATGGTCCTTCCGTGAAGTTAACTAACGGCAAATGGATTATTATGGAAACTAACGAGGGTGATCCAGTAAAAGAAAAAGTTGGCGATACATATAAAGACTATAAATCTCAGAAGAACGGAAATTTAACTATTTATACTTTTGAATCAGGTGACGAAGGCGCTATTTGGTACAACCTAACGTTTATTGCCAATGGCTATATGAGCAATATTGGTCTACCATATTTTGATACAGGCAATGGTTTAGGAGATGGTCCGCTGAAGTTGAATGATCCGAAACCGTATAACGAATTATATAAACAAGTAATAAATAGCATCGTAACTTACCCTTAAGAAGATCTACCCCATCTATTTTGCTAAAATGATTAGGTGTTAGACAAGGTTTTAGTTGACTTAAACCCAGAGCAAAAACGGGCGGTTGAAACTACCAACGGCCCATTATTAATTTTGGCTGGCGCTGGCAGCGGCAAAACCAAAACACTAACCCACCGCATTGCTTTCATACTTATTAAAAAATTAGCTCGCCCGGAAGAGATTTTATCAGTAACCTTTACTAACAAAGCAGCCCAAGAAATGCGGGCTCGTATTGCCAAGTTATTGGGTCAAAATTCCAACAATCGGGCTTTTATGCCGTTCATGGGCACCTTCCACAGCATTTGTGTACGACTTTTACGCCAAGATGGTGAGCACATTGGCGTACCTCGCAACTTTGTTATTTTTGATGAGCAAGACAGACTAAGCGCCATCAAACAAGCCAGCAAAGAGTTGCAAATTGATGAAAAGAGTTTTCCGCCCAGGGTTATTGCTTCAATTATTAGTAGCGCTAAAAATGAACTATTAACTGCAGTTGAAACGAACGAAATGGCCAGTGGCCCCGCTAATAAAATTGCTGCGCAGATTCATCCAGTTTATGAGCGCATTTTAAAACAGGCTCACGGCTTGGACTTTGATGATTTGATTGGCCGCACCGTCAGCTTGCTGCAAACCACCCCAGCCATAAAGGACAAATGGCGCAGTCAATTTAAATTCGTAATGATTGACGAGTATCAAGACACCAACGCCGCCCAGTATCAACTAATAAAACTCCTAACTGCTAAACACAAAAACTTAGCAGTAGTCGGTGATGATTGGCAAAGTATTTACTCTTGGCGTGGCGCTGATTTTAGAAACATTTTAAATTTTGAAAAAGATTATCCAAAGTGCGCTGTAATTAAGTTAGAGCAAAACTACCGCAGCACTAAACATATTTTAGAGGCCGCCCATGGCGTGATTACCAAAAACACCAAGCGCTCTAATAAAAATTTGTGGACTGAAAGTAAGGGCGGCCTGCCGGTTCAGCTTCTTAATGTTATGAGCGAGCGCAGCGAAGGCGAAGCGATTGTTCGGCGGATCCAATCCGGCTTGGACAGCGGCCGGCATTACCGCGAATTTGCAGTCTTGTATCGTACCAATGCCCAAAGCCGCAGCTTAGAGGAGACTCTGCTAAAACGCGGCATCCCATACCGCATTGTAGGTGGTGTCCGTTTTTATGACCGCGCTGAAATCAAAGATATACTGGCCTACCTGCGTTTGCTGTATCAACCAGAAGACACCATAAGTTTTGAACGAATTGTTAATGTACCAACGCGCGGCATCGGCAATACTTCACTAAACAAATTTCAGCAGTGGCGTTCTTCAAATAAATTAGGACTTGAAGCTGGTCTGGCCCAAGTGCCAAGTTGTGATAGCCTAACAACAAAAGCCAAAAACGGCTTGTTTGAACTTGGCGAGCTGCTTAGTTCGATGCGCAAGGTTGCCAAAGACGCCAGCGTGCCTGGTCTGCTGGATTCGCTAATACGTCGATTGGATTATTACAAGTATCTAGACGATGGCACGCCAAAAGGTGAATCTCGCCAAGAAAATGTTAAGGAACTTATAAGCGTGGCCAAAGAGTATAACGAACTTGGGCTGAACGGCTTCTTAGAAGAAGTGGCGCTAATTAGCGATATAGAAAATAACCGCAATGATCTAAACGATTTAGTAACACTTATGACTTTGCACGCCGCTAAGGGCTTGGAATTTCCAGTAATTTTTATGGTGGGCATGGAAGAAACAATCTTTCCGCACTCACGGGCACTCTATGACCAGGGCGAGATGGAAGAGGAGCGGCGTCTATGCTACGTGGGCATGACTAGGGCAAAGCAGGAACTTTACCTGATTGCCGCCAGCAGCCGGATGCTTTACGGCGGATTGCAGCACAATCCACCGTCGCGCTTTTTATCAGATATCGAAAACCTCAAGGTCGAATCTGAAGATTTTTATGCTGCGCCTCAAGCTGGCCTTGACTTAGATATAGACCAGTCCGAAGTTCACTACCTTCCCGAACTAAACGCTGGCGATCGAGTTAAACATAAATTGTTTGGCGAGGGGATAGTCAGTGAAATCAGTGGCGATGAGGCGGTTATAAATTTTAAGAAGAAGGGCTTCAAAAAATTAAATGTAGCCTTCGCGCCCTTAGAGCGAATCTGATAAACTGGGGTGGACTAGATGAAATTCAAAAAACAAGCCCGACAGTATAAAAAAGAAGCTAAAGATTACGCTCGGATGCAAAAACGCCGAGCTCGCAATATTCAGGGCCACCCGTTTGTTGTCCCGGTACTAACTTTTTTGTTTTTGTTTTTCGTATCAATGATAGCTTTTATTGGCCTTAACGCTCAAACCATCGGTGCTGGTGATGCCCATGTTGTTCAGTTTTCCATCGACGGCGAAAAACAAGTTCTACCGACCCGGGCCAGCACGGTTGGCAAATTGCTAAATCGTCTTGAAATAAAAGTTGGCAAGCATGATGTTATCGAGCCGCCGCTGGACACGCCGATTTTAGAAGATAATTTCAAAATCAATCTTTACCGCGCCAAGCCGGTGATTGTAGTCGAGGGCAAAAAAGAAGTTTCAATGCTAACAGCCATAACTAGTCCCAAAAATGTTGTGACTAAAGCCGGTTTTAAATTATTTCCTGAAGATAGAGTGGTCTTAGCCAGTGCTGATGACGTTTTAAACGAAGGCGTTATTGGGCACAAAATTATTATTGAGCATGCCACGCCTGTAAAACTAAATCTTTTTGGGCGCATGCTTAGTCTTAGAACCCATTCTAAAACTGCTCGAGAACTTTTAAAAGAACGCGGCGTAGACGTCTCGGGAGTTAATGTCTTTCCTTCTATCAGTGCAAATCTAAAAAAAAATTCGGTGGTGTTTGTGACCAAACCGGGAATTGTTGTTAAATTCCAAGAAGTTAGTCTGCCGTTTGGCCAAAGTTTTGTTGATGATTATAGTCTGCCCTACGGCGTCACCAAAGTACGCAGCGCCGGTGAAAATGGTAAAAAGGTAATTGTATTTTCGGCACCAAAAAAGCATCCTGAACAAAAACACAAGCTTCAAGAAGTTTTGGTTAGTAGGCCGGTAAACGCGGTTATCGCCCGCGGGCGCCGCATCAATACTTCAAGTGTTTCTGGCGATCGGGCCGCTTTAATGGCCGCCGCCGGCATTTCATCTGGCGATTATTACGCCGTTGACTTTATTATTAGTCACGAATCCGGCTGGCGTCCTGGCGCTCTTAGCGGTAGTGGCTGCGCAGGGCTGGGCCAGGCTTGCCCGGGCTCAAAAGTTATAAGTGCTTGCCCTAACTGGTCTAACAATGCTGTTTGCCAGCTGCGCTTCTTTAGCGGTTATGCCCAGAGGTATGGGGGATGGCAGCAGGCGTATTTTGTGTGGCAAAATCAGGGCTGGTGGTGATCTGAGCAATGTGACGTGCTGACCTGTTTTCGGGCAGAGCCCGAAACTCTGTCAGCACTCTTGACGAATCGCTGTGTCAGTAACGCTCTGTCGCTCAGTCATCGTATTGGAATACGATTCCTTCGTTCCTCGCTACTTCCTAGCGCTTCATCCAAGCACATCGCTCAGGCGCCCCATAGGGTACAATTAGCTCACAATGGAAGATTTAGTAGCTAAGAAGTCGTTGGGGCAGCACTGGTTAACAGATAGCAACACCTTAGAGGCTATGTGTGATGCTGCCGCTGTTGTGACAGGGGACAATATTCTGGAAATAGGGCCGGGAAGGGGGTCTTTGACTGCTTCCCTATTAAGTCGCGGGGCAAAAGTGGTGGCGGTTGAATTAGATGAGCGTTTAGCGACTGATTTAAAGCGTAAATTTAAAGATCAACCCTTCACACTTAACATGTTAAGTATTATAGATTATGATTTATCCTCAATGCCAGCTGATTATAAAATTGTTGCCAATATCCCTTATTATTTGACCAATCACCTGCTCCGCCTGCTGGTTGACACTTCCGCCCAGCCGCTTCAAGCCGCGCTTTTAGTTCAAAAAGAAGTCGCCGAGCGCGTCGTGGCAAAGCCAGGGGAGATGTCAATTGTCGCTGTGGCTGTTCAGCTTTTTTATAAACCAAGTCTTGGGCGCATTGTGCCGGCCCAACTGTTTGAGCCGCCGCCAAAAGTCGATTCACAAATTCTAATGCTCAAAAGGCGAAAACAACCACTGTTTGACGACACAGAAACCGATAAATTTATGAGAATAGTTAAAGCCGGCTTTAGCGCCAAACGCAAAAAACTACGCAGCAGCTTGGCTGGTGGCTTAAGAATCACAAAGCCCGAAGCTGAAAAATTATTACAAAAGGCAAAGATTGATCCCAACCAGCGTGCCCAGGAACTGACGCTGAATAACTGGCACGACCTCTACAAAATTGTACAACTTAGTGACGATCGTCAATATCTTGTACAATTTTAAGCCCGTCTCCCCCGCTGATACTTGACATGTTAAGTATCACAAGCTAAAATAGCATTAGCATTTTTGTTTATGAGCGCCATAGATAATATCGGTTATGTACTTCATCACCTCTCTTTTGTTCTAGACCGTCAATCTGACCAAGTTTTACAGGAACAGCTTGGTATTGGTTTCTCGCAGTTTAAGATATTAATGGTGCTGAAGTGGAACCCTTCGGTTCAGCAAAAGACCATTGCTGATAACTTGGGCCAAACCGAAGCCAGTGTTAGTCGGCAGATTAAACTGCTTAAAAATAAGAACTTAATCACGCCTAAAGTTAATCCTAGGAACAAGCGTCAGCACATAACTACGCTAACTACTAAAGGCGAAAGATTGACTGAAGCAGCTTTGGAAATTTTGAACAAATACCACTCGCCAATTTTTGCTCGCCTTAGCGAAAAACAGAGAGCAGAGATACTTAATTCGCTAAATATTATGCATTCTGCGGCTTGCGGCGAGCACGAAACAAATGTGCTAAACTATTAAGCTGAATGGCAAAAAACCTCAACGATAGACTGGAAGGCAGGGCTCTGCCTATAGTTCTATCGATTATCTTTTTAGACGTACTGGGCATTGGTATATTGTTTCCAGTCTTGCCCCAGCTTATTTTCCAGATTTTTATCCCGGCTGGGCATAGTTACTCCGGTTCACTGATAATGCTGGGCTGGCTGGTTGGTATTTATCCCTTGATGCAATTCGTGGCTACACCAATTTTAGGCCAGCTAAGCGACCGCTTTGGCCGAAAACCAGTTCTGGGTATAAGCGTGGCCGGTACGGCTTTGGGGTATGTCTTATTTGCCATTGGTATAATCACCAAAAATATCCCGTTGTTGTTTTTTGCTAGAGCCTTTGACGGGATTACGGGAGGAAATCTTAGTGTCGCCCGGGCGGTGATTGCTGATGTCAGCTCTCCAGAGCACCGCACCCGCAACTTTGGTTTTATCGGGGCGGCGTTTGGTATGGGCTTTGTTATGGGGCCCTATCTGGGTGCCCGCTTAGCTACGCCAGGTGCCAATTTTTTTGGACTGTTTAATACCCCGCATTGGTTTAATGCCGCTACACCGTTTTGGTTCACGGCTATTTTGAGCCTTATGAATGTGCTTCTGATAATGTTTATTTTGCCGGAAACACATAAGCACATACAAAAACACGTCAAGATTATTTGGTCCAAGTCGCTAAGCAATATTAAAAAGGCCGCTACCAGCCCGACGCTTCGGGTTATCTTTGGTTCGGAGTTTTTGTTTTGGAGCGGCTTCACCTTCTTTACGACCTTCTTCCAGGTCCTGTTAATTCAAAAGCTGCATTTTACTCCGGCCAATGTCGGTGACTTTTTTGCCTACATTGGTATTTGGCTGGCTGTGTCACAGGCTACCTTAACGGTTGCTCTAGCCAAACGCTATAAAAACTGGACAGTCCTAAAATTTGGCTTTATAGCGGCCGGGCTAACCCTCTATGCCATGCTGTGGCCGGTCAATACAACTCAGCTGTTAATTGTGACGCCTTTCTTCGCGATGTTTGCCGGGCTGGTTATTGCCAACGCTACGGCTTTAGTAAGCCTGTCGGCAGATAAGACCATTCAAGGCGAAGTATTAGGTATAGATTTTAGCGTTCAGGCCCTAGCTCAAGCTATACCGGCCATCATTGCCGGCTATATAGCTACTATGGGAATTAACGTGCCGGTGATAGTTGGCGGTTCGGTAGTTATACTTGGCGGTATTTTCTTCAATATCTTTTATCGTCCTCCGAAGCATTTGCTACATCAAGATGCTGATCAAGCCACTCTTGGGTAGGTATTGACCCCGCCAGTTAGATTGATAGACGTTGTCTTGCGCAGCAAATCAATCTAACAGGCGGGGTTGACAAAAATGTGCTTATGGTTTATTATTATTTGTTACGGGGCTGAATTAAGCTTGACGTTAGTACTTTATCGGTTAGATCAGCAGGTCGCTTGTCAGCGTTATAGGCAAAACCCAAGTAATTGCAAAATTTCTTGACCGCGTAGCTACTGCTTTCGAGAACGCACGTGCAAACGTTGCTTCTCTCTTTAGCAATCTAGCTTACGCACCAATTGCAGCTTAATATTATCTGCAATCGCGCCTAACATGACATCAGATAACGCTAGTGCGTGTCATATCATCTGGTTGCGCAGACTTTACGGTCCGTAAATCTGCTAAGACTTTAGGACACACAGAGAATGACTTTTTGGCTGTTTATCGGTCATTCTTTGTTCAAAGCTAAATAGCCTAAACCTGTAGGAAGACTAACTAATAAACTAAACGGACGCCGGAGCATTACCGGCCAGCTCCACCATAAACGCTCGAGTTAGGCTCGAGCTTTTTTGTTACTATGTAGAGGTGCATGAAGAGAGAATTATGAAGGAGTTAAAAGCTGCTGGTGTTACCAGGTATGGCATGAAAAAGTTTGCAGTTAAATATTTGCCAAAAATTATCCATGAAAAAGAGCACGTACACGGCGTAATATATGGACGGTACGCTGACAATGAAGGTAGTTTGACGCTAAATGAAGGTGTCTTGGTTGCCACCGATAAAAAGATAATATTTGTTGATCATAAGCCCGGCTTCACCAACACTGATGAAATAACTTACGATGTGGTTTCAGGAATAAAAAAAACGACAGCACTATTTTCGGCAGTGAGTCTTCACACAAGACTTGGCGATTATTCTTTTAGATTTATAAATCCAAAATGCGCAAACACATTTGTTGCTTATGTTGAAAAAAAACGCCTGGAAGCCAGCAATAATAAATAAAATCTATCAATGATTCTTAATTACACAGTAAAAGGTGATGGGCCGCCCATTTTATTAATTCATGGTATGGCGGCAAGCTTGCGTTATTGGGAAGCCTATATGGAAGAGCTGGCTAAAAATCATAAAGTCATAGCTATTGACTTACTGGGTTTTGGACATTCGCCAACACCAAAAATTGGCTATACACCCGAAGACCATGTAAAAGCCATTCAAGAAACCCTGCAATCATTAAAAATTGCTGGCTCCATGACTGTAGTTGCTCACTCTATGGGCGCGCTAATAGCCCTAAGATATGCCACAATTTATCCCACCCTGGTTTCTAAACTCATTTTAATTGGCATGCCAATTTATAAAAGTCCTGGTGAGGCCAAAGCCGACATTACACGCTCCAAAAGTAGCTTGCGATTTACCTACTACGGGCGCACTTCACAAATTCTATGCACCACCTGGTGCCGCTTGCTTCGGCCGGTTACTAAACACTTGGCGCCGCTTTATCTGCCAAAACTGCCAAAACATGTTGCCCAAGACAGCTTGCTGCATACTTGGAATGCTTATTCCCAAAGCTTGCACGAGGTTATTGAAAACCAGCACGTTGAAAAAGATCTAAATCAACTGAGCATGCCTATTAATTTGATTTATGGCGACAGCGAATCTAAACTGGCGCAGGCCAATTTAGCCGACATCAAGCTGGGCCCAAATATGAAAAAAATAGTTTTACCCGGGACACACAGCCTGCCATTGGAGCGAGTTGAAGAACTCTCGAAGATAATTTTGGCTTAGGATTTTTTACGGAGCATCAGCTTCAAGTTCGAAATATAATGTTTAGGATTTAGAGTCGGGTGCGCTTTTAAATAAGCCAAGTGCGTTTCAACAAATGTAATTCGATTAGTAGGCCAAAGTATAGTATTAGCTCGGTAAGCTGATTCGGTTACAAAAGTCGGGTCTTTTTCCATAGAACGTAGTTCTGACAATATCTCAGTTTCTTCCATCTTTAACTATATTATGCGCTCATCGGGAGTAAAAACCTAATCTAGACCACTTGTTTTATGTCTTTGACAACCCGACCGTCTCGCATATGAATAACGCGTTTACAGGCTTTTGCTACTTCGGGATTGTGGGTAACGATGATAAAAGTCTGCCCATTAGCATTCAGTTTTTTAATGAGTTTCATTATTTGGGCGGTCATTTTAGAGTCTAGCTCGCCGGTCAACTCATCGCCTAAAATAATAGACGGCTTGTTAACAATTGAACGTGCAATAGCTACGCGCTGCTGCTGACCGCCAGAAAGTTCACTAGGGGTGTGTTTAATTCGTTCTTCGAGCCCAACTTGTTGCAATGCTTCTGCAGCAGTTTTTCGTCTTTTTCTAATGTGCATTCCACTGTAGCGCAACGGCAGCATCACATTTTCAAGTGCGGTTAGTGTCGGCACTAGGTTGAAAGACTGAAAAACAAAGCCTAGCTCACGAGAGCGAATTTCGGGCAGTTCATTATGGCTAATTGAGGCAACACTTTTACCGTTCAAGAACATCTGTCCTGATGATGGATCATCTAATAGGCCGAGCATATTGAGCAGAGTTGATTTACCACTACCAGAAGGGCCAATTACGGCTACCAGATCACCCTTATTAATTCTTAGGTCGACGCTGTTTAGAGCGTGAATCACCGAACCGCGGTCGCGCGGCCGTTTACGCAGCGACTTTCCCGTGACGGTTTTGTAGCTGGCCTCGTACTGCTCGTTAGCAAATAATGTTTGAGCTTTTTGCAAAACTCTAGCCACTTTCTTTGCTTCTAATTCATTATTTTTGGCAATAAATTTTTCATATTTCTTTTGCAACGCGGAAATAGCTTTTTGGGCACGCTTAGCATTTTTACGTCTGCCGACAATGTAGGTTTTGGTCAAGTTGTTAAGTTTTAAAATTGGCTCAGTCATAGCTATTCGTTCCTCAGAGCTTTAACAATATTGATTTTGGCCGCATGAAAAGCCGGATAAAAACCGGCAATAATTCCAAGTACAACCGCAAAGGCAATGGCAAAAATTGAAATTCGTGCACTTAGTAAAAATATTACATTACCGCTATCTTCCAGTGCGCCGTTTACGAGGGTTATAACCAGTGCACCTAATCCCCAACCAATTAAACCGCCCAATAGTCCAATCAATCCGGCCTCGGTTAGGTACTCGGCCAAGATATTTTTGGTTTTAGCACCCATAGCTTTTTTAATACCAATTTCACGAGTTCGCTCCGAGATAGACATAGTCATAGTGTTGATGACGCTCAGACCGCCGACAATCAGTGATATTATGGCAACGCCAAATAAGATGGCATTAAAAATACCGGTGGCTTTACCTATTTGTTCTTCAAAATCTTTCGGCCCAAAAGCATGGGCTTCTTTGACCTGTTCGTTTATTGACTTAGCTACTTCGTTTGGATCATTACCCTCTTTAATATAAACCGTGAAACCATTGACAATGTCAGATGGCTTAGTTTGGGCGCGTATAACTTCTGGCTGTTCGTCGTAATAAATTTGCTGAGCATCGTGAAGCGTCATGAAAACTTCATTATCGGGCGTAGTCAGGGTTTTATTCATGATACCAACCACTTCATAATTTTTACCGCGAATTTCAACGCTTCCGCCGACTTTAGCGTCCAACTTCTTGACTAAGTCCGTACCAACTGTAACTTTGCCGTTGTCGCCCTCTTTTAGAGCCCGACCGTTGTAAGTAATCTTAAAAGTTTCGTAAGGAATGCTATTAAATTCGGTAGCTACAATTGCCGCTGGCGGCCCAAGACTAACCTCATCAAACTTTTCTTCTAGACTCGTAAAGACAGTTCCTGAAACCTGAGAAACGCCTTCGACTCGGGCAATTTCTTTAGCCTTGGAAGTACTCATGGGCGGCTGGACTATGAATGAATCAGTCTGGCTAACCGTAACCTTGTCTTTATAATAATCAGTCCCGCCGCTAACTAGCAGGCTAATCTTTTCGGCCATCGAGCCCATAACGGTGAAAGCAAAAATGCCAATTGTAATACCAAAAACCGTCAGCATCGTCCTGGTTTTACGGCGCATCATATTTTTTAAGGCTTCGCGCATAGCCATAGTATAAACTATCGGCTTTTTTAGTTTGCTATCATAAGAACAAATGAATAAAGAGCAAAAAATTCAGGTTTTTGCTTGGTCGCTCAGCGCTACAGTGGCCATATTAGCCATTATCGCTTGGGGCGGTGACATTAATTGGAAAATTTTTGACGTTTCTACCTACCAGCTGTTTCCAGTATTTGGCTTGCTAGCTTTTAGCCTTATGTGGGCACATTACATGGCCAGTGCCGCGCGGCAACACCTGAATGTTGATAGAGAAGTCTTAAAACAGTGCTTTGAAGTAACCAGTTGGCTGGTTTTAGTACTCATTTTTCTACATCCCGGGCTTTTGACCTACCAGTTGTGGCGCGATGGGCTAGGTCTGCCACCGGGCAGTGTTACAAAAAATTATGTGGCACCTGGACTGGGTTGGGTAGTAGTCTTAGCAGAAGTTAGCCTTTTAATATTTCTGGCGTATGAGCTTAGGCGCTGGTTCGATAAAAAATCTTGGTGGAAATACGTACAATACTCCAGCGATGCAGCAATGTTGGCTATTTTTTATCACGGGCTGCGACTGGGTGGTCAACTGCAGGGCGGCTGGTTTCGCTACTTGTGGTTCTTCTACGGCATCACCCTATTTATTGTTTTGATTTATAAATATTTCCGGAAATTATCTTCTAATAAGTCTTGACCCTGAATGGTTAGAAGCTTAGGCTGAAAAGATAATGCTAAAACGCACACTTTCTAAAGCTAAAAGATTTGTTTTACGCGATAAGCCGGGCCTCTACGTTGAAGACGTGCAAGAGGCGCGGGAATATATCAATGGCTATTGGTCGCGCCTGAAACGCTTTCACCCAAAGGACGATGAAACGCTGCTGGGTTTGCCGTATCCCTATTTAGTTCCAGCTTATGAACAAGACCACGAGTTCGATTTTAAAGAGATGTACTATTGGGATAGTTACTTTACGATTCAGGGGATGCTGGATGAGAAGCATAAAGAACTGGTCATGGGAATTTTAGAGAATCTGCTGCACATGCAGAAAAAATTCCACGCCATTCCTAATGCTTCGCGTACCTATTTAACCGGTCGTTCACAACCACCGCTGTTAACCAGCTTCATCTTTGATGTGTACGATGCCTATAACCCCGGCAAGCGCTGGCTAAAAAAAGCTATGGATAGGGCCAAGGATGAATATCATTCAGTCTGGATGGGCACCGAAAAGCCCAACGCCCGGCTGGTTTATGAAGGCTTGAGCCGTTACTACGACATTAATTACCTGCACGACCTGGCCGAGGCCGAAAGCGGCTGGGATATGACGCCTCGCTTTGGGCGTAAGGCTATGAATTATGTGCCGGTTGATTTAAACGCTCTGCTTTATAAATATGAAGTGGATTTTGCTCGAACGGCTCAAATTTTAGGTGACGAGCAAGAAGCCAGCAAATGGCAGGCGGCTTCGCGCCGGCGCCAAAAAAATATGGATAGTTTAATGTGGAGCCAAACCCGCAACCTCTATTACGATTATAATTTTGTCAAAACCCGCAAGTCAGCCGTAGCATCGTTAGCTAGCTACTACCCAATGTGGGCCGGTATGGTTGATAAAAAAAGAGCTGCTGAATTAGTCAGGAGTCTTAAAAAGTTTGAGCAAAAAGGCGGTCTTAGTGCGACTGACGCGACCCAACTTGGCCAACTTGTACCAGGCAGTGTGCCTACTCAATGGGCCTATCCAAATGGCTGGGCGCCGCTGCACTTTATCGTTATACAGGGACTTCGCCGTTATGGTTATGATGACGTGGCTCGGCGCATAGCCCTTAAATGGCTTAAGACCAATAACAACTGGTTCAAAAAAGACCACGTCTTTCTGGAAAAGTACAATGTTGTCCAACCTGACAAACCACCAGTCAAAGGACTTTATCCGTCACAAACCGGTTTTGGTTGGACTAATGCTATCTTTGAACGTTTCTGCCGCGATTTTCTGGACTAATTTTGTAGTATACTTGGCTTATATAAATAGCGGGTGGAGAAAAGCGAGGGTAAATGGCCATAAAGTCATTAGAAGAAATTAATGCTCCACAAGATAGAATCATAGGTGCTTTTGATCAGGACTCATGGGCAGAAGCCAGAGCTGGAATGGCTGAATATGGAAGTTATATTGGCTTAGGAAAAACAAACTCACTTTGTGATGAATTAGGTGTACCCGCTACTGTTAAAGAGCTGGCTAAATTCAACTTGCTTTCAATGATAGATCTGAAGGTTTACGATATTGACGACACAAATAGAAGGCGAACAAGAGTCGCTACATCAGCTGGGGCCTCAATGGTTACTTTGCATGCATCCAACTCAACTAAGGCCCTAAAGGATGCTGTTAAGGGAGTTGAGGAAGCAATGGCATTGGACTCAACCTTGGCTAAACCTTGGCTATTGGGCGTAACTGTTTTAACCTCAATAAGAGATGATGGTGAAGAAACTTGCGAAAGTATATTTGGAGGCGACAGAATGACAAAAGTCAGACAATTTGCTCACAAGGCTGCTGATGCTGGATTTGATGGAGTTGTTTGCTCTCCACAAGAAGCAGAAATGGTCAGAGACGATAAGTATACAGAACATATGAAACTAGTTTTACCGGCGATCAGGCCGGTCTATGCCGTGAAGCCTGATGAGCAAGCAACTGCTACAACACCAAAAATTGCAATAGAAGCCGGTGGTGACTTTTTGGTGGTCGGACGTCCATTAATTAAATCATATGATTATCATTTAACAGGTATTGAGGCAGCTCAAATAATCGCTCAAGAAATTGCGGAGGCAGCATAATGGCAGAATACGAACATCTAGAAGAGCTAACCATCGGCTTATTTGATCGTGGTGAGCTAGGCTATGCTCAGACAGAGGATGAATTCATACAATTGAAGTCCGGAAGATGGTCGCCAAACTTTTTTAATGGCAGAGGCATCATGTCTTTTTCGCCTAAATTAGAAATGCCCATTACGGCTCAAAAAAGATTGGCTAGACTTACGGTTGAGGGCTATGCTCATGGGCTTGACCAAGCAAAAAATCCCCTCGACCACATGATAAATTTGCCTCAGGCGGTTAATCCGATTGTGGGTGCAGTCGCATTATTAAGCGGTAGGTCTTTGTTATATCTCAGGACACCTGAAGGTGAAAAAGGATATGGAAAACATTCCCCGATCGAGGGAGAGTACTCGGATGGAGACTCAGTTGCTGGCATTGATAATGTAATTAGCGACGGTGCAACTAAAAAAGAAGTTACGGAGCCCATTGAAGGAGCTGGATTAGAACTTCCTGAATTTATTGTGCTTCTTAATAGGGAAGAGGGTGGGGAAGCGGCCCTAAAAAAACGCGGTTATGACTTAACATCTGTGGTTGGTATGGGTTTAGCAACCCAAATATTGTTCGATGCTGGCAGGATTCAACATCAACAGGCAGAGTGGTCATTTACTTATATTGATAGATACGACGTGCCTGTAGAATAGAGCAGTGGCTAAACAAAGTGCGGGAATTTTGGTTTATCGAAAGAAAAATGACGGGGTTGAAGTATTTTTAGTTCACGCCGGTGGGCCATTTTGGGCCAAGAAAGACGATTATGCTTGGTCCATGCCAAAAGGTGAGTATCAAGATGACGAAAATCCTTTTGAGGTCGCTAAACGTGAATTTGAAGAAGAAATTGGTCAGCCTGCCCCTGACGGCAAGTATGATGAGCTTGGCGAGGTTAAGCTTAAGAGCAGCAAAGTTGTGACTTGTTGGACGGTAGAAAAAGATCTGGGTGAAGTAGAAGTCAAAAGCAATACTTTCACCCTGGAGTGGCCGCCAAAATCTGGGAAAATCCAGAAATTTCCCGAAGTTGACCGCGGCCAATGGTATAATCTTTCAACCGCTAGCCGAAAAATTCACCCAGGCCTGGGTGAATTTCTAAAACGCTTGGCCAAAAAACTTAATACTTCCTATAAAGATCAAAGCGATTATGGAGAGCGCAAGCTGAGCGACAAGCAAATCTCCCTGTTATAATACTCGAGTGAATTACTTTATTACGACTTCAATACCCTATGTTAATGGCGACCCGCACATTGGCCATGCCCTTGAGTTTGTAATGAGTGATGTTTTAGCACGCGCTGCCCGCCAGCGCGGCACGCCAACCATTTTCAGCACCGGCACTGATGAACACGGCAGCAAGGTTGCCGAAAAGGCTGCCGAGCTCAAGGTAGAACCCAAAGCCTTTACCGATCAAGTTAGCGCTAAATTTAAAGAAGTACTGAGCTTACTCAACATAAGTAACGACCGCTTTATTCGAACTACCGATCCGGCCCACGAACAACGGGCCCAAATTATTTGGAAAAACCTAAGTGCTGATATCTATAAAGGTAAATACTCCGGCCTGTATTGCACCGGCTGCGAGGCTTTTGTAACCGAGGCCGTGGCGAAGGAAAACAAGGGTGTTTGCCCGCATCATAATCAACCCTATCAAAAGATAGAGGAAGAAAACTACTTTTTTAAACTGTCCAAATATGCACCTCAGATTCAACAAGCCATTGAGACCGATAGTTTTAAGATTTATCCCGATACCCGAAAACACGAAATTTTGCAGGTTATAAAGAAGGGACTGGAAGATATCAGCATTTCGCGCCCCAAGCAATCAATAAGCTGGGGCATACCGGTGCCTGGCGATGAAACACAGGTTATGTATGTTTGGTTTGAGGCCCTAATGAACTACTTGACAGTGCTGGGCTATCCAGAGAATAAAGACTTTAAAGACTATTGGCCAGCGAATGTACAGGTGATTGGCAAGGATATCCTGCGCTTTCATGCAGCTATCTGGCCGGGTATGCTGTTGGCGCTCAAATTGCCCCTGCCTGAGCTGCTGTTTGTCCATGGCTTTGTAAATGTTGAAGGCAAAAAGATGAGTAAAAGTCTAGGCAATGTGATTGCACCGGCCGAAGTAGCTAAACGTTATGGCACAGATGCCTTTCGTTATTACTTCCTACGGCATATTCCCTCCTATAACGATGGTGATTTTAGCTGGAAAAAACTCGACGCCGCTTATAACAATGAACTAGCTGATGAATTAGGTAACACTGTTCAGCGCACCGCAGCAATGGTTACTCAATATCAAAACGGCATTATCGGTGAAATCCCGCCGCCAGAGCACGACGTGTCCTCATATCAAGAGGCTCTAGCGGTTTGTCACTTTGACAAGGCTTTAGATGAAGTCTGGCAACAAATCCGGGGCCTTAACCAGTATATTGACGAGCAAAAACCTTGGCTGGTGGCTAAAAGTCATGATGAAGAACATCTTAAAGAAGTTCTAGCTTACCAAGTCAGCAGTCTGCTAGAAATTGGTGAGCTCCTTGAGCCGTTTTTACCCGATACGGCTAGCAAAATTAAGGCCATTTTCTCTACCGGTGTTATCCGTCCGACTAAAGGCACTCTATTTCCCAAGGCTCAAACCCAAAAAGCTTCTAGACCTTCTGCTTAGGCTTCTCTCCGTAAACTACATAGCCGCCAATTTCTTTAAACGGCTTATAGCTATAGATCTTAGCTTTACCCTTAAATTTAGTTTTTTTTCGTAGGATTGCATTCATTTTAAATGTGTGTCGACTCCTTGTGAGGAAAAGTTAGCATTGCTGGCACCGCTCGCCGCCTGGTAATCTCTTTATAACGCACAGTTTTGTCCGCATCGTATAAAGATTTGATGAAAGTGTTTGTTTGTTCAAAACTTTTAAGCTGGAGCTTTTTCCGCCTTATTGTTCCTACACTATTCATTTTTACCCCCTCACTTATTGTTAACCTTACACTAAGTACTATAAACGGTCTGTTCGTGTGAAGTCAACACGAACTACTAAAATTGCTGTGGATAACCTTGATTCAAATCTGTAAAATAGGGTCTACAAGGCTTCGTCAAAACTACGCGACAAATATTCTATGCCATGCTTGTTAAAGCGGTATAACTTAGCTGGACGGTGAGCGCCGTTCATATGATACTCGTTGGTAGGCTTAATTAAGTCTAAGCTTAAATACTTCTTTCGAAAGTTGCGCTTATCTAATTTTCTACCCAGTATTGCCTCGTATGCTTCTTGTAAACGGCTTAGTGTAAAAAGACGAGGTAAGAGGGCAAAGGTAATGTTTGAATACAATATTTTAGAAGCCAGTCTATCTTTGGCGTGCTCAATAATTAGGTTGTGATCAAAAGCCAGCTGGGGTATGTCATTAACGGGAAAAAATTGCGGATTCCAAGTTGACTTACTGGCCTTAGGTACGAGGTTACGCGATAAACCTAAGTAAGCAAGTGTGACTGCCGGTCCTCTGGGGTCTCTGTCTGTATTATCAAAGGTATAAAGCTGCTCTATAAGCTCAAGTCTTTCGGTTTTTATGCCGGCTTTTTCAAAAAGTGAACGGCTTATGGCCTGACTGGCGGTTTCACCAACAGGATTATGGCCTCCGGGAAGAGCCCATTTGCCCTCATACGGATCTCGGGCCCGTTTTACTAACAAAACCGACAGCTCGTTATCAATTAATTGAAATATAACAACGTCAACAAACACGTTAGGAGATACAAGCTCGTCATCTAGCTTTTGCATTATTGTATACTCTACATTAACTGTATTGCTTTTAAAAGTACTTAAGCTTACATAGAAAGTACAGGCATGTGTAGAATGTATAAGTATGGAATTAATTGATACTCACTGTCACATACATTTTCCCGATTACGAATTGGACCCGGATGAAGTTATAAAGTCTGCAGTCAAAGAGGGTGTTAAAGAATTGCTGTGTGTTGGTTGCACAGTTCATGACAGCCAGCGAGCAATCGAATTCGCGGCAAAACATCCTAATATCTGGGCTAGTGTTGGCATGCACCCCCACGAAGGTGCGGTTTATGTTAATGACACGGCTGCGCTGCAATTATTCCGTGAGCTAGCCACTAAGCCGAAAGTTGTGGCAATTGGCGAAACTGGGCTGGACTACCACTACATGCACTCACCGAAGGAAGATCAAAAAAAACTGTTTCGCTTTCAACTTGATCTAGCAATAGAGCACAGTTTACCGCTTATTTTTCACGTACGCGACCCACAGCCCATGCACTCAAAGGCTGGACTATCGGCTTTTGACGATTTTTTTGACATTCTGGACCAATACAAAGGCATCAAGGGCGTGGTCCATAGTTTTACGGCCGATAAAGCCGCTCTTGATAAAATTCTGGCCCGCGAGCTTTATGTAGGCATTAACGGCATCGTCACCTTCGCTAAAGACGCTGAACTCCTCGAAACGGTCAAGATAATACCCTTGAATCGCTTATTACTAGAAACTGACGCCCCCTTCTTGACGCCTGCGCCCTTTCGTGGTAAAGTGTGTGAGCCTAAATATGTGAGAGTAGTAGCGGAGTTTATGGCAAAACTTCGGGGGGAATCCATCGAAACTCTTGCCGGGGCCACGAGCAATAACGCTCGGGCTCTTTTTAATCTAAGGTGAAATAATAATGAACCAACAACTACCAGCAATGAACGATGTCCAGAAGAGAATGGTGACATTATCTATCGGTGTAGACCGAAAAACTACCATTAAAGCTTCGGTTTTATACATTGGTGACAGCGTTGTGGCTAGCAATAAACATAGCGAAGTCACGAGCGCAAAAGAAGTATCAGAGCAAGCTCCAGCAGTTGAGGCTAAAAAACTGACTTCAGAGCCTGAATTGATCGAGGCGGAGGAAGTCAGCATCCAAGAGAAACAGGCGCGGAGCGCAGTTTTTGAATCATTTAACGTAGGGAATCAAAATGTTCAAGAAGCCGTTTGATAAAATTATTTCGCAAAATCTAGAGAGAAAACGAACAAAGCTCTACCAAGCATATCTGAAGACCGAAGCTAAAGCTGGCGGCTATTTATTTGGCCAAGTACCACGAGGGATTCAACGAGAATTTTACTGCTTAGATGAGCAGAATTGGGTATGGCGCGAGCGCTGGTTGGACATGGACGGCCAAGTTCAGGTACACACCACCGAGTATCTTATTAAACAGGACGGCATCTTTAAATCTGAAAATAAAGCAGACTACCAGCGCGTAAGTAAAGATGAAGCCGAAAGTCTTTACGATGCGGCTAAAGCGTACGAACAGACAATTGGCCAAGAAATCTACAACTTCGTCTAGAGAATTGTCGTCGCACGTAAACCTGCCAAATAGTAAAGCTATTTGCACTGTTTCCTGCTCTTGGCGGACTGCGGTGTTGCAGGCTCCACTACTCGTTCATCGTATTTTATATACGACTCGCTCCGTTGCTCACCTGCGCCTTGCATTCCACTCAAGCGCCAATCCTATAGATAGATTGCTAAAATAGGAAAGATAATGGGAAAAATAATATATCTTGATCACGCTGCAGCTACTCCGGTTGATCCGCGGGTTATGGCAGTAATGCAGCCGTATTTTTCTGAGGATTTTTATAATCCCTCAGCTATTTACTTAGCGGCTAAAAAAGTAAAAAAAGATATAGAAGCCTCCCGAGCTAAAGTTGCTGCTTGGATGGGTGCTCGCCCCAGTGAAATAACTTTTACGGCTGGCGGTACTGAGGCTAACAACCTGGCAATTAAAGGCGTCATGAGCCAGTTTCTGGCTGCAAACATTGTTATTAGCGAAATTGAGCATGAATCTGTCTTAAAACCGGCTCAGCAGCATAAATATAAAGTTGTTGGCGTAAAGCAGGATGGCTTAATTGATTTAGATAAGCTCGAGGCGTCAATAGACAGCAAAACGGTCCTAGTTAGTGTCATGCTGGCCAACAATGAAATTGGCACGATTCAGCCCATCCGCAAAATCGGCCAACTGCTGGAAAAGCTAAGACAAGAACGTCTAACTAAAGGCAATAAAACCCCACTCTATTTTCACACCGATGCCTGCCAAGCCGCTAATTATATTGACTTGCACGCTAATCGCTTGGGGGTGGATTTGATGACAATTAACGGGGGTAAAATCTATGGCCCAAAACAGAGCGGCGCACTATTTATCAGAACCGGTACTAATTTAAAGCCGCAGATCTTGGGTGGCGGGCAAGAATCAGGTGTTAGATCTGGCACCGAAAATGTTGCCGGAATAATTGGTTTGTCAAAAGCTCTGGATTTAGTACAGAAAAACCACCACGTCGAAACAGTTCGTTTGCAAAAATTGCAGCAACTCTTTTTTGAGCTTATTAATAAACAAATGCCTCCTGCCCAAATTGTCGGCTCAGTCAAAAATCGGTTACCCAACAATGTCCATATCACTATTGCTGGCCAAGATAACGAACGACTAATTATGGAGCTCGATGAGCGTGGCGTTTTGTGTGCCGCCGGTTCAGCCTGCAGTGCCAGCAACGAAGATCCTTCACATGTACTTAAAGCCATCGGCTTATCAGATGAAGAGGCCCAAAGCTCACTGCGCTTTACTATGGGCCAAAGTACCACTGAATCTGATGTTAAACAGACCGTAAAAACTCTGGCTGGACTCGTTAATGGCTAAAGTATACGTCGGTTTAAGCGGCGGTGTTGATTCCTCGGTCACAGCTGCGCTGTTGAAACAGCAGGGCTACGATGTAACGGGGGTTTATATGAAGAACTGGACTAAGGACATGCCAGGTTTTCCGTGCCCCTGGAAGGAAGATTATCAGGACGCCAAGCGGGTGGCGGTCCAGCTGGGTATTCCATTCAAAGTTTATGACTTCCAGACCAAGTATAAGCAGCTAGTTGTTGATTACATGATTGATGAGTATAAATCTGGCCAAACACCCAACCCTGATATTATTTGCAACCAAGAAGTTAAATTTAAGCTGTTTTTGAATGCGGCCTTAAAAGATGGGGCCGATATGATTGCCACTGGCCACTATGCGCGGGTAAAAAACGGCCAGCTTTTGACGGCTAAAAATAAAGATAAGGACCAAACTTACTTTTTGTACATAGTTAGCGAAGACGCGCTTAAGAAAACGCTGTTTCCAATTGGTGAATTTACAGACAAAAAGCAGGTTAGAGAAATGGCTAAAAAGTTTGGCTTGGTTACGGCCGCCAAAAAGGATAGTCAGGGCATTTGTTTTGTGGGCCAGGTTGGGATTAAAGAATTTTTAAGCCAATACGTAAAAACTAAACCCGGCAAAATCATAGATGAAAACAACAAAATAATCGGCGAGCATGAAGGGGCAATTTTCTATACCATTGGCCAACGTCATGGCCTAGATGTGGGAGGCGGATTGCCGTATTACGTAACCGGCAAAGATATGAAGAAGAATGAAGTTTATGTGACAACCAACTTAGACGATAAGCAGATTTGGGGCAGAGAAATTAAACTGACAGATGTTCACTGGATAAATGATGAGCCAAATGCTAAGAAAACTTATCAAGTACGAACTCGCCACAGAGCACCGCTTATAAAAGGGACACTTAACAAGTTAAGTAATAAAACTTGGCAGATAAAATTAACAGATGAAGTCCGAGCTTTAACGGCTGGCCAATCAGCTGTAATTTATAATGGCCAACACATTCTCGGTGGTGGCGTAATCGTCTGATACAATTAACAGATAATGACAACGGCGGAAATTCGTACAGCTTATTTAGATTTTTTTGTAAAAAATGGGCACAAAGTTATCCCGCGGGCGCGGATTGTGCCGGATAATGATCCAACCACGCTTTTTACTGGTTCAGGCATGCAGCCGCTGATGCCATACTTGCTTGGCGAAAAACACCCGGCAGGCACTCGAGTTACAGATACGCAAACTGTCTTTAGAGCAGATGATATTGATGAAATTGGGGACAACCGCCACACGACGTTTTTTGAAATGCTGGGCAACTGGAGCTTCGGTGATTACTTTAAAAAGGAACAAATACCTTGGTTTTGGGAATTTTTAACCGAAATTGTAAAACTCGACCCCAAAAAACTTTATGTAACTTGTTATAGCGGCGATGAAAAACTAGAGATTCCTAAAGATACTGAATCAGCAGAAATCTGGAAAAAGCTTTTTGAAGCAAAGGGCATTGAAGTTCAAGAAGCTGACATGAAAACCGAAGTCGAAGGTTATAAGATTGGCATGAAAGATGGCCAGCGGATTTTTTATTATCGTGACAAAAACTGGTGGAGTAGAGTCGGTGAACCGGATAATATGCCAGCAGGTGAACCGGGTGGCCCAGACACAGAAGTCTTTTTTGATACAGGCGCTGAGCACAATAAAAATTATGGTGAACATTGCCACCCCAACTGTGACTGTGGTCGTTGGATAGAAGTCGGCAACTCAGTTTTTATGCAGTACATCAAAAATGACAAGGGCGGCTTTGACGAGTTACCAAATAAAAATGTTGACTTCGGTGGCGGTCTGGAGCGAATAGCATCGGCAAGTATTGGCGGCCATGATATGTTCAAAATTGATCTGCTTTGGCCGATTATTGAAAAGCTACAGGAAATGTCAGGCAAGAAGTATGAAGATCACGTTGAAGCTAAGCGTATTATTGCTGATCATCTTAGGGCCGCTGTTTTCATGGCCGGGGATGGAGTAACACCAAGTAACAAAACCCAAGGTTATATTTTGCGCCGATTGCTTCGCCGGGCTATACGCCAGGGCCACGAACTTGGAATTGAAGACGGTCTTTTCCGAGTGGTTGCACCAATGGTTATGGACATGTACCGTGAACCATTTCCTGAAGTTGCTAAAGATGAAAAAATTGTCATTTCAGTACTAGAGAAAGAAGAAAAACTCTTTCGTCAGACACTTCGCAAAGGCCTGCGCGAGTTTGAGAAAATTATTAAGAAAGGTTTGGACGGTAAAACCATTTTTACGCTGTTTGATACCTACGGTTTTCCGCCCGAGCTATCTGTTGAAGAGGCCAAAAAACGCAGTATTGGCGTACCTGAAAATTGGCAAAAAGACTATGAAGCCGAACTGGAAAAACAACGTGAGCGTTCGCGCACGGCCGCCGCTGGTATGTTCAAGGGCGGTTTGGCTGAACACTCCAAACAAACCATCAAGTACCACACTGCCACCCATCTAATGTATAAAGCTTTGCGGCTAGTTCTGGGCGACCATGTTGAACAGCGCGGCAGTAACATTACTAGCGAGCGTCTACGTTTTGATTTTAACCACCCGCAAAAAATGACTGATGAGGAAATCAAAAAAGTTGAAAACATTGTTAATGAGCAAATTGATAAAGATTTGACGGTAACCTGGAAAGAAATGCCGACCAAAGAGGGCTTGGCAACAGGGGCGCGCGGCCACTTTGGCGAAAAATACGGCGACACCGTGAAGGTTTACATAATGGGTCCAGAAGACAATCCCTACACAATGGAACTGTGCGGTGGTCCGCACGTTGAGCACACCGGAATACTAGGCGAAGATGGCAAGCATTTCAAAATCATCAAAGAAGAATCTAGCGCCGCTGGCATCCGCCGCATCAAAGCCGTTTTAGGGTAATCTGAAATTGTACAACTTTGTGACGATCGTCACGATTATGTACAATTTGGCTGGTGCGAAAACAGTAAAAGCGTTATTATTTAGATCATGATTAGCGTTTATGGGCAAGCAAAACCCAATCAAATAGGCGGAGCGCTGTTTGACACCACAAAAATATTTTTTGAAGATCACGAGCTGGCTCGGCGACAGGCTTTTGAAGAACACTTACCCAGAGCAGACTTGAATTATAAGAGAAGGCTATTCCCGGAGGAGCTGGTTTTATGGGGGATTGTGGAAAGAGAAGACATTTTAGCGGTTATCCAGGGTGAAAGAAATAAAACAGTGGGCCGCCGCGTTCCAGCAAGCAGAGCTTCTGAGAAAGTTGGAGTGTCAGAAGACTACCTCTAAAAACTTGCTACCCCTGAAATGATATAATCAAAAGCGTGTTAAATAAGATAAAGAATCTTAAGGGACTTAAGCCCAAAAAAAACAGCAAACAGTATTTAGTGGCACTGGACATTGGAACTGAAAATGTTAAGGCCTTAGTGGCCGAAGCCAAAGATAATACAATTGAGATTATCGGTGTTGGTCGAGCTCATCAAGGATTATCGGACATGCAGGCTGGCGCCATTTCGGACATTGCCGGGGTAGTCAAAAACTGTGACGATGCCTTGAATCAAGCCGAACAGCAAGCTGGTGCCAGTGCCCGCCCGGCAGTTATTGGCATCGCTGGTGAGTTAGTAAAAGGTACAACTACCACTGTGCGGGTGCGTCGCAAGGATCCAGCTAAAGAACTGGATTTTGACGAAGTTGAGCGAATTATCACTTTGGTCCAAAAACGTGCCCAAGAGCGAGCCAAACAACAATTAGTCTGGGAGTTGGGTGGCAAAGAAGTTGAAACCCGACTGGTTAATAGCGCGCTAGTAAATATTGAAATTGATGATTATGCAGTTACCAATCCGGTCGGTTTTAAGGGCAAGGACGTGGTTGTCCAGTTGTATACGGCCTTTGCGCCGATGATACATATTGGCGCGTTGGAGCGCACCGCTAAAGAACTAGATTTAGATTTGTTAGCCGTAGCCGCCGAACCTTTTGCCGTGGCTCGCTCGGTAGTTGGCAATGACCCAAATAAAGCGATGAGTGCTGTTTTGATGGACGTCGGCGGCGGAACAACCGACATAGCAGTTATTAATGAAGGCGGCGTGCAAGGTACAAAAATGTTTGGCATTGGCGGCCGGGCTTTTACACGCGCGGTTGAGCGCGACCTTGGGGTTAATTTTGATTCAGCCGAACAGATGAAAATAGGCCTATCCACCAACCAAGCACCCCGAGCACAAATTCCATCAATTGAAGCGGCGCTTCGCAAAACCTTGGAAGTTTGGGCCAGCGGTGTATCTTTAGCCCTCGGCGAGTTTACCCAACTCGATAATCTACCCAATAAATTACTGCTCTGCGGTGGCGGCTCCTCACTGGAAATGTTGATGCACAAGCTAAACGAGGCCAGCTGGTCACATGAATTACCTTTTACCCAAAAACCATCGGTCCAGCATATTAAGCCCGAAGAAGTCTTGGGCATTGTTGATAAAACCGGCCACGTTGCCGACCATACCTTTATCACCGCTATGGGCCTGTTACGTGTTGGACTAGACACCCTGCAACAGGATGAAGAGGTTGAAGGAGATTCAATTCGTGAGAAAATAGATAGATTGCTAAGAGTATAAAATGGCAGATTCCAAAGATACAATTTATATAGATATTGATGATGAAATCACCTCCATCATTGACAAGATGCGCTCCAGCGACAAGAAGATTGTGGCGTTAGTGCTGCCTAAGCGGGCAACGGTGCTGCAGAGCATCGTTAATATGAAACTGCTTAAAAAGACGGCGGAAAAGGCTGATAAAAATGTCGTGCTGATAACTTCCGAAGAAGGACTATTACCGCTGGCCGGCGCCGTGGGTGTGCATGTAGCTTCAACGCTGCAGAGTAAACCAGAAATACCACCCCCTCCTGACACCCTACCAGTTGGCGAAAAGCCAATACATGAAGAAGTCCCCGAAGACCCGAATCATAAAGTTGGAAAAGCTGAAGCGGCTGCGGCGGTGGCTGGCGCGGCGGCATTAAAGGCTCAAGCTAAGGATCACCCCAAGGAAGAAACCGTTGAGCTGGATGATAGTGAGAAATCCGCCGGTAAAAAACCAGCCAGCAAATCTAAAGATAAGAAAACCAAAGTACCCAACTTTGACAAGTTTAGAAAGCGACTGGTTATTGGTGCCCTAGCGGCTGTTGCCTTTATTGTGCTATGGATTCTTGCTTTTGGCACACTCCAAAAAGCCACAATTATTATTAAAACAGACACAACTAATCAAGATATAAATCCGGATATTACGGTTGATACTGATGCCAAATCGGTTAGCGTAGGCAGCGGCATTGTTCCAGGACATGTTAAGGAAATTAAGCATTCCGATTCACAAAGCGCACCGGCGACCGGCGAGAAAAATAAAGGCAGTAAAGCCACCGGTCAATTAACTGCTACCAACTGTAATTCACTCAGCCACCCCACGGTACTGGCCGGCTCAAAGTTCACTTCTGACGGCGGCAAAGTCTTTACCAACAACTCTTCATTTACGCCAAGTACAGCACTTGTAAATGGTTCTATATGTTATACAGCTACATTTGGCGTAACAGCGGTCGAAGGCGGCGCCAGCTACAATTTACCTTCCTCTACTTCTTATACTAGTTCTTCACTAAAAGACTATGACATCAGTGGTAAAACTAGCGGTGGCACTGACCAAATTGTAAAAGTGGTTAGCCAAGCCGATATCGACAGCGCTAAACAAAAGACAACCAGTGATAAAGATGAAGCCAAAGCTGATCTTAAAAAGGCACTGGAAGAAGACGGCCTGTATGCAATTACCGACAGTTTTAATGGCGGGAAAGCTACTGTAAGCAGCTCGCCGCAAGTTGGGCAAGAGGCCGATAGTGTTAATGTAACTTCAACAATTACTTACACCATGCTGGGGGTAAAAGAAGAAAGTCTTGAAAAAATAATTGATAACAGCGTAAAAGGCGAAATTGACACTAAAACTCAGTCGGTCCAAGACTATGGGCTAGATAACGCCAACTTTACTGTTAATGATAAAAACGGCAATCAAACCAGAATGTCGATGCAAACCACCATTGCCATTGGCCCCAAACTTAATGTTGATGAAGTCAAGCAACAGGTAGCTGGCAAAGAAAAAGGCACTATTCAGGATGAAATAGGCAACGTTGAAGGGGTTAAAGAAGTAATAGTCGACTTCAGTCCGTTTTGGGTACATAAGGCGCCTAAAAACCCTGCCAAGATAAATGTCGTAATTGAAAGTGCTAATGAGTCAGGAACCCCCTAAAACGGTGTTAGCTTTAGACTATGGTGAAAAACGCATAGGAGTGGCTATTGCCAACACTTTGAGCCGTTTACCAAGTCCGCTAACTACTGTTAATAACACCGAAAATGCCCTTCAGACGCTTGTAGAGCTCGCTAGAACGCATAATGCTTATGCGGTGGTAGTTGGGCTGCCTAAGGGCTTAAAAGGGCAGGAAACACCACAAACTAGCCTTATACGCCAATTTATTAAATCATTATCTAAATCTTTATCTGTTCCAGTTTATACCCAAGATGAAACCTTAAGTTCAGTCCGTGCCGAAGAAGAGCTTAAACAGCGCAATGTCGGGTATAATAAAAGCTCTGTGGATGAACTGGCGGCAACTTATATTCTGGAAGACTTTTTAACGGAGCATAGCCAAATCAGCGTATGAAGACGAAACCTA
This sequence comes from Candidatus Saccharimonadales bacterium, assembly GCA_025449905.1. Classification (GTDB taxonomy): domain Bacteria; phylum Patescibacteriota; class Saccharimonadia; order Saccharimonadales; family JANWIN01; genus JANWIN01. The sequence goes on from JANWIN010000012.1 coordinate 160,234, forward strand.
AAGCCCGACGCGGCATTTGGCTAAAAAGAGCCGTAACAGCCTTAATAGTAGCGGCTTTGATATTTGTAATTGGCGGGGTAGTAGCCCACTATGTTTACAATCAAAACTTAAAACCAGTCAGCTCAACTCAAAAAATTATGATCGTCAAAATACCGCTGGGCTCATCACTCGATGAAATTGGCAAAATCTTTAAAGATGCTGGCGTAATTAAAAGTGAGTGGGCTTTTAAGCAATATGTTCGCAATCAGGGTGCTGACAACGACATCAAAGCCGGCACTTATGAGCTTAGTCCGGGTTACAGCGTGCAAGAAATAGTCTCAATTATTACCGAAGGCAAGATTAAAACTAACCTAGTAACTATCCTGCCAGGTCAAACCGTAAAGCAAATAAAGGAAACGTTTATTAATCATGGTTTTTCTAAATCAGAGGTAGACAGTGCCTTTCAGGCCGACAATTATAAAAACCACCCAGCTCTAGTGGACAAGCCCGTAAGTGCCGACTTAGAGGGCTATCTCTACCCAGAATCCTATCAAAAAGATGATAACACTAGCGCCAAGGATATAATTACCTTAGCTCTAGATGAAATGCAGCAACGTTTAACTCCAGACGTGCGAACAGCCTTAGCCAAGCAAGATCTGTCTGTTTACGAGGGGATAGTTTTAGCCTCAATTATTACCAAGGAAGTCGATAAGCCTTCGGATCAGGCTCAAGCCGCCCAAGTATTTCTAAAGCGGCTACGCAGTGATATGCTGCTCGGCTCGGATGTTACAGCTTACTATGGTGCTCAAAAAGCCGGCCATCCGCGTTCCCTGAGCTACGATTCACCGTACAATACCCACTTGCATAAAGGCTTGCCAAAGGGTCCAATCAGTAATATTACAGATACAGCTTTAAATGCCGTAGTTCATCCGGCGAAGACTGACTGGTTATTTTTTGTCGCCGGCGATAACGGCACGACCTACTTTTCTAGAACGCTTGAGGAGCATAAAAAGCTAGTTGAGCAATACTGTAAGAAATTATGCGCAAATTAAGAGAAATAACAGAGGTAGAACAGGGGTCACAGGGCTTGAAATTAAGTGTTGTCTTTGTTACTATTTATCGGACTCACCACCAGTGGTGAGCAGGAGAAGTATATTCGTACCTCATCAAGAACTATCAATCAGTTAGCTCAAGATAAGTTACAAGCTCAATCCGATCAGTACAAACGCTTAAGTAAGCGTATTTTTAAACAGTACAAAAAAAGAATTGTTCGCTATAGCGTTCTAGCGGCCAACGCCGCCTTGTTAGTATTAGTTTTAGTAGTGGTCCATTCGCCAGATACAGGCCAGTCAATTGCTAAATCGGCAGTTTCAGCTAGCAGCTCAGATACAGTCAATGCCGTAGATCAATTGTCTTCAGCCGATATTGCCGTAAACGTTGCCAAGATGACCAATCTGGCAGAATCAACTTCGGTAGCTAATAATGCCGACAGTGTTAATATACGTCTGGCTTTAGCAAATTCTAGCGAAACTGTTATTGGCAAGCCGCAGGTTATTAGCACCGATATTAAGTCGCGTAGTGATATCCAGACCTACGTTGTTCAAAGCGGCGACACGATTAGCTCATTGGCCTCTAAGTTTAACGTTACCTCCGACACACTGCGCTGGTCTAACGCCATTTCCGGCGACAGCTTAGAGCCCGGTAGTGTGCTAAGGGTTTTGCCCGGTGTAAATGGCATTATTTATCTGGTTCGCGGCGGTGATACGCCAGAATCTTTGGCCAGCCGTTTCCAGGTTAGCAAAGACATCATCATTGCTTATAACGATGCCGAAGTCGGCGGCCTGCCGGTAGGCGGCTATATTATTATTCCTGGCGGCACGCCGGCCATAGTCGGCACACCGGCAAGCAGTAATACGGTAGCTGGCTTTACGCCGAGCTATGGTTATAACGGCTATGATTACGGTTGGTGTACTTGGTACGTAGCTTCTAAGATTTCAGTACCAACTAACTGGGGCAATGCCAATACTTGGAGCGTTTATGCGCCATCTAGCGGCTGGTCTGTCAGCCAGGCCCCTCGAGCAGGCGGTATTGGCCAGACAACTGGCGGTTGGGCTGGTCACGTTGCTTATATCGAAGCCGTGTCTCCAGATGGCAGTATGGTTAAATTCTCTGATATGAACGGTTTAGCTGGCTGGGGTCGAGTTGGTAGAAGCGACTGGGTGCCGGCTTCACACTTCGACAACTACATCTACCGCTAGAAGCTATGTAACATTCTAGCCTGCTCCTGAGCAGAACTCAGGATTCTGCTAGAATTCTTGGCACGCTGCGTTGTTAACTTCCTGTGCGACTCAATCACCGTATTTCATATACGGCTCTTTCGCTACTCGTTGTTTCCTAGCAGCGCACTCAAGTACATAACTTCTAGTATTTCGCATATAATTATAACTAGAGATGTTTGTAGACACTGTAAAAATAAAGCTTGAGGCTGGCAAAGGTGGTGATGGCGCAGTTAGTTTTCGGCATGAAAAATATGTTGACCGCGGCGGACCGGATGGTGGTGATGGCGGTAGGGGTGGCGATATTATCCTAGAGGCCAGCCGTAATCAAAACACGCTGGCAGCTTTTCGGCATAAGAAATTATTAAAAGCTCAAGATGGCCAAACTGGCAGTAAGGTAAAGCGTCATGGCAAAAGCGGCCAGAATTTAATCGTACCCGTGCCGATTGGAACGGTGGCAATTGATAAAACCGGCAAGGTTTTAGCTGATCTAACAAACGATAACCAACAAACGGTAATTGCTAACGGCGGACAGGGTGGTTTTGGCAATGCTCACTTTGTGTCATCGCGCCGTCAAGCTCCACGCATAGCTGAAAATGGTGAGAAGGGTGACAAGCTGGAAGTTAGCTTGGAGCTTAAATTAATAGCTGATGTGGGCATTGTTGGCCTGCCAAATGCCGGTAAAAGCACCCTGCTGTCAGTAATTAGTCATGCTCGGCCGGAAATCGCCGATTATCCATTTACAACTCTAGCGCCTAACTTGGGGATGGTTGATATTGATAAAAAAACCAGCCTGTTATTTGCAGATATCCCCGGATTGATTGCCGGCGCTAGCCACGGCAAGGGTTTGGGCGATGAATTTTTACGGCACGTTGAGCGCACTAGTGTACTGGTGCACTTAATCGATGTTTATGAGAACGTCACCAGGGCTTACAAAATAATTCAAAAAGAATTGAAGGATTACAAAATCGACTTGTCCAAGCGGCCGCAAATTATCGCGCTTACCAAAACCGAGGGCCTAAATAAAAAGGAGATTAGTGCCGTGACTCGTGAGCTAAAGCCGTTTTTACCCAAGAAGACTCCACTACTGGCTATTTCTGCCCAGAGCCACGAAAATCTGGACAAACTGCTTTATAAAGCCAAAGAACTGGTAGCCAAACACAAAGTCGCCAAACCCAAACAAGGCAAGAAGAAATTGCCGGTGTTGCGTCTACCTCGCAGCCTAGATTCTTGGAAGGTTGTGAGGCGGGGCGATAAATATATAATTTCTGGTCGCAAGATTGAGCGCTTTGCAGAGCGGACGGATTTTGATAATCCCGAAGCCGTTGCCAGGTTGAGGAATATTATAAAAAAAATGGGTATTGCTCACGAACTAATCAGGCAAGGCATCAAATCTAACGAAACGATTGTAATTGGTAAGAGCAGCCTCAAATGGTAGGGTTATAGACAGTGGGTGTAGTTTAAGCTTGTAACCGGCAGCTTATCGACAAGGATCTTGTCTTTGCCGCTGCTAAGAAGCAGCTTAATACTGACAGATTCTGTAGCCTTAACACTATCTAAATCAATACCATTCGCAAGCTCGCCCCACCAGCCAGTTGACCAGCCCTGTTTTGGTTTGTTTTTAATGTGTTTACTGCCTTGGTAAACCGATACTTTTACGCCTTCGACCTTAACAGGCCTGGAACGCGACGGTTTGGCGCGGAATGTAGTTACATGAAGTGCGTACTTGCTTGAATATATATTTTTGGGGTCTGACTGCCCCTTAAAGACAACATAATAATATGACTCAGCATCCTTGTAGTTATCCGGAAAGACTGTCCAGCTGCAAGCTTCTGATTTTGGTTTGGACTTTATTTGGTTATAAATAGCATATCCGATTACAGTTACGACAAACAGAACGATTAAAACTAAGAAAACCTTTATGTAGTTATTTTTTGACATAGTTTTTGCCATAGTTTGTTTCTTTGCTCTTTTCATAATTTTTTAACAATTTCTAATTGAGTTTAGTGGCCAAGGATCTCCGGAAGTAATATTCGTAAAGAACCTAACAGTGTTTACAGGATTCACTGGATAGTATTCAACATATGCTTGGGTAGCATAAAGACCATACCAATTACTACTGCTCTTTGCTTTTGAGCCCCTTTCGCTTGTACTAAGATAGATTGTCTTATATGCCGTGGAGTATCGAGTGGTAAAGTTTTTTACTAGGTATTTATTTGGCGCGCGAAATGATTTGCAGGCTTGGATTTTTAGACCATAGTACCCGGGATTAATTGTAGTTAGTCCACCAGCTTGGGCTTTATAGATTTTGTCATACGCTACAAGCCCTGTTGAGGCTAGTACTAAAACTAAAGCCAGGGACAGAAATATTTTTTTGGGCTTTGAGTCGGTCTTGAACCAACCGGCGTACAGTTTACCTTGAGTATTTTTCTTTGTTACTTTTTGAGCCATTTGCGTTTTCGACTGCTACTAAACATTAACAGTCTTTTATCTCACTTGAAGAGAAATATTTACTTGATATTATTTTACTCGCTTTAACTTCTTTCAAAGTTTTCGAATCAATTAGCACTTCAAATCTTACGCTCTTGCCTGACGCGATGCTTCTTTGACTGCTATTTGCTACTCCAAACCACCAACTAGTTGACCATTCATCGAGCAAAACTTCATTACTATTGTGACTTGGAATGATACGAATGCCATAAACATTAGGCGAGTATCTAATGGTCCAAGACCTTATGCTATAAAGTCCAGAAGTGCCGCCGTATTTACAAACAGCAACTGTAGCAGGCACATTTTCATTGAATTTGACTACTGTATAGTTGTTATTAAATGCCCGAGTATTAATTTGGCGTTCTTTAACTTTGCTATAAGCAGTAAAACCAGCTGTAGCTAAAATTAAAACTAAAACAGCAGCTAAAAACCCCTTCAGCCATTTGGGTTGTTTTTTTATTGAACCACCAACTTTGGCCAAGCTATTTGTTTTTTTATTCGTTTTCATGTTTTTATTTTTTGTGAGCTTATAAGTAAACATTAGCACGTTTTACAGATTAAACAAGAAGGGAAAATTGTCCGCTGTGGATAAGTTAAACAGCTAATGCTCTACTATATAAGCAGTAATGTTAGGAAGAACAAAAAAACTGGCCATCCTTTTTGGGTTGATCGAGCTTTTTGCAACCTTTGGCTTCTTATTAAAACCCGCGGCAGCATTGCCTCTATCTACTAGTTGCGGCTCTAACCTCATTAACTATACAGCTCTGTATCCGCTGGAAGCTGATACTTACGATGTCTATGTTCGTTTGGGCAAACGCGACCAAACCGCTAAAGCAGCACTTTATTTACAGCCATTAGATTCAGAAAGCTGCCAAAAACTGGTTGACTCTAAGGTAAACGGCAAAAAGTGGACCCGTGCTGGCACTATAGAAAATACCCAGCCAACCCAAGCCACCTTGACTCTCGCTTCCAGCGAGTTTGAAGACTTACCGAGCGCCAATAGTCCCACGGTTATGCTGGTACCTCGTTCTGCTCCAGTCTGCCAGCCAACCACCGAATGTTTTGTAAATATTAACGGTAAGCGGGGAGTTGTACATGCCACCGGCACAAAACTTGGCCAGGATTCGCTGCATGTGGTGGTGCCTAAAAACCCCGCCAACGATAAACTTCTATCTGTCGACTATTACATTGACAACAAGCTTGCCTATTCTTTGAGCGAAATTAAACCTTTTAATATGCGCTATGTTGGCGGCGGTGAACACACCTTAGCGACAGTCGCCACCTATGATTCACAGCAACAAATTGTCTTTAGCGAGCAAATTAAACAAAACGCCTATGATGACTTGGACAATTTATTATTCAGCGGTTGGCATAAATATAAACCGGTTTTTATTATTGGTATCTCACTGCTGTTCATCTACGCCGTTTTTACCCTGTGCCTTTACGTGGCCCGCAAAGTCTATCAAAAACGGTTGTGGGAAAAACTTCACGATGTTTCTATTAAGACGCTTGATGCTACGGCGCCTGACCAGTCGCAAATAACCACCATAAAACTAAAATTCCTAGCGATTAATCCGGATTTGAGAAAAGTTGCCAAACGCTCCGCAATTTTTATTGCTATTCTGGCCAGCTCTGTGGTGCTAATTATTGTCGCCAACAACTGGGTTTTACAATTATACGAGGTTGACGGACCGAGTATGAAAAGTACTTTGCAAAATGGCGACGGCATCGTAGTCAATAAATTTGGCAAGGCTTGGCAGGGTATACTCGGCAAACCATACATACCCAAGAGAGGCGAGGTAGTGGTCTTTAGCCGTGCACAGGATGTTTTATATGAGCCGGTTGAAAGCAGCGCTCCGACATATTTAGTTAAACGTGTAGTTGGTCTACCGGGTGAGCGGGTTGTGGTAAAAGAGGGTAAGGTAACAGTTTATAATGACGCCAATAAAAATGGTTTTAACCCGGACGATTCTAAAGACTGGACCAAAGATTTGCACTTGAGCCAGTACGATCGCATCGATCTTACAGTTGGCCCTGACGAGATTTTTGTTTGCGGCGATAACCGCGAAGAGTCGATTGATTCACGTTCGTTCGGACCGATTAAGATAAATCAGGTGGTAGGAGATGTTGCTTTTAGACTTTCGCCGCTAAGTCATATACGTATACTTTAAGTAATGAATTTTTATTTTTATGATTTAGAAACTAGTGGTTTTAAACCTCGCGAAGCGAGAATTATGCAGTTCGGCGGCCAGCGAACCGATATGAACCTCCAGCCGATTGGCGAACCGGATAATTATTTCATAAAACTCACCGAAGACATTTTGCCAGACCCAGAGGCTATTTTGGTAACTGGCATTACCCCTCAGCTAACCCACACCAAAGGCCTGACAGAAGCCGAATTTTTAAAATTTTTTTTTAAAGACATCAACCAGCCTAACACCATATTCGTTGGCTATAACAGCATACGTTTTGATGATGAGTTTATGCGTTTTTTGATGTATCGAAACTTTTATGATGCCTATGAATGGCAGTGGAAAGACGGCAATAGCCGCTGGGACTTGCTGGATCCGGTGCGTATGACCCGAGCGCTAAGGCCCGAAGGCCTTAAATGGCCGCTTAATAGCGAGGGCATTCAGACCAATCAACTGGGATTATTGGCGAGCATTAATAAGCTTAATCACACCAATGCGCACGACGCCTTAAGTGATGTTATGGTGACGATTGATTTAGCGCGCTTGTTAAAATCCAAGCAGCCTAAGCTATTTGAGTATCTACTTAAGATGCGCAGCAAAAGCAATATCGCCAAGCTAGCTAAGTCTGGCGAACCATTTGTATACACTTCGGGAAAATATCACAGCCGTTTTGAGAAAACGACTATCGTTAGCGCGGTTGCCAATCATCCACAGCGAGCGGCTACCCTAGTTTATGATTTACGCCATGACCCCGCAGAGTTTGCCGATATGTCAGCCGATGAGCTAGCCTCTATTTGGCGCCGGCCGATAGATGAAAACGAAGTCGTGTTGCCGGTCAAAACGCTGCAATTTAATCGTTGCCCGGCTGTCGCGCCAATCAGCGTTTTGGACAAGGCCGCCATAAAAAGACTACAGCTGGATATGGAACAAGTCGAAGAAAACCAGACTCGACTAAAGTCTATGAAAGACTGGCCAGCTAAATTGCAGGCAGCTTTAGATATTTTAAATGACAGCCAACAAACAAAACTTATAGAGGATGAACGAGTTGATAACAAGCTTTATGATGGATTCTTGAGCGACTATGATCGGGTCATATCTAAAAAAATCCGTGAAGCGATGCCCGATGAACTGCGGGAAATAGCCAAACGCTGCAAGGACGAACGATTAACAAATTTGGCTCCGCTTTATAAGGCTAGAAATTTTCCTGATGATTTAAATGACGACGAAAAAAATCTATGGCTTCAGTATTGCCGGGGTCAATTAATAGACAATAAACGACTTGATAATTATTTTGACCAGCTTGACGAATTAAAAACTCGAACAGGCTTAACTAAGGCTCAGCAAAACTTGCTTCGGGATCTCGAAGATTATGGTCACAACCTCAAGGCCAAGTTAACCTAGTCTTCTTTATGGAATCGCCTAGAGGCAAAAGCCAATGCTAAAAGTCCCACTAAAATTAGCCAATAGAAGGTAAATTGCCAGTGGGTACCAGGAATTAGACCAAGTACAATAAACTTTAGCATGACCATGCCCCTTAATTAGGGGTTATTATACATTTAATTGCGGATACGTCAATAATATATATTCTATGCTTATGGTATTTGCGTGTTGTCAATAAACTGCTAAAATAAATTTAAGTGGTGGGCAAAACTTAGCTCGGTCAAGAAAATCAATATGAAACAAACACACAGAAGACCAAGAGACAGCTTAAATTCAAACGGAAATTCGCGAATGGGAAAAAGTATTTCAAACGGTTTTGGCATAGTACGCAGGTTAACCCCTCCATCTCAACAGGAGCTTTTTGAGCATTTAGACGAAGCTGAAATAAATAATTCTATGGTTCGTCGCAGGACGCCCAGTCACTTAACAGTTATTCAATTTCTTAAATTATCTAAACACGAACAAAAGGCACTACATGTTGGTTTTAATATTGGTCGTTTAGAACATAGATTAGAAAATGGCAACGGCAACGGTGATGGCGTACCTAGAAGAGCATTAACCGTAGAGCTGGGAGCAGTGGCATACTTAGGTAATTTTATTTATGCAGAAGTAGGTAATTCTGAGATAGATGACGAACAACTAAAACTAGCTGGTCAAATTGCCTTACACGGGATTTCACCCGTCAAGATAAACAGAAAAATTGTACCGCCCCATATCGGCATAGGCCATGCTCAACAAGGACCAATCGAAGAAATGCGCGAAAAAGTAGAAGATGCACTTAGCGGACAACATGTCGCCCTACAGCGCTGGCAGGTTTATCCAGATAGATACGCTTAGACACTAGAATTTCTCTCTGTTTTAGCGTATAATCTTTTGTTCAAATGAGCGACGATATTGTAGTTAAAGGTGCCCGCGAGCATAACCTCAAGAACGTTGATGTTACCATCCCGCGCGGCAAATTAGTGGTTATTACTGGCCTTTCCGGTTCCGGAAAGTCCAGCCTGGCTTTTGACACCATTTATGCCGAAGGCCAGCGTCGCTACGTTGAGTCGCTAAGTTCTTATGCCCGCCAGTTTTTAGGGCTGATGGAAAAACCAGATGTCGACCAAATTGACGGACTTAGCCCGGCTATTTCTATTGATCAAAAATCTACCAGCCGCAACCCGCGCTCCACGGTAGCGACAGTCACCGAAATTTATGATTACCTGCGTCTGCTGTTCGCCCGCATCGGCACGCCGCACTGCCCAGTTTGCGGCAAACCGGTTACCAGGCAAACATCGGCCGCTATTGTAGAGCAGATTGCCAGCAATGATAAGAAAGCGCGGTTAATGGTACTTGCGCCGGTAGTTATAGACAAGAAAGGCGCTTTTGAACACATCCCCGAGCAATATATGCGGGCCGGTTTTGCCCGAGTAAGAGTTGATAACGTGGTTTACTCGCTTGATGAATTTCCTACGTTGGACAAAAAGTACAAACACACTATTGAAGTGGTGGTTGACCGTCTGGTGAATGACGAAGATAGCCACGGACGCCTAGTCCAGTCGGTTGAGCAGGCTCTCGACATAGCTGACGGTAAAGTCACAGTCGTAGATGCTGAGAACAAGCACGAGAAAAGCTATAGCCTGATGTATGCCTGCATTGACCATCCCGAAGTGGCTATCCCGGAGCTCGAGCCGCGAACTTTCAGTTTCAACTCGCCGCATGGTGCTTGTCCGGTTTGTACCGGATTGGGCTCTAAGCTGGAAGTTGACCCCGAACTGGTTATTCCAAATGGACGATTGACGATTATGGAAGGCGCCATTCGTCCCTTTAATCGCATTAATACCGATGCTTGGTATACGAAAAAATTGCAGGCGGTGGCTGACGCCCACGGTTTTAGCCTGCACGTGCCAACCGGTGAGCTGAAAAAAGACGATCTAGATAAAATTCTCTATGGCACCGGCGAGGAAAAATATCGCGTCTCAATTGGTATTGGCCGCTCGTTTTCCACGACTTATGAAGGTGTGATTCCCAACCTGGAACGCCGTCATAAAGAAACCGAAAGTGATTTTATGCGCCGTGACATCGAACGCTTTATGCATGAGCTGCCGTGCCACGCCTGCAAGGGCCTGCGCTTAAAGCCCGAAGTTTTGGCTGTGACGGTGGCAGACAATTCCATAATGGACGTTTGCCAGTTATCAATTGATGACGCTGTTAAATTTTTCGCTGATATTAAATTGAATGATAAAGAGATGCAAATTGCTCACCAGATATTGAAGGAAATCAAAGCTCGCTTAAAGTTTATGCAAGATGTCGGACTAGAATATTTAAACTTATTACGGAGCGCCGTGACATTGTCTGGCGGTGAGGCCCAGCGCATTCGTTTGGCCACTCAAATTGGTTCCGGACTAATGGGTGTGCTGTATGTGCTGGATGAGCCGTCAATTGGCCTGCACCAGCGCGATAACGCTCGCTTGCTTAATACCCTTAGACATCTGCGTGATATCGGTAACAGTGTGATTGTCGTGGAGCATGATGAAGAGACTATTCGCTCAGCCGATTACTTGTTGGATATTGGGCCGGGCGCTGGTATCCACGGTGGCAAAATTGTGGCCCAAGGCGCGCCCACGGCAGTAGCTAAAGCCAAAAACAGTATTACCGGTCAATACCTGCGCGGTGAAAAGAAAATCGCCGTGCCTAAAAAACGACGAGCGGGCAACGGCAAAAATCTTACCATCATTGGCGCCCGCGAAAACAACCTAAAAAGTATTAATGTTGAAATTCCACTAGGACAGTTAGTTGTGGTTAGCGGTGTTTCCGGCTCCGGCAAATCAAGCCTAATTAATGATATCTTAGCTAAAGAATTATCGGCACGTTTGCACCGGGCCAACTCCGTACCTGGTAAACATGACGACATTGAAGGCATTGAGCACTTAGACAAAGCAATTATCATTGATCAATCGCCAATTGGCCGCACACCGCGCTCTAATCCGGCAACTTATACCGGATTGTTTACGCCAATTCGCGAACTATTTGCGGCTACACCAGAAGCCAAACTACGTGGCTACGCACCAGGCCGCTTTAGCTTCAATGTCCGGGGCGGACGCTGCGAAAACTGCAGTGGCGACGGCATTATCAAGATTGAAATGCACTTTTTACCGGATGTTTACGTAACCTGTGAGGTTTGCAAAGGCAAGCGCTACAACCGTGAGGCGCTGGAAATTCACTATAAAGGCAAGACTATTGCCGATGTGCTGGAAATGACCTGCGAACAAGCTTTGGAGTTTTTCACCAACATTCCTTCAGTGGCCCGCAAACTTCAAACATTGGTTGACGTCGGCCTTGGCTATATTGGATTGGGTCAGCCGGCTACAACTTTGTCAGGCGGAGAGGCCCAGCGCATAAAGCTGGCTAGCGAGCTGTCTCGCCGCGCCACTGGCCGTACGCTTTACATTTTGGACGAACCAACCACTGGTTTGCATATGGCTGACGTTGAAAAGCTATTGCAGGTTTTACACGCTCTAGTCGAAAGCGGCAATAGTATTATTGTCATCGAGCATAACTTGGACGTTATTAAATCAGCTGATCACATTATAGATATGGGGCCAGCTGGCGGCGCCGCCGGCGGGGAAATTGTGGCCAAAGGGACGCCCGAAGCAGTTAGCAAAAACTCCAAGTCTTTTACCGGCCAATATTTAAGGAAAATGCTTTGAGCGCTATTAACATTAATCAATTGTGGAGCCAGGGGCAGGGGTATAGAATCCTAATTTCCTCATTCTTGGTCTAAGTTTCGCAGCGACAAAGCCTGCGTATCTAGTCTCGTCATGAGCTTGAACATTCTCGCCTAAGATCTTGCGAGCTTGGATTATGGATCCCTCTCCGTAGCGCATTTTTCTAAGATAGATTTTTGACTCTAAAGTATAAAATACACTATCTGTAACAAGCGTAGATAGCAAATTAATATGCTGGTTACGCACAAAATATATATCAGCTGGTTTAGTTGGCTCCACAAAAGTGGCTCTACACTCTGATTCCTTTGCTAATTTGGCGATTGGTTCAAATCTTGCCGCAACAGTCGCGTTAGAGTGGGGTGGATATAAGGTTTCAACAGGATTATCATATTTGAACTCAGGATGTTGACTCTGAAGTCCCTCTAGTAAAAGAGAGCCCGCACTTTTTACTAGTTGGTCAAAGTCAGCAGGAATTCTTAGGCCTGTTATGGTTTCACCAGGCTGCACATTTTCAATTGATAAACTGTCTACACCGACCATATAAAACTAACTATAACATCTATAATGTACTTTTACAAACTAATTCTTAACTTCTACGACTTTTAACCATGTGATAGGCTGCTGGGCCAAAACTGAAGATTACAGCCAAACCTAAAACCGGCAGCAGGTATTTATCAATATTAGGCACCTTGTTGCCCAGCCAATAGCCTAGCAATGTGACACTAATAGCCCAGCCAATAGCGCCAACTATATTAAATATCGTAAAGCGAGTCTGATTCATTTTGGCTGCCCCGGCCACTACCGGGGCAAAAGTTCGCACAAAAGGTGTAAAACGGGCCATTATTATAGTTTTGCCACCGTGCTTTTCATAAAATTTTTCGGCTCTTATTAGGTGTTCGTGCTTGAACCAGGCATCATCCTTTTTCTTGAATATTCTCGGTCCGGCCTTTTTACCAATCTGGTAGCCAATTTGGTCCCCAACAATAGCTGCCACAATTGTTACTACTAGTAAACCTAGAAGCGGCAGCTTATCCTGAGATGCAAAAAAACCGGCCGTAAAAAGCAAGGTATCGCCCGGCAGGAAAAAACCAATTAGCAGTCCCGACTCGGCACAAACTATCAAAGCAATTAATAGCAAGCCGCCACTTTCGATCAAATTGTTTACGTCTAACACTGTATTTCACCATAGCATAACAGTGGTGGTTTTGGTATAATAAGCATCAATATGAGCGGAAAAGATATTGCTCTAGTGCTTGAAGAGCGCAAGGTTCAAGGTAAAGCAGTTAAGCAACTGCGCCGTGACGGCATGGTGCCGGCGGTTATTCATGATCACGGCAAACCGTCAATTGTAGTGATGGCACCGTATCTTGAGCTTTATAAAGTTTACAAACAGGCCGGCAAGCACCACCCCTTGAATCTAAATTTGAGTGGCCAAAATTATATGGCCCTTATCAAGGATGTTCACTTTAATCCGCGCAAAAATCGCCTGGATCACGTGGTTTTTAACGCCATAAAGCAAGACGAAAAAGTAGAAACTGAAGTTCCAATTCATATTGAAGGTGAAATTCCGGCTGAGCGAATTGGCCTAATTGTCGTTCGCCCGCTTGATGTGGTAGAAGTTGAAGCTTTGCCGAAAGACCTAGTTGACGAGATTAAAATTGACGGTTCGGGTCTGGCTGAAATTGGCGACAAAATTACCGTTGAAGATCTAACCGTCCCGGAGGGCATCACTATTTTAACTGAAGCCGAGCACACCATAGCCGTAGTTGAAGAGCCACGGGCTCATGTAGAAGAAGTTGCCGAAGAGGAAGAAGGCGAAGGTGAAGAGGGTGAGGAAGGCGAGGTTGCTGAAGGTGAAGAGGGCGAAGGCGGCGAAGAAAAAGTTGTAGAGACTAAAGAAGTTAGTAGCGACAAGAACACCGAATAAAGGATAACCACTTTGCTCTTTATTTGTTAAGATGATATAATATGTATCTTATGCAAAAACAGCTGGCTTTTGCTGATGTGGAGCAGCTAAAACCCTTCAGCTTAGATCATTTTCAGGATATTGCAGCCGGCTTTGCGGTTTATACTGACCCAGCGCGAAACATACATGATGTTGACGGATTTTTAATTGACCACCTTGAATTAGAAAAAGAAGAATACCATCGTGGTGTAAACCCAATAGAAAAATTAGGTGAACTTGGTGATTGCCTTTGGTACATTGCCGAAATGGCAACAGTGCGCGGTTTGAATCTTTCAGAAATCCCTACAGCCGAAACCAATGACTCACTAGTTGGCATTGCCCAAATAGCCTATGAGTTTGTTGGGCAAGAAATTGAAAACCAAGGCCTAAACTTTGCTGAAGTTGCCAGTCATTGCATCAACAAGCTTGTTGATCGGGGTAAAACAAAGCGTGGTTTAATGCCCGGCTGTGCGCCTATCGAAGTTCTGATCAATGATGAAGTCCAGTATATTAGACCTTGTGGCGAAAATCGCTTGGCGGCTTAAATTTTATTCCTCAATAAACCCGCCCGATTGATGTTTCCAAAGACTAGCGTAAACACCATCTTTTTCTAGTAGCTCTTTATGTGAACCTTCCTCGACGATTTTTCCATCCTCCATTACAATTATGCGGTCCATTTTCTGAATAGTGCTTAATCGGTGGGCAATTACTATAGCTGTACGCCTTTCCATCAATTTCCAAAGGGCGTCTTGAATAAGCAGCTCTGACTCTGAATCAAGAGCACTAGTAGCCTCGTCAAGTAACAAAATTGGGGCATCTTTAAGCATAGCTCGCGCAATCGCAACTCGCTGGCGTTGGCCGCCAGAAAGCTTCACGCCGCGTTCACCAACCAGGGTGCCATAGCCATTAGGCAGGTCTTTTACGAATTCGTGGGCATGGGCCATTTTGGCAAATTTAACCACGTCAGCATCACTGGCCGAGGGGTTGCCGTAACGGATGTTGTCGGCGATGCTGCGGTGGAACAGCATAGGCTCCTGAGGTACGTAAGCAATGTTTTGACGCAAGCTGGTTTGGGTGACTTTAGCAATATCCTGACCATCAATTAAAATCTGACCACCCTGCAGATCCATAAAACGCAGCATGATTTTGGTAAAACTAGTTTTGCCACTGCCAGAATGTCCCACTAAGCCAACTTTTTCACCAGCCCTAACCTTCATTGACAGCTTTTCGAACAGTATCTGATCAGCTTGTTCGGGGTAGGCAAAGTCAATCTCAACTAATTCTATATAGCCCTTTTTAACTTTTAGTTGCTTCGCGTTTGGGGCATCTTGGACGTCCGGCTCCAATTGCAAGATTTCGGTCATATCCGAAGCATCGCCGAGCGAACGATTTAAGTTACGCATTGTCCGGCGGGACTCCCAAAGTCGATGAGTCAGCTGCATGGTGTAGTTCACAGCCAAGAACAAGGCTCCAGCTGGTTGGTGCAAGACGGTAATCGCCGCCACACCTGCCACAAAGGCTACTACATCCAAACTGTTAACAATTATGTGGCTACTAGTGTCATTGACCATAACCTTGCGTAACAGAGCCCAATATTTAGCCCGAGTTTCGTCAGCCTGCTTTTCAAATAGTTTGTACTCGTATTGCTCACCAGCAAAAGCGCCCACAGCCGAAACATTAGTAATAGTGTCGGCCAGTTTAGCTGTCCGTTCACTTTCACTACTAGCTAAAGCCCGGTCATAGGCCATGGTGATCTTGGTGCGGTATAGAGCAAAGGACAGGAAAAAGATACTAGCTACGGCAAAAAATACGGCGTAGACCGGCGAAGTGAATAGTAAAACGCTCAAGGCAGTCACAAATAACACTGCAGTGGTAGTAATGCTCCAGGTAAACTCGTCGCCAATCTTTTCATAGGCAGTTAGCATTTTATTAGTCTGCGACACCAAGGCGCCACTAAAGCGGTTTGCATGAAAAGTTACGCCCAACCGTTGTAGGTGGTCAAAAATATGGACTGCCAGGTCGCGAATAGAGTTTACTTCAAATTTCCAAGCAAACCAGACTTGAATACGCCAAATAAAAATTGCGCCAACCATAAAACCAATGAAGGCAAGTATGTACGGCCAAAAAGCATCGAGATCTAGTGTGCCGGATTGGCTTAATTGATGCTGTAGCAGGTCAAAAGCCTTGGCGATGATGAAAGGCGGTATAACATCTTGGATAACTACAGCAATACCCGCGCTTATGGTACTCAGCCAAAAGAATCGCTTATAGGGCTGGGTAAAGCGCCAGAAAATCGCTAAGGTTTGCCTGGACGTGGCCTTACGTTTCATGGGCGTGAGCCTCCTTGTTCACGCTTAAAGTTACTAAATTTAGATTTTAAGTTTTGGGCTTATTGGTTAAAGAGATGCCGGTCGGGCGACTCTTGCCGTAGAAAAATTTAAACTGCACATTTTTTGTCGCCTTTCCTTTAAATTAACAATTTGATTACTATACCATAAGCTTATCGGTGGTTGCAACTATTATTTTCGGTTAAAATAAACATCAAATGGAGAAAATAGTTCTTTATTATAAGTTTGTACCGGTTAGTGACAGCGAGTCCGTTTATTTGTGGCAGAAAGCATTATGCGAAAAGTTGGGACTAAAAGGACGGGTTTTAATTAGTAATATTGGCATAAATGGCACGCTGGGCGGAGACTTTAAGGCTTTAAAGATGTATAAACGGACGATGAATGAGCATAGTCTATTTAAAGACACGGTTTATAAATGGAGCGACGGTTCGGGTGATGATTTTCCGCGCCTCAGCATTAAAGTTCGCACTGAAATTGTGACCCTCGGCTGGAAGCCTAGAGTAAGTGAAAAAGGTATTGTTGATGGCGGCCGAAAACTCAAACCCGCAGCTTTGCATAAATTTTTAGAAAAGAATCCGGACACAGTCTTTTTTGATGGGCGCAATAATTATGAAAGCGCCATTGGCAAGTTTAAAAATGCCCTAACGCCAAACATAAATAATTTTCGTGACTTTCCAGAAGAGCTGGATAAGGCTAAGTACAGCAAATTAAAAGAGAAGCCAGTGGTTACCTATTGCACTGGCGGTATTCGCTGCGAAAGCCTGACGGCCCTAATGAAAAGGAAGGGTTTTAAACGGGTTTATCAAATAGACGGAGGTATTGTTAAATACGGTGAAAAGTTCGGCGATGAGGGATTTTGGCAGGGAAAGTGTTTTGTTTTTGATAAGCGTTTAGCCCTAGGGTTTTCTGATAAAGCCAAAGATATTGGCATTTGTGTCCACTGCGACACTAAAACCAGCAATTATATAAATTGTGCTAATAAAGCCTGCAATAAGCTTGTGCTTGTTTGCGATAAATGTGCTATAGATAAAAGCGAACAATATTGTCATGAGCACTCCAGAATTAACACAATCCCATCAAGAAACACACGAGTGGCCGAAGTTAGTTAAATACGCCGCAATTTTAGGTACGATTGTTTTGAGTGCGGTGATTGCTCATAAGGCAGGCATATTCCCAACCCAAGGCCCTCAGCCATAAATGAACGAAAAAGACCAAGCAGTACTAGATAAATTAGAATTTTCAGCATGGAGGGAGCCTATATATAGAACCCAAGAATTTATACATTTACACGGGATGCCGGCACTTGCCTTGGGCACAATAGCGGTTGCCGCAGGTTTTGTCGCTGAACGACACTTAAGACTTTTTTCAAATGGAGCTGAGGGTTTTTTAGAACTTGCCGATGGAATCGGAACAGGCTTAAGCAATCTAATGCATAGCATTAAGGGCGGACCCCGATATGGTTAGTTAACGGATAACCTTTTTGTTAACTCGGATATAATTTAAGTGTGAAGTTAGAGACTAAACTAAAGCAATTGCCCAAAACGCCGGGTGTCTATTTTTATAAAGACATGAGCGGCGAGATTATTTATATTGGCAAAGCTGCCAACCTTAAGAACAGAGTAGGCCAGTATTTTCAAAAAAGTCGGGCCCGCGATGCTAAGACCGATGCTTTAATATCCGAAATTGCCACCTTGGACTGGACCGAGCTAGAAACCGAACTGGACGCCCTATTTTTAGAGGCCGAAATGGTTCGACGTTATCTGCCTCGCTACAACATTCTGCTGCGCGACGATAAATCGCTGGTTTATATTCGCATTGATTATAAAAACGATTACCCGACGGTTAGCACCACGCGCCGCCCATTAGACGACGGGGCAAAGTATTATGGCCCGTATTTTAGTGCCTTGAGCGTCCGCCAAGCACTTAAGATTCTAAGGCGCATTTTCCCATTTGCCACCAGACGAATGCCGAACCAAAAGCGCGCTAGCCTGCACTATCACCTGGGACTAGACCCGGGGTTGGAAGATGGCAAGACCAGCCTGGAAGATTACCGCGCCAACTTACGGAAATTAATGGCCGTGATTGAAGGCAAACGCGGCAAGATTGCTAAAGAGTTGGAAGTTGAAATGAAACGAGCTGCCAAGGCTCAAGATTTTGAGACTGCCGCAAAAATTCGCAACCAATTTAGGTATCTAAATAGTCTGAACCGCCAAGTTATCTTTAGTGACCGCGAACACTTAGACCTTAGCAAGGACGAAGCGCTATTTGAGTTAACTAAGCTGCTCAATCTTAAAAAACCGCCGTATAGGATTGAGGGTTTTGATATTAGCCATATGAGCGGCACCGACAACACTGCCAGTATGGTAGTTTTTTGTAATGGCGTGCCCAACAAGTCAGAATATCGTAAATTTAAAATGAGGCTAATGGGCAATGATGATTTTGCTCACATGCGCGAAGTGATGACCCGGCGTTTTTCCGAAACTAACATTAAAAAATGGGGAAAGCCGGACTTGATATTAATAGATGGCGGCAAAGGCCAAGTCGGCGCAGCAAGGGGCGTTATAAAGGGACTAAACATTGAAATCCCGCTAATTGGATTAGCTAAGCGTTTTGAGCAGATAATAGTTCCGAGAGCCGATGACCAAATAGACACCATTGATTTACCGCTAACCAGTCATTTAGTTAAGTTATTGCAGCGCATACGCGATGAATCACATCGTTTTGCAGTCAGTTATCACAGCAGCCTTAAAAATAAGCGCCAAACGGCCAGCTTACTGGACGACATCCCCGGTATCGGTCCAGCTACCCGGAAAAAGTTAATTCGAGCTTTTGGCTCAATGCGCGGCATTAGTGATGCTGACCAGCAAGCACTGGCTGGCATTATCGGCAGCGATAAAGCTGAAAAGCTCAAAGCCTTGACAAACATAAAATAAAATAGCTAAATGTAGTATACTTAACCTCTGTTATGGCTAGTTATTTTGACAAGGAGTTTTTTGTAGGCAACCGTGCGCGCTTGCGCCAATTGTTTGCCGGCACGGCGCCTATTGTTATTACTGCTAACGGGCTGTTGCAAAGCAGCAGTGAAGTAGCTTTGCCGTTTCGCCAAGATAGCAATTTTTGGTATCTGTGCGGTATTAATGAGCCGGATCTTATATTGGTGCTAGATAAAGACAGAGAATATATTATTTTGCCAGAGAGACAGCCCAGCCGAGATATGGTTGAGGGCAGCCTTAACACCAAACAATTTAAAGCGATTTCGGGCATTAATTCGATTTTGGACAATAAAAGCGGTTGGAAGTTACTATCAGCTCGCTTGAAAAAAGCCAAACACCTAGCCAACATTCCGCCGCCAGATCCATTCGTAACCCACTTTGGTTTTTATACTAACCCCGCCCGGCGAGTTCTAAACGAAAAAATAAAAGAAATTAATCCTGATATAAAGTTTCTTGATTTAAAAATGCACTTTGCCAAGATGCGCAGCGTCAAACAGCCAGCCGAACTGCTAGCTCTGCAGCAAGCTATTAATATCACCAGCTCTTCACTAAAACAAATTAAACAAAACCTAGCTAAATTTAGCACCGAAGACGATATTAAAAGAGAACTTGCCCAGCTTTTTAGTAAATATGGTTCTGATGAGCTAACATGGCCGCCGGTTATCGCCAGCGGTAAAAACGCCTGTGCCATTCACTATTCATCAGGAAGCTCAAAACTTAGCCCTAAAGAATTGGTGTTAATTGATGTTGGCGCGGAAGTTGAGAACTATGCCGCTGATATTACCAGAGTCTACTCTTTGAGCAAGCCAACCAAACGCCAACAACAAGTCTACGCGGCCGTAAAAGAGATTCAAGATTTTGCATCCGGACTATTAAAACCAGCTGTCATCTGGAAAGATTATGAAAAATTGGTTGACGATTTCACAGGCGAAAAATTACGCGAGATGGGCCTGGTAAAATCTATCACTCAAAAAAGCGTCAAAGCTTACTATCCGCATTATGCTAGCCATTTTTTGGGTTTGGATGTTCATGATTGGGGCAACTATCAGGAGTCGCTGGCAGAAAATATGGTGCTGACTATTGAACCGGGGATTTATATCCCTAAAGAGGGAATAGGCGTACGGTTGGAAGATGATTTTTTAATAACTAAAAATGGTGCAAAAAACCTCAGCAGAGCCGCGCCTTATCTTTGATACAATAAACATTAGCTTTATGGGAAGTTTCTTGCCAAAATTTTTAATCAGATGGGTGGTCAGCGCGCTTGGACTGTGGGCGGCAGCCGGCTTGCTTGGCGATACCCGCCTATACTACGGCGACAGTCTGAAGGCACTCCTTATTTCCAGCTTCATTTTAGCCGTACTTAACTCACTGATTAAGCCAGTATTGGTGCTTTTATCGCTGCCGGCCGTACTTTTATCTCTCGGGCTTTTTATGTTGGTTATAAACGGACTTATTATTTTACTAGTCAGCGAGCTCTATTCGTCGCTCTTTGTTGCTAATTTTGGTTCGGCGGTGCTTGCGGGTATCATAGTTGGCTTGGTAAACTATCTGTTGAGTACAATTTTGGACAGCAAATGAATTTATTCAATTACATAACCATCGTCAGTTCAATTTTAGTGTCAATCCTTATATTGATTCAAACTCGCGGTGCTTCGCTAGGGGCCGGCTTGGGAGGCAGCAGTGGTGAAATTAACGTTGTCAGGCGAGGTACAGACCAGACCCTTCATCAATTAACAATAATTTTGGCGGTTATATTTGCCTTATCATTAATATTCGGAATCATTGTTTAGCTACTAATTATGTTTAGGCGAACCACCAAATTACGTTGGCGTCGCCGTTTTAGGCGAAGCAAGAAACAGGTCGAGGATATTGGTTTTCAGGCTGAGGAGCATCTAGAACAACATTTATTTAAGCGCTTAAGTCGATTGAGTCAGGTTCGGCGGTTTGTTATTTGCTGGTTGCTGCTTGTGGCCCTACTTGCCGGGATGACGCTATATCAAACCAGCAATCTAGAAAAGCATTACCTAAGCCTGCAGCCTGCTGCTGGTGGTACATTCGTCGAGGGCATCCAGGGTGCTTTTACCAATGCCAACCCGCTTTATGCCACAAATAGTGTCGATGCGGCCGTCTCAAGGCTAGTTTTTGCTAGCTTGTTTAAATATAACCAAAATAACAACCTGGTTGGCGATTTAGCCAAAAGTTGGAGCACCGATAAACGCGGCACCACCTACACGGTCACTTTAAAAGATAATCTAAGCTGGCAGGACTCTAAACCGCTAACTGCCGCAGACGTCGTTTTTACCTACAAAACTATCCAAAATCCCGATGCCAAATCACCACTTTCAACCGGCTGGCGAAACGTCCAGATTAAAGCTAAGAGCCGACACGTAATAATTTTTAAACTGCCGAGCGCGCTCAGCTCATTTCCCCACGCCTTAACAAACGGTATTGTGCCCAAGCATTTACTTAGCGGAATTCCAATGGCTCAACTTCGTGGAGTGGCTTTTAACACCTCGGCGCCAGTCGGTGCCGGCCCGTTTAAGTGGAACGCAATAGAGAACAAGGGCGATTCGCCGGATAAACGTATCCAGCGTATTGGCTTGAGTGCCAATGAAGATTACCACAGCGGCAAGCCCCAGCTATCCGGTTTTGTTATAAATGTTTTTCGCGAAAGCAAGACCATGATTGACAGTTTTAAAAAACACGAGTTAAACGCCATGGTTGGCCTAAGTGAGCTTCCAGAAGAACTGGATAATAAATTAATAATTGAAGATCATAGTATCCCTTTAGCCGGCGAGGCTCTGATATTTTTCAAAACCAAAAGTGATATTTTAAGCGACCAAAACGTTCGTCGGGCACTAGCGATGTCGGTTGATACTAACGAGGCTAGGCAGACGCTGGGTTACCCGGTAATTAAAGCTGACGAGCCGCTTTTAAAGGGGCAGCTGGGCTATAATCCAAAGCTTAAACAACTCGGCACAAACATTAAAGCTGCTGAAAAGTTATTGCAAAAAAGCGGATGGACAGTAGGCAAAAACGGTATCCGTGTAAAAGGTAAAAAACAATTAAGCTTCAGACTTTATTCCCAAAGTAATAGCGAGTATTCGCGGGTTATCCAAAGTTTGCAAAAGCAGTGGCGAGCCGTGGGGGTTGATGCTCAAGTATTTTTGCGTTCCAGTGACAGCCTGCAAAATATTATCGGCAATCACAGATACGATGCCTTGCTGTATGGCATAACAATTGGTGTTGATCCCGACGTTTTTGCTTACTGGCACAGCAGCCAGGCTGATATTCGCTCCAGCACTTGGCTCAATTTTAGCGAGTATAAATCTACTGATGCCGATGCAGCACTGGAGGCCGGCCGCAACCGGCAAAACCCCAAGGTTAGAGAAATAAAATACGCGCAGTTTTTAAAGGCTTGGCGAACAGATGCGCCAGCCATCGCCCTATATCAGCCTAGATTTTTATATGTCACTCGTGGTCAAGTATTTAACTTTACTCCCAAAATCCTCAATATCGGTATCGATAGATTTGCTAATGTCGAAAACTGGATGATAAACCAGCAAAAACTTCCAATATAATGGTGCGGATAAGAGGACTCGAACCTCCACGAACCGAAGTTCACTAGCTCCTGAAGCTAGCGCGTCTACCAATTCCGCCACATCCGCCGATTAGCTTTAAATATGCTATCATAAATCCATTAACCATAGACTTTATTAATAGGGGTAACAATCGCAATCTATGAGTAAAATTGCCGAATATTTACGCGAGCACATCACAGGTGAAGTATTGACCTCGGCTGCGGCTCGACGCTACTTTTCTGTTGATGGCAGTATTTTGACTGTCACCCCGTCAGTTATTGTTTATCCGCAAAATGAAAACGATGTCCGTAAAGCGGCTCGCTTTACCTGGCAGCTAGCCGAGCGCGGCCGAGTTATACCTATCACGGCACGTGGTATGGGTACCGACCAAGCTGGGGCGGCCATTGGCAGCGGCATAATTATGGTTTTTCCAGCCCATATGAATAAACTACTCGAGCTGGATACTAAAACAGGTACTGTAGTTGTCGAACCTGGCATTAATTACGCTAAGCTCCAGCAAGCTTTGCACACCCACGGCCGGTTTTTACCGCCGTTTCCATCCTCTGTAGAATTTAGCACTATTGGCGGGGCGGTTGCTAATAATGCCGCTGGCGAAAAGACCATAAAATACGGCGACACTCGGAATCACGTTAAGGAGCTGCGGGTAGTTCTGGCTAACGGTGAGGTAATGGTTACCAAGCGCCTTAATAAACGTGAACTTAGTAAAAAGATGGGCTTGGCTACCTTTGAAGGCGAAATCTATCGGGCCATGGATATTCTCTTAGAAGAAAATCAAGAAACTGTTAAAAATAGCCGGCTAAATGTCAGTAAGAATTCTACCGGATATGACTTAGCCGATATAAAAGACAAAGACGGATCATTTGATTTAACGCCGCTAATTGTCGGCTCGCAGGGGACTTTGGGCATAGTTACCGAGGCTGTGCTAGAAATCAATCATTATAATCCAAAGACTGCGCTGTTTTCAGCTTTTTTTGATGACTTGCACTCTGCCCAAGAAGTTGTTCTGGAACTGGCCCGAATGCCCGAAAAGCCTAGTGCGCTAGAAATGGTTGATAAAGGCGTACTGAAGTTCATACACCAACACCATCCCAACCAGCTTAAAGATTTGGTTGAAGACCCTCTGCCGGAGCTGGTTCTGTTAATTGAGCTTGATGATTTAGAGCGCACTCAAAAACGCTCGATGAGTAAAATTGAAAAAGTTTTGAAGCACTACAAAATTAAATATCAAATGGCCACCGATGAAGAAACCAAGGAACGGCTTTGGAAAATCCGCCATTCGGCGGCGCTGATTGTGGCACACCATGAAGGCGATGCCAAATCACTACCTTTTATTGAGGATGGCGTAGTGCCAACAGACAGGTTTCAAGAATATATTGAAGCTATTGAGACCTTATTTAAAAAGCATCATGTGACATCAGCCATGTGGGGCCACGCCGGTAATGACAATCTACATATTCAGCCTTTCTTAGACCTAGGCCAGCTAGGCGATCGCCAAAAAGTATTCCGTCTTTGCGACGAATATTACAAGATGGTTATAGGTATGGGCGGCAGCACCTCGGGCGAGCACAATGACGGCCGTATACGGGCGCCTTATTTACAGGAACTTTATGGCCAGCAGGTTTATAGTCTGTTTCAAAAAGTAAAAAAGATTTTTGATCCTTACGATACCCTAAACCCAGGTGTCAAAATTGATGTTGATAAAGACACTATTGTGCCGCTGCTTAGAAACGAATTTACTACTAATCGTATTTTTGACCATTTGCCTCCGGCCTAAGCTGGTGCGCGAGAGAGGACTTGAACCTCCACGCCTTGCGGCACTTGCCCCTCAGACAAGCGTGTCTACCATTCCACCACTCGCGCGTGGTTAGTTCATAAGAAATATGGTGGGTGATGAGGGACTCGAACCCCCGACCCTCTCGGTGTAAACGAGATGCTCTAGCCAACTGAGCTAATCACCCTTGGTGGCTCCGCACAGACTCGAACTGTGGACACAAGGCTCTTCAAGCCTCTGCTCTACCAACTGAGCTACAGAGCCA
>JANWIN010000013.1 GCA_025449905.1 Candidatus Saccharimonadales bacterium
CTAGTTCCACAAAAATAAAAACAAAAATAAAAAAATTATGGTTCATCAATACAAAAATCAGGTAGACAATTTAATGCAACGCGAGGTTAGTCGCGGCGACTTTCTAAAGTTTGTCGGTGTTGCGCTACTAGGAATAACCGGCGTAGTCGGCTTTTTCAAAAACCTGCATGACGCCTCACCCAGCCAGCCATCAGGCAAAAAACATACGTCTGGTGCCGGTTATGGCTCTAGCGCTTACGGTCGTTAAAGTTTATTCTAGAGACTAATGAAGTTAGTTTCAAAACTCACCTTTACGTCCAAGCTTATAGCCGTAATTTTATCGTTATCTATTTTATTTCCCGGTGCAATACTGGCTAGAACCTACGGATCCGACGCCTATGGCACCTGTGCTTACGGCGAAGATTGCTCGGCTGCAGCCGAGCCAAGCGCACAAGGGGTTGCTGCCGCCCAGCATCATAATTATTGGTGGATATTATTTGCCGCGCTCTTCTTATTGGCGCTATTTTTATTCTTGTTTTTACTTTGGAAACGGCGCAAAAAGGACGAAGACAAAAACCTACCGCCACCACCGATAACACCTGTGCCACCCCTATCAACTCCTCCACCACCAGCTACCCAGATACCTCAACCACCATTGCCAACGCCGCCCGAGACAACCGTCCAGCCCTCACTGCCACCAACACCACCACCTCCGCCGCCCGAACCACCGCTCCAGCCGACAAATAATCCACCGCAATAATTAGCTCACATTGCTTGACTGGAGGGCCTTGTTCCTTCTATCATAAGCACAGTTATTTATACAAAGTAGAGGGAAAGATTTAACAAAATGGCACTTAGAAATGCATTTGGCGAACTAGCTACCGACGAAACTCTAAAAGAGGTTAAAGCTGTTCAGACCGATGGTTCGCAAAAAACCAAGGTAGTTCCGGCAACCTGTGGTGGTCTATCAGTCTATCGAAATATTAACCTGCATACCGCTGTAAAGATTAAAGGCTCCCATGGCCAAGTTTATGGTTGGTTTTTATTCAATAATGCCAGTGCTGTACGTTACGTAAAACTTTATAACAAAGCTTCAACACCCACGTCTTCTGACTCGCCTAAGATGACAATTCCTCTGCCAGCTGGCGGCGGTGCCAATGTTAACTTTACTTCTGGTATTACTTTCTCTAATGGCATCGGTATTAGAGCCACTACTGGCGCCGGTGATGGTAACACCGGTACACCAGCCGCTAACGAAGTTATCGTCAATATTATCTATTATTAGTCTTTAATTGGTATCTAGTAACCGCCGCCGCTGTCTTTTATAAACAGCAGATATATAAGGCCGTAAACCACCACGCCGGCAATAATATAGATAACTATCCATTGTTTTTTGGACATTTTGCCGTAACCGTTTGGTTTTTGAGATTGTTTTTGATTAGCCATAATTTCCTTTCCTTTATATATTATCGCTTGCGCGCCTAAATAAAAAATACGGCCACACTAGGTAGCCGTATTTTTCTCCTCTCGGTCAATTTCCGCGATCCTTTTTTACTGGAATCTTTCGTAACTGGGCAGCATTTTAAGCCTCAGTGCCAGCATAAGAATCGCTTCATCGGTGAACTATGTTAGATGTTAAGGTGCCGCTATGGCAACAGGTCGGTTAGACTAGCTGATGTTTAATCTTGCGCCAGCGCCTCACTTGTAGGCGACGAGCCTTTTCTTCCCAGGCATCTTCGGTCTCTTCCCCTTCGTCGTAAAAATCATCAAAAGTTAAACTGGAAAACCTTTTAGGTCTTGTGAGAATGTATTTTTGCGTGTTTGGTTTTCTTACTTTGTAATAGCTTTGCATACATTTCCCCCTCGTTTATCTTTGCCCCCTAAGCATAAGGAAATAGGCTAAAGCGCGCTGTCAAAAAAGTCATTAAAATAATGTTAAATATTTCGCATAGGGGGAACAAAAGTGGATAAGTTTAAACCGTTATGCCTAATTTTGACAGTAGGGAATTGAGCTTAATGGTATTTATAATCATATGTTTTGAGCCTAAAATTACGCCTTCGCGTTTAAGCCTAAGTATCTGAGCCGAAGCTGTTTCGCGGGTTATGGCACACATATTGGCAATATCTTGCTGGGTTAAATTAATATCGAGTTGAGCCATAGCTGATGGCTTACCAACTTTGTCGATTAAAAAGGAAAGCAAGGCAATGATTTTGCGCCGGGCATCATTAATAGATAGGTTATCGATACGTTCCATAAACTGATTTTGGATGATGTTACTGTAATCCACCAGCGCCTCACCGGCTTCAAAATTGTTTTTGATCTTGACTCTTAGCTCTTCGGAGCCCAGAACATAAAGTTCAACTTCGCTCATGCACTCATAAAAATAACGAACCACGCCACTGCCTGATAGATAGCTGGTAAGGGGGAAAACATCACCAGGACCATAGATAAAGATTATTCGCTCGTCGCCACTGTTGAAAATGTTATAAACCTTTACAAAGCCTTTTTGAATAAAGTAGATGTTAGTAGTTGGGTCACCTTCGTAAATTACTACTTGGCCTTTTGGAAGATGTTTGACGCGCCCCTTTTTAAATATCTCGGCGATTATTTGGAGCTGCATATTAGCCTATCTTCTTTTAAGCCACTTTACGGCTTCGACCCGATTTTCAAAAACCTTTAATTTATTTTGCTTACCAGAAATTATAGATAAGGTGTTAAGCAGTACTTGAGTGTGCACGGGCCCATAAAAAGCCGCTCGTTTATAGCGTAAAGTGCGCATGCCATAGACTGCCGCCTTATGTGAACCTAAATCAGTAGTCGTCAGTTCTTTTAGATTAACCAGAATTAAGACATCTTTGTGCTGTTGCTGTCTTTTTTGGGCGTATTTTTGAATATCGGCGATCCCGCGCATTACGGTGTCTTCATTTTGTGAACCGCTGAAGTGCAGTTCAATAAAACCAGCGGGGTTGGTAAAAGTTCTGAGTTTTTCTGACTGCTTGGTGACTTTTTTCATCGTTACACTCCGTCTAATTATATTGTACACACTGCTTGTTTTTATTCGAGCATAAGCGTACATTTAAGATGTCTTAATATAAAACTCATGGAGACACAAACAGAAACTAAGAAGCACAGTTCTGTAATTTGTAGTGTCACAGGAGCTTTGACTGTTCACGCCCGCAAACACTCTAGGCTCGAAAGTATTTTATTAGCGGCACCGGTAGCAATTGAAAAACTTTATGATAATGCCACCCGGCAAGTTTACGAACAGTTAGGCCGACTAGCCTCTGAAAGGGAATTAGTAGTACCTAAACACTTTGGTATTGGTTTTATTGAGCCTTCCTACCGAGCTGCCGAACCTATAATTAAGCACAAGATAGAAAAGCACCCCGATGAACAGGTCGTTTTAGTTGGCCATTCGCTTGGAGGTATGCTGGCTGCTCGCTATGGGCATGAGCATCCTGATGAAGTTAGCGCTGTCATTACAGTGGCTAGCCCGCATAGCGGGATAAGGCGGATGCCTTTTGGCTTAGAAAGATTGTTTGGTTTAGATAAAAAGTTCTTTCACGAAAATACTGACCGGATTCATGAACTTCGGAGCGAATTAGGTACTGAAGCTCCTTTAATGGTTCAGATAGCCAGTAGTGCTGATGGAATAGTGCCGGTTCGGTCGGCACTTCATAATTTTGAAGGACCCCAGATGGTCTTAATCTCTACCGGTGAAGGTGAAAGCTATGGAGCCGAAGTCCACTTAGACCCTCATCCGCCCGGTCACTTAGATGTTGTAAGGCATATTGCCACCCTAAACGTTTGTCGAATGGCAGTTCAGGGCAATTCACCTATGCCTGAAGCCGCCTAGTAAAGGTTATTACTTTGTGTTAGGATTACCCCTGTTACTTTGAGCTTTATAAAGAATTTTAAACCAAGGTTTACCTGTTTAAAATTCTTGGAGGAGGCGTAGCGGTAAGCTTAGCCTGCCGAGAGCAGAAACTTATTTTGTGCTCGTCGGCTGGCAAGCTTTTAAGCTAACGCCGACGAGCACCCGTAGCTCAGCTGGATAGAGCGTTGGCTTGCGGAGCCAGAGGTCGTGAGTTCGAATCTCGCCGGGTGTACCAAGATTAAACGTACGGTGGAGTATACTTAAAGTAGTTATCATTCATAAAGAGAGGAGTTTTATGAGAGGCCCGATTGATTATATTATTGTAGGCTTTGAAGGTAATAATTTTACCGGTGAAATACTGCAAGAGCTGGAAAAAGCCAGTAAAAACAAAACTATCGCTGTACTCGCATTAGCCCTCATTGCCCGAGATAAAAAAGGCAATGTCGTAGCTGTTGAAGCATCAGATCCAAAAATTGTAAGTTTAATTAAAGGCATGGACTTAGACCAAGACTTAATAAGTCCCGAAGATATTCAAGAGGTAGGCGAACTTTTGGAAGATAACTCTTCCGCTGGCCTACTGATAGTTGAACAATTGTGGGCTAAAGGATTAAAACAGGCAATAATTAATGCCAACGGTACTTTGATAGACGAGGGTCGAATACATCCCGAAGCTAGCAAAGAACTAGATAAAGGAGGTAAGTAATGCCAGGTTTATTAAGAGGTGTAGCTAGAACAGCTGTAATTGCCGGAACGGCCACCCATGTTTCAAATAATGTCAGCCGACGCCAAGCTAGACGCTGGGGTGAAGAAGATGCCCAACAACAGCCTGCACCTGCTGCTCCAAGCCAAGATGATGCTATTGCCCAGCTGGAAAAGCTTGGACAACTCAAAGATCAGGGAATATTAACTCAAGAGGAATTTGACGCTAAGAAAAAGCAGCTACTTGGGCTATAAGCTGATTTAAGGTAAACAAATGAAAAAATGGTTTGTAGTAGTTATTTTGGCTGTCTCACAATTTGTGATGATTTTAGACAGCACTGTTATGAATGTTTCCATTTCGAATGTTGCCAAAGACTTAGGTACAACCATTTCCGGCATGCAAGCGGCTATAACTATCTACGCTCTTACTATGGCGGCCCTAATGCTAACCGGCGGCAAACTCGGCGATAAATGGGGCCGGCATAATGCTTTTAAAATCGGTTCTATTATTTATGGCATCGGCTCCTTAATTACGGCTCTTAGCCCTAGTTTGGGCATATTGTTGTTTGGTTGGTCGGTTGTTGAAGGCTTGGGTGCCGTGCTGGTGATACCAGCGATAGCAGCGCTGGCAGCTATAAATTACAAGGGTAAAGATAGAATTATCGCTTTTTCTATCCTAGGCATGGCTACCGGCATGGCGGCAGCGGTCGGGCCATTAATTGGCGGCTTGGTTACTACCTACTTTTCTTGGCGCTATGTTTTTGCAGCCGAAACTCTAGTTATGGTTTTAGTTTTATTAGTAGCCAATAAGATTCACGATGAAAAAGTTAGTAAAAAAGTATCAATAGATGTTCCCAGCTCTCTGTTATCGGCCAGTGGTATGGCTTTATTAGTATTTGGCGTGCTGCAAAGTAAGACTTGGGGTTGGATAAAACCGCTAGCCTCGCCAGAAATCGGCGGCAAAGAAATTGCCCCGCTTGGTATTTCACTAGTTGCATATTTAATCTTGGCCGGTATTGTCGTACTTTGGTTATTCGTGCAGCGTCAGAAAAAGCTGGAAGCCGAGAACCGCAACCCATTACTAAAAGTATCGATGCTAAAAATACCAGCTCTGCGCAGCGGCTTGGGAGTCTTTGCCAGCCAGTATTTCACAATTGCTGCCCTATTTTTTGTTATCCCAGTCTACTTGCAGACAATTCTTGGTTATGACGCTCTGCAAACAGGTATAAAACTAATTCCGCTGTCTATTGGCCTAGTCTTATTCTCGATAATCGGCTCAAAAATATCAGTTGTCCGTTCGGCTAGAAATATTGTCAGATGGGGACAAGTGTCTATGGCTGCCGGTGTGTTATGCGTACTTGGCTCAATTAAGCCAGAGCTCAAAGGCGCACTATTTTGGGTAGGGATGTTCGTAATTGGCTCTGGCTTTGGTTTGTTGGCCTCGCAGCTTGGCAATGTCAACATGTCGTCGGTAGACAAAAAGGATACCTCGGAAGTTGGCGGGTTGCAGGGGACTTTTCAAAACCTGGGCTCATCATTCGGCACAGCTATAGTTGGTTCAGTATTTATACTACTTTTAACTTCTGGTTTTACGGCAGCTATTCAAGACAATCCCAACATTCCCAGTAATACTAAAGCTTCCATTACAAGCCAAACTGCAACTGGTGTCCAGATTGTGTCTCAGGCTCAGGCTGAACAAGCTGTAATTGACAACGGCGGCGATGCTGCTGAAGCTAGCGAAGTTGCCCAAACTTATGAAAATTCGCAAATTACGGCTCTCAAAGAAGGCTTATTTGTAGTCTTTGCGGTAACAATCTTATCATTACTAGCCTCTAGAAATTTGCCAAAAACTGTGTCCGTCTCAAAATAAATACTAGTTGGTTTTAGGCGCGCGACTTTTTTCTATGTTCGATAAATAGGGGCCAGAGTTGATAACCAAGGGCCAAAACCAGCAAAACTAAACTAGGAATTACTAGCATCCAAAGATCAACCTGATCAAATTTACTGGTAAATGAGTTATAGATATTTTCAACTACAACGCGCAGGTTACTGCTATTAATTTGAGCCATAACCGTTGGTTTAAACAGCGGCCCCAGCGCCAATCCAATCAGACTGCCGACAAACATCACGCCGCCGGAAATATACAGAGTCTGCTTAATTCTTTGCTTGTTCTTACGAACTGCATATAACAAGTAGGCAATCAAACCCCAACCAACCAGAAAAGTAACTACACCCAACCACATAATGGCTGTGCCGGTATCATAAATGTTTGGCAGTTTGGCCGGATCAAGCAGCACGATTTGGCTGGGAATGTCATCAAGATTAATTTTAAAATCCGCCGGGTCACGATTAGTCTGCTCCCGGAACACCGTTACAACTTTAGTTA